>JADFWU010000033.1 GCA_015234045.1 Magnetococcales bacterium
ATAAAGATAAAAAACAACACTCCGAAACTAGAAATGTAAAATATTTTTTACTTATTCGTTATTCTGCACCACAGTTTGCGGTTTTTTTTAAGACAATCAGATAGTTCATCGAAATAGGATATTGATTTTGATCTGGAAATTTCATATGGTACGAAATGTGTTTGTTTTATGTAAAAAAGAAGTATAAGAAAACAGCCTCAAAAAATCAGGTAACGCACTTTTTTTACACATTGTTCAGCGGAAGCTGATATAATCTGTGTCCTGTAAGATCGTGTTCAGGCTGATCACCTGCGGGTGGTCGCTCTGTATATCTGAGTTCCTATTAGAAAAAGTGCTTCACTGTACAACTGAGAATAAAGGCGGATCATCATGAAATCTCTTAGTCTTAGACGTTTATTTCCCGTTCTGATGGCGCTTCTTTTTGCGGTATCCAGCGGATCGGTTATCGCCAAAGAACCACCGGTACTGATGCTAATGCAGGTCAAAGGTACTATTGAGTATAGTAAAAACGGAACAAAATGGAAAAAAGTTAGACGTAACAAGTTTCTGTTTTCCGGCTATCAACTGCGCTCCGGTGCTGATGGCAGTGGTACACTGGTCAATCAGTCCACCAGCATGTCTCGTCAACTCGGTGCCAATACGGTTATCAAAGTCGCCCCAGAGGGTGCTCAATTGGTTTCCGGTGACCTGGGTGAACCTGCTAAAGCTGACAGTAGCTTGGTGAGCAACCTGAATAATCGGTTCAGCAAAGCCCAGCGCTACACCACCGTGCGCCGTAGTGTGAATAAGAAGGGATCAATTAAACTCTCTACCGCTAAACAAATCACACTCTCCAACACCTATCCTGAACTGGTGTGGCAGAATGTTGGTGAGGAGTACAGCTATCGTCTTACCATTGATGGTGATCAAACTTTCACGATTGACTCAGGCAGTAATGACATTATTCGCTTCAAGTTATCTGGTCTTTCCAGTGGCGAACACGACTACCGTGTCGAAGTTATTAAAGGCGAAGAAGTGATCTATGCGCCTCGTAAGGACGCAACCCTGACTTGGCTCTCCAGTGATGAAGAAGCCAAACTGCTCGCCAGCGTCAAAGCTGTTAAAGATGTCGCTCCTGGTGATGACTTCCTGATGGCTGCCCACATGGAAGAAAAAGGCCTGGCTGTCGCAGCTATGGATCTGTACCGGAAATACTTTGATGAGAATCCAGACGATTTGGACATGCGTCCCCTGTTGATCAAGGCTTACCATGATCTGAAACTGTCCACCCTGAAAAAACAAGAAGCGATTCGCTACAACGAAATGCTAAACGCTGAAGGCTAATCCCTTCCCGCCTTCCCGATTTTTTGGGCACTTAAAGGCCCTTCCTGAACGATCTTCGGATCTTTTGGGAAGGGCTTTCTTTTTTGATATCCCATTGAACAATACCCCAATTAGTGAATATTATTAGGATGAGTTGGTAATTTACTCTATTCGGCCCATAATGGCTCTAAGAGTACTCATTATTCATTTTTCTGACCATAGGTCACACCATGAAAAATCTTATGAAGCGCTATGATGTCTTCTTGACCATTCTGTTCTTTTTATTGGCTATTCCAGCTGAACGGTTTGAGTTGTTTTCCCTGTTAGAAGACCAAACCATCTCCTTCAGACATATTCTGCGCTCTTCTTATGGTTCACCCGAAAAAACGGGGTTTACCAAAGATATTGTCCTCGTTAATACCGATGAAGAATTTTTCAAGGATTATAAAAGCTTTCCGCTACGCCGGACAGATATTGGTCACATTGTAGAGAATCTATCATTTCTGGGGGCTAAAGTTATCGCCCTCGACATTCTGATGGACTTTCCCTCCTCCTATAACGAAGATCCTGAAACTGCTCGTAATCTCAAAGAAGCAGGCAACACACTTCTGGTTTCTCAAGCCCAGTTTAACAATGGAAAATTCGTCAAGATCAACTACCCAACGACACAACTGGATGAAGCATCTCGGAGTGGCTATACCAATATCGGCTCTACCAGTTCCATTGTGACCACGCTTTCCCGTCTAAGAGTACACCCAGAGATCACTAAATTGCGCGATGGTTGGCCATTTGCCGTTACAGCCCTCTCCATGTTCTGGGATGTGGAACCAAAACTGGAAGGCAACACACTGACCTTTGGTGACAAAGCAACCATTCAGCTTGATCAGTTCAACGAATTTTATATCGACTTCCCAACCCTAATGCCTGGGACACAATTTCTCAGTCAATCCGCTGGTATTACAGCACTTGAATTCATCGACATGTCGGATCTAGATGAAGATGAAATTGACGAGTTACGCTATTGGATTGAAGGTAAACTGGTACTGATTGGCGACACTTCTGAGGTATCACATGACTGGTTTGATACACCAGTGGGTATGGTCTACGGTGTTGAGGTAATTGCCGACAGCATCCACACGCTGATGAAAGGCGCTCCACTACAACCCGCCTCCATGCCGGTGGAGATTATTGCCAGCTTATCATTCATGATTGCTATTTTGATCAGTGGTAAAATTCAACATCCCACATTGCGAATGGGTGCAGCCATATTGGGTGCAGCCATTTTTATTGGTGTTGTCACCGCACTGTACATTCACGCTGATCTAGTCATTTCCATGAGCTATGCGCTCCTGGCTGGCCTATTGGGCTTCTTTACCATTAACCTGCGCCTGTTTGTCAAAGAACGTGGTCAAAAGAAGATGATCAAAGGCGCTTTTGGCCAATATCTATCGCCCAAGGTGGTGGATATTCTGGTAAAAGACCCGACAAAACTTTCGTTAGGCGGTGAACAGCGTGAGATGACCGCTTTCTTCTCTGATGTCGCGGCCTTTTCAACCATTTCTGAAAAACTTACGCCGAATGAACTGGTACAACTGCTCAATAAATACCTGACTGCCATGTGCGATATCATCGCGCAACAGGACGGTACAGTGGATAAATTTGAAGGTGATGCCATCATCGCTTTCTGGGGCGCACCTTTGGACCAACCAGACCATGCCATTCGTGCTTGCCATGCGTCCATTGATATGTCCAACCATATGGTTCTCATGCGTGAAGAACTTGCCAAAGTGGATGGACCATTGATGACAGTGCGTATGGGGCTGAACTCTGGGCCAATGGTGGTCGGCAACATGGGTTCAGCACAACGCATGGATTACACCATTATGGGTGATGCTGTGAACTTGGCTGCCCGCCTGGAAGGTGCCAATAAGTTCTTTACCTCTGGCACAATGATTTCCCAATTCACTTATGAGCTGGCTAAAGACGAGATCGACTGCCGTTTACTTGATACGGTCCGTGTGGTGGGTAAAAAAGAGCCAATCACCATCTATCAACTATTGGAAAGAAAGAATCAAACCCCATCCACGCTGGCCGATGTGGTTGAACAGTATAACCGCGCCATGGTGCTCTATAAGGATATGGACTTTGTCGGTGCCAGGGATGCTTTTAAGAAGGCTTTGGACCTTATGCCGGATGATGGCCCCTCTACCAGCATGATCGACCGCTGCTCGCTGTTTATACAAGATCCGCCTCCCTCTGATTGGGACCGAGTCTTCAACCTGACATCCAAAGGCTAATCATTAGGTTGAGTGGAAGCCCTGGTGATGTTTTGCGCCGCTTTCGATATGCGAAGCAGATCATCAGAACAAAAACATCACCAGGGCTGGAACGGTTGACTGTTCAAATTTCAGACGAAAGCACTATACAATTTAGACATCATGCAGTTGTATTAATTTTGTACCCGTCATCTGTCAAAAAAGGCCACTGAATAGATCCAGTGGCCTTTTGTTCAACAAAACCCTTTCAGATTCTGCCCTACACTATTTTCTCAACATCTCAACTCACTCCAGCAATGCCGTTGTGCGGCCACTGCGTGGTTGTGCGGCCATTTTAAAGAACGATATCGCCTCAGTAAGACTTCCCGCTTCAATACTGAGATCCTTTGCCGTACCAGCCATTTGACTGGATGTATGAGCATTTTGTTGAATGACTTGATCCAGCTGTTGAATCGCTTGGTTAATCTGATCAGCACCATGGCTCTGTTCTTCGGAACTTGCGGTAATTTCCTGTACAAGATCAGCCGTTTTTTGAATAGTAGGCACCAATGCGTTGAGCAAACTTCCAGCCTCTTCAGCAATCAATACACTAGAGGATGAGATCTCATTGATTTCAGCCGCGGCACCTTGACTGCGTTCCGCTAATTTACGCACCTCAGCGGCCACAACTGCAAACCCTTTCCCCTGTTCACCAGCCCGAGCCGCTTCAATAGCGGCATTGAGAGCCAGCAGATTTGTCTGACGCGCAATTTCTTCAATCACTGATATTTTCTCAGCGATTTCTCTCATGGCAGCTACAGCCTTGGTCACTGACTCCCCCCCTTTTTTAGCATTTCCAGCTGCTTCCTGAGCCATTTTTTCAGTGATGCGAGAATTTTCTGTATTTTGTTGAATATTAGCAGTCATCTCTTCAACTGCGGCAGAGGTCTCTTCAATGGAAGCCGCCTGTTGACTGGCACCATCAGAAACAATCTGCGAGCTGGTGGTGACATCTTCACTCCCTGCTACAAGCTTTTCGCTCACACGCATCACTGTACCAACTGTTCCGCTGAGATTCTCCACCATGTCTTTCACAGCGCCATAAATACCAACACTTTTTTGAGATTGATCAAATTGAACAGACAGATCGCCCTGTGCAACCCGACGCGCTATAGCCGTCACTTCAGAAGGTTCACCACCCACCTGACCTAACACTTCACTGGCGACAACAATACCGAAGATTGAGGCCAACAACACTCCAGCCAAAGTAAAGATCATATACCCCCAAAATGCGGTATTAGCAGCAGATTGAAGCGCCACAGTGGTTTCAGAAAGATCCTTGGAAAGGTGATTCTCTACCTCTTTTAGCAGATTGATCTTCTGTGTAATGGTCTTGAACCATACTGTTGGATCAATACCAAAATTACCGGCAGAGGTTAACGCACTCAAATCACGCAATGCTTGCAAGGCAGGGCTATCATTGACTTTTACAGCCTTGTCCATATCACCGATGGACGCACCATTTTTGGCCATGGCGGTTACTTTTTCAAGCCCGGCTTTATACTGATCGACCGTATCCTGGACACTATCCAACAGCTTTTTCTCATCAACAGTGGCTGAAGGCATAGTCCTAAATGCATCCAAGCTGGCTGTGATGGCCTGATAATTCTTCATAAAGCGGTCTTCAAACTTAGGCGCTTGACGCAAGACAAAGTTCTTAAAATTGTGAATCGCACCACCATAACCAATTTGTTGATAGACATGGGCAAGGTGATTGGTTTTCTGAGAGGCCAATCCTTTGGCAAACGCCACATCACGCATCTTTTGTACTTCAGCAACCACAGGAGCATTGATCTTATCTTTAAAGAACTGAACCTGAGAAGGTGGTGCAAAAGAGGAGAAAACCCTGAAATAGGTATCCTGTTCAGAAACCAGTACGGTAAATTTATGGAACATTCCCGGACCAAACGCATTGCGGGCAAACGTATTACTCAACACAGCCCGTTCAATACCCGCTCGCTCTTTACCAAGTAGAAAATTCACATAAGCGGATGTGAGTGGTGCCAACTTATCAACAGCAACTTTGGACATTTCGCCAATGGAATTGAGGAAAGAGCCATTCATTTTAGTGTAATAACCAATGGCCTTACCTGCGGGAATGGATTGACGTGTCACTTGTTCCCGAATACTACCCAGGCCATCCAACAACCCGATGGCTGAACTGAATTTTCCATTGAAATCCGATCCAAATGACGGCAGATCCACTTCTGATAGAAAAGCTTTCAAGTCGGCTTTTTTGCTATCAGTGAGTTGTCGTTGCTGAGGCAGTTCAGAACGGAACTTTGCGCCCTTGCTGCCCAGAAAGCCCGCCGTCATGCCACGTTCTTTTTGTGTCTCATGGACCAACGCACTGATCCGAACCGCCACACCTGCCATAGCGTTCATTGTGTCCATGGTTGTTGAAAGTACGTGCTTGCTCCATACGCCCTGACCACCAAACCAGATCAAACCGGCCAGTGGTATGAGTAACATCAGAACAAATTTTGCCTTCAATGAAAGCCCCTGAAGCATTTTCATACACATCTCCCCCAGTTTATTGAGTATTTATTGACACTGAACCCATCCATCATTGACCAATTTTTCATTGGCACATCATACAGTTCTAAATAGTTCTCACTTACCATACAATGTGATACCACCTATACATTGATAAAGGCAATGACAATTAGCAATCATATTCATGTTTTTTCTTTAATTTATTAAATATTTTCAGACCTATATCCTCAATTTCTTATACTTACTGAAACCTCTTTGTTCGAAACAGGAAATTTTCGAATACATCGAAGTTTTCTATAATCGTCAAAGAAGACATTCAACAATAGGTTACCTATCACCGACGACATACGAGAATCAGTACTCGAACGCTGCGTAATTTTGTGTCCGGAAAACCCTTGCCACTTCAGACCCCCAGGTACTCAAAAACCGGAAGAGCCCATTTAATTAAAAATAGGTTGGCATGTAAATTTTATCAACGTGCTATTGATCTATTAGGAATTTTATGATTAGTTAAATTGTTAAGTGTTGGTGATTGATCCTGCTGATGTGCTTAATTGGGCTCCCAGGATTTTATACGAATAGCAAGGAAATTATTCATGTGCGGTTCTGAATCAAGCGGTAATGGCGTTGTTCCGCGTCTTTTTACTCAACTGGATTCACCTAATGAAGGAAAAAGGGAAAACCTCCCTTTATCAAATTTCCTATCTGAACCGGCCTTAGTGGTATTAGGAGAGCCTGGGATGGGGAAAACCACGACATTCGTTCAGGCTGCTCAGAAAGAGGAAAATGCTGAATGCCTAGACATCCGTAGATTCATCCCGCCAAGAAATCCAAGAGGACTTGAAGGAAAAACCCTCTATTTGGACGGTCTGGATGAACAACGAGCTGGAAGAACGAACAGCAATGATGCTCTAGATGCCATTATCGGACGCTTAGAAGAGCTTGGTCGTCCAAAGTTTCGCCTCTCTTGTCGTACAGCGGATTGGTTCGGAGAGTTGGATAAATCCCATCTCAGAGATGCGTCATCCTCTGGATACGTTACCGTCATCAGATTGGAACCCCTGAGTGAGGTTGAGATTAGGCAAATTGTGGCTGCGCAAGGCCTTGATGAGGAAACTTTCCTGGAACAGGCACAGCAATCCGGTATCGAGGAATGGATCACAAATCCACAGCATCTGGAAATGATATTGAAAGTCGTATCACAAGGGCAAGAGTGGCCTGAAACGAGAAAGGAACTATTTGAACGCGCCTGTTTGGAGTTGGTTAGGGAGCACAATGATACCCATCGCAGAGGGATGAACCCGTCTCCAGACAACCAGTTAATGCTAGCTGCTGGGATGTTGTGCTTCTTGATCTTGCGAGCCAATCTGGAGGGGGTGGCTTTTGGAGAAACCAGTGTTGGAGAAGGGTTTCCGGGTCTGACAAGTTTCTCAGAAACAGGATTACCCATTGTTGAAGCAGCCAGAACCAAGCTCTTCCATCATCCTGGTCCAGAGCGTGCGGCATACTATCATCGCACAATGGCCGAATATCTAGCCGCCTGTTTCTTGGTTTATCAGATAAATCACAATGGCCTTCCTGCTTCGCGAGTAAAAAGTCTGTTGATTTCAGAAAATGGCCTTCTGCCCTCTCATCTTCGTGGATTACATGCTTGGATAGCTTCTTTATGTTCTGAGCCAGCACTGTCCTTGTTCCTCAATACTGATCCTTTGGGATTTATCCTTTATGGCGATCCGACTTTTCTTTCAATCAAAAGGAAAGAGCAGTTGCTAAATGAGATGTCTGAATTGGCAGAACAAGATCCCTGGTTCCGCCAAGATCTCTGGGATATCAATCCATTTGAACGTTTGGCCGATTCCAGTTTAAGTGAAAAATTTCAGAATGTTTTGTCTGATTGGCAAAATCATCAATCTCCATTTGTGGCTACAATTCTGGACATTATAACAGCTGCTAAAATCCCAATTGTTCCTGACTCCAGTTTGTTGAGTGTCATCAGAGATCATGAAGCACCTTCTTATTTGAGTTATAAGGCAGTACGTGCGTACGCTACTCATTATCCAGGTATGCTGGATAAGCTAAAATCAGTAGTAATAGATTATATTGATAATAAACTGGTTGATAAAGACAGTACATTGGAAATTCTGCTGACTGAGCTTTATCCAAAGCATTTAACGTTGGAGTTTTTGTTTAATAACATATCAAAACTAAGGGTGAATAATTTCTTTCAGTATTATTTGGTGGAGAAAATACCGAAAGAACAACTCCCTCAATTGTTAATATTATTACAACAAAATAAGAATTTCATTTTTGAAGGTGAGCAATACGACTCCCATTTTTATTGGAAAGAGCTTGTTGGTCAATCTTTGGTAAAAGCCATTAAATACCATGGAGAAATAAGTGAACCTGAGGTGATTTGGAGTTGGTTTGGAGTCTTAACAAACAGTAATAGCTTTTCAGATTATTCAGAAAAATATCGATTAAAAATACAGGAATGGTTTGATGAGCATAAAGATGTATTAAAAAATATACTAATGTTTACCATCAATAATTCAGATCCGAACGAAATTGGCAAAGATGTTTTTAGGTTGTGGAGAAGACTCCAGATTTCAGAACCAGAATGGTTTGCAAGCTGGTGTTTGGAACAAGTACCTGAATTTACAAACAATCAAGAAGCAGCTAATGCCTTATTCGTAGAAGGTATTAAAGCTCTTTTTTGGCACGAACCTATTCCGCCTTATCCCCTGGACATTGCTTTTGATTTTGTTGAATGGCATCCATACTATAAAGATTTGCTTACTCCACTTCTATCAAGCGATCTTGATGAAAATAAATGGATAAGGCCTATATCAAATATTGCTGAGAAGGCCGAAAGGAACAGAACGAAGCAACAATTAATTGCAAATCTTACCAGAAAAATTCAAGGTATTGAACAATGTGTAGAAAAAGGTGAACTGTATCGTTTAGCCAAAATCTATCATGGTCGATTCTGGAATGTGAATTTTGAGCTATCTCCCTATCACCGCTTGGTTGACTATACCTCTCAAGATATTGCAAAGGCTGCATCTCTTGGATTTATTAAGTGTGTCTATGAGAGTCATAGCTATACTCCAGAGGACATTAAGAAGCTGGCATTAGAAGGAAAAGAATATAGTATCTCTTATGTGCTTTTGGCTGCTTTAGAGTTGATTGGAGAAAGTAGCCTGCTCAATATCCCTGAAGACACGCTTAAATCAGCTATTGCTTTCAAGATGAGCAAACCCTCTGGTCGAGAGCCAGCCTGGTTTCTTTACCTCCTGAAAGAGCAGCCTGACATGGCTAGTAGAGTCATTTTCGCTTATTGGCTCCCACAGCTTCAAGCCAACAGTGAGCATATCTCTGATTTATCAAGATTAGACAGTAAGGAGTGGTCTGAAATAGCTCAAAGGTTGGCAATTCCTCTTCTTGAAGCCTGTCCCAAACTGGAGGGGCAAAGTCTTGAACTTTTACTTCTTGCAGCACTAAAGTGGGGTGATCATCAAGCGCTCAACCAACTTGTTCAAGAGCGCTGGCAACATGTAACGGATCAAATTTCCGGATGGTCATATTTGGCTGCTTCTGCTGTCTTGCTTGATCCTGCTGAATGGGCGCATGTTAAGGGTTTACTTAAACAAAACTGTGATAGATTCATTGAGTTTGTAAGCTTTATATTGACAACAACCAATGGAAAGTTAATTCCATTATCAAAACTCTATAGTCAAGCCATTGATATTATAACTATTGGTTCAAAAAATTGGTTCCTCCATTCGCCTGTAGCTTGGTCCGGAAAAGTCTATACCCCTACCCCAGATGATAATATATCAGATTATTTACGAAATCTGGTTGATAGGATCGGTAAGGATCCCAGTCCAGCAGCCTCAAACGCACTACAGCAACTTCTTGATTCAGATTTACCAGAGGATTGGGATCAATATGTTCGATCAATTTTGGCTACCCATCATAGATTGGTTGCAGATGATTTGTTTCCTGCTCTTCAAGTAAACGATGTATTAAATGTTATTTCCAATGGTTCTCCTGCTACAGCTGGTGATTTTCAGGCTTTGATTATAGATTATTTGACGGATATTGCGGATGATCTGCGCAACAATACTACTGATGGTTATAAAGTGTTTTGGAATTTAGATAGCCATGGCAGAACCGCCAATCCAATCCCTGAAGAGGATGGGCGCGATAGATTGCTGGAAAAACTTCTAACCCAACTTTCTGCTGTTGGCATTAGTGCAGAACCAGAAGGGCATACTGCTGACGATAAACGAGTTGATATAAAATGCAAATTTGGAACTTGGGTGTTACCAATAGAGATAAAGCGTGATGATCATGATAAGTTGTGGAAATCTCCAGAAAATCAATTGATTAAACAATATGTTAGGGAGCGGGGGACAGAAGGATACGGTATCTATTTGGTATTCTGGTTTGGTGAGCATGGCCGAGGCCTGCAAGGCCCACCACGTGGGAGTGGAATTGGTACGCCATCATCGTTCATAGAACTGGAAACAGCATTGCAGAAAACAGTACCTTCAGAACATGAGAGTCGTGTCATTGTTAAAGTAATTGATGTCTCAACACGCAAACCTGCTAACCAATAATTGCATGAAATTCTTTCAATGAATCAAATGCTGCCGTTTTGGAACTGTAGATACACAATCCTGAAAAACAGCTATTTATCAAATAATTGCATATGGGCCCCAAAAATGGCGTGTACCTACTGAAAGTTCAGGCCATCTTCGATAGGTGAAACAGAAAAAGTCCTTTTATGAAGAGGGGTTGAGAGTTTTTTAAGATGATATCGGCTTTTTCTGATGGCCGATTTCTCTGAAAAAATTCAAAATTTCCTGAGCGAATTTTACTGACCTGCAACGCTTTCAAAGCCTCTTTGACTTGGAACCATGATTCTCCGCATTGATGCTCCACTACACGCGCAATGAGCAAAGCTAATACGCAGATCTTCACGTGGGCTTCGATTCTCTTTTCCAGACGGTGAAACATTGGGGTCATTTTGATTTCTGTGCGTTTAAGGGAGCGGAAACAGCGTTCAACGACCAGCAGCGATTTATAGGCATTTGCCGCATCAGCCACGGTAATCGTGTCGTCATTTGTTTGAATGACCCACTTGCCGTCATAACGAGCAGCATTGAACCGACTTCTAAAACCAGACCTGCTCATCTTGGATGAATTAGGATACCTGCCTATAGATAAAGCTGGAGCCGATCTTCTATTCCAAATCTTCAGTCACCGTTATGAACAAGGCTCTATCATCATCACGACCAACCATGCCTACAAGGACTGGGCAAAAATCTTCAACAACGATGCCACACTCACATCGGCCATCCTCGACCGTCTACTCCACCACGCAGAGACCATCCTTATTGAGGGTAAAAGCTACCGAATGAAAGGTAGAATTGAGGAGTAAAACACCATTTTATGCCTCGCATCCGTGCTTCCATGGAGTGGAATCACGGATGCGTAGGCTTGATTTCGTGACTGCATTTTCAAACCGCCAGGATTGCTACATTTTCACGCCACCGCTGACAACATCGATTATTCACAGAAATCCACCATGAGCTACCATTGACAACAATCCGTCAAAACCATTAAGATTCAACCGTATCTAAGAATCACCAAGACCCGCCGATACTGCCACCCCCCTCTAAGGCCGATTCCTAATCACAAAAAAGCCCCAGAAACTTATTTCTGGGGCTTTTTTGTTGGGTACAATGAATAAAATCTATTGGGCTGAAAAACGCCTGGAAAGCGCTTTGGCGCGCTTTCGTGCCGCTTCAAGGTCGAAATTGATCGCCCTGTTTTGGCCCAATTTCAAGGCATTACGATAGTAGGCAAGCGCTTCTCTAGGCTTACGCATTTGATCGAGGCTGACGGCAAGATTATATGCGATGTCCGGGTTTTGAGGATCTAATTTCAATGCTTTATCAAAAGAATCCTGCGCCAAAGCCCACCGCCGATGGGTGATATAGAGCGTACCCAACACAAAATGCAAATGAGCTGAATTTGGCTCTCGTTTGAGCATAATTTTCAAGCGGCTCTCACGATGTACCGGATCTACATTGCGTCCTAAACTAATGAGACCTGCCATGGCCACACTATCCGAAGGAGTCACCCGTAATACCCGTTCATAAAGTTTCCGTGCATCATCAAAGCGCTTCTGACGCAAGGCTACCGATGCCATACCAATCAATGCATCACGGTGTGAACGATCATGCTCCAGCACCCTTCCATAGGACTGGATAGCACGGGAATAATCACCCTGATTGAGCGCTTCTTTACCCTGATTCAGTTGTTGTAAAACAAGCTCTTCTACTCGCCGATGTGAGATACGAACAGATTTCTCAGCAGGTTCTTCGTAACGTTCCGCCTCTATCGTGCTGTCTTTGACACTCTGTTGAGTCGCTGTTGGCCGACGTGCGATCGGTTTCCTAGCAACTGGAATAGGTTTAGCGGATGGTTGAGCCACTTCTGTCGAGACCGGTACGGATACCTGCTTGTCCGGCACAGCGGCAACCACTGGCTTATGTTTTACAAGCGAAGCGTTTTTCACAGGTGCAGGTTTCTTTGCTTCTGGCTTGCTGGCTTGTTCAATTGATACTGAAGGCGGCGTGCTTGATTTCACCAGAGCTGGATTTGCCAATTCGACAATCTTTGGCCCATCGGGCAACTTATCCGACTTTGGCTCAACAACGCGCTGATCCGGCGATGAGACTGGCACCTGTATTGGCGAATCCGAAAACTTAGGAAGATTCAAACGACTCGATGCATCATCAACCTCAGTACCCTCTTTATCACTAAGCCCTAAACCAGGAATGGTTGGTCCAGACTCTGCGGACATCGTTTGCGAATAGTGATCATCCTCACCCAGATGTGGAATGGCTAATTCATTCGAGAGTCCCTGACCACCAGTATTTGGCGTATCATTCAGTTGTGGAATTGTCGGAACCGCTTTTTTAGACGGAGACGGAATAGGTACAACCGGGACGGGTTTAGCAGGACGCGCCTGAGCAACCAAAGCGCCACGACTCACTGAAGGAGCACCCCACTCATTCAGGGATTGATACAGAACGAACCCACCTCCACCAACCAAAGCAGAAAGCAGTGAAGAAATAATCAAACCATTGCCCATCTTTCGCCCACGCCGTTCGCGTCGGGCAATCTCGCCGCCCCATTTATCAGACGAGAAGAAAGGATCAGCACCAGAACCAATACCCCTGCTCCACTCACCAGAGGCTTTGGAATCCTGCCAATCCTGTTGCTTACTGGTACGTTCAGATGCATTATCCGAACTTGGCATGTCCGCTTTTGGCATACCTTTGGTCTTGGTATCCCCTTCAGTAGATGGCAAACCGGGAGGCGGAATGGCTGGCCCCGTCATATCAGCAGAACGCGCTGAATCAGCTGTACCAGCTGCCGTATCGACAGGTCTGGACACCGCACTGGCTCCAGGCATACTTACCGAATCGGTCTCCGCCGTTGTCTTTGCTGCCTTTCCCTTTTGGTCCTTAGCAGCTTCAGCGGTTTTCAGGGCATCCATCAAAAGGCTCATGGCCGATTACAGTCCCCATCCGTTGGAAGGCTTATCTTTGTTAAAATAGGTGCGGGTTCTGGCTCGTTCCAGAGCACCAAACTCACCACTATTAACCAAATCATCATCAGAATGAATCACAGATGGACGTAAAAACACGATCAATTCGGTTTTACTCAGTGTGTCATCCTTATATTTAAACAAATTACCAAACACCGGTAAACTGGACAGTACAGGCACATGTGCTGTGGATTTATCCACTCGATTGGTCATGAGACCACCAATAACGCCCACTTGACCACTGCGAACGGTCAACATTGTCTCCATTTCACGAACCTGAATTTTAGGTACGCGACTGGTCACATTCTGTTCAGCCAGATCAGGATTGGGATCGGTAGCGAATCCGAGAATTCTGGTGATCGTTGGACGCACAATCAGTGTCACTTCATCACTCAAACTGATCTGCGGCAACACATTCATCACCAAACCGACAGGAACAGTATGAACTTGAGAGGTAAAGGTAATGGACTTACCCTCATCCCGAGCATCTTTTTCAATAGTAAAGTAGACCTCATTGTCCACAACTTTGAGTACGGCTATCTGGTTATTCAGTGAAACCAATTTCGGTGTCGAAAGTACCTGAACATCACCAAACTGCTTCAACATGCGAACTGCGGTGGTCACATTGTGTACAGTACCTGTGATACTGCCAAATGATGCACCTGGCGAAAGCATATTGAGATTGAATACCGACTTCTCCAGCGGTCCATAGCTATCAGCATCAAATCCCGTATTAACGCTGGACGTACCAGACCAGTCCATCCGATTAGAACCCACATCCCGCATGGCGGACCAATCTACACCGGATTGGAAACTATCGCTGAGTTCCACTTCAACAACGGTAGCCTCAATCCGTACCTGACGACGTGCCCCAGCCATTACCTGATCCAGAAATGATTGAATTTCGGCATGTTGGCGCGCAGTAGCCCGAACACTGATCAGACCAGATTGTGGATTGGTGAATACCAACGGTGTTTGAGTATTTTTCTTGGTGATTGTGGGCCGAACAGCATCAGCACCCCCTTCTCCATCCACCGGCATACCGTCACGAATTCGCTCTACACCGTCATCCACTGCTCCATCAACACCCTCACCAGCGGCTTCATCACCACTGGCATCCGCACTGGGCTGTTTATCTTCAATAATACCAAGAATACCGCGGATATTGGATGTAAGCGTTTCCCAAAACTGGTTTGAGGACTCACTGTCCACCATCACGGTAGAGCGTCCTTCAGTATTGCCATTCTTATCGCTACTGACATCCCCAGATTGATTCCGGCCAATCTGATTAGTCAAGCGCAATTGCGTGGTAGACGTGCGTGTCATGTTAATATAATCAACATGATAGGTATACAAATAAGGCTTGTCAGGTCGAACAATCAGTGTCTCACCTTCAACCTCAAATTGCAGATCCACTTGTTGAGCGATACGCTCAAGAATTCTTGGCAAAGGCTGATCAATGGCATTCAAGGTCACCTGACCGGCAACACCGGGATGGATATCAACATTCAGATTGGCATCCCTCGCCAAAGCATAGAGCAGATCCCGCACCTGCATATCCGACACGCCTATCGTATAGACTTCCTTATCCGCACCTTGAGGAATGGTGGAAGATGGCGTTGTCAAAAAGGGTGAGTGAATCACTGGCTCAGGGATATCCCCGACAACGGCCTCCGGTGGCTTCAGATGCCCTTCCATATTCTGGACAGCTGGATTGGTGGTGATACATCCACCAAGAATCAAGCTATAGGCAAGCAGGCTACCCAGCTTCTTTGGAATTCTGATCTTCGTCATACTTTCCCGTGTCATCATCCAACCCTTTGAGGACAATCCGTTGACGCCGACTCGTCCATCTTTTTGGAAGTACCATCATGGCGTAACAGTTCTTCATATACCATGATGATGCACTCCTCGGCTTTGTGCCTGTTTATCATTTCATTTACTGGGAAGATACTTCCCACCACCCCCCTACCATGAAACCCACTGTGCGTAGTCATGGCCTATTCGGTATGTTCCATATTCACCGAATGAATAAACAGGGCCTTAGGGCACTATTAGCAATTTCCATGCTATGTTTTATACAATGTGCAACTTTTTATTCATTCCACGCTATTCCGTGGCGTTTTAATTCGCTTTGAAGGCTGCGTACCGACTGAATATACGCACCCGTTTTCTGAAGCGCTTTTGGCAATTTTTCCAGCGCGGTTCGCGCGGATGAAAACGTTGGATAATCCCCATGGTAGATTATCATATGTTTGTTTTTTAGTGGGAAAATAAATACAGTTCCCATTTCCTTTTTGAGCATGTTTTTGCGGAAGAAACCATACAGTGTCTTTCTGGTTTCAGGCTTCTCAACCCGCATGACACGAATCGTATAGTGACGCGGACCTGTTTGATCAATCCATTCACGCCCAGCCATTATCCTCTCTTCAATAAACGCTTCTGACTTGGGTAATTCCACTGCCTCGGCACTATCATCAGACAGATTTTGTCGAAGAACTGACACCTCTTTATACTCAACATCGGACCGGGACTCTTGTTGTGCGGCCTCTTGTTTTGCGGCCTCTTGTTGTGCGGCCTCTTGTTGCTGTTCCTCTCGTTGAGTATCTACTGGATTTACTGATTCATTTAAAGAGTCCAGCTGCATTGCGGACGGTTCACCCGGTTCAGCTGACGGTTCCAATTCCGGCTGCATCACCACAGAATTTGGTTGGTGTTCGACAGATTCAACAGGTTTATCAGAGGCCATATTTTCCTCAGCTGGCAACTGTTCATAAGCATGCAGCGAAGCCATAACCGTATCGACCATAACCGCTGCATCCTGCTTACTTTCTGCTGTCATATTCATGACACCAGGTACTGTGTCCTGCATCATGTTCTGTCTATTATCTTGGCTATGTAGTGAGGCGTTATTCAGTACCGATGGGTGCTGTTCGACTATGCCAACATCATCCTGTGTTTGCAAAACAGGGCTTTTTTTTTCAGGAACACCAAGCTGATCTACCCGCTCTTGCTCTGTCCTGCTGGTCTGCGGCTGTGCCACCTCTTGTTGGTGCTGACTCATTTCTGGCTGATAAGTCGCTATATCAACGTGCTGTTCTGTCCTGGAACTATCCATCAACGACTCCAACAAAGCCGGTGGATCTTTGATCAACCAACCCATCACACCACCACCAATCACCATGCTGGTAAGTACTGTAACGGGTCGAAAAAATCGTTTGATGCCCGCAGCGTTTTCCCTCTGTGTTCCACTCACTGCCGTGCGAGCCGTTTGAATCCCGACCCGATGCACATTTTTCACATAAGCTGCCAACAAAGCCTTGTGTGCCATCTGATTCAATGGCCCAAACCAACCGCCCGATGCATGCGCCAATATCCGCGCGGCACCACTGCTAAAGACATCCTCTCCACGATATCCAGTACCGTGCATTCTAAATGCAAGATAGGCTTTTACCTCTTTTGCTTTTAGTGGCGACAAACGGAAATTATTAGTGACCCGATCCCTGAATTGACGCATGTCATAGCCGGACAGGCGCTTATCCAACTCAGGACGACCAAACAGAACAACCTGAAACAACTTATGCTTGCCGGTTTCCAGATTCCCCAACAAACGAATCTCTTCCAGTGTAGCCAGTGGCAGTTTATGTGCCTCTTCGATCACTACAACCACTTGTTGCCCGGCCATATGGTGATTCATTAAGCTCTCCTGGATCAAATGAAGATGATCCAGAGGACCGCTATCAGGAGGAATGGACAGTCGTAACTCAACAGCAATGGCTTTGAGAATATTTTTGGGCGTAAGATCCGTCTGAACCAAATAGAGCGTTCTGATTGTATCCGAGACAACCACACCAAGCATTCGACTGAGGACCGTTTTTCCACTGCCTGGAACACCAATCACCTTGGTCATTCCCTCACCGCTGGTGAGTGCATATTGCAGCCCTTGCAATACCTCCGCACGCCGACCACCTTGGTAAAAAAGGCTGACATCAGCACTATTGGAGAAGGGAAAGCGTTCCAATCCAAAGTGGTCTAAATACATTCAGACTCTCCAGGCTTCTTTGATCAGCGATGTTCTGGGACATCATCACCCAGAGCCACCAAGTTGAATACCTGTCGCCTGATATTGGCCAAACGTTTGGGAAACGGGCCTGCTGCCTTGAAGATTTTCGGCAAATGTGTAACCCCTTTTCGAGCTGATTGCTCTGAATCAAAATCCCCAAAACAGACGGTGATTTTACCCTGTTGATCTCTCAGGATATGGATCTGTTCGAGCGTTTTCGAGTTAACCTCAGTGAAAAGCCTTTCTGCAAGGCGACGCTGATTGGACATTGCATCCAAAGAGAGTACCTGAAGGCTCCATCTCTGCCCTGAGGAACGCATTACCCATTTGCGGCCGGATATAATGCGCTCATTCATCAACGCCAGCGCCATTCGTGTCTTTTCAGGAAGCAGGTGATCCAACTGATTGGCAAATCTCAACCCACGCACAGAAGTACCGTCAAGATGTGCGCCGGATTGTGTATCCACGACATCGGAACCCTGTGACTTCGGTTCTAATACATCGGCCTGCGTTAACGGCTTTGCCGAATCCAGTAGTACAGTACTTGCTTGCGGTATCTCGTCCTCTTCTTCAAAAAGATGATCCGGCAGAGCAATGACTGTTTCTGGAATTGAGACAACATCCTGTAATCCAATAGGCCTGACAAACGTCCGACTCATCGTTGTCACCATAGGCTTAACGGCAGAATCAATGTGCTTGGTGTCTTCAATTAAACGAGGGGATTCAATCATCGCTTCTGGATGGCCAAAATGAGATCTTTCCGCCTCTTGTATCTCTTTACTGCCCTTATTCGGGACTATAGGATCACTGCTTTGAATGGCTTTATCAAGTACTGGAACAGGTAGATTAACACTCTGTTTCTGCTGCGATATACTGGTCGGTTGTGCTGCCAATGTTGGTAATTCTGCCGGTTGGCTGAGTAGATAAGCACCACCAGCACCCATCATACCGGCCATCAGTGTCGCGGCTGTAAAAACATGACGCTGCCGCACTGGCAGTGTTAAATCCATCCATGGACTCTGCCAAAACTTCAATTTTTCTCCGGCATACATCAACTGATGCATCAAATTTTTACGCCGCGTCTCATTTCTTTGCCAGTTAACATCACTATCTCGCACGGCTAAACGGACATGGCGTTGATAAATTCGATGTTTTTTCTGACTGTAGGCAGCCATCAATGACTTATGACTCAGCGTATGGATACGCCGCACCAATCCTTCTGACACCCGATATACTTCACTCAGTGCCCAACGGTTGAATAACTGTGCGCCATGATGCCCGGAAATAATCAAACGATGGGCAATATAATCCGCAACTTCCTGGCGATTGAACGGCCTGAGTCGGAACTCATAATTGATGTGCTGAGTAAGCTTAAGACCTTCCACCGTTTTTAACCGTTGATCCATCTCAGGCTGACCAAACAGAACCAGCTGTAATAGTGGCTGCTTGCTATCCGGCATGGCGAAATCACGCAATGCGTTGAGCGTTTCCAACGGCATCCCCTGCGCTTCTTCAATCAAGGCCACAACTTGTCGTTTTTCGATCTGCTTGTTTTGTAGATGATCTCGCAGTAGAGACTGTACGGTCTCCATGCTTTCTGATGCAGAGATCTTAAGTCCCAGTTCACGGCCAACTGCATGAAAAATATTTTGTGGAAACAGACTTGGATTGGATAGAAAGGCAACATCGACCAAACTGTCCAGCTCATTTTCGAGCATGCGACAGAGCATCGTCTTGCCACTACCCACTTCACCAACAACCAATAGCACGCCCGCATGATCCAGGATGCATGACACCAGGCTGTCCAACACCATACCGCGCTGACCACCACCGAAAAATCGGTTGATGTCCGGTGTATTCTGAAAGGGAAAATTATCTAGGCCAAAGTGATCCAGATACATGGCTCTATTCTCTCTTGTCCTTCACAGGACAGGTTGTCATCTTGATTATTTTTTCTCACACAACTAGGACGTTTTACCTGCCTAGGACTATCAATTCATTTCAACAGCTGATTCCTGACGTGGATTCCAGCCCGGCAGGTGGGTTCGTGGCGCTGCCAAAAAAACCGCCATACGCAACGTATGGCCTTTTTTTACCCGCTGTTCGAAAAATTGTGACTTTGTTTTTTCAACACGTGCAATCCTTTCGGATTGATTCATCATCGGTGTTTTTTCTTCTACTGCCGTATGTTCAATCCGCTTTTCAGTGCTCATTTCTGGCGCAGCGCTGGCGTGTGCCTGTGTTATGCCATCAGTTGAAAACATGTTATATGCCCCCAATCCAGCAAAACCAATACCAACCGCGACCAATCCAGCGGCCATTGCGCTGTACCAATTCCAACCAATAGATTTTTTCACAGACCTTTCGGAACGCAAAAAATCACAATCTTCCATGGCTGTACGCACATGTTTGACCGTAACCTGGTTTGCGCGTTCAACATACGCTGCCATAAGGGATTTATTGGCCAACGTGTTCGTGCGTCGAATCAGTCCTTGGGCCTCTTTAGCCACTAATTTGGCGGCGCGAGGATGAAACACCCCCTCTCCTGACAAACCTGTCGCACGCATGCGCACTATGAGGTATTGCAAAATATCGCTTTTATCCAGTGGTTCCAGATAGAAACTGTGTGCAATCCGATCCTTGAGCTGACGAATACCATAACCATCCAGATTGACATCCAATTCTGGTTGGCCAAACAGTACGATCTGCAACAATTTCTGGCGCTGCGTTTCCAGGTTACTCAATAGGCGAATCTCTTCCAGTGTCTCGATTGGCATTCCCTGGGCTTCATCAATACAAACAACAACCTGACAATTTTCTGAATAGCGCTGAACCAGGTAATCCTGAATCATATGCATCACGTGCAACCGGTCGGCATTGTCCGGTGGTGACAGTTTCAATTCAGTAGCAATCGCATGGAAAATGTTTTCTGGAGAAAGGCTGGGATTTACCAGATACACAACCTCAACTTCCGGCGGCAATTGAGCCATTAAATAGTGGCACAACATGGTCTTACCACTGCCCACTTCACCAACCACCTTGAGAATACCCTCACCGCCGAGAATGGCATAGATGATCGCTTCAACGACCTCACCACGTCGCCCACCTTCATAAAAAAGGCTCAGATCTGGTAAATTGCTGAATGGTTGGCGTTTCAGACCAAAATGTTTCAAATACATGCACGTTTCTCCAGTACGTCTCATATCTATTTTGAACAATAGATAGAGTGAATACAAAGTGAATAGCAAGTTCTGTGCAACTATTGAATCACATTGTTTCTAAAGTAACTTTATCAAGCATATCCGATAACCGACATAGCTGAAATTGACTGATTTCGTCAGATTGATGGCGAAAAAAAAGCGGACAGGATAGACCCCGTCCGCTCATTTTGATTGGCTGTTATAAAAGCGCTAACTGCTACTGAACAACCGCAATATCTTCCAGTTTAACACCCCATTTTTCAGCCACACCAGGATGTAATGTATTGTCGATCAATACCTCTGACTGTTGGTTTGCCGGTAATGAGATGACAGAAGTCGCGCCCCATACCTTATTACCCGTCGTATCCGCATAGCCCACATCAACCCCATTGACCGTGACCAACACCTCCGTAGCACTGTCCACATCATAGTAACGCAATGTCAAATCACGCGACGACTCCGCTATTGGGATCAGATAACGCAGATTACTATATTGCATATCATTTGTGCTCTGACTGGGATGCCGTCCTCTTGTTTCCGACATTTCACCGAGACTATAGAATTTAACACCCCAGCCTCTCTGGGCTTTGGGATCTGTACTGCTCTTGATACGAAGAATATTATCCGTATTTGTCAACAACGCAGGTGGCACGACAACATGGTAACGACTGGTCCACTTTTTCCAAGCTCCTTCTGGAATACCGACCAATGCCTGTCCATTCAACGTGAGTGCAATCTCACCATCTGAACCACTATCCCAGCCTGCCATTTGAAGCAGGTAACCGGCATCACTTTTGGGCAGGTGGAGATCAATACCACTCGCATGTTTCCGGTCACCACCCTTCAAGCCAAGAATATTACCGAAACTACTCAACCTCAGAGGAAAAATCCCCAACTGACGAACGCCCCATTTTGTGCCTTTTTTCTTATAGTGCAATCGTAGTTCTATACGGTTTTGCTCTCCGGAGTCATTTTGAAGCGTTACAGGAATTGGGAACAATGAGTGTTTGGAGAACCCATTTTTCTTACAACAAGAAACCCAACCAAGCCGCGTTCCATTAACAAATACAGCCAGCTCTTTGAGCATGTTCATATCGTAGCCTTGGACATGGAACAGACGATCCGTGCCATCACCCACAAAGGTGGCAGCCAGTCGGCTATAGTGACTGCTTGTGCCATAACTATAGCCATAACTGCCACTGTCCAGGACACTATCCTGTAATACAATCACCGGCCCTGTATCGCTTTGAGCATTTGGATGACTGTCAGTGCTATCACTCACACCATCTCCATCGCTATCACTCACCGTGGGATCGGTTTCAATGCGGTATTCATCCAGATTGGACAGTCCATCACCATCATCATCATTGGTTGCATCCGATGACAAGAGCGGATTCAAACCGTATTTAATCTCAAAGCTATCAGGCATGCCATCATTGTCATCATCCGTGTCAACGGTATCAAACAGCCCATCACCATCACTATCCTGTACCGGTAACAAAGAGACGACCTGCACACCCCAAGCATATTTTTTTGGTGGATTGTAGGTGTTATTGATATCCAACACTGACCACTGACCAGCAGGAAGATCAATCTGTTTTGAAGCACTCCAACCATTATTTGCCGTCTTGCCTGCATGACCAATGCTGGTGCCGTTCAGCTGAATCTGTAGTTCATCGGCATAGTCCACATCGTAATACTTCACACTCAGTTGGGCCGCTGTCTCATATTTTGGTGTCAACAGATAGACTCGTCTGATCTGTGATGATGACAAGGCATTGCCAGACATTTTGCCTAAATAGCTATCCAGCGGGCGCAGATCATGCAAACGAACGCCCCAGTTATATTTATTGCTGATGCTATTGTTGATACGCAGAAAATTATCACCAGCCTTGAGGTCATCGCCCGGAATAATCAGCTGATAGCTGGACGTGAAGCCGTTATTCTTACCTTTTGGTACACCCGAATAGACCGAACCATTCAGTAAAATTTGCACTTCACCATCACTGTCACTATCAAAGCCTGCCAATGTCACCAAATACCCACTGGTTCCACCGTTCAAGTGGAGATCAATGCCCGCAGGATGACTGGTATCACCATTGGTCAGACTCTTCATATTACCAAAGCCGGTAGGCAGCGCATAAACCCCGAGTTTTCGTACTCCCCACTTCCACCCGGAATTTTTCTGACGAAACTCCAGGCGATTGGTTCCCGTAATCTGATCACTTGCAGATAACAGGTAGATCGTGTTGTTGCCGTGGGCGTTATTCTTACTCTCTGCCAAGTAGCCAATGCGCATGTCATTGAGATAGATACCCACCTCATTAGCTGAATCAATATCAAAAGCTTGTGTATGAAGGAACAGATCTTCTCCAGTACTTTCAAAGGTAGCGACTAATGTTTGTGGATGTGCATTGGTGCCATAGCTGGAACCGTATTGACCACTCTGTTGTTCACCAAGTAGCAGAGAAATAACCGGCGGTTCTGTACTTTCATTGACCGTGATTTGAAAAGCCGACTGACTCAGCAAAACACCATCGCTTACCGTGAGAATAACAGTTGCAACACCTGATTGATTGGCAACCGGTGTAACCGTAACACTCCGACTCGCACCCGTCCCACTGAGCACAACATTACTGGTAGGAACAAGGGCAACATTCGAAGAAGTAATGGAAACAGTCAGACTTTCAGGAGCCGTTTCACCATCCGACACAGAGAATAATAACGGGCCAACACTCTGATCCTGATCAATTACTTGATCAGATAGTGCGGAAATTTCAGGAAGGGTGTTTTCAATGCCTGCTGTAGTGGCAATGCGCGTCACAGAGTCAATGGTCACTGGAGAAACAGGCACATCCTGATAGTAACCTATTGTGGTTGTTGGCGTTTCTACAATTGAATCTGCGACATCCAGACCATCGACTACGGCTCCAAATACCGCATAGCCCGGAGAAGAACTGGACTGGTAGTCCAAAAATGTATTATCTACCACGTTTATAAAAAACTGTGAACTTGCCGTATCTGCTCCAGTCATGCGTGCCATTGCAATCGTGCCACGCAGATTGGATAGACCATTGTTGGCCTCATTAACGATAGTAGCATTCGGTGTTTGATACTCCAGAGTACCATCTATCGACTTGAAACCACCGCCTTGAATCATAAACCCTGGTATGACCCGATGAAAAATCAGGCCGTCATAAAAACCACTGTCCAAATAGTCCAGAAAGTTCGCCACTGTCACCGGTGCTCTGTCAGGGTAAAGCTGTAGCGTGATATCTCCAAAATTTGTTGTAATGGTTACCTGATTGTCACTGCTATCAGAAAACGCAGGCCAGGAGCCCACATTTAATTGACCTATGCTGTTCACTCCAAGGACTTGCACTGGCACTGATGATGCCGTTGTATTTCCAGTACCCAGTTGACCATTATCATTTGCACCCCAGGTCCAGACAGATCCATCTTTCAAAATGGCGACTGAATAATCATTGGCTGTGGCCACATGTGTTACATTACTCAGAGAGGTAATCTCACTCAGAGTTGGATTAACATAACGATCTGAACTTCCCTGACCCAACTCGCCATTTTCATTTTTTCCCAAACCAAACAGCGTTCCATCAGTATTCAACGCCAACGTATGTGCAGAACCTGTATCAATCTGCGTCTGAGAAAGAGCACTCAACACAGTAATCTGAGAAACCTCTTTTGATACGGAGTAATCATCCGCCGTACCCAACTGTCCCCAGCCGTTATATCCCCATCCATAGACAGAACCATCACTGGCCGTGGCAATAACACTATCCAAACCAGATGAAATACGGGTTATTGTAGAAGGCAGAGCTGTGATCTGCACAGGTGTCGTTGCATTGGTATTTCCAACCTGACCCAATTGGTTTCTAGTATTGGAACCCCAAGCCCAAACCGCGCCATCCGCATCCAGTGCCAAACTATGTGACCAACCCGCCTCAATAGCGATAATGTTTGAAATATTTGATACCTGAACAGGCTCCAACGTGTATTGTCCGACAGAATCATTCCCAATCTGTCCATCACCATTCCAGCCCCATGCCAAGACCGTTCCATCCGCAGACAAGGCCATTGAATGGGCACTGCCAGCCGCTACGGCAACTATCTGAGACAGCCCAGTAACCTGAACCGGTGTACTCCGGCTGGTTCCCGTACCATCTCCTAACTGACCAGACTGATTGTTACCCCAACTCCATACCGTTCCATCTTTTTTTGCCGCGAGAACAGTACCATTTCCTGCCGCGATATCACGCACATCGGTTATGTCCAATTGTTCTGGTGTCGAGCGACTACTGACAGTTGAGCTACTCACTCCCAACTGACCTTTACTATTCAGCCCCCATGTCCACACCCGTCCCGTATTGGTCAGCACCACTGTAAAAGAGCTGGTATATAGCCCAACTTCAACAACACCATTTGATGGCACCAATGGATTGATATCAGTACCATCTTTGATACCATCTCCATCCGTATCAGCAATATTGGGATTACTGAACGCAATCGCTTCAGAGGCGTTACTCAACCCATCTCCGTCACTGTCCAACACACCATCAATACTGTCCAAGCTATCCAAACCATACGCACTTTCGTACAGATCGGACATGCCATCATTATCATCATCACTGTCACAGGCATTACCAAGCCCATCACCATCCTGATCAGTCTGATCGGTGTTGACCGTATTCGGACAATTATCTACACCATCCTGAATCGTATCCGCATCACTATCGGCCAAAACGGTTGTGGATTCTGTGCTGCTATTGTTGCTGGTATCACTATCTACTGAACTGCTGGTCACACGTACTGTGTGATCGACACTGCCCGCTGCTGTTGCCTGAACAATCAATGCCATATGAACCGATGCACCACTCGCCATATCACCAATCTGACAGATCAGTGTGCCACTGCTGTTCGTACAACTCCCTTGTTCCGGGGTCGCCGAAACAAAGGTCATAGTGCTATCCAATGTCGAAGAAACAACCACAGCGCTGGCTGACTCAGTGCCATTATTAGAGACCGTTACCGTATAGGTATAATTAGAACTCTGAACCACTGGATCAGCGCTTTCCGTCTGGCTAATGACCAGATCAACATCTGAAAAATTCTTTGCAGATTGGAAAGCCGCCACTTGAGGTGCCGCATTATTGATAGAAAGAACATTGTGTGCGGAATTTGTCTCAGTTGTGGCGATACCACAGGCATAGGCACCATCGGTTCCACAAGTCAGATCGGGGCTGGAGAACTTGGCCTCCAGTGGATCAATATAGCTCATAATGGTGCCGAATTGATCAGTAACACCATAACCAAATGAGTAAGAATATAGTCCTGAGGAATCAGGATCAGAATATTGAGCACGCTCATGCATACTGCCCAAATTGTGACCTAATTCATGAACCATGGTGTAATCATCACAAAATGATGTTCCACTGCCACTCTCATCCTGACCATCACCCACAACAGAAAAACCGTGACTACTCTGTAATTGCCGAACATCAGAACCGGGTTCTGTCTGCCAACTGAATGCACCCAGACCACAACTCCCTTGTTCAGTAAAGTGAAAAGGTCGTATCAATGTGACCAGATCAGCACCATAATTGGTCCGAATTTCAGCAATATTGGAGAATGCACTTACTTGTGCACCTCTGAGATCACTCAATGCTGTTTCGTTGGATGTTGTGTCCGAATAGTCCACTTCCATAGTGTGGACCAGTCGAATCTCAATATTGATGCCACTGTCCACATAGGCCTGATTACTGAGCGTCACCAATTGGTTGATTCGGGTCTGCAAGGCACCATTCGGATAGTTGCTCGCCATACCTGGTGTATAGAGCACCATTAGATCAATTTGATTGATTGTAGCACTGTTGGCAGGTGTGCTTGTAAACAGCAGGCCCAGCAGGAAAAAATGAAGTATTAACAGGAATCTGTTATTCATTAACCAATCCATTTCAAGATGTCATCCAGACTGAGAAAAGCGCCATCCGGCGCGAAGAGCACACAAACAAATGCTCTTCCTCACTTAGGAAATGCTAACATTTTGAAAAAATGATTGGTAGCACTAAGAACACTGCGTTACGTAACAGGCTCCGAAGGTGCATGTCTGCTGGCACATTCCAGGAATACTTCGTGAGGACAATTTGAGCATATTTCTGGCTCAAGATAATGTGCGAGAATATTCTCAATCGCGTCATGTTTTGTTTGAAAAATGTGGTCCCTGCCAATGGTGGTCAAATACTCACATTTTTCTAAAATATCCATAATCTGATCTTTCAGACCATGCAAGAACATGTCTCCGCCTGCAACCCTGCGTCGTTGGGACTCATGGAGAAGTAGCGCCGCACCAGCCAAATCTGAAAAGTTGACTCCAGTGCATACGATCAACAGATTCTTTTGCTCAGGATATTTTTCACGTGTTCTTCGAAGCACAGACTCCACACTGGCCACAGAACCAAAATAGAGCGAACCATCAATACGTAATATCTTGAGTTGCGGACATTCAGTCAGTCCCTTTTTGGTAATAAACATACGCCAGGGAGAGAGTGGATTGGGCACACGACTGAGAATTTTCGGCTTTGAAGTCCTATTGAGATATAGGACAAGCGACAACATGACACCAACATAGACCGCAAATTCCAACTCCAGAAATAGTGTAGCGAGGAATGTCACGATCATCACAGAGGCTTCGAAACGTGCAGCTCTTAAAATGGTACGAATGTGATGAATATCAATCAGATTATAAGCAACATGCAGGATGATACCCGCCATAACGGCAATGGGCAAATGTGCCGCCAATGGCGCAACCAATAACAGAATAGCAGCAAGAAGCAGCGCCGCAAACACAGCCGAAAGAGGTGTCTTAGCCCCTGCTCGGTAGTTAACCCCTGTGCGCGTAAAAGAACCGGAGGCAGGATAGGCAGAAAAGAAACTACCCACAATGTTGGACATACCCTGACCAATGAACTCTTTATTGCCATTTATGGTTTGGCCGGATTTTGTCGCAATGGAACGCGCAATGGAAACCGCTTCCAACAATCCCAAAATAGCAATCGCCAACGCACCGGAAGAGAGCGTTCTGATAGTGCCAAATGAAAAGTCAGGCATAGAGATGGGTGGAAGAACCGCTGGCAATGACCCCACCACAGTAATTTGATGCACCGATGCATCAAATGTCTGTGCCAACAGACTGCCAATCAGCATGGCGATAAGCATTTCTGGCCATTTAGGGAAAAATCTTTTGATGGTAACAGCTGAAATGAGTGTTACCAGCCCCACGAGCAGGACAACGTGGTTCATATCAGGCAGTGCGTGATACAGATCAATCCATGTATGAATAAATGATTCACCACTCGGAAGTTTGATACCAAACAAGTGTTTAAGTTGACTCGTAGCAATCAGAATTGCAGCACCGCTGGTAAAACCAACAACAACTGAATGAGAAACAAAACTGATCAATCCACCCAGACGCGCCAACCCCATCGCAAGCTGAAAAAATCCAGCCATAAATGAGAGACTCAGTGCCAATATGATAAATTCCTGACTGCCAGGATCTGCCATCGGCGCTAACGTTGAAAAAACGACAATGGAAATAGCCGTGGTAGGACCAGAGACCAAATGCAGTGAAGATCCAAAAAGGGCCGCAACAATAGCAGGAACAATCGCGGTATAAAGCCCAAACTCCGGCGGAAGCCCCGCAATCGCGGCAAAAGCAACCCCTTGGGGAAGGACGACAACGGCACCGGTCATGCCTGACATCAAATCTTGGAGGAGGGTTTTACGATTAGTCGTTTTAAGCCAATGCGGCACTATTCTTCTAAATTTCATGTGTATCTTCGAAAGACCAAAAAAGCTGGGATGCGGGGGAGGTTTTCATCTATCGGAAAACTTTAAACCACTCAACAATAACATGATATAAGCCTAAGCAACCAGGGCAGTTGTCATGAAAATTTTCAGCACTTTGACATGTAGATATTATCGGTGATCTTACTCTGGATATGAAGAGGAGGCCGAAGCCCCCTCTTCCGATACTGCGGATTCCACTGAATAGTGGAATTGATATTCAAAATCCAACAGACTTTTTACTTACCAGGGACGTTTGGTTCCTGTGAAGGTTTTCCATACGCCAGGTAGCTTTTTACGAACATCTGCTTTTGTGCCCTTGGCACTGCTTCCAACCAAACTGTCACAATATTTTTTTACTTTGGCGTTTTTATTACCTGCTGTGATCTCACCCAACAGAACAGGCA
Source organism: Magnetococcales bacterium (assembly GCA_015234045.1). GTDB lineage: Bacteria > Pseudomonadota > Magnetococcia > Magnetococcales > JADFWU01 > JADFWU01. The sequence goes on from JADFWU010000033.1 coordinate 29,271, forward strand.
TGACAGAGGCATCTTGCATGGAACCAAGCAGACCCTGAACCGCTTTCAGATTGGCGATAAACTTACGCATAGCGGCTTTGCCAAGCACTGGAACAAAAAATTCGCAGGCGTAACGCATTTTTTTACACTCAATGCGTAAACGATGAAGTTCGTCATCGCTCATTTTGGCATGTCCCTTGCCGAGGGCTTCCAGTTTATTGTAGCGGCGCCCCAACTCCATTTTGGCGTAGTCAGCCACATTCATCGCCATTTTCTTCTTGGCCTTGGGATCAACCTTACCCCATTTGCCACCGGACCATGCTTTAAAGTCCGATTTAAATTTCTTATAGCGACCACTGTCAAACATGGCACGCACTTGCTTGTAGGCATCTTTATGATGCGCTTCAACCAGAGCTGTCAATTCAGCCTTACCAGCTCCTTTAGGCGCATTGGCCAAGGTTTCGCTAATGAACACATCCGTATCACGGGCCTGACCCATGGCACTGGCAGCCCATTTCATCTCAACGCGGTAATGATCAGTCACTGTACGGGGGAAAGCCCGGCGGAAAATACCAAGGGAAGATCTCATGCGGCGAAAAGCCACGCGAGCCTGATGGACACCACGGATGTTTTTTCCCTCATAGGCAACCGCTGCCCAGCCTTCCATATACTTGAAATTATGTTGAAGAATGGTCTGAAAAGCCTTCTCGGTGCTCATCTTGGCAGTGATGGGCGCGTTCTTTTTCATGGTCGGAACTTTGGCCATGCTCTTTTCCTCGATTGTTCTAAATGTTGAATGGTTTGTTTTTTTCGCTATTATACATATTTATATAGCATAAAAAAATGAAATCCACATGAATATTTCAGTACTTTACTGTGAAAAACAAAAAGCCCGCCAGATCACCATAGACCTGACGGGCTTTTTATAGAATAACAACAATCAGTTAGAACAATACCGCAAATCCGACACCCAAGCTGAAAGAAGTCACAACAGCTAATACCAACAGCGGATGAAGATGGTCTTTATTCCGTTTAAGCCGACTTATATTTAAAATCAGGCCAGCCACACTGACGATAAACGCCACCATTGAAAGAAAGATCGCACCTTTGACTTGTGCCAGATTCCAAACACCTCGAACCGGCAGATCAAACAGCTTATGAAACAGCGTAGAAGACTCTGGTGCCGCCTGCTCTACCAATGCCCAGGCCAAAACAATCAGAACCCATGAAAAAACCGCTGACCACAGCGATAATTGAACATTCCGATCTGGTCCAATACGGCGATTGACAGCGCGTCCAAACATATGCCCAGACATCGGGCCATGATGGTGCGTGGCCATAGAACCGGAAAATGAATGAACCCCAGGCATGATGCACCTCCCACACGCATGTAAATCGAATGACAACCCTCTCGACCTAACTGAAAAATCAGACAGCCTCTTCACGGACAAGGAGAAGGTTTCATACGATTAGATACAAAAATGTGCTATTGGGTTCAATATCTCAACAATTCACACTGAATTATAGTGCAACTTGATGTTTTTCCAGAGTACGTCTCACTGTTTCATGAGAAACATCCGCAACCACACCACGCTCTTCCATGGCACGCGCAAGCTTACGTAAACTCCAGCGCCGCGCACCTTGAGGCGGTCTCTGTTGCGCCAGTTCCAGCAACTTTTCTTCTGCCTGTACATCAAGTTTTGACTGGTAAACCCTTTTGGACGGTGCACGTTCAAGGGCAGCTTCAAGCCCATGGGATACAAATTGCTGTCGGATACGTTCAACCGTACGAATGCCAACTTCCAGTGCATCACCAATCCGTCTATCACTCCAACTCGGACCGTGCTCACCGGTATCCGCTTTCAACAACACGCGGGCGCGTGTCTGCTTTCTTGCGGGTGCCTGACCGGAAGAAATGAGTTTTTTCAGATAGGTACGCTCGTTTCTCTGCAATGTTACGATATATTTCTTCTGCATATGCCCACCAAACAGAATTTCGTATTATCACGCGTTAGAAATACCGGGTATCCATTTCAATGATGACTTGATTCTTCTTTTCCTGCAACTGTGTCTATGCTTCAATAGAGAAAAATATTGAAATTTTACACTATACACTTTGGTTCAATACCATGACTTCAGCACCATCATCACTGCTTAACGCAGCACAGCGTGCTTGGCAACAGGTTGCTTTTCACCAAAATCTACTGCCACACATACCTCAATCAGAAACAGAGGTTCCTTTTATTACGGATGCTGATTTTTTCAACACCAACGGACTTGAAAACCTGATCACTGACCCATCCGCCGTTTCCTGGGTCATTCTTCCCTTCAATCGAACGGGAAAACGATTTCCCTTTGCCGTTGTGGAAGATGAACAGGATCAGGAAAATCGGCAAAAGCGCTTTTGTCTGGCATTGTCTGCTCTCGGCCTCTCTGAAAATCAGAGTGATCACCGTTTTCTACTGGTTGCAGACGATGCCACCGGACCCGTTGCTTGTGAACTCTGCTCTGCCATCAGTTGGGAAAAACATCAAGCGTCCATAATCTATTGGACAGGGCATCTCGAACATTTAAAAGCAGATATTTCAGCCTTTGATCCACAAATTTTGGTCATTCTTGCCAAGAATGTAACCACGGAAACTATCCCTGGGATACTCACCGTTTGTGTGGAACAGGCTGAGAATCAGCCGGATTTAAGCGTTGAAAACGTATATGGTTGGCTCTATTCAGACCAGTTGGGATTCATCGGGCATCGGCCACCAAACAGCCAAACATGGCAATGGGATAAGGATCAATTTCTTGTAGAAACACATCCATACTCTAAACTAAGCCACATTACCACCTTGAATTTTTCGCTGATGCCTTTCATCCGTTACGGCCTTGGTCGCACACTCAACAAGGGAACATCCAATCCATGAATGCACACTATGATTGGATCAGTACAGCAGATAATAGTTGGACCTTGAAACCAAATGATCACCGCTTTCTCACACGGCTGCGCCACTTCTTTACCAAGCTGCATGAACAGTCACCCGCTTATGCACAACGCTTTGAAGAAGCAGGATTTATGCCTCCTTTTGATGATCCCTGGTCGCTCTATTTAGCACTGCCTTCAATGGATAAGGCTTTCTACCGAGAACCTTTGGAAGCAGAGGCCCTGCACCGACTCAATCACCAAAACACTTTTGTGTGCGATTTCAGTTCAGGCTCAACAGCACAATGCGTATTACGCTTTTCTGCACCTATTGATGAATTGGCTGAACAGTCGATTACCGAAACAGTATTCAAGCGGGCGGGCATGGGTCCTGGCGATCATTTCATCTGCCTTGAAGTCGGTGTCGCAGAGATTTACGATTTCTATTTTCGGGCCGCACGAAACCTCGGTGTCAATCGGACCAGTTTTCTACATCTGACCGGACGGTATGGTCCATCTATCGCACCGCTGAAAAAACTCAATCCCACAGTGATACTCACCCTACCCAGTATCCTGGCGCGAATATGGCCACATGTGAAAAATCTCTGGCCCAAAGGCCAATCACCCATTCATACCCTGATCCATATGGGCGAATCCATGCACTCCGCCCTGAAGGCAGAAATCCAACACCATTGGGGATGTCGCATCATCTCTTTTTATGGCACAACTGAAATCGGTGGCATGGCTGGCGAGTGCCCACACAATACCGGGTGTCATTTTGAGCCCATGAACACACTGCTCACCCTCACCGATGCCAAACAGTTGGATGATAACACCGTTGAAGGAGAAGCACTTTTTACCACACTCCACTTCACCACTCAGCCGGTGATAAAATACCGCGTTGCCGATCTGTTACAGGTCACATCCAACCCCTGTGTGTGTGGAGAGTCCACACCGCGTCTTACCTTCCTGGAACGAACACGGGACGCTTTCATCATCACTGGTGTCAAATTTAGGCACAGTACGATTATGGAAGCACTCCGAGAGATTGTCCCTGAGTTGCGCTATCTCTCCATTGTTCTGGATGATCTTTCTGAAGAATCAGGCAACACACGCGTAACGCTCCACCTTCCTGAAGCCTTTAAGGATCAGGAAACAGAACTATTGGAACAAGTCATTCAGGGCGTATTTGATATGGATGCCATCCATCGGTATGGTCTAGTCAGATTTGAAGCTTGTTTTCTAAAGGATACCGAATTCGGATCGCGCAAAATTCGCAAAGTGATCGATAACCGCCAATACATGGGACAACAGGGTGACTGATACGCCAAAACAAATTGCTGTGTTTGATATCAACGGCACACTGCTACACGACAATATCGGTGTACTATTTATCCGACACCTGTTTCGACGTGGTAAATTACCGCTCTTGACCATGCTGCTGATCAGCTTCATCTATCCATTGGTTAAACTGCGATTGCTGAGTTTCCGCTATGCCATCTTGCTTGGTATTTGGGGCGTGGCCGGTATGACAGAGCAGGAAGCAGAACAGGAAGCACAGCTGTGCTTTGATGCCGTGATGAAACCAAAACTCCTTCAGGATGGGTTGAAGGAGATCGCCCACTGTCAACAACGTGGCATACCGATTATTCTGGCCACCGGCAGTCAAATTTCGATTGCCAAAATTTTCCAAAAGCATGTTCAAGCCGATGAACTGATTGCAGCCACAACACAACTGGATAGTAACGGTCGTTTCAGCATGCGTGCTCAAAAGCCTCTTCCCTTTAAGACAGGAAAGCGCGATCTGGTGCTTGCACTCAAAAATAAAAAAGCGCCGCAATCCAAAATGACCGTTTATAGTGATACGATCAAGGATACGGCGCTTCTTGAAGCTGCGGATCATCCCATTGCTGTTAATGCAACAACTGAGTTTTCAGCATGGGTCAAAAGCCAAAATGGATCAGTTCGTCATTTTAAATAATATAAACAGCGTTCTACAATCCTTCTTTCTTAATACGTTCAATCTCTTCTCGAACCAACTTTTCAGCGATTTCAGGCAATACTTCCTGCACATGATCACGTGCAGTTGCTTCCATAACGGACTGAAGTTCCGGCTCAATGGCAGAACGCACCGCCTTATGGAGCTTACCGCTGTCAGTCAATGCGGAAACCGACACTGAACCACCACTGGCACCAACATCACGCCCGTCATTAAGATTGATGGTTACTGCGGTATCATCCTCATCATCCAACCGCGGTGCGGCATCGGGATTATTGCGTCTAATCTCCGCGTTATCCAATGACTCTTGAGCGTAATAGATTTCAGTGAAAAACGGAATACCACTGATTTCAAATAGATGACTCACACAAAGAAAAGAGCGATCACTGGCCACCCGATGATCACGTCCGGTAACCACAACCGGTGGTGACATGCGGATAGGCCCAAGCCAGTCCTCAACCCGTGTCTGAACACCACCGGCAACCATATTGGCCACCTCGGAGTATGCATCATTCATTTCCAGATCGAAGTTACCACGCTCTTCACCGAGCAAAGCACCAGCCAGTTTCAGCACAGCTTCTTCAGGACCAGCAAGTCGCATACTGCCCTTAAGATTGCCACTGTAGCCGATAACCGCACTATAATCGCCGGTTAACGGACTTTGGGTAAGTGCCGACTCTCCGGGAATCACTTCCACAAACAGCATGGTTTCACAGATTTCCTGAATCGCTTCTCTTAACGAGACAATAAAACGTTCCGGCATTCCCTTGACTCCTGTTTCGGGGAGAGCGCCCAACACCAGCACCCACGTTACCCCTATTTGATCAGGATGAAGCGTTTAGCGCAAGTTCTTGTTGAACCATTTGATAAAGACCTTCCACAGCATCATCGGGTGACAGCGTGGTTGGATCGCCGCCACGACGGCTTTGGATCTCCAGTTTACCTTCTTTCAGACTACGTCCACCGATCACCACACGCAACGGGATTCCTGTCAAATCCGCATCCTTGAATTTCACACCCAAACGCTCATCACGATCATCGGTAAGTACATCAACCCCCTTTGCACTAAGCCCTTTTTCCAGAGCGCTGGCCGCTTCCATCAAAGCCTTATCCTTGGGGTTAATCACCAATAACATCACCTGGAATGGCGCTAACGCCATGGGCCAGATAATACCATTATCATCATGATTTTGCTCAATGGCTGCGGCAACGATCCGCGAAACACCGATACCATAACATCCCATCACCAGTGTTTTTTCCCGACCATTTTCATCCAACACCACCGCGTTCATCGCCTGGCTGTATTTCTCACCCAGCTTGAACACATGCCCCACCTCAATACCACGATGCAATACCAATGTACCAGAATCACAACGCGGACAAGGCTCACCCGCTGTTACATTACGCAAATCAACAAAACGCGGCGCAGGCAGATCCCGTTCCCACACCACATTGGTAAGATGCCAACCCGCTTCATTGGCACCGCAGACAAACCCTCCGGCCATCTGAGTACCAGGATCGGCCACAATGGTTATTTCAGTACCAACCGGCCCGATAGATCCCACCGGAACACCGGTCAATTCACGCACGCGCTCCGGCTCCGGCAGAGTGAGTTGTGTAACACCCAAGGCGTTCATGGCTTTCACTTCGTTAAGCACATGATCACCACGCAGCACCAACATTATCAATCCCTCTTCCGTCTCAACGATAAGGGATTTAACGGTCTGCTCCACCGGTACCTTGAGAAATGAAGAGACCTCTTCAATAGTCCGTTTATTGGGTGTCTCAATCCGAGCCATCGGTTCAGGCGTACCATCGGATGCCACTTCAGTGTCACCGGAAACCGCTTTTTCCAAATTGGCGGCATAGCCACAGTTTGTGCATGACGCGATGGTATCTTCACCAGATTCGGCCAACACATGAAACTCATGCGAAGAAGCACCACCGATTGAACCGGTATCCGCTTCAACGGCGCGGAACTCCAGTCCACAGCGTTGGAATATGCCCTGATAAGCCGCGAACATCGCCTTATAGCTGACATCCAGCGCTTCCACATCCTTATCAAAGGAGTAGGCATCCTTCATCAAGAATTCGCGCCCGCGCATGATGCCAAACCGTGGCCGGATTTCATCACGAAATTTGGTCTGAATCTGATAGAAATTCAACGGTAACTGCTTGTAGGAACGCACCTCACGGCGCACCAGATCGGTGATCACCTCTTCGTGGGTCGGTCCAAAGCAGAAATCCCGGTCATGCCGGTCTTTCATGCGCAACAGTTCTTTACCGTAGTGCGCCCAGCGTCCAGACTCTTCCCACAGTTCAGCAGGTTGCACTGCGCGCATCAACACCTCTTGTGCTCCAGCCCGGTCCATCTCCTGTCTCACGATTGTTTCCACACGACGAAGCACGCGCAATCCAAGTGGCAACCAGGTATAGATGCCTGCATTCAGCTGCCGGATCAAACCAGCCCGCAACATCAATCGATGTGACACGACCTGGGCTTCTACCGGGTTTTCCCGCAGGGTGGGAATAAGGGTCTGACTGAAACGCATGATTATGCCACTCTCTTGCCGCCTTCGATGAAGGCGTATGCTGAATGATTATGAATGGATTCGAAATTTTCCGATTCCACAGTATACCAGACAATACGGTCATCGCCCTCTAAATCACTGGCTACCGACCGTACCATATCTTCGACAAAACGTGGATTTTCATAG
>JADFWU010000034.1 GCA_015234045.1 Magnetococcales bacterium
TGCATTGTTGGTCAGTATGGATGCTGAGCAGATTAAAAAAACATTAAATGACAATCTGGATAAATTTCCTGAGGCTGTCGGAATCAACAATCACATGGGTTCGCGCTTCACTACCCATGAAATGGGTATGGATTCGGTGATGTCGGTCCTCAAAGCGCGTGAACTCTATTTTATTGATAGTCGTACCTCTGCCCAAACCGTTGCCGAACTGAGTGCAGAGCGTTTTTCCATACCTACAGCCCGTCGCAATGTGTTTCTTGATAATCAGGCAGATGAAAAAGCCATCCTCAGCCAATTAAACAAGCTTGAGAAAAAAGCCCATAAGTATGGTGCAGCAATCGGTATCGGGCATCCTTATATATCGACACTAAATGCGCTTCGTACATGGTTGCCTACGTTGGAGGATAAAGGGATTATCATTGTTCGAGCCTCTCAGTTGTTGCATCCTGAATCGTTCCGTCAACGCTACGCCAGACCACCGCCTTCCAAGGGTAACAGCTCATGAGTATGGCACTGGATGCACTGGATCGGATTTTGGTTTTGTTGGCTGATAATCCGGGTGATCCACCAGACCTCAATAAAGCACGCATTGAGGTTAAAAATCTGATCATGCGTGATCCGTGTCGGGATGAGTCCACCCAAGGTGTACAACTGCTCACCGACACGCTCTCCTTGCTTTTGCCGACCGGCACCCTTGATCGAGAATCCGAAGCACAGCTCTCCCGTTTTGTGCGTTCTCTGAAAAGAGATATTCCAAATAAAAATACATTGACCCAACAGTTGCGACCTGTTGGCGAAGCGGTAAAAGCCAAACTGGCGGCTAGCGCCAAACCAGCACCAATAGCGCTGCCTGTGGAGCCGACAACAGGCGATCCGGCCCGTATTGATGAGCGGATCACGGCACTGTTGCATATGATGGCTGAAGATGAGCCTTGGTTGCTGGATGCGCTTACGGCACTTGAACAGTATGAATCGGGCAGTGAAGCACATATGGAGGCAATAAACCGCCTTTTGGGTGACGTGGTAATGCGTGGTGATGCTGGTCGGACAGTTTGGCGTCAGGAGAAGCAGGTATTAACCGAAACGCTGATCACTGTGGCACGTCATTTTGGTGAAAGTCTTCAAGAGTTGGGGCAGGTGGATGGTAAGTTGGGTGAGCTGACTCAGCGCATTGAAAAGAGCGATACTGTTGATGACCTCGCTGTTCTCAAAGAGTTGCTGGTACGTGAAAGCGGTGCTTTCCGAGAGCAGGCTTCAACACTGCAAGGCAAATTACTGGAGAGTCAATCCCTGGTTTCCAGAGCAAAAAAGCGTCTCAATAGTTTAAATCAAGAGTTGCAAGAACAGCGTTCCGATGGGTTGACCGATCCATTGACCGGTTTGTCCAATGCGTTTGCGTTTACCGCCTATCTACGTCAAAAAATGGAGCGGTTAGCGCATTTGCAAGAGCCGTTTGTGCTGATGTTGCTGGAATCGGATAACTATAACGAATACAGTGCTATTCTAGCCGAAAAACAGGCTGATCGCTTGGTGAAGGCGTATGTCCGTCAGATCCATCGTGAACTGCCTGAAGGCGCACGTATGTCGCGCTTGAGCGATGATCGTTTCGGCATTCTGGTAGCCAATATCACCGAGAAGGATGCTGTTGGGCTATCGGTCAATATTTTGGATCGCTTGAATCAGAGTCGATTTAAATTGGGCGGTGAAGCCATTCTCATTCAAATGAGCATCGGTCTGATCTATTTAAATCAGCCTGGGCTGGATGAAGAGGCAGTGATGATGCACGCAGAATCCGCCATGTACCAAGCCAATACTGATGGCGGACATCAGGTGGTTGAGGTAGATTTGGAAGAGGACTAGTCACAGAATAAGCTGGAAATGCAGGGAGAGTTGATGGTAACCCGGATTGCGCCAAGTCATTTGATAAATGAGATCGTTCGCCAAGTTGGTTGAAAGGATGTCGGGATTAATTGCCTTAACGGCTATATCTTCTGCATAGTTGGGGTGACGCATTTGATATGCAATGGATAATCCAACTCGAACGGCAAAAATTGGGTTGATGAGTGAAATGTGGGTTGTCTCTGGGTCTTCTATAATTTGAATTGGGTGAAACCGATTAAGCCAGCAGGCAATTGCCGCAGCTTTTCTTTCTGGTGATGGGCCATCAACAAGGCGGTGAATACCATCATCCATATAAAGATCAATATAGGCGTTTTCAAGAGCTGGTCGTAACAGGGAAAAGCTTAGGTCAAGTTTTTTTTGCCAGCATGGCTCGAGTTCGGTTACAAAATAGTTGTAAAAAAATTTGGAAGTGAACGCATTTGTCTGCATTACAAATTTCTGACATTTCTCTGACTTGATAATTTTAGATATCTGTTCTCCGCCAAACAAAAGCTTATATTTTTCCTCGAGGAATGTTTTCATATTTTTTACATCATCATCGTTCTTAAGGTTTGAACGCAAAGAGGTTGACCAAGTTAACTATTCCGTATTCCTTTACTGTTGATCGTCTGAACCACTACGGGAAAGAAGATCTGCAACGTGTTGCACAATTTTGGAATCAGGTTCTGTGGGAATGTCCCAGCCATGACCGTTGGACCCGTTACTCATAAAATGAGACGCGCAGCTGGTCTGTTCGTTATAAACAGCCGCAGCGGCAGCGCGTTTGTGTTCGGGCAAATATGCAAACATCTCTTCGGTATAGTTCGGGATCATTTTTCTCGCCTTTCATCAAGCATTGGCAAGCATTGGTACGTTAGACGATGTGAGTAGCTCAATATTATTGACTAATAAATACGCATTAGGAATATACTCTTCCATTGCGTGAATTGTACAGACAGACACGGAGAACTGCAAGAATTCAAGTGTTCATCAGAAAATGAAATTAAAACTTTCTATAACTTCGACAGTGTCCATGTGTAAAAAGTTTAAACACGCAAACATCACGCCAAGCAATATCATATTGATATGATTGGTTTTTGTTTTGTGTGTTTTTTATAGAGCCAGGCAAATTTTGACATGCTTGAGGAGCAAAAAAAACAGGGGAAAGAAGCCGTGTCTTGTTATGGTTGTTTTCTTGAGGTTGTCATGACTGTCCGCAGAAACAAAAGCAGTGTCTCAATCTCGTCCTGACGTGGAAATGATTTGCGCCAGATTAAACCGATTTTTCGGTGAGGTCCTGGTTCGGCAAACGGGCGGAGAGTGATTTCGGTTTTCGGGATGGCGGTGGTGTTCAGGGCCATCTCCGGGATGAACGTGATGCCCTGTTTGCCCGCGACCATTTGAATCAGGGTGTAGAGGCTGGTGCCTTGGAATGTGCGGTCTTTTTGGAGTTGTTCGAGATGGCATACCGCTAAAACATGATCCCGCAAACAGTGTCCTTCCTCTAAAAGAAGCAGCTCTTCCGGTTCAAAATCTCCTGTTGAAATCACGTCATTTGCCGTCAGTGGGTGATCGGTTGGCATGCCAACCAGGAAGTTTTCTTCATATATGAGTGCCTGATTGAGCCGGCCTACTTCATAAGGAAACGCCAAAATAGCCACATCCAGAGAACCGTCATCCACGGCTTTTACCAATGTTGCCGATTGATCTTCTCTTAATAGCAGTTGCAGCGCTGGAAACTGTTTTCGTACTGCGGGCAAAATGGTTGGTAACAGGAATGGACCGATTGTCGGAATTGTGCCCAGTCGTAATGCGCTGGATAAAGGCTGGGCCGCTATTTTAGACAGCACCATGATCTCCTGACTCATGGTTAAAATTTCTCTCGCACGTTTGGCTATCTCTTCACCAAGCAAAGTCGGTTTGACAGACCGTTTAGTACGCTCCAACAAAGGGGCACCAATGAGGTTCTCCAACTCCTGAATACCAGTACTCAAAGAAGATTGAGATGCATGACATCGCTTGGCGGCTTGACCGAAATGGCAGGTCTCTACCACGGTAACCAGATATTGAAACTGTCTTAAGGTAGGTAAAATCATAATCGGAAATTCCGAATAGAGTTATCGTTATTATTTGTTGGATAGAATAATAAAACACCGATACACTCTCTATCAAGTTTCATATTTTGATTCATTTTCGTTCGAAGGAGTGCGTTGTCATGGCAGATAACAAGGAATTGGTCACAGTAAAGAATTTGGAAGCGGCCTTTGCCGGTGAATCAATGGCCAATCGGAAATATCTCTATTTTGCCAAGCGGTGCCGGGAGTTGGGTGCGGATGATGTGGCAGAGTTGTTCGAGAAAACGGCTGAACAGGAAACGGCACATGCTTTTGGTCATTTGAACCTGCTCTATCCACCAGAACAGTTGACCGTGGATAAGATGCTGGAAATGGCCATCGATGGCGAAACTTATGAATACACAGAAATGTATCCAGAATTCCGACATATGGCGGTTAAAGAGAAAAATGATGCTGCGGTGGAAGAGATTGATGAGCAGATTGCTGAATCAAAAGAGCACGCTGATCAGTTTACGACCATGTTGGAAAAAGCGGCCAAACGGTTTTCAGCACTGACAAAAGTTGAAGAACGTCATGCAAACCGTTATCGCGACGCATTGAAAAAAGTGTGATTTTGGCGCTTGAAAAATAGAACTCTGGCTGAATCTAAATGATATCCCCAACAGCTGTGTAGGAGAAATTTAAATGAAACGTTTTCAGTGTGTTGTCTGTGGATTTGAATATGATGAATCCGAAGGTATGCCCGATGACGGTATTGCGCCGGGCACCAAATGGGCAGATGTTCCGGCGGATTGGGAGTGTCCCGCCTGTGGTGTGGGTAAAGAAGATTTTGAAATGGTAGAAGTATAGAACACAGCGGTCAGGGGGACACGCTTGCTTGCATCCAGGTGTAGTGCTTGGGTGTGGGCAAGTGTGTCAGGTAGTTTTTACCGTTTGAATATGTGTGTTAAATGGGATAGTTGTCCACCTATCAAGGCAAGGGTAAACAGAAGTGCTGAGACAGTTACAATGGAAGGTCCAGAAGGTGTGTCATATTCCATTGAGACCATCAGTCCAGCGCAGACAGAAACCACGCCGACTAGAACTGAAAAAAACGCCATGGATTCCGGCGAACGGGATAGACGTCGGGCCGTCGCTGCGGGAATGATCAATAGGGCGGTGATCAGTAGAATCCCGACAATCTTCATGGCCACCGCGATCACCAAGGCAATCAGCAACATGAAAATCAGTCGAATGGGTAGTGCTTGAATGCCTTCCGCACAGGCTAAATCCTCATGAACGGTGATGGCCAACAAGGGTCGCCAGATTTTGATCAATACCGCAAGAACAAACAGTCCACCGCCGTATATCCAATAGATATCCTCAACCGTTACTGCCAGTATATCACCGAATAAAAGCCCCAAAAGATCAATACGTAACCAACTCATCAGGCTGATGACCACCAAGCCAATGGACAGCGATGCATGTGAAAGAATGCCCAACAGGGTATCGCTGGAGACCCAGCGTTGCATTTGCAATAAAACCAATAAAATGGAGATCGTAACCGCCACCAAGGCGACACTGACTGTCAGGTTGATCTCCATCAGAAAGCCCAATGCCACACCCAGAAGAGCGGAATGGGACATGGTGTCACCAAAATAGGCCATGCGGCGCCAGACAATGAAGCAGCCCAAAGGGCCAGCAATCAGTGCTACACCAATACCTGCGATACCGGCCCGCCAGAGAAAGTCATCCATGATCATCGGGCAGTGCCTCTGACAGGTGATTGGGATTACGACATGCACCATCATCGTGGTGCTGGCATATGTCACCATCATGGTGGTGATGATGGTGTGTGCTGTGTTGATGCGTGTAAATAGCCAGATGTTGCGCGGCTTGAGGGCCAAATAGGCGGGTGTATTCAGGATGGTTGAGTACTTTGGCAGGCTTGCCTTTACAACAGACTTTACGGTCCAAGCCGATCACGCGGTCAGTGGTGCCCATCACTACATGCAGATCATGTGAAATCATCAATACACCACATCCATAGCGGTCACGGATGGTGCCGATCAACGCATAGAGCGCAGCCTCACCTGAGATATCAACGCCTTGAGTCGGTTCATCCAGAACCATAAGATCCGGTTTACGCAGCAAGGCACGGGCAATCATGACCCGTTGAAGTTCTCCGCCAGAGAGGGTGTGTACCGGGGCATCAATCAGCCCATCAACATTGGTCTCTTTCAGCGCTTGAATAATGTCTGGATGTTTGGCCTTCTGAGTCAGGGTCATCAACCGATGAACCGGCAAGGGCAGGGTTTCATCAAGGGTTAGCTTTTGTGGTACATAGCCAATGGAGAGTCCTGGCTGACGTTTGATAACGCCGCGATCTGGTTTAACTAATCCAAGCAGTACTTTGATCAAAGTAGACTTGCCGGCACCGTTTGGCCCAATTAGGGTAACGATCTCATTGGGGCGTACTTTGACATTGGTATTGATCAACACCGCTTTCTTGCCAAAAGAGAGATAAACGCCTTTGGCAGAGACAAGAGGTTTGGGCTTTTTGGTCTTGACTGGCATGCTGGTTCCCGTGCAGTGAACAGCAGAAATAACGTTATAATATTACATACTACGCTGTGGCAAATTCAACCGCTTTTAAAAACGGACTCGCCAAAATTCTGTAAGGGACCAAGTGGATTGACTTTGTTCTCTTCGCGGTTGATGCGTGGCAGGCCGTGCCATTGCTTGTAAACGACCAATCCATCTTTGAGTAGAATCATGGCATTAAACTGCCAGCCGCTTTTGATTTTATGGCGTTGGAAATTGAACAGGTCAAGCAGTACATTACCCGCGCGACGGTTTTTGATATTGCTCACTTTCAGTGAGATACCTTTACAATGGTTGCCAGCCGAAAGACAGTAGCGGATTGCAGAATCATAGGCTTGGGCGCGGTCGGTTCTGAAGCTGAAATAGTCTTTCAACTCGAGAAAATTGAGTACACGGACATTTGAAGAAACCGAAGGATGAAAGCCAAGGCGCACCAGTTCGGCTTCCGTAGTGGCAGGCGGGCCATTCTTTTCGAAACCGGTGCCGATTTTGAAAAAATCCTTTTGAATGGATGAGAAGCTTTTCCAGCGACTTACCAGAACAGTACGCTCAGAAGGCAGCAGAGAAGTGCAGCCGCCAAGGACGAGGACAAGCGTAAGAAACAGCAATGGAACCCTGTGATAGTGTTTATCAAAGTGTTTCATGACAGATCCGGTGATGGGAGCGCAGAAAAATCCAATACAGAGGGAAAGTGCTGGGAAAATTGCGGTTCCCGTTGAGAACTGGGTTTGGCAATATGCAGCAGATGCGCTGGGCCATACTCTGACGCAACGGCAAGAATTTTTTCCGAATCTTCAACCAATAAGGTATGGTCAGGATCATATTCCAGCCGTTTTTGTAGCAGGGACCAGAATTTAGGATCTTCTTTGGGGCATCCCATATCATGGCTGGTAATCAGATCGTTGAACCATGCGCCGATAGGTGTTTTCTCCAATTTCAGAGATAAGGATTTGCCATGTGCATTGGTGACCAGATAGAGGGCGCGACCGCTTTTGTGGAGGGCTTTTAGAAAGGGCATCACCTGCGGGCGTACCTGAATGAGATGGGCCACCTGTTTTTTGAGTAGAGGGATGTCCAATTTAAGCGTTCGGCTCCAGTAGTCCACATCGTACCACGCCAGGGTACCTTCAACGGCTCTGTAGGCATCGAACACTATTTTTTCGGCCTGTTCAAAGGTAAGTTCATTGGCTGTAGCATAGCTTTGCGGAACCACAATACGGAAAAAATGGTCATCAAAATGAAGGTCTAACAATGTGCCGTCCATATCCAAGAGAACAGTATGGATATCCTGCCAAGGCAGAATGACGGAGGTAGAGGTGGTCATGGCAGTAGAGATCCAGACTAATACGGACGCTTTAAGAAGAAAGACCACAGTGCAACGAATAGAAAATATTAGCGTTTTTATGATGGTTTCAGCAAGTTAAGATTGCAATATATGGATAATAAAGTCGAAAAGATCACCACGATTGACCTGATTCGCCATGGTGAGCCACAAGGGGGCGAGATGATTCGCGGCTCAGTGGATCATGCATTAAGTACAGAGGGATGGTGTCAGATGAAAGCCTCAGTAGGTGACCATCATCCTTGGCAGTGGGTGGTGTCATCGCCAATGGCGCGATGTTATCATTTTGCCCGTTGGGTGGCGGAGCGTTGGGCGTTGCCTCTTACCATTGAGCCAGATCTGCGTGAAATGGGTTTTGGTGAGTGGGAGGGTCTGCGCAAAACAGAAATGACCGTTCAACAACGACAGGATTTTCGGAATTTTTGGCTTAATCCGCTGGAAAATGCGCCGCCCAAAGGGACGACAATGACAGCGTTGAAGAATCGGGTTATACCGGTTGTTGAACGGCTGATGAAAGAGCGGGCCAGTAGTCACGGACTGATAGTAGCGCATGGGGCGGTGAATCGGGTTATTATTGGTCATATGCTGGACATGCCGCTTTCGCATTTGTTTCGATTGGAAATTCCCTATGCTGCCATGAGTCGTTTATCGCGGGATGACGCGCGAAAAGAGCCGCGCTGGTCGCTTCATTTTCACAATGGCGTACTGTGTTGCAACCCATTTGGACCACCATGAAAACCACACCACAAATCACAGCCACCATTGATGGCGCTCAGGTTGAATTCCCGGTAGGAACGACTTTGCTCAACATCCTGCGCGATATGGGTAAGGATGTGCCAACGCTGTGTCATTCAAACCGTCTGAAACCGGTGGGGCAGTGCCGTATTTGTTTGGTGGAAGAGGAGGGCGCTGGATTTGTGCCTGCTTGTGCCACCCAGGTTAAGGCGGGTGCACGCTATTTCACCGATTCAGAGTCGGTTCAAAAAACACGATACCATGTGATGGAGATGATTCTCCGCACGCATCCATTGCGGTGTCGGGGATGTGTGGTTGAAGGGCGCTGTCAACTTGAATCTGTGGCCGTAAAAATGGGGTTTACGCCCTTGGAGAATCAACAGGGCACGGTTGAGATTGATACGCGGCATCCGTTTATCCATATTCAAAATGATCTCTGTGTTCAGTGTGGCCTGTGTGTTCGGGCCTGTACTGAGATTCAGGGACAAAACGTGCTGGGCATGGTCGGACGTGGTGAGGGGCTGCGGGTTGTGGCGGGTCTGGATCAATCCATGCAGGCGGCGGGATGTGTTTCCTGTGGTCAATGTCTGTTTGAGTGTCCGACCGGTGCGTTGCAGAGTGCGGATGTGGGGCGCTATGACAAGGTGGTTTCCACCATTTGTGGGTATTGCGCGGTAGGGTGTCGTTTACGGGCTTTGGTCAAGGATAATCGGGTTGTTGGAATGGAGCCTGATCCGGCAGGGGCGGCCAATCGTGGACATGCTTGTGTAAAGGGTCGGTTTGGGTTTCATTTTACCCATTCTGAACAGCGGTTGACCATGCCGTTGATTCGTCAGCCGGATGGTGGGTTTAAAGAAACAGGATGGGATGCGGCGTTGGATCTGGTTGCCAAACGGTTTGCTCAAATAGGTGCTGATCATGGCGCGGATGCTTTGGGCGTAGTAAGTTCGGCCCGATGCAGCAATGAAGAGAACTTTACCCTGCAAAAGTTTGCCCGTGTTGTGTTGGGCACTAATAATATCGACAACTGTGCCCGTGTTTGTCACTCGCCTTCGGCATTTGCGTTGGGTGAGGCGTTGGGCACGGGAGCGGGCACCAACAGTTTTGAAGATATCGAACGTTCGGATGTGTTGATGTTGGTGGGAGCCAATCCCACTGAAGCGCATCCGGTGTTGGGTGCGCGGATTCGACAGGCGGTGATCAAAGGGTGTCGCTTGATCGTGATTGATCCACGTAATACCGAATTGGCCCGAATGGCGGATGTGCATATTCCTTTGAGACCAGGTGCCAATATTCCGCTTATCAATGCGCTGCAATCGGTGTTGATTGAAGAAAAACTGTACGATGCGGACTTTATCCAATCTCATGCAGAGGGGTTTGAGGCGCTCAAGCAGGCATTGACACCCTATACAGCAGAGTGGGCGGCCCAACAGGCGGGTGTTTCTGTCCAGATCATTCGAGATGTTGCGCGTCTGTATGCGGAAGGTAAAGCGGCACAGATATTGTGGGGGTTGGGTATTACCGAATCCTGCCAGGGCACGATAGCGGCATTTGGTTTGATCAATATGGCCATCATGACCGGAAATCTGGGACGACCAGGCACCGGATCAAGCCCGATTCGTGGTCAAAACAATGTTCAAGGTGCGTGCGATATGGGCGCATTGCCCAATGTGTTCAGTGACTATCAATCCATCGCTGATCCAGAAGTCCAACGCCGTCATAGCGCCCGTTGGGGCAAAGGACTATCCACGAAAATTGGTCTGAAAATGCCGGAGATGCTCGCCGCTGCCCGACATGGGACGCTCAAAGGGCTCTATTTGGTGGCGCAAGATCCTGCTCAATCCGATCCCGATACCAATAATGTGGTTAACGCCTTTGAGAATTTGGATTTCCTGGTGGTGCAAGATCTGTTCATGACCGAATCTGCCAAGCTGGCGGACGTGATCTTACCGGGTGCCAGTTTTCTCGAAAAATCAGGTACATTTGTCAATAGTGATAGACGGATTCAACCGTTAACTCAAGCTGTCATGCCGCCTGGTCAGGCGTTGTCGGATGGTGATATCACCAATCAGTTGGCGCGGTGGATGGGGTATGATTTTGGCTTTGATAATGGCGTGGGAACGGCCTTTGATCCTGAGCGAGTGATGGATGAGATTGCTGCACTGACACCCAATTGGGCTGGTGTGAACTATCAACGTTTGAACGCGCTTGGGTTTTTGCAGTGGCCTTGTCCTGATACTGATCATCCGGGCACCGATATTGTGCATAGAGACGGGCAATTCCTGCGCGGTCGGGCGCGTCTGACTCCAACGCAGTGGCGGGCGCGGATTGATCCTTGTGATGAAAAGTATCCCTTCATGCTCACCACGGGTCGGATACTATATCACTACAATGTTGGTTCCATGACCCGCCGTACACCCATCACCCGATTGGATGGTGCCCAACAGGAGAGGCTGCGGATTCATCCCAGTGATGCCGAGCGGTTTCATCTCTCTTCGGGTGATCGCGTGGCGGTCAGTTCTGCTCAAGGGTGCGTGACGGTTCAGGCAGAAGTGAGTGACCAGACCAATCCCGGCGTATTGTTCATGGCGTTTCATTTTCCAGAAACGCGTACCAATCTATTGATTGGCAGTGCTGCGGATGATCACACCCTCTGTCCAGAGTATAAAGTGACACCGGTACGCATTGAGAAGGTTGATTGAGTTGAATACCGATTCATTGCTTTTATAGTGTTTTCGTCTAAAATTTGAACAGTCAGCCGTTCCAGCCCTGGTGATGTTTTTGCTCTGATGATCTGTTTCGCATATCAAAAGCGGCGCAAAAACATCACCAGAGCTTCCACTCAGGTTGTGATTCATTGTCTAATTTAGGATCGAAATTACTATATTGCCTATATTTCCAATGGGTTGTTTGGGAACTTTTATTACTGATACCATGTCCAGGTTAAAGAATTTAGTCTTCTTACATGATCAAAATCTATCCCGTTTAGTCGGGATATAAGGATTATCACCTTATGAAACGTATAATTTATCCCTCATTGGCCATCCTGTTGGCCAGCTATGTGCTGATTTTCTTTTTAGTGAAATTGGTAATAGAGCGGCAAGCCATGGACAATATTGTCCGTCAGGCGCGGGCGATTACCGTGCAAGCGGAGAGTGCGCGTGCATATGCCTCGGCAATGGTCGGAGATAAGATGTTTGATCCGGCACTGTTGGAAGAGGCGCAGAAGTATATTCGCCGCAGCAAGGCGGAAACTCATGAAGAGATCATCAAAGCGGCCCGTCAAACCCGTTTCTATCGTTCCATTCCCATTGTGGCTGGTTGGACCATCGGCCAGGGTATTGCACATGATGCGCTGTACAATTTTCGGGTGGTACGTATTGATGCACGTAATCCGAAAAACGAAGCCACGCCGCTGGAAAAATCCATGCTGGAGAAGATGGATAATGAAAATCTGTACGAACATTGGATCATTGATGAGGAAGAGAACGTGCTGCGCTACATGCGGCCTGTGGTGATGAAAAAAGAGTGTCTCTACTGTCACGGCACCGAAAAGGATTATCCGGATGGTGGTGGTTACGATGTGCTGGGTATCAAAATGGAAGGCTGGGCGTTGGGCGAACAGCGCGGCGCTTTCGAGATTATCTCTGATCTTAAACCCGTTCAAGAGGCGGTGCGTGAAGTTCAGATGGATCTGATCACCATCGGTGCATTCATGACCGTTATTATGGCGTTTGTTACGGCGTTTTGGACGTTGATGGGCAGGAAAGAGTAGAGCCGCGTTTTGACTGAAAATGAGGTGGCAGAGAACACATTCTGCCACCTACATCACAGTTAGATATCAGGATGTCTTTTGATAGATCGTTGGTGCGACTGGTTTGAACGGGACTTTGAGGTTGTTCAACGTCTCTGAATGGCCGATAAACAGAAAGCCATTGGGTGCCAGATAGCGGGCGAATTTGTTGACGATCTGTTCTGTCGTGGGTCGGTCAAAATAGATGATGGCATTACGACAGAAAATCACATCCATCTTTTCACGCACACCATAATCATTATCCATGAAGTTCAGCTGCTGAAAGCGGATCGTTTTTCGCAGTTCTGGACCCATTTTAGCGACTTTTTTGCTTGAATCCTTATGTTTCAGAAGATACTTTTTTTTCAGTGGCATAGGGATAGGAGCAACCTTATCCATGGCATATACGCCATTCTTTCCCGACTTCAATACCCGTGTAGAAAGATCTGTTGCCAGGATCTGAAATGAGAAACCCTGATTTTTGGCTTGAAACTCATTCAAAACAATGGACATGGTGTACGGTTCTTCACCGGACGAGCAGGCAGCACTCCAAATCTTGAACGCTTTGGACGGGTTGTCCTGGGTGTAGGCTGGCAGAACTTGGGTGGAAAGATACTCAAAGTGCTGCGGTTCGCGGAAAAAGTCGGTCTTATTGGTGGTGACGATATCTATAAAATGGGTCAACTCGCCACCCGCTTCACGGGGGTTGAGAATCCAGTCTACATAATCGGTAAAAGAGTCCAACCCAACCACGCGCAATCGTTTCTGGATGCGGGCGGTGAGCATGGCCCGTTTTGAGTCCGGCATCAAAATACCGGTCTGCTTGTAGATAAACTGGCTTAACTGCCTGAATTTATCTTCAGGGATGCTGGCTTCCCGAGCGCTATTCATAATAGGGTTCCATTTGTGATTGGCAAATCAAGTGAGCGAAAACATTCTGTACGCATTTATTAACGGTTCTTCATTTGACAGGCTCTGACAACTTCATCAGCAATGCGGTCCAAGGGTAGTATGCGATTGACAGCACCACGTGCCACGGCTTCTTTGGGCATGCCATAGACCACACATGTGGCCTCATCTTGAGCAATATTATAGCTTCCTGCTTGACGCATTTCAGCCATGCAACGGGCACCATCATCGCCCATGCCGGTCAGAATGACACCAACTGCATTGGCTCCGGCTGAGATGGCAGCGGAACGAAAGAGGATATCCACAGAAGGTCGATGTCGTGTGATGGTCGGTCCCTTCTTTAGTGTAGTAAAATAGCGGTTTCCCTGTCTCTGGATCAATGTATGTTGGCCGCCGGGAGCCAAAAGCGCCAATCCAGGCCGAAGGGTATCGCCCTGTCGGGCTTCTCGAACGTCCAACGGGCTGATGGTGTTGAGTTGATTAGACAACAGTTTGGTGAAATCATCCGGCATGTGTTGAACAATCACCATACCCGGCAAAGTGATTGGTAGCCGCCTCAGAAAAATCTGTAATGCCTCTGTGCCACCAGTAGATGATCCTACCACAATTATAGGATCGGTTTTTGGTATTTTTTGCGGAGATTTAGGCCAGGGCAGCACTTCATCGGGTGAGCGTTTAGGTTGGGGCGTTCCAGCATCAGGGCGCAGGAGTGATCGACGTGGCGTTTTTCCCGCTGCACGACGGATTTTTTGAATGATTTCAGAGGCCGATCGTTGAAGAAAAGCGGATGGATCTTTTTTTGGCAGTGCAATGATATCCACAGCGCCGAGTGCCGAAGCTTTGGACTTGAGATCCGTACGATCTTCAAACACCGTTGAGCAGGCAATCACGGGAATAGGGTGTTGATCCATCAACTTGTTCAGAAATGTCAGACCGTGCATCCGAGGCATTTCCAGATCCAGGGTGATGACATCCGGTGTGGTCTGTTTGATGATTCTGGCCGCTTCAAATGGATCAGAGGCTTGTCCGATAACGGTCAAATCGGGTTGGGTTGATATCAAATTGTTGAGTGCCATGCGGATGGCGGTGACATCATCGACAATGAGAACTTTGACAATTCCTGCCATCGTGTCTGGTCCTGATCAGTCCTGTTGTCCTTGGTGGTTGCAGTAGACACATGTGTACTCTTTTTGACCATCTTGCAGGTAGATAGGCTTGTCACAGGCGGAACAGTTTTGCCGAATCCAGGCACCTTGGGAAGGGGGTGCCACTTCGCGTCCACAGTTGATACACAACACCATGGACAGCGGCAGTTCGGTTTCACAGGCTGGGCAGAGCCGGGAATCGACCAAATGCGCTTTATTGCCCGGGCCTTTTTTTGGTTCTTCATCCATGGGATTGTGAAAAAAAGGAATGGGCGGACGTGCCACAGAGGGCAGGAAAAATACCACCAAAGCACCAACGATTGGCGAGAAAATCAGGGAGATAAAGAAATAGAGGATAATGGAGCGGCCACGATTCATGGCCCAAAAGCCCACTACCATGCTTAAAACAAACCAGAGCAGAACCCACAACATGGTCTCTGACCCCCTGAAAAATCATTGGAAAGAGTGTCAGCCGACACTATAGCTCAAACAGGGGCGAGAAGGCACCATGAATGAAGTGGTCGCAGAAGAAAAAGGCGCAGCACAGGGCGTAACGATCCAAAGGATCACACAACCGAACGCCCAAAGGGTCGATTCATGCAGCAAACAAGGATATGAGAATGAGTCCCGATGGAGGCGTAAATACTTTCAGAATAAAGTGGTTACAGAACTAGAGTATCAGCATGATCAGGCCAATGAGTGCCAGACCAACAATAATAGGGCGCAGGGCCTCAATGAATATATGATCATTTAAAATATCATCAATGTGGCTATCGTGGGATTGAACAGATATGGTCATGGCGTTTTCCTCCCAAATTTATCATTATACAAAATCAAGCCATTGCGCCTACTTTGACACGCCAGAACAGTATATGGTTTCATGGGGTTGTTATATTTATTGATCTATGGAATATATCGACCGATTAGCAGATTTTAAATCGATTTGATACATTGTTGTTACGAGGGGCAGGGTTGGCAATCGTATTCTGACGTGGTATCCCAGAAGGTGACGTAATTGGGGATGGGAGGCGCTCATCGTTTTTTTTCTGATGAAAGTCATGTGGGACATAAGATTTCAGAGCAGGCTCTGGCACTGATCCTGGCGGATATTGACAGGCTTTGAAGTTGACTTGCTCAAAGGTTTGATCTGGTTGACCAGTCCATGAATCAATAGTTACGCTTTGCTTCATCAAGGTTATGCTGTTATGAGTACCGAATCTGATACACCGTTTCCCCTTAAAAAATTGTTTGTCCAACGTATTGTGCCGCTGTTAGGTCTGTTTGTTTTGGCGATGGTGATTACAACCGTTCTGGCGACCAAACAGGTGTTGGAAGATATCTACCTGCAAATGTCCCAAAACCGAGCGGCCGCCATGGCGCGAGGTGCGTCACGTTATGCGCCGCAGGTGTGGCAACAATTTCTCGATGGAGAAAAATTGGATCAAAACGCCATTCGTAAATTGGCAGATGCGTTTTTGCATGAGGAGCAGGAGTTTCATCTTGAACAGCTGAAAGTCTACAATCTGGATCGGGTTACGCTCTATTCCAGTGATCGCACTCAAATCGGCAAGTTGGAGCTGGGCGCAGCGCTTCAGGAAGTACTTGAAACCGCTATGCCGCTGATTGATACAAAAGTAGAGCCCAATGGTCGAACGCTTTATGAGCTTTATGTGCCCTATTACGATAATCAGGGCATGTTGAAAGCGGTTTTCGAGCTGTATGAGCCCATCACCTATCTGGATAAAATTCTGTTGCTGGCCAGTATTCCCGTGGTCACTGTTCCGGGCGTGTTGTTGATTATTTTGGTAACGGCTTTGGGGGTGTTAATTAATCGTGCCCAATTGGTGATTGATTACCGAACCAAGGCTATGATTGGGTTACGTAATCGTCTGGAGAGTTTGGTGTCTCGATCTGCGGTGGAGGCGATAAGCCAGGTTGGTGACAATCGGTTGTTGCAGCCAAAATCGGTGACATGTACGCTGTTCTTCTCCGATATACGTGATTTTACAGGGTTTTCAGAACAACATACACCGGTTGAGGTGATCTCTTTCCTCAATCAATTGATGCAGATTCAGGTCAGTATTATTCAATCTTTTGACGGTGATGTAGATAAAATGATTGGCGATGCGGTGTTCGCTCGCTTTCACGGTGAACATCGGGAGAAACGCGCCATTGCGGCTGCCATGGAGATTCAACAGGCGCTTGCACAGAAAACCTTTCCACGCGGTATTGGTATCGGTCTCTATTCAGGGACGGTTATCGCCGGTGGTATGGGTATGGCGGATCGATTGGATTACACGGTGATTGGCGATAGTGTCAATATTGCCGCGCGGTTATGCGCTCAGGCAAAGGATGGTGAATTGGTCTGTGATGAAAAAACCCGACAAACTGCCGGTGCAGTGGGCTTTATGGAACCGGAAACCATTTCTGTCAAAGGTCGGACAGGTCAATTGAATATTCGGCGCTGGAAGTCCGTTAGCGCGACATGAACAGGCGCTATGGCCAACGTCAGATAGTGTGACGTATGCTGGCGGGTCTATCGATGATCGGTGCCGTTGGCCTTCTGAGTGGGTGTTTGAGTAAGCGGGTGTTGTCGAGAGGTGTCCATAAGGCCGGCGGCTCGCTGGTTGATTAATGGTGTGCCGGGTGTCGAGGGGCAATCTGTGCCTGCGGATGCTGAGATAGAGACCGGTAAATGTTGCCTGAAGAACTGCGAATGGGAGCCACCCGAGCGGGTAACTCCCATACTTGATTTACGAATCAGCAGCGCCTGTTCATACGGGAAGGTGGTTCTTGCATTGCTCAGACAGGATAGCCCGCGCCTTTTTGACCACTTCCTCCCAGCTCTTTATTTGTTTCCCCACATAGCGATTCTCCTTGAAATCGAACAGGCGATACCCCCCTGATTCGAACAGAACAAACATGTTCATTTTTTGTCCACCACTTAGTTAGGGTTCATTAAAGGCTGTCTTGGTGGAAGCAGAACTTATGCCAGAAAATATACACGAGTCGTGATGTAGATATTTGATCGGCATGGTCACTATGCATCAATAAAGTGGTTTCGCCTAAAATTTGAACAGTCAGCCGTTCCAGCCCTGGTGATATTTTTGCTCTGATGATCTGCTTCGCATATCAGAAGCGGCGCAAAAACATCACCAGGGCTTCCATTCAGGTTGTGATTCATGGTCAAATTTTGGATCGAAATGACTATACTATTGTGCTCCAAATCTCAGGCGTAAATGTCTACACCCACCGAAGGAACACCGCCGACAAACTGGCTGTTTTCTTGTGAAGGTGCGCTGTGTTGGGCCATCTTTTGGGCTGCTTGAATGGCGTTGACACGCTCGAAAGTTGAAGGCGGGTTAACCTGTTCGGGCTTGAGCGCAGACAGAGAAAGATCCTGGCTGTTGTGCTGGCTATTAAACTGGCGAGACATCTTTTGATACATGCTTGCCAGTGTGTTGATGCCTGATCCTAATCCGCTGACGGCCATGGCCTTCTCCTGTTTTCGGCTGTCTGATGTCAAAAATCCGTGTTATAAATGTGTTGACATTAACAGCAAGCCAGAAGCGTGCCATGGTTTATACTGTATTGAATGGCCAAGGTTCTTTGAATTTTTTTAGTAGGGTTCGGTGTTTTTTGTAGTCTGGATCGTAACGGCTCACCAGTGACCAGAAAGCCGGAGAGTGGTTCATGTGTGTTCGGTGTGCCAACTCATGCACAATCACATACTGAATGATCGAATTCGGTAGAAACATCAATTTCCAATTCAGGCTGATATTGCCTTTGGAAGAGCAACTGCCCCAGCGGGTTTTCTGTCCGCGTATGGTCACTTTGTTAATTTGAGTGTCCATCTGATCGGCAACAGTGTCGATGCTGGACCTGAGACGACCATGTGCTTGAAAGCGATACCAATGCTCTAAAGCGGCCACAAGGCGTTCATCTGGAAATTCAAAATCCATAGGAATTTGTAGAATATTTGGCTCAACGCGCCCCAATTCTCCGTCGGAGAAGCGAACGGTGAGCGTTTCATCCAGAAAGGGGAGTTGGATCAAGTCAGGACGTTGAATGGCTTCTTGATGGGATGAAGCGGCTTGCTGCTGGGTTTGGATAATCCATTGACCATGCTCTTTGATCACCTGTTCAATCACCCGGTTAGGTGCTTGAGCGGGTGCTTTGACGCACAACTCGCCCTGGGTGTTGATTTCCAATTTAATACGCGTGCGGCGGCGATCTCTTTTGAGGTGGTAGGCAACGGTATGACCGCTAAAGTGTAACGCATGGCAAGTGCTCATAGCATACGACTTCTGGCAGGTTCGAGTTCCATGAAGCAGGCAAAAAAAAGCCCGATTTTCCAGTCAGTCTCAATGAAATGCAATATCGAGACCAGCTGGAAAATCGGGGTTTAAATGGTCAGGTTGAGAACACGATGTTTCAATACCATGCAGGCATTTCACATCGATAAGCGAAGCTATAAAGAGCCTGCGAACAGGCCCTTGAAAGGCGAAGGAGCCAGCACTCGTTAACACCGCACTGGTTAATCGTTCCTGAGAGATCTTACTCTTCGATTTCGCCAGCAAACATCTCTTGAACTTCACAAGCGACATCCCATTCGGTGATGCCTTGGAGAATAGAGATTTGCTCTTGATTGTCGATGATGTCATATCCGGCTTCGGAGATCTCAATCTGGAAACGATTCATGTATAAACTCCCTATATTTCCCGCCTGTTTCAGATTTGTTTGTATGAGGTGTTTGTTCCTCGACTGTGTATAGAAGAATATCAGAACATTATAATATTCTCAATTAAAAATATGAATGCACTAAATGGTGAGTTTATTAATAGATATCAAATAGTTATAAATACGTTTATGTCAGCAAAAAAAATTTAACTGATAAAATATGGTGCTGTACTGCTCAGGAATCAGGCTGAAAAAGGCCGTTTTTGTCCATTTTATGCACAAAAAAAGAAGCCCGTCACAAATCATGACGGGCTTGGCTTTAGGGCTCTGTCAGATCAATTAAAAGATCAAAGAGTCCTTGAAACTGTCAGCCATCTGTTGTTGGCGTGGATCTAATACGGCGTGCAGCGCATGATATGCTTTTTGCACTGAGGGTGACTCCAGGTCCGCCATGGATTTAACACCAGCCAGCGCCTGAACCAGTTGGTTCCATGCTTTCTCCTGATCAGGACGCACACCCAAAGCTTGTTTCATCTGCATCATATCCGAATGTGAAAACGGACTGCCCATGCCGCCATCAGATGATCCACCATATGGTGCAGGGCCATGGCCCATCATAGGCATGGGATATGATGGCTGAGGTTGTCTTGCTGAAGGCCAATTTTGTGGAGCTGATCTACTATTTGGGTAGCCGCCATAGTATGGCGGAGGTGTCCTGTTTTGATAGCCACCATAG
This sequence comes from Magnetococcales bacterium, assembly GCA_015234045.1. Lineage (GTDB taxonomy): Bacteria > Pseudomonadota > Magnetococcia > Magnetococcales > JADFWU01 > JADFWU01. The sequence continues at coordinate 19,880 of JADFWU010000034.1, forward strand.
TATGGTGGCGGCTGGTTGGGGTAGCCGCCGGGATAGCCTGAATTGTTCCAAGAGTTTGGAGGTGGCGGAGAGGAGGGTTGCCAACCTGGCGGTGGACCACTGTTCCACGGTCCGGGTTGTTGCCATCCAGGACCGCCAGTCCATCCAGGACCGCTCCAGGGACCACTGTTTGCCTCAACGCTGGGAAATGGGCTGAAAATAAATCCAGCCAGTGCGATAAGGCCGATGATGCCAAGCGGTGTGTTGTGCTTGTTATTCATGATCAAGTTCCGTTCAGTTGGCAGGGGTTACACATTGATATCTTCGATGGATTCAAGAACCTTTGGATAGGGCGGCCAGTGCTTGCCTGGTTTGATATGGCTCAAATCCGGCATGTCGAGCAGATGTGAAAAATCGATCTCAATAATACCGATTTTATCTCTGAGTAACAGTTGAAGGCTGTCCAGTTTTTTTGGTTTTCGATAGATGATTTCATCATAGTGATCACCTTCCCGAAGGAAAAAAACCTTTGCCTTGCCAACGCCATCAACTTCTTCCACTACATGCATATCGTAGAAGATTTTGTACTCTCTTGATATCTCCAGTTTCTGCAAAATTTGATCAGTGAAATTCAACTGGCTATCTTCCGGCAATCCCAGCTGTTTCAATGCGATTCTGGAAAGGGGAATATGGCGCGACACCAGTTCCTCGCTGGGAATGCCATATTTCTTGATGGCTAAATCAGCCTTTTCCAAAATGGGTATCATGCCAAATCGCTCCAGCATTCCGGCATCAACGCGCTCTTCATAAGCAGGGAGGCGGATTGTGCGTTTCTTGATGGGCGATATGTCGTACTCTCGGAGCATATGCGGGCGGATATGGATACCACCGCGTCTTTTTATGCGATCAAGGCTGATGCCGTCTTCATCCCGTAAAGCGACCGGATCAAAGGCACGACCTTTAAGTCTATTGATCATATCAAGTCGAACCAGATCATTGTAGGAGAGCCACTCCACCTTGATGTCCAGTTCAATGAATTGAGGTTGGATGCTCACTTGCCATTTTAACGGTGATATGCCCAATCGGGTGAGGGCACCGTCAAGGCTGAAATCAATATGCTTCTGTTTGATCAGGGCGCGAAGAGTATCCGGGTGGATTCCGCCTTGACGGCGCATATCCTCAATCTGAAAAGGGTTAAACAGTGAACCAGGGATTTTCATCTGGGCCAGTTCTTTGGGCGTGAGTATGGAACGGGGTGTGGAAAAACGCTTGATTCGCGCTTTGCCGAAATATTTCCGTTCGATCTCACGTGGCAGACCAACACAGAGGCCTTTGGGTAGAAGATAGGGATTCTTGCGGCGATATGCTTTGTACCAAATGCGGATGTGTTTGGGATTAAAATGACCAGCCGCCGCATCTTGCATCATAATGACCAGTACTTTGAACGGACCAATGCGTTTTTTATAGGCGCGAATCTCTTCAAGCGCGGAAACCATGTCAGCAATAGCGCACTCTTGAGGGAGATCCCATGCTTCAGGGCCCAGATCTTCCATGGCTTTGGGAAGATCAATCTTCATATCATTGAGTAGATGATCCCGAAACAGCGTCAATCCACCGTAGCCTTTTCCTGGCACCGTTGCGTACCATTCGTGGTGAAGAAGTGCTGTGATGGCGGCGATATCCAGCTTTTTGCTTTGATAGAGTAGTTTAAATCCCATTAAGGGATGAAACTGCATCTCTTCCCACTGGGAGGGGTTGAGCCTTCCAGGCCAGTTCAAGGTTTCCGGTTTGACTTTGGTCTTGCCCAGATCATGGGTTACGACCGCCATGACACGTTGAACCAACCGATCTTCATTTAATCCCATTTCATGACACAGCTCCATCTCGTTGAAGCCGGTAATGATGCTGTGATTGGCAGTGTTGGGGTGATGATTGTTTAGATCCCGCAGATATGTGATGGCTGAGTCATTGAACAGGTGGTATACATCCCGGATTTGGTTTTCAACTGCTTTTTTAAGTTCTTTGAATTCGGGGTTGGTTTGCAACGCACAGCTGGCAGCGTCAATATCTTTGGGACCTGAATCAAGGATTTCGCCGATCACGTCGAAAACCTTCTCCATCTTTTGGGCTGCTTTCATCAATTGGGCGCGCGCGCGAGGACGTGCCATGATGGACGTGATGAATTTTTTCGCGAACAACACTTCAAGCTGATGAATCAGGCTTTCTGTGATTGGTTCTCCAGGTAGAAGAGCATAGCCGCCAAAACCATTTGGAACAGGTTTTGATATTTCCAGATTGTTGAGCAGGGCTTTTTTGTCCTTTTCATTATCAAGGAAATATTCTCGACCATATTTTTCGGCGTTTTCATCCGGGTTTGGTGGAGTCGCCATTGTCACCCTTTCGATAAAGCCTCATTCTGAGGTTTGGTGAATAGTCTCAACAGCATATAACCGACAATCGCCGCAACGGTAGAGCCTGCCAACACACCGAGGCGCACGGCAACGGCATATGTCGTGCCATCTGGACCATCATAGTTAAAGGCCAGAGATCCAATAAACAGGCTCATGGTAAAACCGATGCCGCAGAGGATAGATGATCCTAAAATCAGTGTCCAATTGGCACCTTCAGGCATGCTGGCCAGTTTTGTCTTGATGGTTAACCAAGATGTGGCAAACACGCCGACTGTTTTACCAAAGACCAATCCCAAAGCGATGCCCATTGGAATAGGTGTGCCTAGTGTTTGTAGTGAAATTCCTTCAAAAGAGATGCCCGCATTGGCAAATGCAAACAGAGGCAAGATCATGAATGCGACCCAAGGGTGTAGATCATGTTCCAGCCGCTTAAGTGGTGAAACATCACCTTCTCTGCGCGTTAAAATGTGGGATTCTTCGGGACGTGGTTTACGTTTTATGGGAATGGCAAAAGCCATGGTGACACCCGCCAGCGTCGCATGAACACCAGATTTCAATACGCAGACCCATAGAACCAAGCCAACCACAGTGTAGGCGGTTACCGACATGACATTAAGTCGATTTAATAAAATGAGTGTAAAAAACGCTGAGCCTGCGAAGTAGAGTGCTTGGCCGGAAACATCATGGGAATAGAACAGTCCGATGATAACTATGGCACCCACATCATCCAAGATGGCCAACGTGGTTAAAAAGACCTTGATAGAGGTTGGAATGCGCGTGCCCAGTAGTGAAAGAACCCCCAAAGTAAAAGCAATATCAGTTGCCGAGGGGATAGCCCAGCCATTGATACTTTCTGGATTGCCGTTATTGATAGTTATGTATATGGCTACAGGAACCAGCATGCCGCCTATGGCCGCAATGGCTGGCAATATGATTTGTCGGGGATCGGCGAGATGCCCTTCCACCATCTCTCGTTTGATCTCCAGACCGACCAGAAGGAAGAAGAGTGTCATCAAGCCATCGTTGATCCAGAGTAGTAGAGGTTTTGCGATCTCCAGTGCGCCAACCTGAATCACCACTGGTACTTCCAAAAGTCCGTCATAGAGGAATTCCAATGGCGAGTTTTTCATCAATAAGGCCAAAATCGTGGCGCATATCAATAAGATTCCGCCTGCGGATTCCAATTGTAGAAACTCTTTAATGGAATTACGTGTTTTCTGAATCATGAATAGGCTCCAGAGAGATCCTGATTGATTAATGAAATTTTCAGGTTATTTAGTGTCTAAATATGTCCATCATCAACATATATGGTTAAATAAAATATCTCAATAATGCACAGGCGCTTCGTATTTATGGTGCCTAAAAATAAAAACCGCCAAGGCCATAGACAACGTGGGCGTTGCTAAGCCATGGCGGTCGTTGAACACAGAAGCCAGTTGGAAAATTAGCTGGTTGTTGAGAATCCAGCTGTTTTCATGGCAAGGATAATCAGATCAGCGGCTTGTTCTGGTGGGAACAAGTCAGTGTTGAGCTGAAAATCATAGAATGTTTTGTTGCCCAGATCATTGCTGTTGCTATTGAAGCGGGTAAACATTTTACGAACAAAGTCGGTACGCTCTTTATTGATTTGAGCAACCAATCTTTCAGCTGACTTGGGGTCAAGATTGTTACGTTCGGCAATATTGCGGGTGGTGACCGGAATAGAGCCTTCGAGACGGACTCGGAAAACTGGATGATTGGCCAAGATCAGATGAGCGCCGCGTCCGACAATGACACCACCGGTATGAGAAATGCTCAGAATGACCTTTACCATGGCCCGGTAAAAATAGTCCTTGGAAGCGTTTTTGTTCAGCATTACCGATGCGAGAATATCCTCGATCATGGTCGTGACACGCTCGTCCAGGCGGGCCATCAATTCCGCGTCAGTCTTCGCTGTGCGCGCGACTTCCTTGAGCAGTGTCTTGTTGTAGATCTGCACACCCAGTTTCTCAGCGACAATCGCGGCGATCTCGGTACCATTGCAGCCAAAAGAGCGAGAGATGGTGACCAAGGGTTTCTGACCATGATTTTTTTTGTTCGGGGTGTGAGTCTCGGAATAAAGTTCAGCGTTGACCAGGGTCTGGATGACTTCTTGTGAATTTGGTTGTTCCATGGTCTTCCCTTTCTGAGGCGTGGCCAGTCGGCCCTAAAGCTATCCTTGAATTTCTGTTACTCATTTTACCATGAAAATCATCACATGGGTATCATGGTTCCGAAGATGGTGGCGTGATCCTCACATTTTATACCTTAGACGATTGCCACTCGGTTTTGGTTCATGGATTTTGGCCATAAATCAAAACACTTCTTTATACAGCGCTCAGTACATATAACCGGCCTTAGCGCTTTGTTTCATCAGTTTTGCATCGCAAACTATCAGAAGACAGGGTAAAAGAGGTGGGCGCTCCGGTCAATACTCCGATCCTTGGCGTTTATATAAATCCCACCTGTTACGTCCTAGGAGAAAAAACACTCCACTAAAAATGGCCCTGACTCAGAGGTGAAATACTGCTTCACACTGGAGAGGTTGCTCTTATAGGCCATACCGTAATCTGAACCAAAAATAATTGTAGGCGGTGTCAGATTGATATCTTCAAAAGAGTCATTCAATCCTGTCTGCACGCCACCGGCGATCATATTAGCCAATTCGCCAAGGGCATCACAGGCCTCTTCATTCATCTCATGGAACTCTTCATGGGCCAACGCACCAGCCAATCGCACTGCAACATGTAACGGGCTGGAGAGGTGAATGCCACCAGAGATTGCACCGTTGAAATTGACAATAGCGGTTGCCTCGGTGGAGGGTGGCTCATACGGTGTGAAATCCGGCTTGACCAGAGCAGGACCAGCGGACACCTTGGAAGAGAAAAAGGCCAGGAATATATCGTTGACCGCCTGTATGATGAAGTTGGACAGCTCTTCTTGCAGCAGTCGGACATCAACAGGATTGACCGAAAGATTCGGATCACGGCGCAACTGGTCCAATATTTGTTGAGGATTCTTAGCGCTGTTATGTACCAACTGTTCAAAGGCTTCATACCGTTCAAGGTCGATGCCGATAAACTTGATACCCAGTCCAGTATCATCTGTGCGAATCAGCTGACACTGAAGCTCAATGATATGTGGTTCAGTGGACGGTCCTTCTTCCTGATCACTTTGAATGATCAGGCGTAAGACACAAAACTTGCCTGTCCAGCTGTCGTCCACAGGCGCGGCTTCCACCTTGGCACCGGCAAAGCTGATATTTTTTGTCTTAACGGGCACAAGGGAGCCGTCAGGAAGCTGAAGCTCACCTTTGATATGTAATAGGACCCGATGTTTGTGACGCTTTTCTGAGTTTGCCATGACCCCTGGCCTTGATGGTGTTCTATGCGGGACAATCCCGGAACAATCCATGATAGCACGGTAGTATAGAGATCACACTGAATCAAGAGCAACCATGAAAAACAGAGATCCAATAAATATAAAGTCAATATTGATTACCGGCTGTTCCAGTGGCATTGGTCGTCACTGTGCGGAGGTATTACAACAGAGGGGTTGGCGTGTTTTCGCAACGGCGCGAAAGGAGGAGGATGTTGTTACTCTGAAAAGAGAAGGTTTTGATGATGCGATGGTGTTGGACCTATGCCAGGAGCAGACAATGCGGACAGCTTTGGATGTCCTGTTGAGTAAAACAGAAGGTCGTCTGGATGCTTTGTTCAATAATGGGGCCTATGGACAGCCTGGAGCAGTGGAGGATCTGACCGAACAGACATTGCGCGGTCAATTTGATAGTAATGTTTTTGGCACACACGCTTTGACGCGCATGGTGTTGCCGGTGATGAGGTGTCAAGGATATGGTCGGATAGTTCAGAATAGTTCTGTGCTTGGCTTTGTCGCCATGAAGTACCGAGGGGCCTATGTGGCATCCAAATATGCGTTGCGTGGTTTGACAGAGACTCTTCGCTTGGAGTTGCGTGGAACCGGGATTGAGGTGATCCTTATAGAGCCTGGCCCAATTGAGAGCCGATTTCGAGACAATGCCCGTGCGGCTTTTATGGCTCATATTGATCAGGACTCCAGTCCGTTTAAAATAGAGTATAAAGCGTGGGCTGAACGGTTCGCGTCCGAGGGGGGATCGGGTACGTTTTCCCAAGGGCCGGACGCCGTGGCAAAACGGTTGATCCATGCATTGGAGAGTCGGAAGCCGAAGGTGCGTTACTCGGTGACCTTTCCGACCTATCTGTTTTGGGTGTTGCAACGCATTTTACCACGGCGGTGGCTGGAATCACTGTTGAGTCGGGTGGATTGATTATCAGTGCGCACGGTTCAAACCACCGGCTTTAGCCGGTATCTGGATTTTCAGTCCGCAATCCGCGCCCACCCGTTCTAGCGGGTAGGTGTCCAGTTCTGTCGTAATGGTTTTGTCTAAAATTTGAACAGTCAGCCGTTCCAGCCCTGGTGATATTTTTGCTCTGATGATCTGCTTCGCATATCAAAAGCGGTGCAAAAACATCACCAGGGCTTCCACTCAGGTCGTGATTCATTGTCAATTTTTGGATCGAAATCACTATAACCAACAGATTCTCATAAAAAAAGGCCCTGTCAAAGCAGAGCCTTTTTTTATGACGTTTTTCGTCCATCAGGGCGAAAAGTGGCCTGAGCGTCCTCAGGCCAAAATCCCAAATTCGGGCATCTCCGCGATCAGGGGAACATGATCGCGGAATCAGTGAGGAATGATTCCCTCAACCGTAACGTCCTGCGATATAGTCCGAGGTCTCTTGTTGTTCTGGTGTTTCAAAGACTTTCTCGGTTCTGTCATGCTCAATCATTTTTCCCATCAGCATGAAGACACACTCTTCACTGGCTCGGCGTGCCTGGGCCATGTTGTGGGTAACGATCAAGATGGTGTATTCACCGCGCAGACGCCAGATTAACTCTTCAACAGCCTCAGTGCCCTTTGGATCCAAAGCCGAACACGGCTCGTCCATAAGCAGGATTTTCGGTTTAACCGGAAGCAGGCGAGCAATACAGAGTTTTTGCTGCTCTTCCAGAGAGAGGAAGGTGGCTTTGGAGTTGAGCTTGTCCTTCACTTTATCCCAAAGAACCACTTCGCGCAGAGATTTCTCAATCAAATCTTCCTGTTCAGAACGGGAGATGCGATTCTCTTTTTCGGTGTGGATGTTCCAAGCAAACAAAATGTTGTCACGTATGGACAGCGGCAGCGGGTTGGGGCGTTGGAAAACCATGCCCACCTGCTGGCGTAGCTGAGAAATTTCCACATCGTCATCATAGATGTTCTTGCCGAACATTTTGATGGAACCATCAATACGCACATAGCCCAACCGCTCGTTAATACGGTTATATGAGCGTAGCAGTGTGGTTTTGCCACAGCCGGAAGGGCCGATCAGAGACGTGATCATACCCTCTTTGACGTCCAGATTGATGTCGAATAAGGCCTGGAATGAACCGTACCAGAGATTCATGTTCCTGGTCTTGATAGCGATCTTGTTTTCGTTAGACCCGTTGCTGGTCATTGGCAATATCCCCAATTTTGTACCGGACGGATCAACCGAACCGGCCCTCGATGTAGTCCAAGGTTTCCTGGTGTTGTACCTTACCGGCAAACAGATCCTCGGTTTTACCCATTTCAACCATCCGGCCATTGAGGAAGAATGCTGTCCGGTCAGCCAGGCGCTGTGCCTGCTGGACCAGATTGGTGACCAGGATGATGGTCATCTCTTTCTTCAACTCTTTGAGCACATCTTCGATGCGCATGGTGGTTACGGGATCAACGGCGATGGAAAACTCATCCAGCATCAACAGGTCAGGTTCTTGTGAAAGTGCCCGAGCGATGGTCAAACGCTGTTGTTGACCACCGGAGAGCAGACTGCCCAAAGAGTCAAGGCGATCTTTCACCTCGTCCCAAAGGGCGGCACGACGCAGGCACCGCTCAACAATCTCATCCAAGTCGGCTTTTTTATTGATGCCCGATAGCTGAGGAGCCAAAGCCACGTTGTTATAGACCGTCAAAGGCAGACCGACAGGCAGAGGAAATACTACGCCGATCTGACGGCGCAGCGAATAGAGGTTACGCCAATTAGTCACATCAATGCCGTTGAACCAAACGCGACCCGTGGTAGACATGTTGGGCCGCATGTCATCCATGCGGTTGATGCAGTTCAGAAACGATGTCTTACCGCTGTTGGCTGGTCCGATGATTCCGTAGATCTCATTGGCCTCAATGTCCAGATTGACATCTGTCAATGCAACGGTATCACCATATTTGATCTCGAGGTTCTCAATCAGAACCTTCTTGTTTTTTGCCTGAGCCGGTGCATCTTGAGAAGGATTTACCATTTTTTCTGCCCCCTCAGATACATGCGGAAGGTGATGGACATGGCGTTGAACAGCAGCACAATGGAGATGAGTACCAGGGCCACACCATAAGGCATGCTCGGTGGTACATTTGGAACCTGGGTTGCGACAACAAACAGATGCAGTGCCAGAGCCATGGTTTGATCAAAAACACTTTCAGGCAGGAACGGTAAATAGAACGCCGCGCCTGTGAACATGATCGGAGCCGTCTCGCCTGCGGTGCGTGATACTTCCAGAATGATACCGGTCAAAATGCCGGAAATAGCGTTGGGAAGAACAACCCGACGAATGGTTTGCCAACGGGTTGCACCCATGTTCCAGCACGCTTCACGAAATGCCTGTGGCACCGCTTGAAGCGATTCACGTGTTGCCACGATCACAACCGGCAGGGTCATCACCGCAAGGGTGAGGCTGGCAGCCAGGATACTGGTGCCAAAATCGAAGAAGATCACGAAGGCACCCACACCAAACAGTGCGTGGACAATAGAAGGTACACCAGCCAGATTGACGATGGCCAGATTGATGGCTCGGGTCAACCAATTGTCCGGGGCGTACTCACTCAAGTAGAGCGCAGCCGCGATACCCAAGGGTACGGAAGCCAGTAGAGCGACAACAACCAACCAGATAGTGCCCAGCAATGCCGGAAACAGTCCACCTTCGGTCATGCCGTTTGTGGGGTTGGTGAAAAGGAATTCCAGCGAGATGGCTGGACCGCCCTTGACGATCAAGGTGCCCAGAATCATCAACACCGGTGTGATCAACAGTAATACCATCATCAGGAACAGGATTCTGAAAAGGCGCTCTGTTTTCTTGTGCTTTATATTTTGTTGAGTTTCTTGAAACATGGCAACCCCCTCAGCCTTTCTTGACGCCGCGAACCACAAGGTCAGCGGTCAGGTTGATCATGAATGTGATCAGGAACAAGAAGATGCCGATGGTAAACAGTGACTGATAATGGACAGAGCCAACGGCAGTTTCGCCCAATTCCGCTGCGATGGTGGCGGTTAAGGCACGCACGGAGTCAAAGATATTCTCAGGTAGATTAATGGCGTGTCCAGAGGCCATGAGAACTGCCATTGTTTCACCAAAGCCACGTCCTACACCGAGAAGTACAGCGCCTAAAAGACCGTTTTTAGCGGCGGGCAGAACCACTTTGTAGATCACTTGCCATTTTGTCGCACCCATGGCTTCAGCCGCTTCACGAAAACCATCCGGAACCGCCTTCAGAGCGTCTTCAGCAATTGACGTGATGATTGGAGCAGCCATCAGGCCGAGGATCAAACCTGCATTCAGAACGTTCAGACCGACAGGTACGTTGAAGATCTGAATGATCAGCGGATTCATGATGGTTAGACCGATGAAGCCCCAAACCACGGAAGGAATGGCTGCAAGCAGTTCAACCAGTACCTTGAGGTACTCTTTGTACTTACCTGTGGCAAATTCGGAGATGAAAATCGCAGATCCCAATGAAAAGGGAATCGCAATCATCATTGCCAAACCAGTGATGCTGGCGGTGCCAACAATCAGAGCCAGAATGCCATAGGTGGCACGCCATTCTGAGGTGGGTCTCCAGCGGGGTGATGCAAAAAACTCTGCGAAATCCAGGTCGTTGAAAATGAAACTGATACCTTCGCGAGTGACAAAAATAAAAATACCGATGATGAGAACAATGGCTGAGATGCCACCGATAAACATCAGTACCTGCACAATACGATCTATATACCAGTCCAGGTCCGGGCTGTCATCCGTCTGGATAGTATTGTTAACGGCTCTGCCGGTCATCGCTCAATTCCCCCTTGAGCTGAGTGTGAACACCAATAGCAGTGTCAGATGTTCCCCAACCGATTCAGATCATGCCCTGTACGAGCATGGTCTGAATCGGTCAGTCTGACAATACCTGTTGGTAACGTCTTCGGGTGTTATTTGCAGTCCACAGCACGAACAGGAGCATAGCCTTTGGCTTTGATGATGCACTGTCCTACGTCACTCAGAATCCAGTCCAGATAGGCTTTGATCTCGCCTTTAGGTTGGCCGTTTGTGTACATGAATAAGGGGCGGGCGATGGGATAAGATCCGTCGCTGGCGGAAGCAACGCTCGGATTGACGCATTTCTCGCCTTCTTTTGAGGAGATGCAGGCCATTTTCAGGTGCTCGGTAGCATAAGCCAAACCGGAGTAGCCGATGGCGCAGGGGGTGTGCTCTACGAGATCCACAACGTCCTTGGATCCGTGCATGTCACGGGTGCCAAGTTTATAGTCCCGTTTTTTGCCCAGAACAGCTTTGCGGAAGTAAGCATAGGTGCCGGAGTTGTTTTGGCGGCTGACCAGAATCATTTTGTTGCTCTGACATCCTGGGATTTCGATGCCCAGCTGATTCCAGCGATTGATCTCGCCATCTTCACCGTATACTTCTGCCAGTTTCTGAAGGGAGAAGCTTTTAACTGGATTGTTTTTATGGATAAAAACAGCCAGAGCATCGTATCCAACAATATGTTGAACTGGCTCAATGCCACGTTTTTGGGCCAGTTTGACTTCTTTATCCTTGATTGAACGGCTGGCATTGGCCAAATCAACGGTGCCGTTGATCAAAGCGGCGATACCGGTTCCTGAGCCGCCACCGGTCACGGCAACAGCGACATTGCTTTTGATGTTGATATACTCTTCCGCCCAGGCTTGCGCCACATTCACCAATGTGTCTGAGCCTTTGTTTTGAATCATGACGCGTGCTTCACCTGACAGGGGCAGGGACATGGCTCCAACAACTACGGCTAGGGCTGCCAAAAATTTCTTCACAATGACTCTCCTTCAAACCTTCATAATCGGGGTATGCGTGTAAACAGATTTCGTGTAAGACCGTCTTGTAGTTCATTCAGAACTTTAAGGCTTTATACAATAAATCAAAGTGTGTTACAAAAGCATGACAGTACTGGTAATTCTTAATGAATTCTTCTTTTTTTCTTCAATGATACTGCAAAAACCGTTCAACATGGCATGAGTGTGCAATAGAAAAATAATGTACAATTTACGACAAACTGAAATATACATTTCATGTTGATTGCGTTTAAACGTAAGGATGATAGTAGTGGGGGTATGGGGTTTAAGGGCGGTTGCGATTGGAATTAGCACCATAATTCTGATATCATAAGGTAATATGGTTATTCCAATCTAATATCGAACAGGCTGTCCTATGCCCGTCATTCCCGCGAAAGCGGGAATCTAAAGGGGTTTAACTGGTTTCCTGTTTTCGCGATAATGACGCGCCTGTGTTTATGTTTTATTTGGAACGACTGTAAATACACAAGTACATCAGAAATGAGGTTGTCGGATGGCCACTTTGAAAGACAGTTTTGCAGAAGGGTTGGAAAATCAGATTGCAATCGTGCTTGCAACCTCTGAATATGATGGGCTGAGTGATCGGCAAAAGGCTGAAATCTTAGCGCTTTCCTGCAATCGTCTGATACGGACAAAGTGGGTAGACGAACATGTTATTGCAACAGATTTGATGTTGATACGTCATGAAAAACCCGAAATGTTCGTGGTGGCTGATGTAGAGAGGTAGTGCTTTGTTCACTATTGTTCAAACACCACTGAGAAACCGTTTTCCGAGAATATGGAGCAGTTCGCGATCATGGATAGATTTGTTAATAAACATCTTTGTTAGAGAACATGCCAAACGCTGTTGAAAAGATGATCCGCAAATCAAACCAGAATGACCAATTCTCGATATAGTATAGGTCGTAATTTATTCTTTGTTCCATCTTATCCATGGTTTCTGTTTCACCGCGAAACCCATTGACCTGAGCCCATCCGGTGATGCCTGGCTTTACAAAATGGCGCCACATGTACCGATCAATATGTTCTTTGTAGTAATGGTTGTGTTCAATGGCATGAGGGCGTGGGCCAACAATGGACATTCTTCCCTGTAACACGTTTATAAACTGTGGGAATTCATCAAAACTCAAACGTCTTAGTATGCCGCCAATACGAGTGATTCTCGGATCACCTCGCGTGGCTTGTGCTACCTCACCCTGTTGTTCCTGATGCATGTACATGGTTCTAAATTTCCACACTTCAATGGTCTCACCATAAAAGCCATGGCGTTTCTGTTTAAATAGTATTGGTCCTTTCGATGTGGTCTTAACTAATATCGAAATCAGCAGCATGATTGGACTCAACAGTATTAAAAATACCAATGCAAAAAACATATCCTCTATTTTTTTAAGGAGTCGGTTCATTCCTTCAATGGGTTTGACTGTCAAATTGATCGTGGGAATGCCAGCGATTTCAGATATTGTGTGGTTTAACATCTTAAATCCGAAAATGTCAGGCACATAGAGTATTTCAACAAACTGATGGTCCAGTTTGCTAATCAATTGCTGTACGCGCTTCTCATTATTTAAAGGCAGAACCAACCATACCTGATCAATCTCATTGTTTCGTAAATATGCCGGTACTTCATCAATAGCGCCAAGTATGCGTAATTTGTTTATTTCCTCGGATATCTCCTTGTCAGGATTGTCGTCAAAAAAGCCAACAACCTCAAGTCCGGTCCAGATGGAGGAGGAGATGGTTGTCGCTATTTGCTGGCCAAGTTGGCCTGCTCCGACAATAATGATCTTTCGATAGTTGTACCCTTTTCGGCGAAGCCATCTCAGCGTTTGTCGAATGAGTGTGCGGTTAATGCTGAGTAGAATAAAGGCAATGCCAAACCATTCCAGGTAAAAGAGGCGGGGGGGCAGTGTGCCGAGAATTTCATAGGAAAAAAATGCGGTAACGACGACAACCAAAAATAGATTCTTGAATACCGTTCCCACTTCAACCCAGATACTGGTACCACGCCACGCACGGTAGATACCGGTGTTGGCTTCTGTTCTTGCGCCTGGAGTAGCATCAGGGTGTCGGGTGATGGCTGTAACGATGGTCCAGATAGCGAGAGCAATCAAGGCAAATTGAAGGTGATCATCGGATAGTGCGAAGTGCTTGGTATTTGAGTACCATGATAGAAGTGCGGCGAGAAGCAGGCTCGCCATGTCTATCACACGCATCAGTAAACCGAATGTTTTGGCATTCTTTTTTAGCACTGTGTACGCATCCTTACGGTCTATGAACTGCTATTGTCACAAGGGGTATGGGAAAAAATAATCATACCATCGCTGGTCGATTGGCCAGTCCGCTGCATTCCAGAGAGGGTTATACGCAATAAAGCATGCACTCTTCTCCGCGCCTGGCGGACGAACCGATATCCTGCGCGAATGGAACGATTAATTCTTTCCGAGACCCTAATCAGGACTAGTCTCAATATATTGATAATCTTTATGTAAATAGAGAATTTGTACTGTCAAATGACAGGGGATTGGATAAATATGTTTGTATCCGCTGTGTAAATCGGTAAACTCGATGCTTAAATGGTGTGTAGTCTTAAATAAAGAAACATAATAGCAAGTGCCGTATTTGTACCGTGTATGATTATATTAAATTTATTGATATGTTTTTTTGTTATGTGTTGTTATAACTGACCTGTTGTCCTTATTTTATCGTTCCAGACTTTGATCTAACCAACTGAAAATCTCTATGACAAGTATCTCGAAACTTTTACTGACCATTGTAGTATTGATGGTGTTCGCCGGTTGTGCAAGCCGCGATATGGGTAGTACGTCCAGCTACACTTCCTCTCATTACACACTCCAGGAGAGGCGTGTCCAATGGAAAAAAACTACCGATCGCTCCAATAGTGTCTGGAAAACCGGTAATGCAGACGACGCCATTGAGCTAGCCAAAGAAGCACTTGTGATTGCACAACAGGATGAACGGGTTTCAAAGCCACTGTTGGTGGTTTCGCTCAATCATCTGGCAGCATTCTACATAAACAGCGGTCAAGACGATAAAGCAAAGCTTCTTCTGGATCAGGTTATTTCACATATACAACAGCATCATCACGGCAAACACAATATCTTGCCGCAAATCTATCATAATCTTGGCTTGATTGCCATAAATCAGAAGCATTATGTGGAAGCGCAGCGGCAGTTTCGTAAGGGGATGTTGTATCACAAGAACTATATAAAGAAAATAGACTCTACATATATAAATTTAATAATAAAAAAAGCGGATCTATACCGCAAAATGGGCGAATTTGATCAGGCCGAAAAAACCTACCTTGTGTTGTATGCTGCCATAGCCAAGGGTGGCAATATCAAAAAACCGACTTTCGTTCCGATTCTCGTCCCAATCCTAAAAGGGCTCTCTTCAATCTACAAGGACAAAGGGGACTGGGAAAAAGCGGAAAAGACGATGAATAGAGTCTGCGCTCTTACCTTCCAAACGCAAAAAGATAGTAGTCCTGGCAAGTGGTACTGTTTCAGTGAGCTGGCGCACGTGATTGCCCATCAATATCGATTTGATGAAGCAAATAGTTTGATGGATGATGCGTTGCTGCACAGTCAAGTCAATCTTGGTGAGTTGCATCCGGTGACGTTGCTTATTCAGATTGAGCAGATTCATCTGTTATTGATTAACGACTCGTTGGCAGAAGCGCAGCAGCAAATAAGGTTAGCGCGGCAAGCTATGGAACAGAGTGGAATGTCTGTTGATTCATCGCTGAATATCCAGCTTGAGATTTACCATGCTGATTTATTAAACGAGTTGAATCAATTGTCTGAGTCTCAGTCTGTACTCGATTCACTTTATTCGCAGATAAACGCTGACAATTCAATGTATGACTCAATGGCAAGAGTTCAGGCCCTTTTGTTTCTGAAAAGAAGTGAATTTGATCGCGCTTTGGAACTTTTGGACGCTATTAAGCAAAGAAAGGATGAAAAAAGATCATTAGACGCATCTGTCGAAGGCGAAAAGCAGGATATGGTAAAAGCATTATTGCTTCACAATATGGGGCAGAGTGATGCCGCCATGGAGATGTTGAAGCCAGGCTATTTGCTTGCACAAAATCAAGGAGATTTGAATTTCTTTGATCAGTGGGTAATGTCACATCTTATGGCCATAGTAACCAGCCATATTGGTGATGTTGAAAAAATGTGGACAGTGATGAATACGGGTATGAGGCCCTATAGAGCGCTTCTGAAGCCTTCGCATAGATTGATCAGGCATGGTGATATTTTGTTGGCGAATCAGTTCCGCAAGCTGGGACATGTTGACACTGCTAGAAAGGTGCTTGAGCAGGTTATGCGTGGTCACTCTACAAGTATGGATAAACGGCGCTATCCATACATGTCTTTGCTCAGTGCGATGGGCAGTCTTGAATATCAAGCAGGAGATTTGGCGTTAGCGGATACCTATTTCAAGGAGGGGCTTCAACTTTCAGAATCCATTTTCAGCAGATCGCATATTGTCACGCTCAATTTTCTTATGTTGCATGCCAACATATTGATGCAACAAGGTGATTGGCGTAGTGGATTAGAGCGCGTTGAAGAGGCGTATCAAAAATTGAAAGAGATGCTGTCGGCGGGTCATCCTGAAGTGATGAGGGCCGAGAATCTGTTGATCCATGCGCTGCTGTCTCTGAAAAAAAATGATCAGGCTCAATCACTGATCAACACAGCACAAGATTCAATGCAGAGGCAGTTGGAAGGAGAGCATCCAGAACGGCTTTTTTATCAACGCAACCGGTTGCATCTCGCCCGCAATCTCGGACAGGAAACGGCGTATGCCTCTCAGCTAAAAAGTTTGGACTCTGTATTGAGAAAGGTGGCAAAGGGTTTGTTTGATCCTTTGAAGCCAAGCCTGTTCCCGCGTGAAAAACATGAACTGCTTAAGGATTATCGTCACTTTCTCACCGCGTCCAGTCAAAAAGAGCAACCTGCTGAGATACGCAGTAGCGCCACTGTATTATTGAAACAATGGCAAAACAAATGGCCAGATCCCACGATGGTCTATCTACCTGACTTGGAAAAAGAGTATGAAGAATCCCTTCCAATCAGTCGTACAATTCCAGAAATTCAAAGCCTCTGAATGCGCTCTTGGTAACGATATTCTCTCTTGCATTATCGTCTTTGGATGCTTATCTGATGTCTAGGCCCTGTTGACATTCACCATCTTTCGGCCCCTGGCGGCGTTAAATCCGCCTCAAAATGCTCACGTACTAC
>JADFWU010000035.1:0-10942 GCA_015234045.1 Magnetococcales bacterium
GAGCGGAAGCCCTGGTGATGTTTTTGCGCCGCTTTTGATATGCGAAGCAGATCATCAGAGCAAAAATATCACCAGGGATGGAACGGCTGACTGTTCAAATTTTAGACTAAACCACAATAAAAGTCCGAATACCGGCTAAAGCCGGTGGTTTAAACGCCTGCGCATGGATAATCTAATTAAAACTATGAATCACCACTCTATAGTCAATTATACTTAGACAATAATAACCCAATAAAAATCCTTCAAATCAAAAAAAACGGCACTCCAAAGAGCACCGTTGATTTATTCTTCTCAAATTTATGTTGCTCTACCAATAGTTAATCACCCGCGTTCCAGGATAGTAGAAGGACAAAATTTTCCGATAATCATTGCCCGCCTTGGCCATGTACTGTCCACCAGACTGCATATAGCCAATCCCATGACCAAACCCCTTTCCATTAAAGGTAAATTGATCGCCTTTGCGCTCAATTGTGGTGATGGTATCCGGTAGCGTACCGATACGGCCAGCCAACCCTAATGTCACTTTGGGTCGGAATGGAATCACTGTCTTCTGTCCGCCATCGTGTGTGAGACGTACTTTAACCACACGCCCTGAAGGGCCGACATACTCCGGTTGCATGTCTTCCAATTTATTCACATTTATCCGACGTTTACGCAGATTTTTTGCGATTTCTTCAGCAGAGTGTGTATATGACCATATGGCCAATCCACCCTTTCCAGCCTTAGTGCTCCAACCATCTTCATGGGCGTGCAGATAGTGATGTGAACTATCCCAACGCGATGAGTACTCCTTCTTAGGGTCAGCTGTATACCCTCCACTGTTCGCCGCAAACATAGCCAGAATGGGTTGCAATTTACCTTTGCGAATAGCGGCAATCACTTGACCTTTTGTCTCTCGAATCGCCTGATCGGTCCTTTTATGCTCTTTATCCACACCGGCATACACCTGGGAACGGATATCGTCATAAACGTCAAAATACTTTTTGGCGTGATTGCGTACTTCATTATAGGCATAGGTACGCGCTGCCAGTGTCTGCGCCTTTAAAGCATCCATTTCCCAGCTTGGGTATGACTCCGCTGGCACCACACTCCGTAAATAGGCTTCCATCTTGACATAATTCATCAAGCGAATTTTGCCATCATTGACTTTTAGATAAATCCGTCCATGAAAGCGCCTTTTCTTCTTATCATATTCAACACTGATTGGCTGAGACCGGGAAATGACTTCAATCGATTCGGCTTTGAGCTTGCCCATACTGCTCGTCGAAAGAACACGCCCGGAAACGGTAATGGTGGAACCACTCCTCAACGACTTATGTTGACCATCAATGACCAAAACCAAGTTACTTCCTGACAGCTTGACCGATGTTGCACTCTTACTCAGCAGAACCCGTACCGTAGGCTCGTCAATTTTGGAAAAGCTTTGCATTGCTAGATCAAAAGCCTCATCCCACGCAGTAGGCGTTGATGCCTTCTCAACCGCCTCTTCCGCTTTGCGTTGGGCGATCATTCGGCGTTGTTCTTCTTTCTGGAACTCCGCAGTACGGATTACATCCTTTGCTTGATCGTGCAACAATTCCAATTGAAAACGGAAACGACCTGTTAATCCATGACGGCGGATTCGAGACATCACCTCATGGTAGCTCTGCGTCTCAAACAGCAATAATGTTTCCTGGTAGAAAGCCGCATCGGCAAAGCTGGGAAATTCCTCTTGAATCTGGCGGTAAATCTTCAACGCCGAGTCCGGTGAATTCAGAAAAGAGGCAAACGTAGTCGCCAAATAGAGCAGTGCCCGAGCACGGGTTTTCTCTAATTTTGAGGTTTCAAAAGCCGTTTCAAAATAGACCAGAGCATCCAAATATTGATGCTCATCCATCAAGAAGCTACCGTAGTTCAGATTCCACTGCGCCACGACTTCGGGATTATTCAAAAAAGCAGTGGGAACCTCTTCCTCCGACTCCTCAGCCCAACCAGGAAGCGCCAGCCCCATGGTTATTACAACCAACAGAGACATTGCCCACCATTTTACTAACCGAATCATGTCCTCACCTTTATTCAGGAGTTCAAGGCTTTCATGAATTTCATATAAGCTCGTCAATTACTTTGCCATGTAAAACACCAAAATGCACCCTTTTCGGAAAGTGTGCAATTGTAGCGTATATCATGCACCAAGGTTACTCTTTTTTTGACAACTCAATGATTAGAAATTGGAAACGCAAGCGATATTCACTATGATGGCAAAATTGAAGGGATTGATTTTCACATCACATGTATCAGGGGGCAGACACAATGGTATTAACCTCATTATTGGGTACCATTCCGTTTTTTCAGAACTTTATTGAATCTGAACGTCAGGCTTTTGCTGAAAGAGAGGACTTGATCCACCATTTCAATAAAGGTGCGTTTATTATCCGGCAAGGTCAGACTGATGAACACTCACTCTACATTCTGCTCAAAGGTCAAGTGCTTGTCAGTAGAATTGACGAACATGGCCTGGAAGAGAAAATCACAACGCTCAAACCAGGCGATATCATCGGTGAGATCTCCTTTCTTACCAATCGTCCCAGAACCACCAATATCCTCACACTGGAAGAGGTCATTGCCATTCGTATTGACAATGAGGCAATAGAGGGCTTTGACTGCCCGCTTCAGATCCGTTTGAAGGATTTTCTCATTAAGGTACTGGTTGATCGTCTGGAGATGATGAACTCTTCACAAATGAAAAAAGACGAAATAAATAAACAACTTGTACACGCCTTGCGTGATGCCTATTTGAGCACTCATTGATACCTGTTCATACGTATCAACAAATCCAATAATTAATTCTTGCTTGCACACCGCTATTCATCTACGCAATAGTGTCCATGGGGAGACAAATCTTTTATAGATATACCATCAAAATACAGGCATCTGATGGTTCAGTCTCAGGGGAAATGTGTACATGGCCAAGGTATGTAGCAACGAACAAGAAGCTCTTATCGAAATCAAGTCTAAAATCCTGCAAATCATCCAGAATGATCAACTTCCCAATGCAAAAAAAATGGCGAAAGTTCTGGAAATGTTTGATTCTTTACCGCGCCTGAGACCAGAAAACATGGTGGAGATCAAATGCAAAACCTGTACTTTCCCAGACTGCACCACCGGGCAGAAACTCGTTAAGATCAAGCAAGGCCTGGAACATGCCCATACTATTGAAGATGTTCTCGGCCTGCTGGGTCATGAACATCTGTATGCTTTTTAGGCTCCATCCTCTCCCTTTGAAGACGATCTCACATCATCGATGTATTACTTTCCTAT
The DNA here is from genome assembly GCA_015234045.1 of Magnetococcales bacterium. Lineage (GTDB taxonomy): Bacteria > Pseudomonadota > Magnetococcia > Magnetococcales > JADFWU01 > JADFWU01. The sequence goes on from JADFWU010000035.1 coordinate 3,298, forward strand.
CCTTGGATAATTTGTTCAGTCTTGTTTGTGATTTTATGACCATTCACCCTGTATTTTTGTGTCCTATCAGCCCTAACTATGATAGTTGACAAATCAATATTTACTTCCAATCATAGAAAATTATTGACGCTCTCAATAGCAAATATTCCTTGAATAAACAATTGTATTGAATTACATTACGGAACTGAGAAACAAGAATATTTTATCAGAATATATTCGGGGTGGGCGATTGCAGCCAATATTTACAAACAAATACATTCTGAAGACGATAATTTGCTTACTCCTGCTAGTATCAACAGGCTTTTCAAACAGTGCCTGGAGTGATTCGCTGGGCAGTACTGTGAGCCGTATGGTTCACCAAATTGTCCGTGAAGGCGGTCTAACCAATAAGGCTATTCTTGTCAGCGGTCTCAATTTTTATGATTCTGAAACAGAATTGAGCCTTCCTTTGGCAAAACCTCTACGCGAAAAAGCAATCGCCGAACTACGCGCACAAAATGTTCAGGTTCTTCTGCCCGGTGCAGGCCAAATGGACAACATGTTGGAGCTGCAATGCACATGGCAACAGGAAGCCGATAATCTTCGCCTGTTCATGAAAGTGCTTTCACTTTCTGGTGATAACAATCCAAAAGTGGTTTATGCCACCGATGGCATAATCAATCATACGGATGTTGATCCCAAGCTACTGGTGCCGGACATGGACTCATGGGCACGCTATCTGGTCCAACGTCTTAACAGAAACTATAGTAAATTCAAATCTGTGACAGTCAATTTAATTCCGGTTTCCATCTCAGGTCGTGATGATCCTGGTGAGTTAGGTGAATATCTCACTGACTGGCTCAGACCAGCTATGGCTGAAAGTGGTGTGTTCAACCCTTCGGATCAAGCAGGTTCTGAGAGTGATCTGGCTGGCAAAGCATATATCCATCGTAAACAATTGGAAATACGGCTTCATATCCGTGATCGCATGGGCAATCAACTTTCAGCCGCTTCCGCCAAAGTACCGCGCAGCTTGTTTCCATCCAGCCTCTTTCTTAACAGCGCGGCAATGCGTACATCCAGGACAACAACAACGCTTCGCAAATCACGGGAACATGCGTTGGATCTCTCTTTCCTCTACAAGAGCCCTGGAGAGAAAAAGAACCGGAAATTACCTAAAGACAAACAATCTCTGACCATGATGTCAGAGGATATGTATCGCATAGGTTTCATCCCAAATGAGCAAGCATATGTATATATTTTTCAGATAGATTCACTGGGGCAGATCTACAGACTCTTTCCTACATCAACGGTTATATCCTTGGAAGGAAAAGGACAAAATCCAGTTTCTTCGGGTAAAGAGATCTTTCTGCCACACAGGAACAAATATTATAGTTTGGATAACAACATTGGAGGGGAAAAACTGTTTATCATCGTCTCGCATCAGCCGGAAGCTGATCTTGAGATCGATATAGATAATAGCAAGAAAAGACAACAAGTCATCAACACATTAAAAAGAAAATCACTGGCAGTCAATCGCCATCGCATATGCGATGGATGCGCGTATCTCATTGGCATTGACCATAGGTAACCGCTTAATACACATCTGAAATATACAGATCAGATTGTTGCTTCCAAAGAGGAGAAGCTATTCTCATGAGAAAATTAAAAAACAAACAAAAATTCCAAGGTGCACTCAGTGCGTCTCTTCTTTTTCTCTCCAGTATTGCCATTGCAGTGCCTGCAACCGTAACTGCTGAAGATTTTTCTGCTCGAAAAGAGCGTGAGGCGAATTTTCCGAAAGCCCGTGCTCAGTTTGGTAAAGCAGATATTGATCTGCCAGAGGGTGGCAGCGGAATGATGGAGCAGTTTAAAAAAGTTAAGCTTCACTTTGCGGGCACTAAAGGCGAGATCACTGGCGCAACCCAATATTCTCAAGATGAATTGCAAGGCTACTTTTCTGAGTTGACTGGCAATGAAATCACATTGGACAAAGTGTATGAAGCCGCAAACGCCATTGAATTGCGGTACAAGAATGATGGCTTTGTGCTTGCACGCGTGGTGATTCCTGCTCAAACCATCTCCGATGGCCGTGTTAAGGTCATGGTGTATGAAGGTTTCATTGACAAAGTGACAGTCAATGCACCTGGCAATATTCGCGATGTCATCAAAGGCTTTGCAGATAAACTGACCAGTTACAACCCTATTAATATTGAACAACTGGAACGCTATCTTCTTTTGATCAATGATCTGCCCGGCGTTAAGGCCAAAAGTATTCTGCGTCCTGGTGCCAAATCCGGCAGTACAGAGATTGTGGTTCGTACAGAACAGAATCGGTTCGCCGGCACAGCCAGCGTAAACAACTACGGCACAGAGTTTGTTGGTCCAGGCCTCGTTTCCGTTTCCGGCACGACCAATAGCCTGTTTGATTGGGGTGAACAGTTCACTGTTGAACTCACTGGTACATTACCAAAAGCTGAAGAGTATAACTCCAGACGCTTTGCTTTCAGTTTGCCTATGGGTAGTGAAGGTTTTCGGATGGATCTGGAGTATTTATCGGTTGATTCCGATCCTGGCTACACATTAAGTGAACTTCTGGCGCTGAGTGATACGGAAAAATTTGCTATTCAGGCCTATTATCCAACGATTCGTAGCCGTATGCACAACCTCTCCTTTACTGCGGGCTATGACCATCGCAACGCCTCAACTGAAATTCTAAACGCACCGTTCCAAGATGATCGCGTCCGCTCCGTACATATTGGTGGCGTTTATGACTGGGCTGATGCGATGGACGGCATCAATCTTGTCGCCCTGACCGTCACACAAGGTATTCCTTCGGGTAGCGCAACGAAAAGAGGCGATACGCTCTCCTCACGACCAGAGTCTACACCCGCTTTTACCAGATTGAATCTGGAAGCCTCACGCCTTCAGAGCCTTCAATCCATGGTTGAAAATCTCAGCTTCTATACCGCATTGGCGGTTCAGATGGCGGATGAACCACTCTATTCGTCAGAGGAGTTCTCCATCGGTGGTCGTGAATTCGGACGTGGCTACAATCTCGGTGATATCGCCGGCGACCGTGGTCTGGCTGTAAAAGCAGAGTTGCAATACACCGCCACACTACCAAAAGAGAGCAGTGTTCAACTCTACGGATTCTTTGATTATGGCAAAATCTGGAACGTCGATTCTGTTGATCGTGGAACAATTCGAGAGACCGACAGCCTTGCCTCCAGCGGTGCTGGTCTGCGGTTCAATCTGACCAAGTATGTCGCTATTGAGCTGGAAATGGCCAAGCCTTTGACCAAAACACCAACAACGTTTGATGAAAAAGATCCGCGTTACTTTGGTCAGATGAAACTCAGCTTCTGAGCCGATCACTGATTGCGATTCAGAAGAGATTGACACCCAATAAGCTGAGAGTGAGATAGATGAGATTATCCAAGAAAAATTCCGCCAATAGCGGTTCAAATATGCATAATACCGTTTTTTCCAAAGGGTTGCGTTCCCTGGGATCAAAATCCCTGGCCCTCGCCGCCATTTTCACCGCAGGTGGTATTCAAACCGCCCAAGCGTTGCCTCAAGGGGCAGAAATCAAGTCTGGTCAGGCAAGTATTAATTCCAACGCCACCAAGATGACCGTCACGCAGACCAGTAATAAAGCCATTATTGACTGGCGTTCATTCGGCATTAAAGCCGAAGAATCCGTCAATTTTGACATGTCAGCCAGCGCCACAGTACTCAACAGAGTCACTGGCAATGATATGTCCAAAATTTTTGGTAAGCTACAAGCCGATGGCACCCTGATCCTGGTCAATGCCAACGGCATCCTCTTTGGCAAAAGCGCGACCGTCGATGTAGGTAATTTGGTCGCCACCACCGCAGACATCAATAATGCGGATTTCTTATCAGGCAACATGGTGTTCAACTTGCCCTCATCGGTTCAGAATGCCTCTGTAATCAACAAAGGCAACCTCTCTGTAAAAGAGCATGGTTTTGCGGCACTTGTTGCACCCACGGTTTCCAACAGTGGTGTCATTCAAGCACAAATGGGACAGGTCGTTCTTGGTGGTGCAGACACCTTTACCATGGATTTCTATGGCGATGGTCTGATGCAGTTTGAGTTGGCCAGCACTGGCAACAACGGCTCTGTTGACCATAGTGGTTTAATTGCCGCTGACGGTGGCAAGGTTCTCCTCTCTGCTGCCACAATGGAAGGCGTTGTTGATAATGTCATCAATATGGATGGCATCATCGAAGCCCGTGCTGTTGAACAGCGCGGTGGTGAAATTATTCTTTCTGGCGGTAACAGCGGTATTGTCAGCGTAACCGGCAGCATGGATGTTTCCGGTGCCGAAGCAGGCCAAACCGGCGGTACTGTTATTGTCGAAGGCGAAAAAGTCGGCCTGTTCGGCTCGGCTTCCATCGATGCTTCTGGTGCAGCAGGTGGCGGTACAGTTAAAGTAGGCGGCGGACTCCGTGGTGCTGATAGTACTGTAAAAAATGCCAAGATGACCTATGTCGGCGCTGACACCACCATCACCGTGGATGCCACGATGGACGGTGACGGCGGTAAAGCTGTCGTTTGGGCTGATGGTACCACACGATTCCACGGCGCAATCTCTGCACAAGGTGCAGGCAATGGCGATGGTGGCTTTGTTGAAGTATCCGGCAAAGAGATGCTGACCTACTCCGGTGAAGTCAATCTCAGTGCTGAAAATGGTAACAACGGAACACTGCTGCTTGATCCCCAGAATCTGACCATTGAAAACGGTGGTGACACCGATCTCAATGGTGCCAATAATGACGATGCAGATGCACAAAAATACGCCTTTGTAGAAAATGAAGACGGGACAGATGCCTCTATTGATGCTGATGCCATCGTAACTGCGCTTGCCACCGGTAACGTTATTCTCCAAGCTGATGACGATATCACCGTTGATGAAGGCATCAGTTCAAACGATAACACCAGCCTGACGCTACAGGCTGGTGATGACATCACGGTCAACAGCACCATAACGATGACCGGCACAGGAAGCGTGTCGCTTCAAGCAGGCGATATTGCTGGTGGTGCCACACCAGTGGCTAAAGATGGCAATGGTGACATCACTGTAGCTGCTGCAATCACAACCACAACCGGCGCAATCACATTCTCAACAGAGAGCGCCGGCAGTGTCAGTTTTGCCGATGATATTACTACCGCTGGCGGTAATATCACGCTTTCAAACAATGTTGAACTGACCGCTGACACGACTTTCTCTACGGGAGCAGGTGCCGGTGATATTCAGTTTGATGGCACTATTGTTGGTAAGACCACTGCAAAAAATCTAACTGTGGATGCGGGCACCGGTTCCGTTACACTCTCAGATACTGTAGGTAGTTCAAATCTGATCAATGAAGTGAATATCACAGGTGCAGGTGGTATCAATATCAACGGTGGCAGCATTACTTCTCAAAGCATTCAGAACTACAATAGTGCCGTCACATTAGGTGCTGACACCCTATTCACTGTTATTGACGACAACATTGCCTTTGACAGCACTATCAGCGGCGCAACATCTGTACAAAACCTCACTGTTTCAGCGGGTACTGGTTCCGTCACTCTGGATGGTGCTATTGGTGGTTCCAACCTGATCAATACGGTAAGTCTCACCGGTACGGCTGGTATCAACATCAATGGTAGCAGCGTTACTTCACAAGGTGCGCAGGACTACAACAGCGCGGTTGTCCTCGGTGCGGACACCACATTCACAACCACTGATGCCAATGTAACCTTTGACAGTACCGTAAGCGGTGTGACAGCAGTGCGTAACTTTACAGTCGCTGCGGGCACAGGTGCGGTAACACTGTCCGGTGCGGTTGGTGGTTCCAATCTGATCAACGCTGTGAATGTCACCGGCTCCGGCGGTATCGCCATTGATGGTGGCGTAGTTACCAGTCAGAGCACGCAAGACTACAACAATGCCGTTACCCTTGGTGCTGACACCACACTTACAGCCGCTGGTAACATCACCATGGACAGTACGGTGGCTGGCTCAGGTGGTTCTAAAAGTCTGACTTTGGATGCCAGCACTGCCGGCACTATCACAGTCAGTGGTGCCGTCAGCGACATCACAACGTTGACCATCACTCAAAGCAACGGTGCAACCTTTGCCGATAGCGTGACAGCCACAACCGCCACGCTGACCGATACCGAAGATGGACAAACCATCGCCTTCCAAGGTGATACAACGCTGACCACCCTCAATACCGCTGCTGCTGGATATAATCTGTCACTCACTGGCAGTTCGAACACCATCACGGATGCGTTCGCTCCGATCAATACCGGCACACTGACCATCGGCGATGCCAGTACGGACAGCACCACATTTGTCAGCACAATAGACACATCTACCCCTTCAAGCGTTAGCGTGGCTGGTACAATTCAAACCGCTGGCACACCTACCCTTGGCGATTTGACACTTACGGATGACACCACCCTCATCGTAACAACCGGTGATGTCACACTGAGCAACGCTATTCAAGGCTCTGGCTCTGCAAGAAGCTTTACCGTTAATGCCAATAATGGTGCTCTCACGGTCACAACAGCCATTGCTGGTACAGATCTAATCAATAATCTCGATCTGACCGCATCCAATGGAATCGCTTTGAATAATGGCTCCATCGTCACAACTGGTACGCAAGACTACAACAGTGCGATCACCCTAGGCGCTGACACCACACTCACAGCTGGTGGCAACATTGCCATGGATAGCACAGTGACTGGTTCAGGTGGCTCCAGAAGCCTAACTCTGGATGCCAGCACAGCCGGTACAATTACAGTAGGCGGTGCTGTCAGTGATATCTCTACTTTGACCATCACTCAGAGTAACGGTGCAACCTTTGCAGACAGCGTGGCAGCCACAACCGTCACACTGACCGATACTGAAGATGGCCAGACCATCGCCTTCCAAGGTGATACAACACTGACCACACTCAATACCGCTGCGGCAGGATACAACCTCTCCTTCACCGGTAGCACAAACACCATTACCGATGCGGTGACACTGCTCAATACCGGCAGCCTGACCCTTGGCGATGCCAGCACAGATAGTATGACTTTCTCAGGTCTGCTTGACGCGTCTGCCACATCCGGTGTCAACACTGCCGGTACCATTCAGACTGGTGGCGCAACAACACTGAGTGCCGTAACACTTGCGGATGACACCACACTGACTGCCACTACCGGTGACATCGCTTTTGGTAGCACAATTCAAGGCTCTGGCGCAGTTCGGAACCTGACAGCCACAGCAACCAATGGTGCTTTGACCATTGCTGGTATCGTTGGCGGATCGAACTTGGTTAACAACCTGGACCTGACCGCTTCCAATGGCATCACTTTGAACGGCGGCACTGTCACTACGCAAGGCACACAAGACTACAACAGTGCAGTTAACCTCGGTGCTGACACCACCTTTACCGCTGCTGATGCCAATGTGGCTTTTGACAGCACCATCAGCGGTGTGACTGCTGTACGTAATCTGACTGTCAACGCCGGCACTGGCTCCGTTACCCTGGATGGTGCGGTTGGTGGTTCCAACTTGATCAATGCGGTGGATATCACTGGTACCGCTGGCATCAACATCAACGGTGGCAGCGTTACGTCTCAAAGCACGCAGGATTACAACAG
>JADFWU010000035.1:11041-20139 GCA_015234045.1 Magnetococcales bacterium
GTGACTGCTGTACGTAATCTGACTGTCAACGCCGGCACTGGCTCCGTTACCCTGGATGGTGCGGTTGGTGGTTCCAACCTGATCAATGCGGTGGATATCACTGGTACCGCTGGCATCAACATCAACGGTGGCAGCGTTACTTCTCAAAGCACACAGGATTACAACAGTCTCGTTGTCCTCGGTGCTGACACCACCTTTACCGCTGCTGATGCCAATGTGGCTTTTGACAGCACCATCAGCGGTGTGACAGCGGTTCGGAACCTCACCATTGGTGCCGGTACTGGATCTATCACCATTGACGGTGTTGTTGGTGGTTCTGACCTGATCAATACCATTGATCTTACCGGTGCTGGTGGCATTGCTCTCAACGGTGGCAGTGTGACTTCTCAGAGCACCCAGGACTACAACAGTGACGTTACCATCGGTGCTGACACCTCATTCACTGCGGCAAATGCCAACATCACTTTTGACAATACCGTTCAAGGCACCACCACAATCCGCAACTTAACTGTGGATGCTGGTACTGGTGCTATCACATTGAGTGGTGCTGTCGGTGGTAGCAACTTGATCAATGCCGTGGATATGACCGGTTCAGCTGGCCTTAACTTGGACGGTGGTAGCATCACTAGCCAAAGCACACAGGATTACCACAGCACCGTGTCCCTGGGTAACGATCTAACCCTGACCACTGCCAACGCGGATGTCACCTTCGATCAAACGGTAGACGGTGGACAGAAACTGACCGCTAACACCGGTACCGGCGATGTCACCTTCTCCGATGCCGTGGGCAGCAACACCACGGTCGCAGGTATGATGATCAATGCGGGCAATGTCGGCTTTGCCAGCACCGTAGATGTTGACAGTCAGGGATTGGATGTAACCAGCTCGGGCACTGTTGATTTCAACGATGCGGTCACTACGACATCAGCCGGTGATATCACTATCAATAATACCGGCACCATGACAGCGGCAGCAGCGGCTGACTTTGTTGTGGACGGTAACTTCACTCAGTCTGGCACTGGCGCAGTTACCACATCTGCCAATATGATTACACATGGCGGTGATGTAACCTTTAACGGTGCCGTCACGCTTGATGCCGAGCAAACAGTGATCATGACCGACACCGGCAATATCACCTTCAATTCATCCCTGATTGATACGGATAGCACCGGTGTCATTGATGGCAGTCTTCCGAAAGATGGCTTGGCAGGCTCTCAGATTCTATTGTTGGCTGGTAGTTTAGCTACTGGTACTGTAGCAACCATTGCAGATGTGGAAAATCTAACCACCCTGGAAAATCTGTTATCCGATGCCATCACAAGCACACCGTCCAATATCACAGTAGGTGCGGTTAATGTCGCCGATGTAAATGCGTATTCGATGGCGCTTACAGGACGTGGCGGTTATCTGTATGGTGCCCTGACAGTCGCGGGTTCTGGTAGCCAAGGCCAAAGAGCCGCTGAATCGGTCCTCACAACACCTGCACCACATGACGGACCCAGTCAGAATGGTGGTCTCTATCTCAACGGTTACCTGATCACCGGTCAATCGGTTGCTGAGCGTGTCATTTTGCCTGAACCAAAAGTGGATGAGTCTTCAATCGGCAAAGGTGATGATGATATCTTTGTCATCGAAGGTGAACAGAAGACTGAGAAAACAGGTACTGCCAGTGATACAGGCTTTGGTATCACCGGTGATGAAGAAGTCAAAGACCCATGCAAATCAAACAGCTCTGCTGATGGTCAATGTGCATCTGATCAACCTGAAAACACCGAAGAAGTTGAGGAAAAAGACGGTGGTACAGCCGGTGAATCTGGATATGGCATCACTGGTGAATAGCACTATCCTAACCCTTGAATAACCTTTTAACATGTCAGTAGCCTGAATCAATTTCAGGCTACTGACATGCTCTTTCACGCTGTTGACAACCAAGTGTACTGACTCATGTGGCGACCAACTGCTTTCATACTCCTGTCAATCCTATCACTGTTCATTTTGACCAGCTGTCAGAGCGGTGGTGGTCAGATGAAAGGCAAAAGCCCGGCATTTGCTGGTCGAAATGCCATTAAGATTGAACAGAAAAAGCCCTTAAGCCCCGCTCAGTCGAAAGTCAGCGTCGTTGCCCTACCCGACTTTGTTCAAAAACGTTTGATGGACAAAAACATCAAGGAAGAGGGGTATTATGCCGAGGCCCTGAAACTGGTCGATGGCAACATGTACTATGAACATTGGAATGAAAAAGCCCAACGTGAAGAAAAACAAACACCCACTGAGGAACTGTTGTCTCGATATGGCGCCGACAGTGAGACCGATATCGCCCGCCAGCTTGACCAACTAGGCATTGATGTAACACCTGAAAAAATTAAAGAATTTCGCAAAAACGGTACATTAATACATTATCTACTTGAAGATTCTAAATCCCATCGTTGTTTCATCTTTTTCAGATCATCAACCGAAGATGATATACATGTCAAAGAGGAACACATCGCAGGAGAGCATGCCCTTTCAGGTGTCTCCTGTGTAAAAAAGAGCCAGAATGCGGCACGTGATCTGGAGTGGAACCACCTTGAATTAACGTCACAAGTCTTTTTTGACAACGGTAAACGCACGAAAGATCAGCTGCTAAAAAAGTCCTTGGCCAAACTGGACAAATTAGCCGAATTGGAAGCAGAACGCCTTAAACGAATCAATGACACCGAAAAGCCCCAATTCAATGGCCTGCCTGTCACACTGGAGATCGACACCTTTGGCGCAGTTACAGTACGAGGCACAGTATCCGATCAATCAGCACTGGATATGGTCCGTATCAATGGTACCGCTGTCGCGGTTGAAGGCAACCAAGCACAATTTCAGCTGGAGTTTCCAGTACGTCCCGGACAAAAAGCCATCCACCTGATGGCTATGGATGAACATGGATTACGCACTGATCAGTGGCTGGAGATCGACTTCAAAGGCATGGATATGTCTGTTTTCTGGAGTGATACTGCTGCTGTTTCTTCCGCTGGCAATGGCATCTCCATGGCCCTGTTGATCGGCAATAGTGATTATGCCCACTGGGGCAAACTGGTGACACCTTCCTATGATATCGATTCTCTGGCCAACGTTCTTCAAAACAGTTATGGCTATGAAGTCCTGAAACTCATAGACACCTCCAAAAATGAGTTGTTGGAAATTCTCGAATCCTACTTGGTCGATAAAACCCGCGATGTCGATAACCTATTGATCTACTATGCCGGTCATGGACTGCTTTACAAAAAACGTGGTTATTGGATTCCCGTGGATGGTCTGATGGATGATCCCGCACTCTGGGTTTCCAACCAACGCATCACCCGTGCTCTGCGCCGCCTGCCTGCACGCAATGTGATGGTTATTTCCGACTCCTGTTACTCCGGTACCATGATCCAGAACAAACCGACAAAAAAGGAGAACACAACCTTTGAGGAGAGCCTGTCACAAATGTGGTCACGCACCGGCATGGCCGCCAGTGATGCTGAGGAGGTCGCATTGGAACCCGTTCTCAGTGAAGGTGAAGTGGGTAACTCACTGTTTGCCGACGTTTTACTGGATGTGCTGGACGGAAACCGTGGACGCATCAGTGCCTCTTTGGTTTATGAAAACGTCAGTGAGATTCTGGAACCTTTTCCGCAGAATCCTCAATATGGGCCAATTGGTCGTGCAGGTCACGATCTTGGGGCTGATTTCACCTTTACCAGAACCGAATGATATCCCAACATAACTCGCTGAATGTTCAGGCGAATTTGCTTGATTTTTTGTTGGGAATCGGATATTGTTATTATGTATAGGGAAATTCTTGTCAAGCAGGAGATGATCATGAAACTCTCACATATTTTTCTAGCTGTAGGAACTGTTCTGCTGGCTGCTCAACCTGCTTTGGCCGGAGAGCTTCAGTTTCCTGAATCCAAAGATGAGATGATCAAGGCGTTGAAATTCCAAAACGCCACAACCGAACACGAAGGCAAAGTGTACGAAGTCACCGAATCCGGTGAGAAGTTTTTGATCTACAAAGGCAAGCGCTATAGAATGCGCGGCATTGGTAAGATCGTTGACTCCGATATCGTACCTAAAATTGGTGCGCGTATTCAATTTCCAGTCAATGGTTCCGCGGTTCAAGCTCAATCATTCCGCGTTCTGGATCAGCTGGCAGAAGCCCTGAAAGACAGCACGCTGTCCGACTCTGTCATACAGGTTTCAGGACATACGGATACCAGTGGCGATACTCATCAAAACATGACACTCTCACAACAACGTGCTGATGCGGTAAAAGGTTACCTGATCTCCAGACACGGAATCTCTCCCAATCGTCTGATCAGCAAAGGGTATGGTGAGTCCAAACCACTGGCCTCCAATGCGGACCATCAAGGCCGGAGTCAAAATCGTCGGGTTGAATTTATTCGTATTGAATGATCAATTCGTACCCTATTTTGTGTAACATCTTAACAGGAGCCTATTTGGGCTCCTGTTTTGCTTTTACCCTCTTTTTTCTTTTGAAAAAACGCTGAATTAATGGACATCAGCAAATAGTATTGGACGCTACATAATAGGAGGGATACCATGTAGCGTGGGATAATCATGAAAAACAAAAGAAATGCATCATGAGTCAGACAGCGACTAAAATGGCCTGCGCCCAACTGGTCCGGGAGATCAACACCCTGTTCAAGCAAGGTGAAATGATCGATCCCTTTACACTCGCACGCCTGACAAAAGCTGCTGACAACTGCCGCACATCAGAACCACTATTGGCATTTCTGGCACTGGGTCGTATCGCATGCCTGGAACATAACCCCAGCAAGATGGAGACCTATCATAAGATGATGGTCAATACAGCCCCGGACAATCCACGCTGCCATCTGTTCTACTCAATCTCTTTACGTAGTTTTGGTTTTTTTTCTGAGGCTTGCCAACGCGCTAAATCCGCATTTGATCTGGACCCGGATGATAAAGATATCGTTCAAAACCGTATTCGCGCTGAAGCGGCGGCTGGTCGTTTCCGTAAGGCCGCCCGGTTGATGAACTTCTCAATTAACGCCAACATGCCGCTGACTGTGCGCCAATTTGACTTTATCAAAGAGGTCACCTATTTGCTCACAGAAGCCCAAATAGACGATGTACAAACCGAAGCTCTGCAACAAACCGCCATGGCATTGCTGGATGAGCATCAGATATACCCATGGGGCTCGCTCCGTTTTCCGATGGTTCGCATGGCACTGATACCCGATGTTGAGAACGGCAACCCTTCACCGAGCGCGGTTCCTGTTCCTGTGGTTCTGGAGTGGCATATCCAAATCAATGCGGATGAACAAACAATTGCACAGTTGAACAATCAGCTTGCTCAAAGAGTAGCAGCCGATGATCAATTCAAATCCGTAACGCAATGGATACATTTCCAACTCATTTCCAAACAGGGAGGGCGTCATGGCAATAACATCTTTTTTGCCTGATAGCGTCGCCCAACCACATAGACAACGCAATGTGATTCAACTCATCATCCTGCTTATTGTTCTGGTTATTTCAATCCATCAATTTCAAATTTTTACCGGCTTGCAAATGGTTCGGCATCAAGGGCCATTGGTGGACGCAAGCATGGAGATCAAACAGGAAATAACACTCTATCACCTCTGGTTAGAAGAGTTGATGCAGGGTGATGACACCATCAATAAGGAAGAAGTTTGGCAACATTTGGATGAAGCACGATGGTATGCCACTGCCATGTTGCATGGTGGTGCCAATACCGAAGGCACGTTTATGCCTCTTGAGTCAGATCATCTGCGCGACTTGGTGATGATTACCATGGCTCATATGGATAAACTTTCTGCTCTGGGTGTCATTCGTCTTGACGAACCAAAGTCTAACTATGCAGGCTCTATTCAAGATCAAGCCTTTGACCGCACATTTTACTCAGCCATCCTGGCAGTAGATTCAATTGAATCCGCACTCCATACAGCACTACAAAAGCAGCAGGATCGATTTCTCTATATCGGTATCCTTCTAGGGCTGATCATCCTTGCTTTTGGCACCTATACAATTTTCCAGATTACGCGTTCAAACCATTCGCGAACAAACGCATTGTCTGAAATTGCCAAAAGCAACGCACAACTTGAAACACTGATAAATACCATACCTTTCAGCGTATGGGCTGTTGATACACGACAAAATATTATTTTGCAAAACAATTTAAGTCGCCAAATATGGGGAGACAAACGTCATCAAACCATAAACGATATCGATCAACCTGATAATCTGCTGGACTTTTGGATTATGCGTCATCAAAAAGTAGTTGCCAGCGGAAACCGTTTTGAAGGCGAGGTACAGGAACGCGGTGGAAAACGGGTTCACCATGCCATATTAGCACCTATCACCGCTGAACAGGGTATTCATGGTGTGGTGGGCATTGCCCGTGATGTAACAGACCGCTTCAAAACCAGACAAGCCCTTAAAGAGAGTGAACACCGTTATCGTTCTCTTATTGAGCTTTCACCAGAAGCAATTATAGTTCATTGTCAGGGACAAATAGTTTTTGCAAATCCCAGTGCAGTGCAACTTTTTGGCGCATCATCACCCAGTAACCTGGTCGGTCTTCCGGTGTTGGATCTGGTTCCAGAAGAGATACTGGATGCAATCAAGACACGGATTCAAAATGTATTAGAACTCGGAGAGGTCCAATCGGCTCAGGAACAAACACTGTTGAAACTGGATGGAAGCAGAATCGAAGTAGAAACTTCTGGTGGTCCGGTTACTTTTGATGGTCAGAAGGCTATTCAAGTTGTGATCCGCGATATTTCTCAACGTAAAGAATCTGAGCAAACACTCAAACAAGCGATTACTGAAGCCAAACGTGCCAATGAAGCCAAAAGTAAGTTTCTGGCCATTATGAGCCATGAGATACGCACGCCGATGAATACAGTAATCGGCATGACGGATCTATTGAAAGAGTCCCAAATCAATCATACTGAACAGCGCTATCTTGAAACGCTATCACGTGCAGGCAATGCATTGATGGCCTTGATCAATGATATTCTTGATCTGTCAAAAATTGAGGCAGGACAACTTTCTTTGGAAGAAGCATCGCTTGATCTACGCAAACTGGCACGTGAAACGGTGGATATCCTGCGTCTGGCCGCCAAGGACAAAGGACTTGCAATTGGCTGTTGGGTTTCAAAAGACGTGCCTGATCTCGTGTCAGGAGATAGCCAGCGTATTCGGCAGATTTTATTGAATCTTCTCAGTAATGCGACAAAATTCACCGAATCCGGTCAGGTAAGATTAAGCGTTCACCAACAGTCAGACAACATGGTTCGGTTTGAGGTGATGGATACTGGAATCGGTGTTGCGGAAGATAAACAAGAAACAATCTTTGAGGCATTCAATCAAGCTGACATCTCCATGACACGCCGCTTTGGTGGTACTGGTCTAGGCTTAACCATCTGCCGTCGCCTTGTGGAACGGATGGATGGACAAATATGGGTTAATTCCAATACTGACCGTGGCAGCACCTTTATTTTTACAGCCTCTCTCCCAAAAACAGACAGAACTGTTTCTATCCAATCTCATCATGCAAACCAGATCCATAGCAAACAATTACCCAATGCGCTGTCCATATTGTTGGTGGATGATGCACCAGACAACGTATTACTCGTGCAAGCATACCTGAAGAAAACCGCACACCGACTCACCATAGCTGAAAATGGCAAGCAGGCTGTAGAGGCATTTGAGGCATCAACATTTGATCTTATTTTGATGGATATTCAAATGCCTATCATGGATGGCTATGAAGCCACACGAAGAATTCGACAGATTGAACAACAACGAGACACCCAACCCATTCCCATTATCGCCCTGACCGCCCACGCCATGACTGAAGACACACGCACAGCCCTGGAAGCCGGATGCTCACTGCATGTCAGCAAACCAATCAAAAAGGCCAGATTATTTGAGGTGCTTTTGACGATGACACAACACGATGATCTTGAATAAGATCTGTTGAAAAAGCAGCTACTCAGAGTAGTCAGAACGCGTGCGTTGACGGATATGGCGGTTCCTTCTCTTGCGGCTTTGCTCGGACATGTTCTTGTCAGCCTCGGAAAAAGTAAACCGGCCAAACAACACACACCCTTTCATACCAGGATCGCACTTAATCTGATTTAACTTTCTGCACAACCCGTCAACTTCATGCGGACAGCCCCAACCACTACTCATAACTCTATCCCTGTCATCAGGGTCGCGGAAAAAATAAATTATTGCCAGAATTTTAATACAGAGATAATTATGCCTGCCATAGAGACCGTGATAGAAAACGACCAAATCATAAAACGATCCATACGCTTATTCATTGATTCAAAACGCTGGTCAACCTTCTCAAAACGCTTTTCCATACTCTGCTGCATCATTTCAAAGCGTTTATCAACTTGCTCAAAACGCTTATCAAAGCTCTGCTGCATTTCTTCAAAACGCTTATCAACCTGCTCGAAGCGCTTATCAATGTTTAGTTGCATTGATTCAAAACGCTTATCAACCTGCTCAAAGCGCTTATCAACCTGCTCAAAGCGTTTATTCATCAACTCAAAGCCTTGCTGCATCAGCTCCCGTTGATGTCTCAACTCACTTTCAATATTCAGTACACGGTCACGTACTTCCAACTCATGGGCAATATGCGCTGAGGTCACCTGTCGTTCGCTCAACCAACGACCGAGATTGGCATCCATGTAGTCTGCAATTGCTTGTTCCAGCTGTTGCTGATCCATTGTCGCGACCCTAAATCCTGTGAATTATTGCCAGAATTTTAATACAGAGATAATTATGCCTGCCATAGAGACCGTGATAGAAAACGACCAAATCATAAAACGATCCATACGCTTATTCATTGATTCAAAGCGCTTATCAACTTGCTCAAAGCGCTTATCAACTTGCTCAAAGCGCTTATCAACTTGCTCAAAACGCTTATCAACTTGCTCAAAACGCTTTTCAACTTGCTCAAAACGCTTTTCAAAGCTCTGCTGCATTGCTTCAAAGCGCTTATCAACCTGCTCAAAGCGTTTATTCATCAACTCAAAGCCTTGCTGCATCAGCTCCCGTTGATGTCT
>JADFWU010000035.1:20239-35971 GCA_015234045.1 Magnetococcales bacterium
GTCGTTCGCTCAACCAACGACCGAGATTGGCATCCATGTAGTCTGCAATTGCTTGTTCCAGCTGTTGCTGATCCATTATCACGACACCTAAAAGAAGAGTTAGGGTCGCGGAGAAAATAAATTATCCCACTTACTTGTCTCTTGGTCCGTCTGCCGCGTTCCGGCAAGAGTCACATACAATGAGTATGCTCCTCTTGCCGCGCCTTGCAGACGAACCAATATCCTGCGCGATTGGAATAATTTATTTTTTCCGCGCTCCTTACGCCCAGCAACTCATTTCAAAATAATTATACTCTACAGGAATAAGAGTTGTGAATCTATTTATCTCAAAGCGCCCTTTCCAACTCTGAACCATGCTCTAACACGCGTTCAAGAAACTGATCAAAGTCCGTTTCATGCATATCGCCATTGACAAAAACCATTCTGATGACAATCTCACCACGCAACTGAGAGTAATTGACCAAGCTGGCACCACTTTTTACCAGCCGATCACGCAGTTGTAGTGTGAACTGATCTAGATTAGCTGGTTTTTGTGGCATATATCGGAAACAGACTGTGACGGATTGAGGTGGGGCGGCCAACACTAAACGATTATGGTTTTTGATCACACGTGCAGCATAACCGGCCAATCTAAACAACCGATTAATGCGTTTCTCATACCCTTTATCACCGAAGTAACGCCAAGCCAGCCACAGTTTAAGGGAATCGACCCTACGCCCACAGGAGAGCGAACTACGTCCTAACTCGTACTGTAGCGCATCATAGTCCTGCTCGTGAAACAGGTAGACACCACCATCTGTTGAACAGGCAGAATGCAATTGACCCGGCTCTTTAACCAATAACGTTGAACTGATGAGTGGAATATTCATCATTTTATGCGGATCCCAGGTAATAGAATCAGCCTGAGCACATCCATCCATCAAATAGGCATATGTCTGACTCAATAGCACTGAGCCACCAAACGCGGCATCCACGTGAAACCAGATATCATACTTCTGTGCAATCGTTCCAATAGCAGGTAGCGGATCAAAAGCCCCTAGAACAGTCGTTCCGGTCGTTGCAGCCACGATAAGCGGTTTTTTACCACTGGCGAGGCAGTCAGTTATAGCATCCTCCAGAGCGGCTGGAATCATGCATCCCTGGTCGTCCGTTGCCACCTCAATGATATGATCCGTGCCAACACCTAACACTAAGGCCGCTTTCTGGAAAGAGTAATGCGCCTGATCAGACACAAAACAAACCAGTGGTGGAAGCCCCTGCATGCCCTGTTCTTTTATATTCGGAAAATAACGCTGACGCGCACACAACAGTGCGATGAGGTTGGCGTTGCTGCCACCGGTGGTGAAAGTACCCTCCCCATTTGGAAAACCTGCCAGTTGACACATTTTCTCTATGAGGTGCTTTTCCATGAGCGTAGCGAGCGGTGCCACCTCATAGGTGTACATGGAGGTATTGGTTAGAGCGGTGAACACCTCACCTAAAAAAGCTGGGAAATTGAATCCAGCAAAAAGCTGATTGCAAAACTGACGATGACCTGTTTTGACGCTGTGATTCAGGTACTCTTCAAGAATTGGCAATAGTGCTTCATACTCTCCAAGCCCTTGCGAGCCGATGGAGAGATCAAATGCCTGAACCAATTGTTCAGGCGTGCGATAGTTGACGATGTGACTCGCGCAGTTCTGGTTCTCTTCCAGATAGTCCAGAATCAGTTGAACCGCACCCAAAAGGGTTTTTTCCATAGTGGGACCACCTGGCCGTACAGGGAACCGGATATTTTTTGGCAAATCTGGTGGGGTATCTTATGCATTTAAGCGGTAACAGACAAACCGGTTTCGAACACTACTGGATAGTTTTCGTTAATATTAATTTAAAATCAATCAGTTAAACATGTATCATTTATTCATGATTGAATCCAACTCCTGAAAAAGTCGGCCTTTTTTAATAGGCTTGGTCAAACAAAGATCACAACCCGCTTCAAGGGCCTGTTCTGAAACTTCTCGCATGGCATGAGCGGTCAGTGCAATGATCCAGGAGGCTTTCTGTTCCTGTTCCCGTTGCCACTGACGAATCGCCTTCGTAGCGTTAAAACCATCCATGACAGGCATTTCGATATCCATCAGAATCACATCAAAATGGCCATTTTTGACGTGATCAACGGCCTGTTGTCCATCTTCAGCCGTTGCAATCTGATAATGAGTATTTCTGAGGAATGCCTTCATCAACAGCATATTGTCTGGAGAGTCATCCACCAGCAATACAGATAACGCCGCAGAATCGGTAGATCGATCCAACAAAGGATCACCAATTTCTGGCAGAGTGACCTCACTGCTTGCACACACCTGTCTACTTATCAGAGGAACCTGGAATGTAAAAACACTTCCTCCTGATTCGGCGTGCTCTGCCCAAATGCGGCCCTGCATGGCGGAGATCAGTTTTCGACAGATACTTAACCCCAAACCAGTTCCACCAAAACGCTGCGTAGTCGATGCATTCCCCTGATTGAACGGTTCAAAAATACCATCCAGCTTTCCAGAAGGGATACCGATTCCAGTATCCATAACCGAGAAGCGAATCTGACCGCCTGGCGCTTCTGAAACGGATAACTCAACCCTGCCTTGTTTGGTAAATTTAATCGCATTACCCAAAAGATTGAGCAAGATCTGCTGAATTCGATCAGGGTCACCATGAAAGTCACAAAACTCTGAAAAGGTGCAATCCCATACCAATTCCACCCCTTTGTGTTGCGCTTTGGCATCAAACACTGCCATGGTATTCTGGATCAGAGAATGGAGATTAAAATCCACATTTTCAAGCTGAAGCTGTCCTGCCTCGATTTTCGAAAGATCAAGGATATCATTGATTAACGAAAGTAAAACATTACCACTGGCATTAATAGAACGTACATACTGGTGTTGTTCATCACTCAATTTGGACTCTTCAAGGAGTTCTGCCATTCCCAACACAGCATTCATCGGGGTTCTGATATCATGACTCATGGCAGCCAAAAAGTGGCTTTTTGCCTGATTGGCCTGCTCAGCCATATGCTTGGCTTCCAAAACCTCATTGTAAGCGTCTGAAAGGCTACGTGTTTTCTCTTGAATCAATAGGTTAAGACGACGTACCCCCAAACTCCAGAAGAACATCAAAAACAGCTCAATCAATAAGAAACCGATGATTGCAAAAAGTACATTTTGCTTGAACGCCTTATCCAATTCATTGATTTCACGAGACACATCATACCAGACCAGGATTGCACCAACAGCTGGTCTGCTGGAATCAATCGTGCCTTTAAAATCTCTGAGCTCAAAGCAATAAGCACCAATGGGTTTGTTATGAATACGAAGAAGACGGCTCTCTTCACACTCACCAGGTTGTTTTTTGGTTTCCCACTGTGACAATACCTGCCGAATATCTGGATTAGTGGCAGACTCAACAAGAAAGTGACCGGACCGGAAATGACTTTTTAGAAACTTCTCCAAAAAGCTTGGCCACATGGTCTCTTTGGCATGTTCCATGGTCATCATAACACCCACTTCGAGGTTCATTTCTCGTTTGAGGGTATCGACAATGCCTTGAAAAGAGGTACCAGCCTCAAGAGCACCGACGTGAATCTTCTGTCCATTTTCAGTGGAAAAAACCGGCACCACACCGCGAATACCGGAATAGACTCGACCAGATTCGAAACCTTTGGTCGGGATTAAGTGAGTATTGGCTTCAACAATGGTGTGGCGAACCGGTGATAGATCATCACCAAATTTATGAGGGGCATGGATACGTAAAAAAGAGACATCACCAGGCGCTAAATGGAAATGAAGCTGACGAATATCGTAACGCTGGGTCATGACACGCCAACTCTCTGCAACAAGATCATGTAACTGCTGACGTATCACAGCGGCCTGTTCTCCGCCCTTACCACCGCCTTCAGCCTCAACAGCCCGCCGACCTTGTAAAAAAAGCATCTGGACACGTTGATCATGCGCCACATAAGTTGCCATCTGTTGCATGCTGGTGGACACACGATTGAGAATCATGTGATAACCTGCATGAACCTGTTCACCCTTTCGAGTTAACGTCTCCAACAGAACAGTCTGGTCAGACCGGTAGTTAAACCAGATGAACAGAATGTCTATAGAAGCAATGACAAGAGAGATCCAGACAAACTGACGGTTGAGTTTAACAGCCATGTTTCGCGCCGTTTCCTTTAGTTAACCGTGCCTTTTGTGTCGCATTCATTGTTACGTATTTCACATAAAATCACAAGACCCAAGCGATTATTATTCCCATTCGTCGCGCATCTTTTGTCTACTGAATCGATATCATCGTATACTGTGATCTAATCACTTCCTGTCAACCAATCAACTTGGCGCACTAAACATGAAACATACTGTTGGAATTCGTGCCCGTTTATATGGCGTAATGCTTGTTGGCGGCATTATGACCTTTTTAGTTGGCTTATTTGCACTTTTCCAACTGCTATTGATCAATGATGAAATGAACCGTGTTTCATCCAGCTATCTGCCGATGGTACTTCAACTGACTGAAATTCAGCAGAATCAAACCAAGCAAGAGAAAATTCTCGATCATCTTTTATTATTGCCTCCGTATGGCAACACCGAAAAAACGGCACTGAAAGAAACCTATCAAACATTGGAAAACAACAAGCAAGCCGCCTATGAAACGAGCGTTGAACTGGGTAGACTTCTTTTGGCAGGTGAGAAAATAGGATCTCAAAAAGAGGCTATCAAACAGATTATCAATCAACTCAACGAGATCAAGCATCATCTTATTGAGATCCGAACCACTTCTGAACACTATTTTTCCTCTTTTCCGCTGGAAACATCACAAGACACCACATCAGACACCACCACACTTAAAACTCAACACCATCATTTAGCCATTCAGCTTGAACAGCTGTTACTACATCTTGAAAAAACCACTCAAAAATCCCTTCAACTATCTGAACAAGCAGAAAAAAACGCCATAAACTGGTTTGTTGGATTACTTATTGCGGCACTTATGCTGGGCTACATATTATCAACTCTACTGTCCAACTCTATTCTAAGTTCGTTAAAATATGCCTCAAAACTGGCGGATAACATCAGCCAAGGGAATTATATGGTTGATCAAAACGTTACCATTCCATCCAACGAGATGGGCACTCTGTTGGAATCAATGGTCAACATGGCTCATAGCTTGGAAACATCCCAAATCGCATTAAAAAAAGAGTCGCTTGAACTGACCCGTTCCAATCAGGAACTACAGCAATTCGCCTATGTTGCCTCTCATGACCTTCAAGAACCATTACGCGCAGTTGCCAGTTTTGCCCAACTGCTTGAAGAAAATTACAAAGATCAGTTGGATGAAGATGCTAACGAGTTTATTGACTATATCGTCAATGGTGCACAGCAGATGCAGCACTTGATCAATGATCTATTGACCTATTCACGGGTACATACCCAAGCCAAACCGCTGGAACCGGTTTCTTTGAACACGGTTTTTGAGGATATCTTGAGACGTTTGCGACTGCTCATCCATGAGAGCAATACAGTGATCAGCGTACAGAACTCTTTGCCGATGGTGATGGCGGATGAAGTACAATTAGGTCAGGTGATACAAAATCTGATCAGCAATGCAATCAAGTTTCGAAGTGATCTGACACCTGATATTCAAATAACGGTCACAGAAGTTCACAACCGATATCAAATTTCCATAACGGATAATGGTATTGGTATTGATCCTCGGTATAAGGATAGAATATTCGAGATTTTTCAACGCCTGCACACCCGCGATGAATATAGTGGCACAGGCATTGGACTGGCGGTTTGCAAGCGAATCATAGAACGACATGGTAGTGATATTGATGTACGTTCTAAACTTGGTGAAGGATCTACCTTCTTATTTTCTCTAGCTAAAACAGATATAATGTCATGATGGACAATGAACACAGCATGATGCATGCGGATCCGGTGGTGATCTTGCTGGTTGAAGATAATCCTGCCGATGTCCGACTCACACAAATGGCCTTGAAAAAAGGCAAGATCCACAATGAATTGATCATTGCCCGCGATGGTGAACAAGCCCTTGATGCCCTGCATCAACGTGGCAACTACCAGGACACGCCCAGGCCGGAAATCATCCTATTGGATCTCAATCTACCAAAAATCGGCGGCCTTGAAATTCTCAAAGAGATCAAGGCAAAAGAGCACCTTAAACGCATACCAGTGGTAGTACTCACCTCTTCCAAAGCTGAGGAGGATATTGTCAGAAGCTACGATCTTCACGCCAACTGCTATATTACCAAGCCGGTAGATTTTACTCAATTCCGTCAAGTTATCAACCAATTGGAAAGCTTTTGGTTTTCCATTGTCAGACTCTCTCCACAATAGATATGAAAGCAACCACACAAACAATCCTGCTAATTGAGGACAATCCCGCTGACGCACGTCTGATTCGCGAGCGACTCAAGGGCACCAGCTATGACCACCATGTGGCATCTCGTCTATCCGAAGGGCTGGACTATCTGACACATCACAGTGTTATAGCTATCCTTCTGGATCTTTCATTACCAGACAGTCAAGGCCTGGATACCGTTTCCCAAGTTCTTACACACTCTCCAGAGATTCCCGTGGTGGTGCTGACCGGATTGGATAACGAAACATTGGGCGACAGTGCTGTTGCTCAAGGGGCTCAGGATTATATCGTCAAAGGTGAACTAACGGCACAACTGCTAAAACGTACTTTGCGTTACGCCATTGAAAGAAAGCGTACAGAAGCTGTACTGCGTGAAAGTGAAGAGCGATTTCGCAATATCAGTGCTTCAGCCAACGATGCCATTATTCTGGTTGATAGCAGTGGCGTGATCGTTTTTTGGAACCAAGCTGCCTGCAAGCTGTTTGAATTTGCTGAAGCGGATGCTTTGGGCCACCCTCTTTCCATCATCATTCCAACCCGATATCAAGCCGCCCATGATGCAGGTCTGCAACGTTTTGTTGCATCCGGCTCTGGACCGATGATCGGTCATACCATGGAAATGATTGGTAAAAAAGGCGATGGTCGTGAATTTCCCATTGAAGTATCACTTTCTGCGGTGCGCCATCGTGATCAGTGGCAGGCCATGGCCATAGCCCGTGACCTCACTGAGCGGAAATATTCCGAAAGCCTGTTACTGCTATCAGAAAAGATGTCCTCAATAAGCCAAATGGCGGCGGGTATAGCCCATGAAGTGAACCACCCTCTCACAACAGCCTCTTTGAATATTGAAACACTGAAACTTCATCTTGAAAACAGCATGGAAGATCAAGAGGTGATCAACCGAATTGAGAATGTTGAACGCAATCTGGAACGTGCGGCTACTTTAGCCCGCGAACTGTTAGTATTCGCTCGCTCTGACAAAACCGAATTCTCTTCACTGGATATCAATGAGGAGATAGAAGTAGCACTCACTCTGCTCGGTCCTCGACTGGATAACATTACCGTTAAACAGCAGACGACTGATGACATGCCCATGGTAATGGGCAATTCAGTCAAAGCAGGACAACTATTTGGTAATTTATTCAACAATGCCATTGATGCCATGTCTGGACGCGGCACACTCTTCATCAACTCAAGCTATCAGGGTGATCGTATTGTAGTGGATATCCGTGATACCGGACCGGGAATTCCTGCGGATCATCAGGATAAACTGTTTGATCCGTTTTTTTCCACCAAGTCACCGGGATCTGGCACCGGCCTTGGCCTCTCGATATGTTATGATATCATTAAGCGTCACCGTGGCGGTATTCGCTTTATCGATACTGAGCAGGAAGGTGCCACGGTTCGTATATGGTTTCCTGTTGTCTGGAAGAAAGCGTAATTCATGAATAATGCGAAAATCCTGGTCGTTGATGATGACGCTGAGTTGCGCCAAGAACTGGTGACAATTCTGCAAACAAAAGGCTTTGCCACCCATGAGGCCGGAACATGTCAACAGGCAATCCTATTAACTCAAACGAAATCATTTGACCTGGTTCTCATGGACTTTCTGCTACCTGATTCCGATATGGACGGTATTGATGCCATTCGTGAGATCCGTAAACAGGATAAACAGGTCAAATTCATCATGATCACCGCATTCGGTACTATTGAGAATGCCGTATCCGCCATGAAAAAAGGGGCCAGCGAATACATCACCAAACCCTTCAAAATCGAAGAACTGCTAACTACTATCAACCGCACTCTTGCTGAATCCCATTTTGAACAGAGCATCCGCGGTCACGATATGCAGAATATTATTCACTCATTGGCCAACCCCATTCGGCGCGGGGTCATCCAGGCATTGGGCGAAAAAGCCAATCTTCGACTGATGGATCTGGCACGCATCGTTGGTATCCACGATCATACCAAGGTGATGTTCCACCTCCGCACACTGAAAAGTACAGGCGATATCATCCAGGGCGCAGACAGAACCTACCAATTGACCAAACAAGGCCAACACACCCTCAACTGCTTAAAAACATTACATAAAGTATCCTGATAATATCAATACATCGCTGTCAATAGATGTGAACAAACCCCACATTTATTACAAAAAAATAGACTTTATTTTACATACTTCTAAATGAGATCCCCTATTAATATGGAGCGTATAATCTTCAATCTGTTTATGTTGGGGGAAAGTATCAAATGAAAGTCGTTCGACTATTAGCCGCTTGTGCCGTTTTAGGGCTTGGTTCCAGTGCGTATGCGTCCGGTTCAGGAGCGCACTGGAGTTATGAAGGTTCAGCGGGTCCCGACAAATGGGCCTCTCTGGGATACCCACACTGCAAAGGCAGTAATCAATCTCCCATTGATATCAAGCACGCCTCAATGACGGAAATGGACGACATCTCTTTTAGTTACAAATCAACTTCTCTGAATGCAGTCAACAATGGTCATACAGTCCAATTTAATTATGACTCCGGTAGTACCATCACTGTTGCCGGAAAAAGTTATTCCCTATTGCAATTTCATTTCCATAGCCTGAGTGAACATACTGTTGGTGGCTTGCACAGCAGCATGGAAATGCATCTGGTTCACAAGGCATCTGATGGCACTTTGGGTGTTGTCGGAGTTTTCCTACAACCTAAAACCGATGCTGGACACGGCAATGGCCATGGCAGTGATTCAGACCCTTGGGAAACCGTATTCGGAGCCCTTCCTGGCGCGTCAGGCTTAAAACTGAGTGGCAGTCAGTCTTTCAATGCCAACGATCTTCTGCCGCATACCCGCAGCTACTATCACTATTCAGGATCATTAACGACACCACCGTGTAGTGAAGGTGTCAATTGGTTTGTACTACAAGAACCAGTGCGCATTGATGCAAAAAAACTGGCTCGCTTTCAATCCATTTTTGACAGTAACTACCGTCCAGTCCAGCCACTCAACTCCCGTCATCTGTATGAAAAAGACAGCAATGGCACTCAAGCCGGAAATAGTGGTGGACACCACTAATTCAATTGCTTAACAGCTGAACTATGCATTTAAATTAGTGATGAAGGGGAACACGAATGAACATCCTGAAAAACATGTCCATGAAAGGGCAAATTATAGCTCTGGTGACATTTTTGATGGCCATCATGATTATCATCAGCATGTATTCCATCATGCAAATGAACACGATTGGTGGACATATCAGAGCCATTGCTGATCAACATATCCCACTCACTGAAGCCGTAACCAAGATTGAATCTCATCAAATGGAACAAGCCATCATGTTTGAGCGTTCACTTCGGGCGGGCGAGACAATGAAAGCAAGCAGCCACTCCGCAGAACTGTTCAAACACGCACAACATGCATTCGAAGAACTGGCTGGTGAGGTAGACAATGAAATCAAACAAGCCGAAGAACT
Organism: Magnetococcales bacterium; assembly: GCA_015234045.1. Lineage (GTDB taxonomy): Bacteria > Pseudomonadota > Magnetococcia > Magnetococcales > JADFWU01 > JADFWU01. The sequence goes on from JADFWU010000035.1 coordinate 30,105, forward strand.
AACGCTTCATTCAATGAAGACGGCTCTGACGGAAGAGGAAAGAAAATCCTTCTCACAAGTTCTTGATCATTTGAAAGTAATCGAAGCGGAGCATCAAGACTTTGATCACCATGTTGAGCAGGTATTCGAGCTGTTGTCCAAAGGCGAAATGCACGAAGCTCATCAACTTGCCGAAAAAATCGAACATGAAGAAGAGCAACTGGATAAAGAATTAGAAACCTTCCTGATGACAGTGGAAAAATTCACTGAAGAGGCCGTCATTTCAGCCGAACATACCGAAGAAGCCGCCTTCTCCATGATGCTGATCATGACACTGTCTGGCATTATCTTTGGCACTGGCTTTTCCTTGGTTATGCTTCGCACGATCATGGGTATGTTGGGCTGTGAACCCTCTGTCCTTCAGGCTATTGCACATTCTGTCGCAGAAGGAAACTTAACCAACAAAGCCTGCTTAAGCCCTCAAAGCAACCGTGGTGTTGCTGGATATATCAACACCATGGTTCACAAATTACGAGATATCCTTGAGCATGTCCAAAATGCAACAGCTCAAGTTGCATCAGGCAGCGCTGAGATCAGTAACAGTTCTCAACAACTCGCCAATGGCGCAACTCAACAAGCTGCATCTGTTGAGGAAACCTCCGCAGCCATGGAAGAGATGACTGCGAACATCTCCCACAACAGTGACAACGCCAGTCAGACAGAAAAAATCTCTTCCAGCACCGCCGGAAGCGCTCAAAAAACCGGTAAAGCCGTCAGACAAGCTGTAGAAGCCATGAAAGAGATTTCCGATAAAATTTCCATCATTGAAGAGATCGCACGGCAAACCAATCTACTTGCACTCAACGCGGCCATCGAGGCGGCCAGAGCGGGTGAGCATGGCAAGGGCTTTGCTGTTGTCGCTGCCGAGGTTCGCAAACTGGCTGAGAGGAGTCAATCGGCTGCCGGTGAGATCACTCAGCTTTCCGCCTCCAGCATGGGCGTTGCTGAAGAAGCGGGTCGCATGTTGGACAAACTGGTTCCAGATATCCAACGCACTGCGGAATTGGTCCAGGAGATCTCGGCGGCCAGCAGTGAACAAAATGATGGTGTAGGACAGATCAATCAGGCAATCCACTCTCTGGATCAGGTGATTCAGAGCAATGCTGGCGCCTCTGAAGAAATGTCTGCCACGGCTCAAGAACTTTCCGCAAATGCAGCGCAACTTCAAGAAAGCATATCGTTTTTCAGGCTGGATGGCAGTACATCATCCACACCTGACTCTGGAAGCGCTTCCCAACCACTTCCAGCTTTAAGCTATCAGAATTGATAGTTTGTTTTATCCCCCTTAGTAGTTATGATCAGGGCCTCTTTGAGGCCTTTTTTTTCATTTTTCCAAGCTTAACCCATATCGTAATTTCGACTAACAACTTGCTTGTATTGTCATTTCGATCCAAAATTTGACAATGAATCACAACCTGGGCTGGAACGGTTGACTGTTCAAATTATAGACGAAACAACTATATTGGTAGCATACCATTGGCTAAAAAAAGCCGCCATCAGGGCCTTGTGAATGCGCAAAACGATCTGGGCATTCTCTACAACAGATACTAACGTTTATTCGCCTTCAGCTGGGCAACTCTACGCTCTAACAAAGTGACATTCATTGCTCCTAACCCCCCCTGCTTACCCGCTTGCGCTTTCATCAACTTAACGAACTGATCAAGCTCTGCCACAGAGGCTTGTTGCAACCACTCCTCAGAACCCACCTCCAATTTCTTGGCTGCTGGTTTGCGTCCACCTTGTGCCTTACCTCGAGCGGGTGCGCTCTTTTTACTACCGCCAAACAGCCCAGAAAACAGACCACCGCTGGCCTTGGGTGCTGGTTTTCTTTTTGCTCTTTTAGGTGCTGGTTTTTTCGCATTATCCGGCGTGGGCTTTGCAACCGGTTTCTTCTCTACGGGCTTACTCTTTTGTACTGTTTTACTGGTGGTTGTGCGCCGTTTTTTCGCCGTGACCGCAGGTTTCTTCTTATCCCCTTCAAACAGTGAACCCAATTTACCAAACAACCCCTCGGAACCACTGGATTGAGGCTTTTTAGCACGACCTGTTTTTTCCCTGTCTGACGGTGTCCCAGACTGTTTTGAAATGCTTGTCCGAGATTTTCCACCGAAAAGTCCAGATTTTCTTTTCACTGGTGGTGTTTTATGGCCAGCTTCTTCTGATGGCAGTACCAGTTCCGGCACCGCATCTTCGGCTTTTAACGTATCCAGCTTGGCCGTAACATCCGCCACATCATCGTCTGTCTCAATATCTTCAGAGGGCGGCGGTGCCGGCGTTACTTCACCCTCTGGTAATAACATATCATTGACTTGTCCATCATCCTCACTGGCAAAATCACCGACACCGCCTTCTGCACTTTCCTGGTGCTCATCCCAATCGAAATCAGACAGCACATCATCCAATCCACCATGGGCATCCGCTTCACTCGTCTGCTGTTCAGTACCATCAATAATAAGACCATCGCCCAAGAACGTATTATCACCCAGCAGGGTATTATCATCCTCTTCTTCATTGGTTTCATCATCTGGATCATCATCTTCGTTTGCGACTATTTCATCACTCACCGATTCAGACTCAACATCTCCGGGTGTTGCCATTTCCTGATCATCAGACCTACCAGAATCACTCTCTTCTTGTGAATGATCCGTTTGCTCTTCAGGTACCTCCTGAGGCGTATTTTCTGCTTCTTCTGCCAACTGCAAAGCCTCAGCCTCTTCAGCCAGGCTTTCCGATGCCTCATCCCGACGTTTTTTTATCGCAATGACCAAACGCTGAATGGCAAACACATAGCCATTAATCGCCGCTGCATCCGCATTATCCTGCATATCGAATTGAACACCGGTAATAGCGTGACTGATACGGCAGAGACGTTTACGGGCAATGGCTTTGCTGACGGGCGAATGATTACGCACCCACCCGGGAATGGTCACCGATTCACCACCCTTACGTGTCAGGGTAAAAACGAGTTGGGTATCCTGAGGAATGGACTTGATCGGAATGGGATGACAGAACGCCAAACCGCCAGCACTGAGATCAAACAGCGGCACACTCTGTTCTTCTATCCCTTCACCTTTGACGGTCAGAGTAGCTTGTGCTTGTCTGGGAATACGGAAACGGAAATGTTCCCGCGCTTGCATCAAACCCATCTTGGTCGGATAGGTAAACATCAAAGCAGGTTCGCCCCGCACCTTGATGATTTTTTTAAACCGTATGACCGACTCCACGCGGTAGACCTGATGAAAAAAGCGCAGGCGCACTTTCAAATCAGGGTATTTTTTGAAATAGAGATTGCCCTTGGCCGGTGTCAGTGGAGAAAAAAGCAGGTGCTCTCGCCAAGCCAGATAGCTTAAATCCCGATAATGGGGTGTGAGCAAAACCGGCTCTCCATCCTTGAGAACCGGCTGTCCCTCATCATCACGCTTTACTGTGCGTTCTGGAAGGTGATCCATCATCTGGGTAAAGTGGAGACGGACCCGCTGTGAAATGCGAATTTCAAAGCGCTGATCACTCATATACCCATTGTAGAGATGCTTCTGGATAGCATCAGGATCAGTGATTATTTTGTCATATTTCTTTGGATCAGCCATCAAAACGACACTTTCCACGCCCCATTAAAGCCGCTGAGAAATGGCCTTCAGGCTTGCTTAACAGGCTTTAAAGTTGGACAAATCGAATAATATCATCACTGGAATGCAATATTCGATCCGGTCCCGCAGAAGCCAGCGCCGCGCGTGTTGGAGAGAACCGCTCATAGTAATAATCTGAATCCCATGGATCTTGATAATCACCGCTCTCCAATTCTATATCAGTCAGCTTGACAGGCAGCTGATTATTGACACCACCATTTGCCCGCAATGTCCGTTTGAACACCTCCATCTCATACTCGGTAATCTGAATGACGAGACCATTATACATTGGATCAAACACGGCTTTTTTCAGGTTCAATGCCTTAAACATTTTATCACCAAATGTTGGCTCCAATTTAATATCGTCAGCGGCTCTTAACTCAGATTTCTCAATTGGGCTCAGATGCTCAAGCCTGAGATCCTGGCTGTTCGATCTGACTATGGTCTTTCTATTTGGTGTCACATTGATGGCAACACCTGGCGTGAGTGCACTCATAACGCGCACCTCACCTTCCAGAACACCAGCAGAGGAGGTTTGATCTTCAGAATCGTAGTCCATGAAGAAAATAGTACCGCGCACACCTAAAACAGCCACAGGCGTTCGAACCGCCAAACGGCTTCGGCCACCACCTAGTGTTGGACCTTTCAGAACGCGACTGAGCAGTCGCCCTTTGGCAATACGCAATTCAGGCGCAGGTGTTTTGATATCCCCAATTTCTGGTTGATTAGTGCTTGCACTGCCATGAATCACGACTGGCTGTTCACGAAACTGTACCAGCGCCTCATCTTTTATACGCACACCACGACCATGACCAACCATGACATCCAGGACAGAATCCGGGCCATCCATTTTGACAATATCACCCACACTGAGAATCATACCCTCTTGAATGGGCTGCCACTCTGAAGTCCATAATTTATTTGCGAAATCAGGGTCCTGTGGATCTACTGGCGGTTTAACAACATGCTTTACTGAGGCTGCTCCGGTGAGCCTAGTGACCACATAAGCATGCACATCACCTTTGGAGGCGAAGTTGAACACAATGCTCACAATAATAGCAATAGGTACAAATAAACGAACAAAATAGCGAAAAAACGCCATAACACACCACCCCTTCCCCCACTGTTTGGAGAACACTCTTTTAAACTGATTTGCCTGTATCAGCTAAAAAGATCTCCGAATATCACACCAGTGTACTGAATTCAGGCTGTGAAACAAACAGCTTTTTATAATTGAGACATGACAAAATTCTATTAAGTTTCCATAACCATTGACGACTGCATAAAGAAAGAACATATCTCTGCTCTTTTTACTTCATTTTGCGTGTATTACTCTGCCTCCAAACGCGGCAGCTCCCATTCTGTATGATTTTCCGGTGCCTCCTGTTCTTCCATGCGAAGCCCATCAATAGCCTCACTTTTGGACTCTTCCATCAGAAGGGGTGTCGAAGCCAACAAACTTGAAGCGTCCATGTCATCAGCACCCATCATATCTGCCACACGCAGCAGAGCAGTAAGAATACCTGTCTGTTCATAATCAGGCAGATTTTCAAACTTACTTACAAAGGCGCGTTGTAACAGTGGCGGCGCATCCTCAAGAAGTTTTCTTGCCTTGTCAGAAGCACTGAGCCAGTAACGCCGGCGATCTGATTGACTGCGCCGCCGATCAATTAACGCTTTGGCTTCCAGACGCGCCAAAATTCCACTGATTGTACTTTTACTCAGATGAACCCGCTGACCAAGTTCCACACCTGTAATAGGGCCATTATGCAAAATTTCACTGAGAAGAATGGCCTGAGGACCTGTCAATCCATGATGCGCCACAAGGTAGCGAGAGTGCATGTCAATGGCCCGAATAATCTGCCGTAGCGTCATCAGCACCTGATCCCGCACCTGTCCTTTCAATTCTGGATGCATCGTTGGTTGCCCTCCATTTCTGGTTAACTTCTGCACAAAATACGCTCCCTACTGCCAACAGACAACCGATTGACAATAGCTTATTCACCACGGCTACCTATTGACAACTCATAGCAAAATAAAATAGTTTCTACTGAAACTAATAGTGTGAATTTTTCACTGGAAATCGGTCAATATCCGCCGAAACCTGGTGATATTATCAATTTTTACTAGGGCGTGTTGACATTCGCCAGATTTCGGTTCCTGGCAAGGCAAATCCAACGAAAAAGCGGAGCGTACTTGTAG
>JADFWU010000036.1 GCA_015234045.1 Magnetococcales bacterium
TTTATCAGCATTCAAGATTGATAGTGTAAAGTATCTGTTTTGCATAACATATTGATTATGTTTATCTTTATTAAACATTAAATAAAGTGTTGTTATGATTTTTTTTCTGAGGAAAATTTTTCCGCTAGGCATGGATGGACTATGTTCAATGCGGCAATAATTGCCTAGCAATAGAATGGTAAAAAAATAAGGTATTGATTTTAAAATAAAATAATTGAATGTTAAATTTGGCACATCCCCTGAAGAGACTTCTGTAATAGATCAGGGCATGAATTGCATGCCTGACGTGAAAGATAGGGATGGGTATTGATGTCAATTACTGGGCCACAAGATGCCCGAAGTGTTGGTTGGAATGTGTCTCCAGCAACGCGGGTGGATGGATCGGGCGTGCGAAACAGGGCATATGCTCATCAGGGCGGTCAAAATGACGCTGATGATCTGCGCCATCGGCACAGCTTTTCTGCCTGGGCGCGTCGCGCGTACGATCTCTACTTTTCCGATGGTGTTCAGCAGGCACGTGTGGCACTGAAACGGGCTTCCAAAGAGGTTTCTCGTGCAGTGGTACGTGGTGGTGTGGAGTTGGTCCGGCTCTACTCATCCCATGGCAGCATACGTTCATTTGGTGAGGATAGTTTACCACGGGTTGTCCGTTCTCCATCCTCATCAGGCAGTGATTCCCGTTGGTCTCAGACAGCGTATCGGGTTTCGCTATCGCGACCGATGGATTTGGTGCAACGATTGAGACAGGATGCCGGTGGTGATTGGTTGAAAGTTCAAAAAGAATTGGATTATGCGGCGGAAGAGGGTATCCAACCGCCGGGGGTTATCGCTTCCGCACGGCGGTTGGTTGATAAGATGTCCGATCTTTCGTAGATCAATTACCTGTGTGAATATTTGTTATTTATTGGCCAAAATCTGTGTTAATGGCGCATTCATAACCAACCCTGCTTCACGCATAATCTGTGAGATAGCTTCCATGGAAAGTTTATTGCCGCGCTCGATCAACAATAAACGATCCCATCGGTTTAACGGTTTGCTGGACATCAAGTGGAAATACCACGATTGCTGTTTCCAGAAATGAACCCGAGGCAGTGGGCCTTCGATCATATCCCATGCTGTATGCAACAGAGCGTTACGTTCCTGATAGGGCGAATTGCACACTACTGCATTGCGCCGTAACCGAGGATTCCAGTAGGTCACCAACTGTACATCCACCAACTGATCCATCCAAAGTGTAAAGGCTTCCATCAACGCGCTGAGCGTGGAACAATCCTCTAGCAGATAGCGAAGTTCACCCAATTGATAACTGCGTTCAGTATCTGATAGGGCTGTCGGATGATTCTCCGAAGTGAGTCTGCCTTCAAGTGGTGGTCTGGAACGCGGTGCTGTTCCAAGACGGGTGTTGTATCTCATGAGCGATCCTTGGCTAGGGTCGGAAAGTTTGTATTCGTGTTGCATTGTTCGGTAAAGCGAATAGCGTGCCAGTCTCATTTATCGTTGAGCGGTTCTGTTTTTGGAGATGTTTAGGGAATTTTATTGAGTGATCACACCTTTTTGGTTGTCACACTCTGGAATATCTGAAACCCTCTGAGCCACAGTAGGTTCAGTGTAAAGTCAACTATTTGACGATATGGGCCGGCAACAGGTGGAAAAATGAATATTAAGGTATGTTTTAGTGACGCAGGGTGTCGTGTTTTCGGACCTTATGTTGCGCTATTGATCGTAATCTGCATGGCTTTTCCTGGTGTGCTTCAGGCTCAAGATCAGGATATTGTTTCGGAAGATAAAGAGGTTGTAGCGCCATCGCATCCAGCGGTTATGCGGCTTCAACGCTTTATTTATGATCTGAAAAGCATGGATGCCACGTTTGTTCAGAAGACCGATAATGCCGACAGTGGTGTGCCAACGATCAGTCATGGTCGATTTCAGGCCGAGCGGCCTTATCGATTTCGTTGGGACTATACCGATCCCTATCCTCAGTTGATCCTCTCTGACAGTACGATGGTTTGGTACTATGAAGAGGATCTTAAACAGGTGACACGTACGCCTGCCGAACGGTTGAATAGTTCACCAGCCGCATTTCTCATTGCAGGGCGGCCTCTTGGTGAATTGTTTCGCTGGGAAGTGTTGGCAGGACCGAAAGCCGGTACTGAGACGGTACGACTCCATTCGCTCAATGAAGAAGAGAGCAGTTTTGATGAAATTCGTGTCACGCTGCATCCAGAACGCGATGAGCTATACATGCTTGAGGTGATGGATAATCTGGGTAACTTTTCCCGCTTTACCTTTGATAATATGAAAATGAATCAACCGATCCCTCAAGATCGGTTTCACTTTACCGTGCCTGAGGGTGTGGATGTACTGGATGGCTAGGAGAAAAAATCATGCCTTCATTTGATATCGTTTCAGAAGTAGACCTTCAAGAGGTGGATAATGCAGTCAATCAGGCGGCTAAAGAGATTCGTACGCGCTATGATTTTCGTGGATCAGAGAGCAAACTGAGCCGTGATGAAGCGGTGATAACCATTGTTTCCGATGATGAATATAAATTGGAACAGGTTATTGATGTACTGAAGACCAAAATGGTCAGGCGCAAAATTGATCCTGAAACACTTGATTATGCGGATATTGAACCCGCTTCTGGCAGTTTGGTTCGTCAGTTGGTGACTGTGCGTCAGGGTGTTGAACGGGATATGGCACGCAAAATCGTTAAGGATATCAAAAACAGTAAGATCAAAGTGCAAGCCGCTATCCAGGGAGAGCAGATTCGAGTAACCGGCAAAAAGCGTGATGATCTTCAACAAGTGATCGCTCTGATTAAAACAAAGAGTTACGGCTTGCCACTCCAATATATTAATTTTCGGAATTGATCTATGACTCCTCAAGCGGATGGTCCGCTGAAAGTGGGTGTGATCTCCTTGGGATGCCCAAAAAACCAAGTGGATACCGAGCGGATGCTTGGACGCTTCATTCAACAGGGCTATGAACTGACTTCAGACCCTGAGGTTGCCGATCTTCTGGTGGTGAATACCTGTGGGTTTGTTGCCGATGCTGAGGCGGAGTCCAGAGAAGCCATTGAAGAGATGGCGGCCATTAAGGCGCGTCATCCGGGTAAGCGGCTACTGGTGACGGGATGCCTTTCTCAACGCTATGGCGATGATCTGATAAAGGATCATCCGTCGATTGATCTTTCTGTTGGTGCCAACACCTATGAGACGTTGATCCCACTTATCCAGCAGAGTGTTCAGACCGAAACATGGTCAGGTAATCAGGTAACGCCGGTTACTGATTTTACCCAAGAAGAGACTGTGGCACGGGTGTTGACTACCCATCCACAGAGCGCTTATTTGAAAATTGCTGAAGGGTGTAACAATCCCTGTGCGTTTTGTATTATTCCGCAACTGCGCGGGCCGTTTCGTTCGCGCACGCCTGAGGATTTGCGTGCTGAAGTCCAGATGCTGGTTTCAGGCAGTGTCCGTGAGTTGAATCTGGTCTCACAGGATACCACGCTCTATGGTCGTGACCTGAATCCGCGTACCGATCTGGCCGCTTTGGTCAGAGATCTGGATACCGTGGATGAATTGGCCTGGATTCGTCTACTTTATCTCTATCCTACCTTGATGAATGAGGCGTTGATTCAAACAGTTGCTCAGTCGGAACGGGTGGTGCCTTATTTCGATATTCCACTTCAGCACAGTCACTCGGATGTGCTCAAACGGATGAAGCGGGCAGAGCGTTATGATGATTTGGTCAAACTGATCCAGCTGATTCGAAAATATATGCCGGAGGCTGTGATCAGGACGACATTTATTGTCGGTTTTCCTGGCGAAACTCAAGAAGAGTTTGATCATCTCTATCAATTCGTAGAACAGACCGGCTTTGACCATATGGGTGTGTTTACCTATTCCGATGAACCAGGCACCACCGCCTTTGACATGGCTGATAAAGTGCCTCAAGAGGTCGCAGAGCAGCGCATGGATCGGTTGATGACTCTGCAACAAGGGATCAGTGCCCAACGATTGGCAGGATGGGTTGGTGAGACTGTGCCGGTTCTGGTAGAAGGCATTCAGGAAGATGAACAGGGTGCCATGTTGGTGGGACGTTCCTGGTTTCAAGCGCCTGAGGTGGATGGTCAGGTGTTCATTACTGATGGTGAGGCCGCGTCCGGTGATATCGTGGCGGTAACCATTACTGAATCTTTGGATTATGATTTAGTCGGCATTATTGCCGAGGCAGCAGAGTGAAACAAGACGGACTGTTTGACACCGAAGAGAGCGGATCAGCGCCGCTGGCAGATAGAATGCGTCCTCAGACCCTTGAAGAGGTGGTCGGACAGGAGAAATGGACCGAGAAAGGCCGTTTATTGCATCAAGCGCTGTCGGTAGGCAAGGTACCTTCATTGATTTTCTGGGGTCCGCCGGGTTGCGGGAAAACCACTCTGGCGCGGGTGATGGCCCAGCAGAGCGGTTATCGGTTTGAGGCGCTATCAGCGGTTTTTTCCGGGGTAAAAGAGTTACGTCAGGTCGTGGCGCGTGCTCAGGACGCGCGCACGGCGACATTGTTGTTTGTAGATGAAATTCACCGGTTTAATAAAAGTCAGCAGGATGCCTTTTTACCGTTTGTTGAAGATGGCACACTCACCTTGATTGGTGCCACCACTGAAAATCCATCCTTTGAACTCAATAATGCACTGTTATCTCGCTGTCGGGTGGTGGTATTGCAGCCGCTGACTCCTGAGCATGTGGCCATCTTGCTTGAACGGGCTTTGCACGATGATAAGCGCGGCTATGGTGGTCAGGGTATCTCTATTGAAAAAGAGGTGGTCCAAGCCATTAGTCAACAGGCCGCCGGTGATGCGCGGTATGGTCTGAATGTGTTGGAAACGCTGTTGGCTTTGTCTAAAGCTGCAATAGACGCTGGAACACCCTTGGGCCTGGAACAGCTTTCAACAGCGTTGGACCAGCGTGCAGCGCTCTATGATCGGGCAGGTGAGGAACACTATAATTTAATCTCTGCGCTGCATAAATCGTTGCGTGGCTCGGATGTGGATGCTGCGCTTTATTGGTTGGCGCGGATGTTGGCCGGTGGCGAAGATGGGTTGTACATTGCCCGGCGCTTGGTGCGTTTTGCCAGTGAGGATGTTGGCAATGCCGATCCTCAAGCATTGGCTGTGACGCTTCAAGCGCGTGATTCATTTCATTTTCTTGGATCACCGGAAGGGGATCTGGCTCTGGCGCAGGCCGTGGTCTATCTGGCCACAGCACCGAAAAGCAACTCGGTATATATGGCTTTCAAAGCGGTTCAAAAGGTCGCAAAGAAGACCGGTAATCTCCCGCCACCAGCCCATATCCTCAATGCACCCACCCAGTTGATGAAATCCCTCGGCTATGGAAAAAACTATCGCTACGCTCATGATTATGAAGGCGGTTATGTAGCACAGGAGTATCTGCCTGACGCTTTGGCAGGCTCTCAGTTTTATCAACCGGTTGCCCGTGGGTTTGAACGTGAGATTCAACGGCGTATGGCATGGTGGAAAAAGATGAAACAGCAGCAGGAAGAGGAGGACCAATGAATACGCTATTGTGGATTGCCGGTGGTGGTGCCATTGGAGCGGTGAGTCGGTATCTGATCTCTAATGCCGTTTATGATTGGCTGGGCAAAGGATTTCCCTGGGGTACCTTGGTGGTCAATGTGTTGGGGTCATTTTTGATGGGATTGCTCAGTTATCTGTTCATATCAGGAAAAATCCCGGTGTCGGTCGAGGTGCGTTCGGCAATTCTGGTGGGCATGTTGGGTGCTTTGACCACGTTTTCCACATTTGCCAATGATAATTGGTTGTTGCTGGACGATGGTCAGTTGGGGTTGGCCCTGTTCAATATGATCATCAGTGTGGTGTTATGCGTATTGGCGGTCTGGTTGGGTGGTCTCACAGCGCGTGGGTTTGGTTGATTCTGTATAAAAATGGACATAAAAGGCCAATAATGTTCGAATTGATACATCTTGATACACTCTTTTTTGAAATGGGGATATGGAAGATACATTGAAATGGCATTCTCCCTCCCGAGCTAAGCGTTGGGGCGCTTCTCAAGCAGGTGTGAACACCTGGGACCGTATGATGCCTCCTTGTATTAAGGTGGTCTCCCCCCCCCTGAACACCTTTATTTCAGGGAGGCTTTGTACAGTCTCAGGTAGTCTCACCTCATGGATGGAAACAGTACCCCTTGTTTCCATCCTCTTCCCCACCTTTCCTGTTTTTTCCGCTGTTTCTGATTTATCTCATTTTGTTCTTGCTTGTACAGTGTCTACTGTTGTGTCAAATTTCGGCTCTTTTGTATGTTTGGTTACAAAAGGATACATTGCATTGCGTCCCCGATTAATCTGCCTGTGTGGTGAGGTGTGTCCATGTGGAGTGTGACTTTTTTGACTGGGCTGATGGTGGCATTGGTGCTCAGTGTTCGTTACCTTCTGATACAACTATATGAAGTGGAAAAAGGGCTTTCTGAGCCTGGTGAGTGGATTCCTGATCATTGGCATTTTGCTGGACGTATGAAGCGGATTAAGCACTATCTGACGGCGCAAGAGGGTAAAGGCGCATCTGGAGGCACTCTGAAATATACAGAAAAAGAGTATTGGCGGGATCTGTTGTTGGAAGTACCTGTTTTGGTGTGTCGTGTGGATGAAAAGGGCTATTTTACCTGGGTAAATAACACCACCTGTCGATGGCTGGGCCTGGACCGGATGAAGGTGACACAGACCCGATATTGGCCGCGTTTCCAAAGAACACCCATTGATGAACCGGTTGAATACGACACGCCAGATCAACTTGCTGTAACCGTGGTGGATGCGCCCGGCGAGCCAAAAATGATTGTTTGGCAAATCAAACCACTGCCTGGATCACAGAAACAGGGGGGTGGTTACCTGATGGCTGGTTGGGAAGTGACAGACTGGGAGTTGTCACACAGATCCATGCGGTATGGCAAAGAGATGGCAGAAGCGTCCAACCGGGCTAAATCGCTTTTTCTGGCACATATGGGCCATGAAATCAGAACACCGATGCATGTTGTCATGGGTATGGCAGATCTGCTATTGGATGAGAAGCCGTCATCACGTCAGGTACACTATCTGGGTGTGATGCAACGCAATATTCAATCATTGCTTGAATTAATTGAACATACATTAGAGTTATCACGCATTGAAGCGGGTGAGCTGAAAGTTGAATCTGCGCCTTTTTCATTGGATCGTCTATTGAGTGTATTGGTCCACAGCTTCCAAGAAGAGCATAAAAACGGCGGGCAGCAGTTGGAAGTAAAGGTGGAAGAGGGCGTAGCCCGATGGTTGATCGGCGATGCGATTCGATTGCGTCAGGCATTGGAATATCTGTTAGGGCTGACTGTTCGTGTGGGTGGCGGTAAAGAGATTCAGCTGGTGGTCGCGCCTGATCCTGATAAAAAGGGCAGTATACGTTTTTCGGTCTGGCATGCGGTTGAAGATCAGACGGGGTTTAGTCTGGGCGAATGGTTTGAATCTTTTGTCAATACCGATGATGCCATGCCGCGATTGGAGGGTGGTTTAGGACTCTCCTGGGTGATCAGTAAACGGCTGGTTACATTGATGGGTGGTGGATTTTGGGTAGAGACGCAATTTGGCAAAGGCAGTGGTCTTCATTTAACCATGCCGCTTGCCGTAGCCGGATCTTCAGAACGTGCCGAAGGTGTTCAATCCGATAAGGAGACCGAAGACCTAACGCCAGATATTTCATTTGAACTGGCTGGTCTTGATATTCTTCTGGTAGAGGATTTTCAGGATAATATCATGATGGTTCAAGCCTTTCTCAATAAGACCAAACACCGTTTACAGATCGCTCGAAATGGTGTTGAGGCGGTTGAGCAGTATGTGGACAAGCGTTTTGATTTGGTATTAATGGATATCCAAATGCCCGTGATGGATGGCTATACCGCCACCCGACAGATTCGTGGTTGGGAACGAGACCAAGAACGTAAACAAACGCCTATTCTTGCTCTGACCGCCTTTGGTATGACTGGTGATGAGCGGATTAGTTTGGAAGCGGGTTGTGATGCCCATCTTTCCAAGCCCATCACAAAGACAGAGTTGTTGGCGGCTATTGAGCGTTACGGTTACTCTGGCAATGATGCGGGAAGAGAGTTGGTTTCAGATAGTGTAGAAAAGAAAAATACCAAGGATGATCAGGAGATTGTAGAAGTTGGTGATGAGGCGATTAACTGGTCGGTATTCAAACAGATGTCCATGGAGATGCCGGCTAAATTCGAGAGCTTGGCCGATGAGTTCTGCCGAACTTTGCCGAATCGACTGACAACGATGGTGCAAGCCCGAGAAAATGGAAAAGTGGCAGATTTCTGCAACGAAGCGCACCGATTGAAAGGTGCAGCCGGCTTTATTGGTGCAGAAACGCTGGCCGAATGGTCGCGGTTGGTGGAGATTCAAATGAAAGAGCAAGGGCGTGTTGCTGAGGATAAGTTTTTGATCTTGGTGCAGGAAGCGGAGAAGGTGCAACGGGCGCTTGGTCGGAAGGGGATTGGCGTGTAGTAGACGAACCAATATCCAGCGCGATAGGGATAATTTATTTTTTCCGCGACCCTGAAGTTAAAATGCTTTGGGATAGTGTAAACAGTCGTAGAAATAGAGCGCATGAAATGGCGCAATGGAAAGAAAAGCGATGCGGGTTTTGGGTATTGAAAGCAGTTGTGATGAAACAGCCGCCGCTGTAGTTGAGGGGCAGAAGGTGCTGTCTAACACGGTGTTGGCTCAAATAGATATCCATGCCGAGTATGGTGGTGTGGTGCCGGAGTTAGCCAGTCGGGCGCATATTCAGAACATTATGCCGGTGATTGATCAGGCATTGCGTGAGGCGGATACCACGCCGCAGCAGTTGGATGCTATTGCTGTTACTACCGGGCCGGGTTTGATCGGTGGGTTATTGGTGGGTGTTTCTGTGGCTAAGGGGCTGGCCATGGGGTTGGGCTGTCCTTTGATCGGCGTGCATCATATGGAAGGTCATTTGATGAGTCCATTTTTAGTGGATCAAGGTGCGGGGCATGACTATCCATTTGTCGCGCTGTTGGTGTCTGGTGGGCATACCCAGTTGTTGCATGTAAAAGCTTTTGGGAACTATGTTTTACTGGGACAGACACGGGATGATGCGGTTGGTGAGGCGTTTGATAAAGGGGCGCGGCTGATGGGACTGGGATATCCGGGTGGACCGGCGATTTCAGCACAGGCAGAGGGTGGAGATCGGGCTAAATTCCGTTTTCCTCGGGTGTTGTTGGATCGGGATAAGTTTGATTTTTCATTTTCGGGGTTGAAGACATCCGTGCGTTCTTTTGTGTTGAAAAATGAGGATGTTGTTGCTGATCCTCAAGGGTGTAAGGATCTGGCGGCTTCCTATCAAGAGGCATTGGTTGAGACGTTGGTTATCAAATCATTGAGCGCTTGTGAGAAAACCGGAAGTCAGCGTTTAGTGGTCGCGGGCGGTGTTGGTGCGAATGCACGGTTGAGGGAAATGTTGAGTAAGCGGGCGAAAAGGTGGGGCGTAGAGGTGTTTTTTCCACCATTGAATATGTGTACGGACAATGGTGCGATGATCGCTTATGCGGGTGCCTGTCGGTTAGCGCGTGGTGAGGTGAGTGATCCTGTTGAGTTGAATGCACGGGCGCGATGGCCTATTCCTGAGCTGGTGGCGGCTGGCTGATTGGGGCGATGGATGTTATTTTATTCACTGATGGCGTTACGCAATTGCCGGTTGAAACAGGCAGTAAAGCGTGTCATATGGTAGTTTCGTCTAAAATTTGAACAGTCAGCCGTTCCAGCTCTGGTTGTGATCCATTGTCAAACTTTGGATCGAAATTACTATGCGCTGTATTGAATTGTTTATGTCAACCTGTATGAAATTATGTCTGGAAACGATATGACACACCTAAGTGATACGCCCTCTATTGCCGTTATCGGTGCTGGATCATGGGGTACTGCGTTAGCGAATTTGCTGGCAGATAAATATCCAACGGTGACGCTTTGGTGTCGGGAACAGGAAGTGGCTGATGGCATCACTGCCACGCATCGGAATCCACTCTACATGCCTGATTCACCATTGAATAAAAATCTGATTGCCGAGACGGATCTGCAAGCGGTTGCCAGTAGTCATGATGTATTGGTCATGGTCGTACCAACGCAGTTTACTCGGGCTGTATTGAAACAGATAAAAGAGCATGTTTCGGACTCAGTGACCTATGTTTCGGCCAGTAAAGGCGTTGAAGTAGAGACATTGACGCTGATTTCTCAGATGTATGAATCAATACTTGGCAAAGATCGGCTGAATCAGGTTTGTTATCTGTCCGGCCCTTCCTTTGCGCGTGATGTGCTGGATCGAAAACCAATTGCCGTTTCCATTGCCGGACATGATTCTGACCGAGTAAAAATGGTTCAGACACTGTTTCATACGCGATATTTTCGAACCTATGGTTCTGATGATGTGGTTGGTGTCGAGTTAGGTGGTGCGTTGAAAAATGTCATCGCCCTGGCAGCGGGAATCAGTGATGGTCTAGGTTTTGGACATAGTGCCCGTGCTGCATTGATTACACGCGGATTGGCAGAGATCAATCGGCTCGGACGATTGCTGGGCGCGCATTCTGAGACCTTTTCAGGGTTGTCTGGCATGGGTGATCTTTTGTTAACGGCAACGTCGGATCTGTCGAGAAATCGGCGTGTTGGACTGGGGCTTGGTTCTGGTAAAACGCTGGAGGAGATCCAAGGCGGCAGCAAAGAGGTTGCAGAGGGCGTAAAAACAACGCTCAGCGTCTACCGTCTATCTGAAAAGTTGAAAGTAGAGATGCCGATCACACGAGCGGTCTATCAGATTATTTATGAAAACCGGAAGCCAAAATCAGTAGTTACTGAACTTATGGAGCGGGATCTGAAGATCGAAACAGAATAAGGATCATAAAGCAGAATGAAGTGGAAAAATTTGGCCAAAATTGATACTATTTTCCATAGTTCACTCTGGCCGAAAGGATAGAACGATGGATAAACGTCTTTTTATCGACAAGGGCACCAAGACACGCCAAGAAATGGCCGCCTTTTTGAGAACTGTAGCTGACCGGGTAGAATCCGGTGCAATGACACTGAGTCGAGGTGATGAGTCATTACAGCTGGATATTCCTCAAGAGTTGGGCTTCCGGTTCAATGTCAAAGATGATATTAGTCGGACAAAAACGCAGAGAAAGGTCCAGATCGGATTTCGTTGGGTTCTGGGTGAAACAAAGAAGCCTGATGTCTTGAATGACATGGTTATATCCTGATTTCTGAACCCTTTTTCCATGCAGCAACACTAAGGCGCTAAAAAATCTGTTTAGCGTTTCGCATCTCCCTTTTTTCAAATTTTAGCAGCTGCGGAACTCTTCCTAACCCTGCATCTCTGCCGGAATTTTCCACTTATTTCTCAGCTTGTTTCCGCTTTACTGGAAACGAGCTGGCCAGCACACACCATTCCAACTATCGCGTCCAATTGTATAGTGATTTCGTCTAAAATTTGAACATTCAGCCGTTCCAGCCCTGGTAATATTTTTGCTCTGATGATCTGCTTCGCATATCAAAAGCGGCGCAAAAATATCACCAGGGCTTCCACTCAGGTTGTGATTCATTGTCTAATTTCGGATCGAAGTCACTATGTAGTAAATTCGTCTAAAATTTGAACATTCAGCCGTTCCAGCCCTGGTAATATTTTTGCTCTGATGATCTGCTTCGCATATCAAAAGCGGCGCAAAAATATCACCAGGGCTTCCACTCAGGTTGTGATTCATTGTCTAATTTCGGATCGAAATCACTCCACGACTTGGCAAATAATGATGCGTCTCTTGCCGTGAACAAATCACAGAGACGCAAATTTTGAAATTATTTTGCGCTACCGAGAGAATGGGATTAATTCACACCAAGGCTTTTCAACTTCCGATGCAATGCCGAACGTTCCATATGGACGACTTCAGCAGTGCGGGAAATATTGCCGTTATTGCGTTCCAAGTGGATGGCAAGATAGGCCCGTTCAAAGGCTTCGCGTGCTTCTCGCAGGCTGCCGGATTCGATCAGGGTGTTCCATAGGTCACAATCTGGTTCTTCACCATTGTTTTGTTGTCCACTGAGTATGCCGTCCAGATCTTCCGGTTGAATGATTGGGCCGGAAGCCATGATGAGTAGGCGTTCTACCAGGTTTTTCAACTCACGGACGTTGCCAGGCCAAGTGAATGTTTTTAGCTTTTTGATCGCTTCTGGTGAGAAGCTGTGTTGCGGAAGATTGCCTTTGTGAAGTTGCACAAAGTGGGTGACAAGTGGTTCGATGTCGTCCAGCCGGTCTAATAATGGTGGCATGTGTAGTGGGACAACATTTAATCTGAAGAAAAGATCCTGCCGGAAGCGTCCTTCGGCGATCTCCTCTTTCAACTCCTTGTTGGATGCAGCAATCACGCGCACATTGACGTGGATTTGTTCACTTCCGCCAACCCGTTCAAAGCGCTGTTCTTGTAGGATTCTTAGAATTTTAGCTTGAGTGGTCAATGACATGTCACCGATTTCATCAAGAAACAGGGTGCCATTGTTGGCCCGTTCAAAATGGCCGATGCGGACCGATTGGGTGCCGGGTAGGGCACCTTTTTCATGGCCGAACAGTTCACTCTCAATCAGTGCTTCAGGAATGGCCGCTGAATTGACCGGAATAAATGGTTTGTCAGACCGATTGGAAAGAGAGTGGATCCGTCGTGCAGCCACCTCTTTACCTGTCCCATTTTCACCGGTGATCAATACCCAACTGTTGGTTGGTGCAACCCGTGCAATCTGTCCATCCAACGCAGTCATGATTGGTGTCTTACCAACCAAAGTATGAGATACCGCCATCTGTGCTTTGAGGTTGCGGTTTTCTCGGGTTAACGCAAGTTGCTGAATGGCACGTTCCAAAAGGATCAAAACACGATCCAGTGAAAGCGGTTTTTCAAGGAAATCGTAAGCACCAATTTTTGTAGCAGAAACAGCTGTCTCAACCGTACCATGTCCAGACATGATAATGACTGGAATATCACGCATGGCCGACACTTCACCATTATCTTCTTTAGATTGAGGTGTATGTTTGATGCGACTCAGCGTTTCGATACCATCCATGCCTTCCATCCAGATATCCAACAGGATGGTAGAAACGGCCTTGTGTTTGAGAATTTCCAGTGCTTCTTCACCGGAAGAGGCTTCAAGAACCTCATAGGATTCATCTTCCAAAATACCGCGTAAACTTATGCGGATGGAGTCTTCATCATCAACGATTAAAATGGTATGAGGCATAGTACCGTTCTCAAACGATGTCGGGTTGATGTGTCTGTACGGCAATAACAGGCAGTTGAATCTTAACAGCAACGCCATCCCATGAGGATGAACGAATACGGATACTACCGCCATGGTCTTCAACAATCTTTTTCACAATTGCCAGTCCAAGGCCGGTGCCTTTCTTTTTAGTGGTAAAGTAAGGCTCAAACGCACGGTCTCGTTCAGAGGGCGGAATGCCGGGACCGTTGTCGGACACAGTAATCTTAACCCATTGATTATTTTCTGATATGGAAGTGTTAATGGCAAGTCGTCCGGCAGAAATACCATCCTCATGATCGGCGAATTTCTCGCGGATAGCTGCAACAGCATTGGCAATCAAATTGGTAAATACCTGTTTCATCTGACTGCGATCATAGGGAAACTCCGGCAGACTGTCAGAAAGAACAGTCTGAAGTTGTAGCTGTCTCAATTCGGCTTTATGCAGCACCATAACCTCTTCAAGGGCAGAATTGATATCGCCTTGTCTGAGCGAAGGGCGCGGTAGTCGGGCAAAGGTTGAGAATTCATTAACGAGAATCCGTAACTCTTCCACCTGATTGATAATAGCGTTTGTTCCTTCATCCAACACATGCCAGTCGCGCCGCTCTTCCTCTCCGTGTCGGAGATATTTACGCCGCATACGCTGAGACCAGAGTTGAATCGGAGTCAGTGGATTTTTGATCTCATGGGCAATACGGCGGGCAACCTCACTCCAAGCCCGTGTTCTCTGAGCGACCAGCACTTCACTAAGATCATCAAATGTTGCGATAAATCCACGGCTATGGCCATGGTCATCAGCAAGCAGTGTGATTCTGGTCAGCAAGGTCAGTGGTTTTTCTTCGCCTTGGATCTGGATCTGAATGGACAGATTGGAGTCCATGGAGGATGCACCAATGGCTCCGCGTTTTGTACGGGAAAGAGCGGTGTTCAGCAGGTTGCGCAGCGGCAGCAATACCGAGTCTGGCAGAATTTGGGTATACGGATGACCGGAGGCGCGGACATTTTGGGAAATGCCCAAGAGCGTATTCGCAGCAGGATTGATCAAGGTGATATTGTTGTGCTGATTGACTGCCAAAACGCCGGAGGAGATGTTACGAACTACAGCAGCCATGAACTGACGGCGTTCCTCCAACAGATCATTAGAGCTTTGAAGTTCCTCCTGGTTCTCTTTGAGTTTGCGGATCATGGCATTAAACGATGCCATCAAAATTGCCAACTCATCATCACCGGTCACATGCAATTTCACTGACAAATCGCCAGCGGCTACCTTACGTGTACCAATCACAAGACTGGTGATCGGGCTGGTAATATTATCGGCAATTCGAAATCCAGACCACACCGCACCGAGCAGCAGAAGCAGTGTGATAAGAATGAGAGTGACCGTATGGTTCGTCTTTAGAAGTCCATGAGCCGCTCTCAGCTGATTATAATCCACGAAAGCGGTTTCAATGGTCTCCATTTGGGCAAGAATCTGTTGATCAATCCAACGTCCAGTAGAGAGGTACAGATCACTACCCAGTCGCACAACAGCACGAACCCGTTCACCATTGTCATTGGAAAACATCAACGCCCGGTTCGAACCGGTCTCAAGTGCGGACAGATCCGGCATGGGATCAACTGGTAGATCTCCAGCAGATGCGATACGCGTACCATCCACACGAAAGATGGCAATTTCATCCAATCCTCTGGCTTTGCGTTCAATCTCCAAAGCGGTACTGGCTTCATCACCACCTTGAATCAGCAGGGCTGTACTTAAAGTGCGGTTGCGGGCGATATCTTCGGCATCATGTCGAATTGTTTGTTGATTTTCCAGATAATAAGCGCGTGCAACTTCAAGAGAATGAGACAGTGCATGTGAAATACGCTCCGAAAACCAGGAGTCCACACCACGGTTCAACAGCTCAACAGAAAGGATGGTGATCACCAGTGTCGGCAACAGAGAGAGGGCGACAAACAGAATCACCATTCGGGTCCGAAGTTGGGAGCCTGCCCTTCTTCTCCGACGCTCCAACCAGAGCCGTGAAAAGTTGCGGATCACCAGAAAGCCCAATGCCAATACTAAAAATAGATTGACATAGAGTAGAACCAAAAAGATCAAACTATAGTCACCGCCACTTACTGTGGACGGATCATAGAGGCTTCGGCCTGTCTGAAAGGTGATGATAACGATGGCCAATAACAACAGACGCATCAGCCATCGACGAACCGGTTTTGAAAACGCTATACGCGGAATAGAGAACATGATCAACGGTGCCGGAATCGAACCTGAAAGCTGTGGTCTACCGGCTTCCAAAAGGTCAGCCAGCGGTTAAGAACCTGAAACATGCGTGATGCGCCATCCTGTTCCAGGTGAAAATGTACATTGAGATGGTATTTGCTGCCGAGCTCCAATTCTGAGCTGTCCAGTAATGGAATGAAGCGGAGGTGCCCAAGCCATTTCAACGCCTCTTCAGGATCATCACTAAATTTGACCTGATTATTGATGATATCGCGCATCTCAAATTTTTGGGTAATAAGATGAAGTTGGATGCGCCGTTGTAACTCAATATGCGCGATTTCAAGATTGGGCAGAACCGGATGAATAGCACGCAGACCAAACCGATAGGTAAATAGAATCGGTTCACCCTGTTTCAGTTTATCCATCAATTGGTTAAGAAATGTGTCGCTCAGGTGTCCTTCCACATAGACGCGCTTATCCTGTGTGGTCATGCGGGCGGAACGAATCACCTGGGGTGTTTCAGAATCGTCCAGGAAAGGCAGACATCCTGCAATAAGCAGAGGCAACAGCAGTAGAGTAGGGCGAAAGAAACGAAAGAGATCCCGAAGGCATGCCCTGAATCGCCCATTCGATCCGCTATTTTGGACAGGACGACGATTCAGAGCGGAGAGTCTATTATGAGAGTGCGGCAGCGACTTGTGGTTCAGCTGAAGCATGGGCAACACCAGACTGATTAGCCATTTCTCCTTCACTGAATTCCCAGGCATCTTCCTGCACCATAAGTTGGCGAAGGAGTAGATTGTTCATGGCATGACCGGTGCGTTCTCCCTCAAATCGTCCGATTACCGGATGACCGAGTAGGTATAGGTCACCAATGGCATCCATGATTTTATGGCGGACAAACTCATCCTCATAACGCAGACCACCCTCATTACGGATACGAAAATCATCAATAACAATGGCATTATCAAGAGATCCACCGCGTGCCAAACCTCTGGATTGCAGCATTTCGAGATCTTTGAGAAAACCAAACGTTCGTGCACGACTGACCTCTTTGATGAACGAGGTCTCAGTCACATCCAGCTCGATTTTCTGTTCGGAAACCAGGGGATGGTTGAAGTCGATTTTCAGACTGACACTGAAGTGGTTATCCGGGTAAAAAGCAGCCCGTTTGCCTTCATGGTTTACTTCAACCGGTTTGGTAATACGAATCCATTTTTTTGCGACATTCTGATCGACAATGCCAGCGCATTGAATCAAAAACACAAACGGTGCAGCACTGCCATCCATGATGGGTACTTCAGCACCATCAAGATCCACATAGGCGTTGTCCACACCCAACCCGGCAAACGCAGCCAGGAGATGTTCAACTGTGGATACTTTTACACCATCACTGTTTGCCAATGTGGTACATAAGCTGGTATCCGCCACGTTGCTCACTTTGGCTGGAATCAGTGCGCCATCACGATCTGTGCGATGGAAAACAATCCCGGTATTTTCCGGGGCTGGTCTAAGGGAAAGATAGATCTTATCACCACCATGCAGGCCGATCCCGGTGCATCGAATGGTGTT
The DNA here is from genome assembly GCA_015234045.1 of Magnetococcales bacterium. Lineage (GTDB taxonomy): Bacteria > Pseudomonadota > Magnetococcia > Magnetococcales > JADFWU01 > JADFWU01. The sequence goes on from JADFWU010000036.1 coordinate 17,162, forward strand.
TTTTAACGTTTTTTGCAAGAGCATTCGGAACGATCCGTATAAAAAGCCGCGCTGTCCAAAATGTCAGTTCCATAAACCATCTATCCGATTACAATCGGCCAAGACAGCAGCAGCGATGATCCCAAACCGTGCAACGCTCCATTGTTGAATCACGATCGGAATGAACCATTCAGAACGAAATAGTGTTCTGAATCAAAATGATGTAAATATCCTTCAACCGCTTGGGACTGTGTCCCCTCAAAGCGTTATAAGCTCACTATTTGTCTACAAAGAAATATTGTGCCTGTGTTATTCCTGAAAGGCAAGTAAACGTTCCGAGCGGAAGGGGGATCAACCACCCGGAACGTACTTGATCAGTATTGATAAAGCGTCAGTCCATTTGACGCCGTAGGAACGTGGGAACATCGAAATTATCTTCGTTATTCACTTGTTCCAGTGTGCGACCGAGGTCCTCAAGATCCATGGGACGGGTGGGGCGTTTAAAGCCCGGAATATCCGTGCGAACCCGAGACTGTTGCAAAGTATCAGCGGTATCATAATCCGCAGAGACTTCAGTTTGAGCGTTGATTGCAGCGTTTTGTGCTGCAACCGGATTTTGACTGGCTGCCAGCGGGGACACCAATGCCTGATCTTTGCTGAAAGCGACCTGATCTGCGGTGCCAATACCGGTAGCCACCACAGTGACCCGAACGGTCTCTTCCATGGTTTCGTCAAGAACGGCACCAAAGACGATAATGGCGTCTTCGTGAGCCATATCCCGAACCACTGTTGCCGCTTCATCCACTTCCTGGAGAGCCAAGTTATAGCCGCCGGTGATGTTGATGAGAACACCCCGAGCGCCGTGAATGGAGACATCATCAAGCAGTGGGCTTGAAATCGCGTTGGTGGCGGCTTCAATAGCGCGGGTATCACCCCCGGCTTCAGCAGCACCCATCATCGCTTGTCCCATTTCGTCCATCACAGTGCGGACATCGGCAAAGTCAACATTGATCAGACCGGATACGGTGATCAAGTCGGTAATACCACGAACCGCCTGGTGGAGCACATCATCAGCCTTGCGAAAGGCATCAAGGATGGTGGTGTTTTTGCCAACCACACCCAGAAGTTTCTGGTTGGGAATGGTGATGACAGTATCCACGGCTTTCCGAAGTTCTTCCAGGCCTTCTTCGGCGAATTTCATCCGCCGCCGTCCTTCAAAGGAAAAAGGCTTGGTCACTACGGCAACGGTGAGAATTTCCATTTCCCGTGCGATATTGGCGATCACCGGTGCAGCACCGGTTCCCGTTCCACCACCCATACCAGCGGTGATGAACACCATATCAGCGCCATCCAGAGCGGAACGGATTTCGTCCATGCTCTCTTCAGCGGCATCATGTCCTACCTGTGGTTTAGCACCAGCGCCAAGACCACGTGTTACGTTGCGACCGATCTGAATTCTCGTTGGCGCGAGATTTCTGGCAAGCGCCTGAGAGTCGGTGTTGGCTACAATGAATTCAACGCCATCCAGTTGAGACTGGATCATGTTATTGATGGCATTACCGCCACCACCGCCGACACCTATAACTTTAATGCGGGCTTCAAGGTCGTCCGCACTTTCGAACTCGATATTCATTCAAGTCCCCCTATTAACTTTAGATAATCCGTCCATGGTAACTAAAAAATATCTCCTATCCAATCACGCATACGCTGGAGAATTTTCTTAAACCCCCCGTCATCTTCCGGTGCAAAATGGTGTGGTGTCGTCTCCTTTTCGTTACGTGCTGCAAACTGTACCAAACCAACCGCAGTGGCAAAAACTGGACTGGCAACAACATCTGTCAGTCCGCCAATACCTTGAGGAGGTCCGCGTCGCACCGGTTTGTTGAATACTTCTTCCGCCAGTTCAACCATACCTTCGGTAATGGATGAACCACCGGTCAGAACGATACCCGCTGCGATTTGTTCATCGAAGCCGGATCGAACAATTTCTCTATTTACGAGTGTAAACAGCTCTTCAACCCGTGGCTCTATGATCTCTGCCAAAATATGACGAGCCAGAGAACGGGGTTGGCGGTCGCCAATGCTGGGCACTTCAATGGTCTCTTCGGGATTAACCATAGATGCCAGGGCGCAGCCAAATTCACGTTTTAGTTGTTCTGCTTCGCGGGTGGGTGTGCGTAGACCAACAGCAATATCATTGGTGATATGGTCGCCGCCAATAGCCAGAACAGCAGTATGTTTTAGATGACCTTCTGAAAAAATTGCGATGTCAGTTGTGCCGCCACCGATATCCAGCAAGCAAACTCCCAGCTCTTTCTCATCCGGTGTAAGCACGGCCTCTGAGGAAGCCAGTTGCTCCAGAATGATATCACCAACATCCAAACCACACCGGTTCGCACATTTAATGATATTTTGAGCGGACGCTACTGCGCCGGTAATAATGTGCACTTTGGCTTCCAAGCGCACGCCGGACATGCCCAGCGGCTCCTTAATGCCATCCTGACCATCCAGGATATACTCTTGAGCGATAATGTGCAGAATTTCCCGATCCATAGGGATATTCTGTGCTCGAGCCGCATCCAACACTCTTTGGATATCGCCTTCGGTCACTTCACCATTTTTGGTGGCCACCACGCCGTGAGAGTTACCACTTTTAATATGTGCGCCAGCAATACCCGCGTAGACCATATTGATCTCAACGCCGGCCATCATTTCGGCCTCTTCCACCGCCATTCGCATGCTTTCGACGGTAGAATCAATATCAATAACGACCCCCTTTCGCAATCCGCGCGAGGGGTGGGTGCCGATACCGATTACATCCAACCGTCCATCGGGTTGTTGATCTGCCACAATACAGCAGAGCTTGGTGGTACCGATATCCAATCCGATAATAAGATTTTGGTCCTGTCTAGACATATCAACCATCCGGGCGTCGCAATTCACTGCGGACGGGAAAGAGGGGCACTTTTAGCTGGGATGCACAAAGATTCCACAACCGCTATAATTTCATGGAAGAAGGAAAGCCTAGGCCTCCCCCGACCTGATCACTCAATCAACTTCTTGATACTACTTTTTGTTACGTTTTTTTTTCCCGGGTCGAACCGCTGCCTGGCCTGCCACTCGCATGTCAACCTGGCTAATGAGTCGATCCAAAATTCTATACCGCTTCTGGAGTTGTTTCAGCAGCTCCAGTTCTTCTTCAAGCCGTTGTGAGAACAACAGTTTGATACCATTATGAGTATAGATTGTCCAGCGTCCGCTGGAGCGGCCTTTGGCTTCTGATACTCGTTTTTTCAGCCAACTATGGCGCGAAAGAACATTGAGAATTGACACCATGCTTGCGGTGGCGCTCTCTTCTTCCGGTGCGGGTGATACCACTGGTAAAACCAGAGGATCTTCCCGTTCCAACGGCTTGATGGTTGAGCCATACTCATCCATCAGCATCAGCCGATCACCATCCCGACTTAACCCAACTGCGGTTTTCTCGGTCAAAGTGGCTCTCAACGTACCTGTAGTAAGCAGTCGTTCCACCTGGGCATTCCGCACCCAGGGCAGCGACAATAGACGTTTACGAACGCCTTCGAGGTCTACCAGCAACAGGTTGGTGCCACGGGGTACACCAAGTACCCGTTGTACGCGTCCGATATCTGTGTGCTCCACTCCCTGGAGCTGAATATGCTCCAATGGAAACCGCCCGGGTTGGTGGGCAAAGGACCAAGTCCAGCCAGCCAATCCAATCAGGATCAGCACCACCATAAATCCATTTCCCAGAAGTTTCCGTAACATCACCCCAACGCCGCACTTTGTAGAATTCGCTCAACCAGATCATCAAACCCCATACCAGCCGCTGCGGCTGCTTTTGGAACCAGACTGGTTTCGGTCATGCCGGGGATGGTGTTCACCTCCAGCACCCAGGGTTGATCATCAGCATCCACCAGAACATCCACCCGAGAGAGTCCTCGGCAACCGGTGACCTTATAAGCGGCCAGTGCGGCATCAGATGCGGCCTGAATGGTCGATTGTGACATGTCAGGCGGTGGTATTAAATAGTCAGTTCGACCTGCGGTGTATTTATTTTCGTAGTCATAAATACCGTCTTTGGGTCGAATCTCAATCAGTGGTAATACCTCTCCACTGAGCACTGCACAGGCCAGTTCTGCGCCACGAACCTCTTGTTCAACCAACACATGAGAGGAGACTTCAGCTGCGCTCTCAAGGGCCGATTGAAGCATACCTCGATCCTCAACACGTGTTACACCGACACTAGAGCCAGAGCCGCACGGTTTAACGAACCAAGGCGCGGGCAATGCATCGCATGCCGCGAGGGCTTGATTCAATGAGGTCGAATTGTCAATCTCCAGAGTGATCCAGGCGGGGGTTTTGATACCACCATCCCGAAACAAGCGTTTGGCCATGGGTTTGTCCATACATACCGCCGATGCCGTAACACCGGGGCTGGTATAGGGGATACCCATGATTTCCAGAAGGCCTTGAACGGTTCCATCTTCTCCCAAGGGGCCGTGAAGAGCAAGGACCGCCACATCAATAGGCGTATTAATTAATGTCTGGGCCAGATTTCGGTCCACGTCAATGGATACGACATCATAACCCTGACGTACTAGAGCAGCCGCCATGGCGCGTCCGCTATTCAGGCTTACCGGGCGTTCTTCGGAAACCCCACCCATGAGGACACCGATTTTTTTAGAGGTATTGTTCAATGTCATAATCTCCGCTGACATGCTCACTGTCGAGAATGAGTATTAAAAAAACACGCATTCAATCGTGTTGCGGCAGGGTCAGTTTTCCGTTCGGAGCCCGATTTTATCAACAATGCCCACCTCAAGTTTCAGGTGGAACCCTGTGGATTGTGCGACGGCATGACGTGTTTGGTCAATGAGTAACATCATGTCATGGGCACTACATCCACCCAAATTAATCAGAAAATTACTATGTTTTTCGGATACCTGGGCTTGTCCAACTTTTTTGCCTCGGTATCCAGCCTGATCAATCAACTGCCATGCCAATGGTCCTTGGTCGGGATTCTTGAAGGTACTCCCGGCTGAAGGATAGCCCAATGGCTGACTTGAGGACCGTTTTTTATTGAGAATTCGAATTTGATTCCGAATCGCTTCAGGATTTCCAGGCGGTAATTTCAGTCGAACCGAAGCCACCATCCATCCCGCTGGGATTTGGCTGGACCGATACGTCATTTCCAAATCACTGGGGATCAGTATATGAGGATTTCCAGATTTGTCCAGCAAGGTTAATTCAGAAATGACATCTACCATCTCTTTACCGTATGCCCCAGCGTTCATTTTTACAGCACCACCAAGGGTTCCCGGGATTCCAGCAAGAAATGAAATTCCATCAATTCCTTGTTTCCGGCAAAAATGAGCCAGAGCGCGTGTGGATACGCCAGCATCTGCCTCGATGATAAAAAAACTTTTATCAGGATGCGTTGGGGTGTCGATTATTTTGATGTTGTCAAGATAGCTGACCAGATCAACTACAATACCATCAAACCCATCGTCATTGATGAGCAGATTACTGCCGCCACCTAGTAACAAGATAGGTAAATCGGCTGGCAGATTTTTCCAAAGGTGTTGAAGGCCGGTTTGGCTGGTTGGTTGTACAAGCCAGCGAGCTGGACCGCCTATGCGCCAGGTGGTTCGCGTTGCTAAGGGCGCATTGGCGATGACATGGCAGTGTGGAAAAGTCAATTCCTGCTTGTTGACCATCAAAGTTGTACAGCGGGTTTCCGAATCGGAAAATTCAGGACGTGTTTCCAGTTTTACGGATGTTTTTGATGCCAGGTTCATCAGTCTGCGTGTCCATATTTTTTTGCAAATGCATGTCCTTTGGCGGAGATGTCGCCAGCGCCTAGAAACAGTGCCACATCACCGGGTTCCAACTGGTCATTCAGTTGCTCCATCCAATCATCACTGCGTGGCAATGGGAACGCCGGGATGCCGCTTTCACGGGCAACACCTTCGGTTAAGAACGCCTGTCCACCTTGATCCAAAGGGCCTGGTGGTGGCGTTTCTCCAGCGGGATAGATCGCATCGACAAAGACCCTGTCTGAACTTGAAAAACAGCGTAGAAAGGCATCCAGGCTGTTTCTGACCCGGCTGAAGCGATGGGGTTGGAAAATGGCAACGATCCGGCGTCCTTGATAGGCGGCTCGTGCTGCTTCCAAAGTGGCGCGTATCTCTTCCGGGTGGTGGGCGTAATCATCAATCAGAGTGCGTTTAGGGCTATCCGTCATGAGGGTGAAGCGTCGTTGTACGCCAGTAAAGCCCTGAAGTGCAGTGCCGATCACCTCCCAGGAGATGCCGAGTTCACGGGCCACGGCAATAGCGGCCAGAGCGTTGGCAACGTTGTGTTTGCCAGGCAGAGAGAGTGACAGTGCCATCTCATGGTCAACTGTACCCCGATAGCGATTGCGATATCTGAGAGTAAAATGGGTCAACGGTCCTTCCTGACGGATATCCAGGGCTTGATAGTCTACATCTTGACCAAATCCGTAGAGTACGACCCGTTTATCTTCCAGATCTGGCACCAAAGCGGCTACCTCGGGATGATCCTGGAAAAGCACAGCCAGACCATAGAAAGGCAGGCGGCCAACGAATGTTTTAAACGCGGCACGGACTGCATCGAAATCACCGTAATGGTCCATATGTTCAGGGTCCATGTTGGTGACCACACCGATGGTGGCAGGTAGCTTGAGAAAAGAGCCATCACTCTCATCAGCTTCAGTGACCATGAACTCACCTTCACCAATACGCGCGTTGCTGGCGAAGGCGTTAACAATGCCGCCATTGATCACGGTTGGATCAAGGCCCGCATCACCTAAAATGGTTGCAGTCAGAGAAGTAGTGGTTGTTTTGCCATGGGTGCCGGCAATGGCAATACCATATTTCAGGCGCATCAACTCTGCCAACATCTCGGCCCGTGGCACCACTGGAATTCTCAGCCTGCGTGCCATCTCAACTTCCGGGTTATCCCGTTTGATGGCAGAGGAGCACACCACGGCATCCGCTCCGTTTACATGCTCGGCTTTATGGCCTTTGTGGACCACTACACCCTGAGAGCGCAAGCGCTGTACATTGGCATTTTCAGACAGGTCACTACCGGAGACCGTGTAACCCAAATTGACTAGAATTTCGGCAATACCACTCATCCCAATGCCGCCGATACCTACAAAATGAAGGAGTTTGATTGAGCTATACATGGTTGTTCGGCCTCATGAGGAGAGTGTTTTTTTATCTATCAGGAGATCATATCCGATAGATGCTGTGCGATATCGCGTGCAGCTTGTGGGCGGCCCATTTTTTTGGCCTGTTTGCCAACCTCTAACAATTTGTCAGGGTGTGCGAGATGGGTGGCGAGCAGTTGGGTCAGCCATTCGGTGGTGAGCGTGCTCTGCTGTTGCATCCATCCACCACCAGCATCAACCAGAGACTGTGCATTGGCTGTTTGATGGTCATCGGTGGCATAGGGATAGGGAATCAGTAACGCAGGCTTGGCCATGGCGGTAATCTCGGCCACACTGGTGGCACCTGCTCGACAAATGACCAGATCAGCCCACTGATAGGCTGTGGCCATATCGTTGATAAAATCACTGACACGCGCTGTAATACCGCTTTGTTGATAGCGCAGGCTCAGGGCTTCCACTTCTGGTTTACGGGCTTGTTGACGCACTTCAACAGAGCTGGCCTTTTCACCAAGACCATCAATTGCATCAGGAATAATCTCACTGAAGATACTGGCTCCCTGACTGCCACCGAATACCAGTAGGCGCAGTGGTCGCATTGTGTTGAAATGGTCTGGATAGGGTGTGTTTGGTGTCTGGATACGCTCTAGAAATGCAGCGCGAACCGGATTGCCGGTCAGTATGGTACGTTCTGGGATAAAGGCGCTTTTTGCCTCGGGAAAACTGATAAAAATCCGATGCGCCCAACGGCCCAATTTACGATTGGCCAGACCGGGTAGGGCATTTTGTTCATGTAAAGCCGTTGGCCGACCACTCAGACGCGCCGCTGCAACAGCCGGAGCGGATGCATAACCACCAACACCCATTACCACATGAGGATCAAATTGTTTCACAATCCGTTGGGCCTGCAACAGGGCACGCGGAAGGCCCATCACGGTATGCAAACGCCGTATGATGCCGCCGCCTTTGAGTTGGCCAACCTTGAGGGTTTTCAGATTGCGTCCCATCTTTGGAAGAATGCGTGCTTCCAACCCGCGTTCTGTGCCAACAAACAGCGTTTCACCACCACGTGCTTCCCAGGCTTCAGCCACTGCCAAAGCGGGAAAAAGATGACCGCCGGTGCCACCACCGGCAATGAGTAAGCGCTGTGGTGCGTTATTCAATGGCCATCACCTTTTTTTAGCATGCTGCGTACTTTGTCAGATTCCGCTTTGGGCTTGGTGCGTTTTTTTGCCTCTTTGAGTTCAGGGTCTATGCTGCCAGCAACCGGAACAGTGCGTGAAAAAGAGAGCAAAAGGCCAACGATCAGCATGGTGATAATGAGGGAAGAACCACCATAACTCACCAAGGGCAGGGTCAACCCTTTAGGCGGTAATAGACCCATGACCACGCCCATATTGGCTAATGATTGTGTGCCGATTAAAATGGCAAATCCAGCGGATGAGAGTTGAGCAAACCGGTTGTTGCTGAATCGGGCAATCCGAAATGCACGCCATGTCAATAAAGCGAACAGGCCGATGATCAGCAGTACCACAAATAGCCCAAGCTCTTCACCGATCACTGCCAGAATGAAATCGGTATGTGATTCTGGTAGGTAGAACTGTTTTTGTTGGCCTTCACCAAGTCCGGTGCCGCTTATGCCGCCATTGCCAAATGCCAACAGGGACTGCACCAGTTGGAAATCACTGCCCAGCGGGTCATCCCACGGATCGAGAAACGAGGTGATACGCTGAACACGATACGGTGCCATCAATACGCCAATAGCCGCTGCCGGAACAGCGGCCAGAATGAGGGTGGCAATCCAACCAAATGGAATGCCAGCGACAAACACCATGCCCAATACCACTGAGCCGGTAATCAGGGTAGTGCCGAAGTCCGGCTCATTCATTAAAAGCGATGCTGCGATTATATAGAGAATCAGAATCGGAGCCAGACCACCTTTGAATCGGGTGACCCGTTCCGGTTGTAACGTCATCAGATGTGCCAGAAACAGTACCAATGTAACCTTGAACAGCTCAGAGGGTTGCATGGTGGTGAAACGAAAATTGATCCAACGCCGCGCACCACCGCCTTCAATTCCTACTCCCGGAATCAAAACCAACGCCAGCATGAGCAGTGAGACCCAGAAGCCAATGCGGCCCAACTGTTGGATGGTTGGTATGGGCATTTTGCTTACATAGGCCAATACCATGGTGCCCAGAAGGGCAAAAAAGCCATTGCGTAGGGCATAGTGTGCCGGGTCGTCAAATTTCTTCAATGCAATGGGTGATGAAGCTGAGTAGACCATCACCAAACCGATCACTACCAAGACAAAAGCAATACCTGCGATCCAAAGATCGGGTGGACCGATGTGACCATCGTTAGGTGCTTTGCTGTCTTGTTGATTGGTTTTACTGTTGTTAAAAAGTTCACTCAAGCGCATGAACTGCCTCCCGGAATCGGTCGCCCCGATCTTCAAAACTTTTGAACATGTCAAAGGAGGTGCAGGCAGGAGAGAGCAATACTGCGCCACCTGGTTGAGCTGCTGCACGGGCTTTTTCTATCGCTTCATGAAGTGATGAAGCGTGATGCAGTGTTGTGGCATCGTGCCAGATTTGAGCCATTTTTTTGCTGGCTTCACCGATTAGAATGACCGCATCACACCGCTGTTGGATCAATGAGGTCAGTGGTGAGAAATCACTGTTTTTATCTCGTCCACCGGCAATCAATACCACCGCGTTGTCAAACGAGCTGAGAGACTCGATTACCGCGCCAACATTGGTGCCTTTGGAATCATTGTAGTAGTTCACACCATCCAGAGCGCGTATCCATTCCATGCGATGAGGCAGGCCTGGGAATGTTTTTAATACCAGGCGGATCGCCTCAATTGATGCACCCATGGTCAGTGCTGCGGCTGCGGCTGCGGCTGCATTAGCGCGGTTGTGACCGCCGGTCATGAGAATCTCATCCAGGTTGATCACGATGATGGGATCAGCACCACGATGATCAATCAGCTGATTGTCTTTGGTGTAGAGACCACCAACAACCGTTTTTTGGTTGGAAAAAGGCACAATCCGCACGCCTTTTTTGCTGAGTTGTTCAATCCATGTCTCAGTAAAGGCCGGATCATCGGCATTGATCACCGCGATATCACCGGCACCTTGAGATCTGAACAGATTCTGCTTTGCAGTCAGATAGGCATCCAAGCCTGAATAGCGATCCAAATGGTCTTGGCTCACGTTGAGTAAGACACCGACTTTAGGCCGAAAATGGAGCGTGCTTTCCAGTTGAAAAGAGGAGAGTTCCAGCACATAGCCCGGTGTGTTTTGATCCCAGAGCGAGAGTGCAGCCTGTCCGAGGTTGCCGCCCACTTTGACCGGAATATCCGATTGCTGAAGCATCTCACCGATCAAGGTGGTTACTGTTGATTTACCATTGGTTCCGGTGATACCAATGAAAAAAGGTTCACGCCCGGCCATATTGCGGTTTCGGCTATGACGATACATCCATTCAACGTCATTGATAACCGGTGTGCCGTGCTGTAATGCTGGTTGAAGGCCCGGATGGGTTTTGGCGATACCCGGCGAAAGGAGTACGGCTGAGGCATGTGCCAATTGTTGTTCAGGCAATGGACCTGAAAAACAGGTGACCAGCGGATCAGACCAGAGTGCGGAAAGTTGGGCCGCATCCATGCGTTCATCACATGCCAGAACCGGGATATTCTGTTGAATCAGAAAATCAACCGCCGCACGACCTGAAATACCGAGTCCAACCACCGCAACTGGTGGGTGTTCAGTTGTTCGTTTTGATGCCGCTTTCTGTGCCGTGTCTGCACTATTCTCCATATTAGCGCACCTTCAATGTGGCCAGGCCAATCAAGGCCAAGATGATGGAGATGATCCAGAAACGGACAATCACTTTGGGTTCAGGCCAGCCTTTGAGTTCAAAATGGTGGTGGATTGGTGCCATTCGAAAGACCCGTTTGCCGACCAGTTTGAATGAGGCAACCTGGATAATCACCGAAAGGGTTTCCATGACAAATACGCCGCCGACAATGGCCAGAACAATTTCATGTTTGGTCATCAAAGCCACACCACCGAGTGCCGCACCCAGAGAGAGAGAGCCGACATCACCCATGAATACTTGAGCAGGATAGGTGTTAAACCACAAAAAGCCCAACGCTGCACCGACCATGGCACCGCAAAAAATGGAGAGTTCGCCAGCGCCAGCGATAAAGGGAATACCCAGATAGGTGGAGAAATGATAGTGACCAGCCAGATAGGCAATGATCATAAAGCTGGCAGCTGAGAGCATTGCCGGTCCGATGGCCAGACCATCCAAACCATCCGTCAGATTGACTGCATTGCCAGCACCAACAATGACCAGAATCGAAAAGGGAAAAAAGAGCCAGCCCAGTTCAATCAAGGCATCTTTAAACAGTGGCAATGCCAGATCACCAAATGAGGCACCGGAATAGTGTTGCAACGCATAAGCCGCACCGATGGCAATAGCCGACTGCATGGCAAAACGCAGTTTACCCGGGACACCACGTGTATTGCGGCGCACCACTTTCAACATATCGTCCCAAAAACCGATCGCACCAAATCCTATGGTCACTGCCAGAATAATCAGGATAAACGGATTGGTAAGATTGGCCCAAAGCAGGGTCGGAACGATCAAGGCAAGCAGAATCAGTGTGCCGCCCATGGTAGGCGTGCCGGTTTTTTCCAGAATATGGCGCTCAGGTCCATCCTCACGGATGGGCTGACCGGTTTTTTGGAGGCGTTGCAGGGTGCGAATCATCCATGGTCCGATCACAAACGAAAGGATCAGCGCGGTAAGCATGGCACCGATGGTTCTAAAGGTGATGTATTTGAATATATTCAGTGCGGAAAACTGATCCGCCATGGGATAGAGCAGATGGTATAGCATGGTTACGCCTTCCTCGCCCTGAGGGCTTCAACGATTCGTTCCATCCGCATGCCACGGGAGCCTTTGACCAGGATGACATCACCGGGTTGGAGCTGTTTCAGTAGACTGCCATCAAGCCATTGTGCTGGATCATCATGATGACCGGTAATCAAACCGGGCAGGTTTTGTGCTTCGTGATGCAGGGCCGCCATGCATTTTCCAGCAGTAAACAGGCCTTGGATACGGCTGTCTTGTATCACATTGGTGAGTCTTGCGTGGCGTTTATCTTCTTCTTCACCCAGTTCCAACATATCGCCAAGGATAGCAATGCGACGGCCAGAGCCAGAAGGTGTCAGATAGCGATCCAACAACCGCAGTGCCGAACGCATGGAGCCGGGATTGGCATTATAGGTATCATCCACCACAGTCCAACCACCAAGGCAGCTGTGCATTTCACCACGACCGGCAGGTAGTTTGAAATCGCTTAGTCCATCAATGATCTCTTGGGCGGTCAGATCCATCTGAAAGCCCACTTCAGCAGCGGCCAGGGCGTTGGCAACCATGTGACTGCCGGGATAGCTCAGACTGATCGGCAGGATTTTATCCTGTCTCTGCATGGAAAAGCAAAAGCGACCGTTTTCCAAAACCGGTGTGCCGATCAAGACAATCTGATCGGCTGGATTTCTGCTATCATCGCGGGGTTTGACATCGAACCAGCGAATCGGTGCTTGAGAGACCATTTCCAGAAGATCAGCAAATCGATCCCGAGCCGGAAGAATAGCTATGCCATCATCGGGAAGAGCGGCGGGCAGTTCACTTTTAGCGCGGGCAATATCTTCCAGTGACTCAAAAGCCGCCATGTGTGCAGGCATGATATTGGTTACTACGCCGATATCCGGGCGGGCCAGTTTGGTGAGATGATCGATTTCTCCAGCAGCGCTCATGCCCATTTCAACCACCAGAACTTCGGTCTCGGTGGGCATATTCAACAGCGTTAATGGTACGCCAATATGATTGTTAAAATTGCCTTGGGTTGCGTGAGTCTTATAGCGCTGTTTCAGGCAGGCGGTGACCATCTCTTTTACGGTGGTTTTACCGGATGAACCGGTGATTGCAATCACACGCGGTGCGATGCGTTCACGCCAAGCATGGCCCAACCGGGAAAGAGCGTCCAAAGTATCCGGCACCAAAAACACAGGAATATCGACCGGTTGATCCGGTTGTCGCTCGGCAATAATGGCACTGCATCCCGCTTCTATTGCGTGCGGAATAAAGCGATGACCATCCAGTCGATCACCACGCAGAGCCGCATAGATCTCACCGGGTTTCAATGTTCGTGTGTCGATGGATAGACCGGTAAAGGGTATGTTTTGTTGTCCAGAGTGATCACCTGTCAATGTGGGATTGAGTGCCTCTTTTATGAAAGTGGCATCGAAAATCATAGACTGCCCTCCGGTCGGGCTAGATATTCCATTCGTTGCAGGCTGGCCAGGGCAATACCACAGTCGTCAAAGGGAATCTTCCTATCTGCGACAATCTGGTATTGCTCATGACCTTTTCCGGCAATCAATACCGTATCATTTGGTCCTGCCACACTCAGAGCCCAGTCAATGGCGCGATGTCGGTCTCCGATCATTTCACAACGGCTACCGGGATAGCGGTCTTTTTCGGCGACTGCGGCATAGCCGCTCTGAATCTCCATGCGGATCGCAGCTGGATCTTCACTGCGTGGGTTATCATCGGTAATGACGCTAATATCACCAAAACGGGCGGCCACTTCGCCCATGAGAGCGCGTTTGCCTTTATCTCGATCACCGCCACAACCAAATACTGTAATGATTCGGTTACGGGTGAATTCACGCGCAGTGGTCAACAGGCGTTCCAACGCTTCTGGTGTATGGGCGTAATCCACAAAGACATTACAGGGTTGACCGGCCCGAATTGGCTGAAGTCGTCCACCGGCGGGATTGAATCGGTTCAATCCGGTTTGAATTGGTGTATCCGTTACGCCTAATTGTCGTGCCAGAGCCGCGGCAGTGAGGGCGTTGGCAACGTTGAACAGGCCAGGGCTGGGGAGCTGAACCTCCAGACGGGAATCCGAGGTTATCAGCGTAAAGTGGGTTCCTTGTGGTGATAGAGAGATGTCCGCCACACCGATGACATTATCCTGTTTTGGTTCATTCAAAGTGGTGCCGATCCAGGGTGTGTCTTTAGGGAGTTGATCAACCAGCTTTTGACCATGGTCATCATCCAGATTGATCACCGCACCTTTGGGAGGTGGCTCGGTGAATAGACGGCTTTTTGCTTTGAAATAGTGTTCCAAATCGCCGTGATAATCCAGATGATCCCGGCTCAGATTGGTAAAAGCCGCACTCTGAAAGCCAAGACCTGCCGTGCGCTTCTGTTCAAGAGCGTGGGATGAGACTTCCATAATTGCCACGGTGCATTCGGCGTTGACCATTTCGGCCAAAATAGGATGTAGGGCGATGGGATCGGGTGTGGTCAGTGGATTATCCATTTTCACTGAGCCAAAAAAAATCCCCGTAGTGCCGATAATACCCGGTTTAAAGCCGGCGCAATTGAGAATTGAGCCCAGCATGGCGGCAACAGTGGTTTTACCATTGGTGCCGGTGATGCCGATGATTTTTAGATGTTTATCCGGGTATCCACTGAAGGCTGCGGCGATATGGGCCAGCGCTTCACGGGGGTTGGGGTGGATCAGCCGTCCAATGTTTTCATGGGTTTGCAGGGCACCATCAGAACGCAGAACCGTGCCTTTACCCAGCTTGGCAGAACCATCATCCAAAATAGCTGTTGCGCCATTGATCAGCGCTTGTGGGATAAAATCTGAACCACGATGGTTGAGACCATCCAGGGCGGCAAAGAGATTGCCGGAAAAGATATCATCAGTATGCACTGCCAGGCCGGTGAGTGTGTGGTCTGGTCCTTCGGCACGCGCACCGGGAATGGCTTTAGCCAATCCATAAAGTGTACGAATGGCCTCACCGTTTCTTACAGAAATGGCCGTCATTTCAAATAGAGCCGCAGGCGGCCTCCCGGAGTTTGATCTTGTTGATAGATGAGTCCGGAACCGCGTGCCAGAGGCACGATTCCTCGGCTGTGCAGCAGTTGTAGAGACTCACCCAGAGAAAGATCATAGAATCCTTCGGGACCATCATCCAAACGGTCAGGATCAAAGACATAACCGGAAATAGGAGGCAGATTTGATTTTTTTGGTCGCTCGGGCAGGATGGAGAGCAGTGGTAGAACTTCTTCAGCAATCTCTTTGAAAATCGGTGCGGCCACCTGACCACCGTAATATTTACCTTCTGGTTCATCCACGCCAATAAAGATTGCCAATTGTGGGTCATGGGCCGGAATGAATCCAACAAATGAGGCAAAATAGCGCCCTTTGGCATAGCCACCCTGTTTGGACACTTTCCGGGCAGTACCGGTTTTTCCGCCTACCACATACCCTTCAACACTGGCACGTTTTGCGGTGCCTTCCGGGCTGACCACATCTACCATCATGTCACGCAATTTTTTGGATGTATCTTCTTTCAGGACACGGACGGG
>JADFWU010000037.1 GCA_015234045.1 Magnetococcales bacterium
ATTAATTTGGGCGCTGCCCAAACCCGCTGGGGACCTTCGGTCCCCAGGCCCCTGTAGAAGTCGGCCCTTCGGGCCTCTGACGCAGTCAACTGCATAACTCCTAAATTTATTTTTTCCGCGCCCCTCAATGATGGCATCAGCAAACGATCCCTTTATCCAAATAGTGTTTAGCCGCTTGCAAACAGTCGGGACTATTGATATTGAAAAAAGGGTCCATCTCCTTATCAGATTTCTGGAAACGCACTACGCTGTGGTCATGATCCCGCAACCACCATTTTATTGCGCGCTGATCGTCATCAAGCGCCTGCTGAATAAGAGGCAACACAGCCCGTGGCCAAAGCCCAACCACCGGATGAACCCGTTCACCACTTTGCGCCACTGAAACTTGAGTTTCAGTCAATAATCCAGAGGCCAATCTATTCACTAAATCTTTTGGGAAAAAAGGTGTGTCCGTAGCGACAGTGACATACCACGGTGCCTTGTGAACCAACATCACCGATTCCAGTCCTGCCAGTGGTCCCATATGTCCCGAACGATGATCAGCGACAACAGACACCTCCAGCATACTGAAGTTATCTGGATCACTATTTGCACTGATCACGACACGTTCTACTTGCGGCTTCAGACGCTCATACACATGAACAATGAGCGGCTTACCAGCCAATGTGATCAAGCTCTTTTCCTGTCCACTCATGCGCCGTGACAAACCACCGGCCAGCAAAACACCCACAGTTTGACTGATATCAATCAACGGGCCTGGACCACTCATGAGTTCCTCTATTTGTGCACAAAGTGTCCACTGCGTCCACCGGATTTTTCCAACAAGCGAATAGCGCCAATCTCCATTTCCCGATCAATGGCTTTGCACATATCATAAATCGTCAGAGCAGCCACCGAGACAGCGGTCAAGGCCTCCATTTCCACACCAGTCGGACCGGTTGTTTTAACCGTCGCCAAAATGCGTACCTGATGGTGTTCAATATCGGTTTCAAAAGAGAGTTTAGCCCCGGAAAGAGTCAACTGGTGACACAGCGGAATCAGCATATCCACCCGTTTTGAAGCCATAATGCCTGCCAAACGGGCTACCTCCAGCACATCACCCTTGCTCATGGAACGATCGACAATGCGGGTCAAGGTTTCCGGCTGCATGGTGACATACCCTTCAGCCACGGCAACACGAGCGGTATCGGGTTTGTCGGACACATCCACCATTCGGCTTGCACCTTGGGCATCAAAATGGGTCAACGGTGGACGCGCATTCAATGTCCGCCTCCTTTTACCATACGCACGATATGCGGGACAAGATCAGCAACTGCCGCCAAACTAAAAGTCGAACCGCGCCGAGAACCGGGCAGATTGACCACCAACGTCTCACCACGTACCGCAGCGACACCACGGGTTAACACTGCGCTACGTACCTGTTTTAAACCTTGACGTCGAATCTCTTCCGCTACGCCGGGAAGTACCTTGTCACACACAGCCTTTGTTGCCTCCGGCGTTATGTCACGAGGACCAGGACCAGTTCCACCAGTGGTGAGAATCAGATTCAGATGGTCTGAATCTGCCCAATTGACCAAGCACTGTTCAATCTGGCCTTGATCGTCTGGCAGAATCTCCCGATTGACCAGATCACCACCAAAACCGGCGATCATTTTGGCCAAGGCATCACCACTTGTGTCTTGGCTCAAGCTCCGACTGTCCGACAAGGTAAGCAGACCGACACGCAGGCCGTTCCAGTCTACTGTCTTATGGTTATGAATATGCCCATGATCTTTATGGTGACCATGGTGGCGGTGTCCAAGATGTTTACCATGATCCTGAGGGTGGTGGCTTTTCGGCTCTACAGGATGGGTATGAGCCAATCCTTTCAGATCATCCCAATGACATGCAGCGGCTTCACAACCGGGACAAATATCCACCCAACGCTCGGTGCCATCAACCAGAAACTCTTTTTTCCAAAAAGTGGCTCGAATTTTCAGGTGGTCAATCACATAACGACACGCTTCGAACGCTTCAGCACGGTGGGAAGAAGCGGTGATAACCAGCACGATATTTTCACCCACCTCCAGTCGTCCGATCCGATGGACCACATGAACCACATCAACAGGGAAACGTCTCAAGGCATCCGCCTCAACCTGAGCCAATTCCCGTTCAGTCATACCGGGATAGTGTTCCAGTTCAATAGCCGCAACGGTATCACCACCATCACCCGGTGTGCTTTCGCGCACGGTGCCAACAAAGAGGGCAATACCGCCCAAAGCAGCCCCCCCTTGAGTTGCCTGCTTCAACTCGTCCTCAACGGAGAAATTCTCCCTCTGAACACGGATCATATGGATGTTTCCCTCAACATGATGCTATTGATTCTATCCACCACTCACTGGCGGGAAAATGGCAATTTCATCCTGATCCTTCACAGGCGTTTCAGGGTCAGCGTGAACCTGATTGACCGCAACTTGCAAATGACTTCCCTTAAGGGCTTCTTCATACGGTGCGCCCTTATCGCGCAGATAGTTTAACAGCGTTTCAACGGTATTAACCCCTTCTACAAGCTCAATTTGTTCCGCACCCTGACCAATACGTTCTCTAACCCAAGCAAAATAGAGCACATCAATCATTTTATATTTTCCCATTAAGACAAACAAACCTACTCAACCTGAAAAATCATCCGCCCAAACTGGACATACGATGCATTGGCGCCATTTCCTGATAACGATCAAAGTCATGACGAAGCGGTTTTTTGGCGATTGCATCCAAGACACATGCTTGTAATGCCTCATCACTCAAACCAGAACGCAACGGTGTACGCAAATCCACCTCACCATCTTTGCCCAAACAGAGCACCAACTGTCCAAAAGCCGTTAGCCGTACACGGTTACAGGTATCACAGAAGTGACGTGATACAGCGGAGATCAGACCAATATCAATACCCAACCCTTTCATATGGACATAGCGGGCCGGCCCACCCCCTTCTCGCTGATCTCCGGCTGTTTTGCCTTTTTTAGACAAACTGTTGCAGGTAAAGTCTTTCATGAAATCAACATCACCACCAAACACTTTTTGAATGCGTTCACAGATCGCTTTCATGGGCACATGATGTCCCATTATGGCGCGTCCATCTTCACCAATGGGCATGGTCTCGATAAAACGCAGCAACACATTGCGTTCTCTGGCAAAACGGACCATGGCAGGGATCTCATCATCATTGATTCCACCCATGACCACCATATTGATCTTTACCGGATTCAATCCTACCGACAGTGCCGCATCAATGCCTCTGAGCACCTGAATCAGATCGCCACCTTGAGTGATGTCGTTAAACCGGTCGGGATCGAGAGAGTCCAGTGAAATATTCACCCGCCTGATACCGGCCTCTTTCAGCGGCAGAGCTTTTTTCTCCAACAGATAAGCATTGGTTGAGAGAGAAACCTCCTCCAGCGCGTCAATCGCCCCTAACCCATTGACCAAATCCATAATACGAGGCCGCAGCAGCGGTTCACCACCGGTGAGGCGTACCCGCTCCACACCCAGAGATACAAACGCTTTTACCAAACGCAACGTCTCGGCAATGGTCAAGCGTTCGCTATCATTCAGTCGGGTCGTTTTGCCATCCGAACGGCAGTAACGACAGCGAAAATTGCACTTATCCGTGACGGATAAACGCAGATAACGAATCTCACGGCCATGAGGATCTATAATAGGCATGGGCAACCCGGGTTGAACAGTTTGGATCGTTATCGGCTCTATTCGGAGACACCGCCACGCACAGGCAATACGTTGAGCCCATTGGATTTCGGGCTCATCCAGATCGATGAATTAGAGCCAAAACGAACCGTCCAAGCATCGGAAGTAAAAACCGAACCACTGGTAGAGGTCCAAAAGTAATTGCTGTCAAAGTTGACGAAAGGATGACCGCTTTCAATGAAGTCAGTCTCGCCAAAATTGATCAGACTGTGTAGTTCTCGACGATTGGGAATACGCCAATCTCCAGCGGAAGAGCCATCGGTTAGAGAGCATGCGCCTTCAGCCAATGCCTGAGTTTCGGTAAAAGCCGTAGTCCAATCTTTATTGGTAATGCAATTACCATCCTGAAGCCAGATGAGTCCGGTCACATTGTCTGTGACGGTTCCGTCACCATTGTCATTGAGCCGCACGGTTGGCCATGCGGCTCCGTTTTGGCTGGAAGCGTCGTCACCGGTTAGCAGGCTGGTGGTCTGGCCAGTTTTATGTAGGCCTACTGTACCGGCTGATCCGCTGTCACGAACAAGCCAGGCACTCAAGGTAACGTTGGTAGCTGTTCCGCTGCTGCGGTCATAAGCACTCGATGGATAGCCATAATTGGTATCAATGGTCCATGCTTTGCTGTTGTCCTTGGCAAAGTAGGTGGAGGTCCAGAAATAGGAGTTACCTGGCACCTCAAAGGGATGACCAGCCTCAAGGGTAGGTGTGCCCTGCCCCATATCCATCAGACTTTCCAACTCCACAAAATTAGGCATCCGCCATTGTCCTGCTGTGGAACCATCAGTCAAACCGCATGTGCCATCAGCCATGGTGGAAGCGCTGGTAAGGGCATCATTCCAACTGATACTGGTCAAACAGGTTGAATTCTTCAGCCAAACCAGTCCGGTCTGAGCATCCAGAACCGTACCATCCCCTTGATCCGTAAAACGTGGTGAGCTTGCTGCTACGCCTTTTTGGTACTCTCCATCATGTCCGCTGCCATCACAGGTAATTTCCGCCCAACTGTCATCAAAACACCGGGTCTGTCCAGTTTTTGCCAACAACGGCTGAACTGACTCGCTGATAGTCAAAGTATGCGCGGTATTATCACCCAAAGAGGCATTGGCATCAGGTGCCCCCAAGGTAACGGTAATGGTCTCACCGGCATCGGAAGTGGGATAGTCTTGCACCACAGCGATACGGATTGTGGCTGAACTGCTTTCCGGGGCAATGGAGAGCGGAGAAGTGGTAACAACCGTATAATCATCGTTGAGAGTCGCATCATTGCTGGTAACCGAGAACGGCAGACTCAGAGTGCGACTGCTGAGTCCAGACAACGTAACGGGAATAGCAATTTTTCCTCCTTCATAGCCATTCTGAGAGGCCGAGGCAACGTTAATCTCCGGCTCCGGGTCGTCATCCTGGATGGTGACAGTAGCAGTGGCAGCGTCCAGAGAGGCATTTGTGGGAGAAGAGAGTGTGATGGTGATAGTCTCGTCAGGTTCATCCACCGAATCATCAAGAAGAGAGAGGGTGATGGTACCGCTGGATTCACCACTATTAATAGTGAGGGTGTTGCTGCTGGCTGTATAATCAGTACCAGCCACGGCAGTGCCATCACTGGTAGCGTAATTCACTGTAATGGTGTTGGCTGCAACAACGTTGAGTGAAACACCGACATCCACCGTATTGCCTTCACTTTGAGAAGCGCCAGTGATGGTCAACGTTCTAGGCACCGGGTTTACGGTGACTTCGACATTATCGCTGTGGGTGGCAAAAAGATTGTCCGTAACGGTGAGCTGAAAAACCAATGTCTCAGCGCTGGCTACGGTAGGCGCGGTAAAGCTGACTGAACTGGTTGCACCACTATCGGAAAGAGTAACATCGGTTCCACTGGTCTGGGTCCATTGATAGCTGCTGATGGTCCCGTCACTGTCTGTTGAGGCGGCTGCGGAAAGGGTGATGGTACTCGCTTCGTCCACGCTTTGATCACTGCCTGCATTTGCCACCGGGTCTACGTTGGCAGGTTCAGTTACTGTTACTTGGATAACTGAATCCGCGCTGGCTTTGCCATCACTCGCCGTAAGAGTGACATTGAGTGAACCAGTGACATCGCTCTGAGCACTGAACTGCAATTGCCAATTGCCAGAACTTGTTTCGGTCAGACTCAGATCAGCATCACGCACCAAACTCTGGTCAGAGCTTGTCACCGAAAGAGTGGGCATGTCGCCAGCGTCATCATCACTCAGGGTAAAGGACACTGGATCTGTAGCAGAACCACTTTCCATTATAACGTTGGCAGCACTGCCAATCACCGGAGCACTATTCGCCGTATCAGTAGGAGCATTCTGCTCTTGAAGTATCGCTAAAAGATCATCGCTGTTCAGACCGCTTCCCTGTTGATAAAGAAGCAACGAACCCGCTAGAAGAGCATCACCAAGGCTACTGTCGATCTTGCCCGCAGTGACGTTGGTCATCACGGTCTGTCTTTCGGCATCAGCACTGGTTTGCAAACCAGTAATAGTGGTCAGCATGGTGCTGGCATCGTTCCGAGGCAAGGTCCCATCACTACTCATCTGGCTGTTAAGGTCTTGCAACTGGATACGAATATTTTGCAGATTGGTGAAGGTATCTCCACTCTGCTTGGCCATCTCAATAACGTTGTCTAACGCAACAATGGCCTGTTCTGTTAGTTCCTTGTTTACCGGTTGATTATCAAGTTTGCTGCTGGCAGTGGCAATATCCAAGGACACATCAGCGTTACTTGTGGTCTCGGAAATCGCCTGAGCCATATTGGTCCGGGTATCGTCCGCACTCAGACTGGTCCGCGTGGTGCCATCGCCACCGGTGGTGATAGTCAGATTGTCCGTGAGTAGTTCCAAAGTGAGATCCACCATGTGGGCCTGGATCTGTGCGGCAAAAAGTGCGCCATCCACACCCAACACGCCGGTATTGATAGCGCTGTTGCTATTGGCACCGTTGATTGCGCCATCCGCCATGTCTGTGGCAAGAGCAGAGAGTGCCGCATCGAAGCGGGTGCTATCCACACCGCCGATGACTCGGCGAACCAATTCTGCGGTGGTCTCCATGGCACGCAGGGAAGAAGCTGCGTTGTCGCCGTCCATGGTGCCGGTGATGGGATCAAAATCGGTATCCTCACTGGTAGCACCAAAGTTAAACTGACGCATAATGCTGGTAGAAGCACTTGAGAGATCACTCGCGGATGGCGTATTGCTGCCCGACTGGGCAATGGCCGTTTGTACGATCAGGCTGGTCAGAGTGCTGATGTTAACCGTATTAACACTGCTGCTTGAGGCCATACTTGTAAAAGTGGTCTCATTGACCCGATTGCTGGTGAGATCCTGACCACCTGCCGCTTCAAACGTGAGCGGATAGGTACACTCATTGGGAACAGTAAAACTGTACCGCGCATCATCACCAGTAGTAACCGCCGAACCACAAAGACTGGCATCTGCGTTTTTCACAGTAATGGTTGCACCATCAAGAGGGCCGTCACTCACGGTTCCTTTAACGACAGTATCTTGTTTGTGGCTGAAAACACATGCGCTCATCGACAGCGTCATTGCTGTTGCCAGGGCCAAAATTTTTGTACGTCTCAGCTGTTTTCCATTACGCAGAATTTTGGTTGATAAAGACATGGAATTCCCTTGAACTTGTTAATTATTGGAATAAATATGCAGCCCACATGCCCAGCAAAGAGTTCAGAGTGTTACATATATTCAACGGTTACTGTTGGAAGTGACGCAGTTGAATGAATTTTGCACCCGTCATTCCCGGGATGAAATGGACCCACCTTCCTATAATCAGCTTCGAAATGAGCCATGATGGTAGCAGTTAAATTCCATCAGAAACAGAGGGAGAATCCAAAATGAATGTTTCCACCGTTGGCGTAGATATTTCCAAAAATGTTTTTCTGGTACATGGCGTAAACAAGCATGAAAAGGCGGGGTGTGTCGTCAGTTAGAAGTTTGATTGTTTTTTTTAAATGAATGACACTCAAGGGGCGGGCTGACGACCAAAATTCACGCTACATGCGATAAATACAACACGATAAATTAATACCAATTTTCAGGTTGGGTATGCGGAATGTCGGTCATATGGCTTAACTGACGACACATCTTAGTTAAAAAACCATCAAGCAAGGAAGATTCACAGCCTGTCACAAGATTGATAACGCGAGTAGAACACCCTGAAATATCGTGATTTCGATCCAAAATCAGACAATGAATCATAACCTGAGAGGAAGCCATGGTGATGTTTTTGCGCCGCTTTTGATATGCGAAGCAGATCATCAGAGCAAAAATATCTCCAGGGCTGGAACGGCTGACTGTTCAAATTTGAGACGGACCCCCTATAAAACCAAGAGTCCCTCCTGAAGCGACATCAAGGCTCTACAAGTGGATTGCAGTCTCTGGCGATGAGTTGAGATTTAGCGACATCAAGGCTCGACAAGTGGATTGCAGTCTCTGGCGATGAGTTGAGATTTAAAGTCGCATTCTAAGGCATTGTGCAGCTCGCACAGACCACCCTTTAAGGATAAACCGTCACAATCAAACGTCTTCCTGAACTATCCAGATAACCGACATTTGGCAAACCACCCGGCGCTAACAGTGCGCTGACAGGCTCATCAAAAGAAATATCCACATCATTAATTCTATAAAGCCGAATCACAAAATCCGTAGGCTCAGTCACTTCTGGAAAGGTCATGGTGTGGCTGAACTGGAAAGAGCCGGCATTCACATTTTTGTAAGCCCAAGCGGGTTCTACATCCATTTTTTGAGCTGTTAGGCGATCTGTGGCGTAGACATTATCGTCATACGCTTCAGCACAACTGTACATATCGGCTTGATCACAGCCAAACAAAGCGAGCTGAGACTCATAATCGGTGTGATAGCCCAACAGTGTCCAAGTCACTGTATATTCCTGACCACCAACAATCTGTTCCGGCAATTGAATATCAGTTAAAACCGGTGGAAAACGACGCTGTGCTTCTCCTTGAGGCGTTTCATTTGCATACCAGTCACTGGCTAATCCAGACCATGCATCAACCAGAGGATTTGGCAAATCACTCTCAACGGACGTAATGGTGGCTCCATCATCTCCTGTATCTGCTGTTTCATCACTCTCTGAAGTCGCAGGCAGAACCATGACACTCAACCGCCGTCCTGTGGTCCCGTAGTACGCTCTATCAGACAAACCACCGGGCAGCAGCAACGATACCGCTTGGCTTTGTGCCGCATCATCCTGTTCATTGATCCTATAAAAGCGCAGCACCATCTCTGTGGGTTTGTCTACCTCCGGCACGATCAACTGGTGTTGAAAGAGCGATTTCCGCGCAGGAATGGTTCCATACATCCACTCGGTTTCTTTATTGGCAACAGCACTGATCTTGCCGGATGTTTCTACATGATCACCATAAAAACGACCACACATCCCCTCAGCCTGCTCATCACAATCAAACAGCGCGACTGCCGATTGATAGCTGGCGTGATAACCAAGCACCCACCAACCAATATCCAGCGTTTCACCACCATGGATTTCAACAGGGAAATCCAAATCAAACAACACCGGTGGCATACGCCGAGCAGCTTCAACCAGTTCAAAGTGGTTTAATGTATTCGAGCTATCCTGCCCTTCTTGGTAGATAAAAAGAAAACCACCATCTGGATGAATCTCAATATTGCCACCAACGTCTATGGTCGTAATTTCTTCGGAATTTTCACCTGTTCCACCTAAACCAATGGTGCCACCCCCGACAGACCCAATTGAGATGGTGCCAGAAACGGTAGTATTTTCGACTGACCCCGTTGAGTTAACGCCGCCAGAGGTGGTGCTCTCACCTAATCCAGTGTAATAAGCAGCTGAATTTGCGGATGTACGCTGTCCAACATCTTCTATCGTAGTCTGAGATTTGACAGACAGGTCACCATCAATGGTAAAGTTATTAATGGTGACTGAATAAGCCTCAACCTCAACGTTCAGATCAGAACCTTGGGGCATTTTAGCTGGGTCTACACCGGCAAACGCACTGCCAGTTGGATCAGCATCAGGATCATAAAAGTAGAAAGAGATCGTCTCATCGTCACCCACAATCCAGAGATCCCCCTCTGTGACAACCTTAATGGACTCATCGGTCAGTTCGACCTCAACCCGAGGCTCATCCAGTAACACCTCAGCACGGCTATCCATGACCGGCACCATGACAAGTGCAATCAAGATCGATATGATATTAATATATTTTAGCCAACCCATAATAAAACTTCCCACCAAAGAATGGTTCACACATGCTCCGAGAAACTGCTCTTGTGAACACTGTAAATTAAATCCGAGTCAATATACAGAAAAAAACAATATAAAGTAATTACTATACAACAAAGCATTAACTAACAAATCAATATCTTCCTGTAACTTCCCATGTTAGCAAGACTTCCGAACATGGGAAGTTACAGGTTGCGTGGTATTTAATAGTAACGGGACCGTGTACAAAATTCACTCAACCCAATACGGCCGCATAGTCGCAGAAGCCATTTTGAGGATATCACGCCCATCAAGACAGAACAGACATAGATCCATTTTATATATAAGAAGGGTGCTTGATAGGTTCAGAGACAGACACACTAAGAAGGAAACCAGGCCAGCATTTCATCGGTTCTTAATTCTCAGATCGCGGTGCAGGTAAACGCTTCAACACCCGCTGACCAAGAATTTCCGCTACCTTTTTGCTGCCGGGAACCGTAAAATGACAGTAGTCGATATAGAGCTCGAAATCTGATTTCAAAGACTGGATTTCCTGGTTTATATCGACAAAGTCAAACTGATTCTGCATCACACGCGCCCGACTTGCGTCGGAAAGATACTCATCGAAGAAAAATTTACTCATCAGGATCAGACGTTCAATCAGTTCTGGTGCCATGTTTGGACCAACGCCAAATACCGTGGTACGCATACGGTTCTCAATCTCGGACCACTCTTTGTTGATTTGACGATAGAGCTGAGGTTGCAGACCAAAGATAAAATCCACATCATCGGCCTTTAACACAGCCATATAGTGGTCCAAAATCTGAAGAAAACGTTGGGTTGACTGTATAAACGATTCCTCCACCTCTTTATAGGCGGCAAAGCCGTATTTTTCCTGGTTCAGATCCTCTTTGAAAAAGAATTGCTGTTTTAGTTGCTCATCGACCATAGGATGGATAAATCTTTGATAGCCCAGCATAAACAACCGCATAACATTAGGCTGATAGGCACCCGCATTATTCCACAGGTTAATATAATTACCAATCCGCGATTCGACCTGAGCATAGGGACGGCCAGACATCATGCCAAAATAGAGATCATTATACCCATCAACATTGATGACAATATCCGGCGAATAGCGAGAAATGGTCTCCAGATAGTAGATCATTGATTGATGAAGAAGTCGGTCGGTTGCCGCAGCGTTGATCACTTCAAACTTCAAATCAGGGCGCTGTTTCTGGAGATAACGCTCCAACTGTCCAGCCGGCCCCAAAGCGTACGACAACACCCCAAGATGATAGGGATGTACTTCTGCAAAGGGCGGAAACTGCCCGATTCCGTACATCGCCGAGCCACCCATTATAAAAATGCGGATGACACCTTCGGGCTTTTCTACTGAAATCGGATTGTCTGAATAGAACCCGGCTTCCCAGTCAATAGTCGTTGGCGGATCAGAAGGATTCTCTTTAACCTCATTCCACAACGCAATACCCGGCGTGTTTCGAAACACATGGTATCCCGAAATAATCTGAGCAAAATTGTATTGATTTGGGACAATTCCCTGAGCACGCAGAATCAGGAAGGAAGCGCCTTCCAACAGGAGCAGCACAAGAGAGATTGAGACCAGGGAGAGTGTGAAGTTTTTTGAAAACTGTTCAAATTTCGAAAGCGTTGCCATAACTCTGACCAAGAGGATGGAGTGTTTTTTTGATGAGTGAACGAGAACATTCTATTAAACAAGCCCTATTCATTGCCAGCCTATTTTTTTTCATCAATCAAGAATAAATGCGCCTACCACAAACAACCTATTAATTTTAGAGTGTTTTTCTACCACACACATTTATAGAAAATTCGATTCAAAACTAGACAGTAGTGCGCGACCTGAGTGAAGGGCCTGGTACTTTTTTTTGCGCCGTTTTTGACATGCAAAGAAGAATATCAGAGCAAAAACTACACCATGAACTAAACGGTTGACCGTTCAAATTTTAGACGACCCCCCATAACACCAGACAACGCATCCCACTCCGTTAAAGCATATTGGCAGTCACTCTGACAACGACTCAGAAACGGACCGCTTACGCTTTAACAACACAGAGAACAGATCTCCAACCTCTTGCATACGCAATAAAATAGCCACGCCAAAATAGAGTGCCATGGAACCAAAAATCAATGGAATCAACACGATCCCTTTTTCTGTCAATGACAACCCTGCTTGCCAATACTGATCAACCCCCCAACTGAGAAACACCACCATCACTGCACTGGCAACAATCCCCTTACCAAAACAACCATAAAAAGCCCGACTGAGAGAGAACCCCGTCTTACGCTTAAGATAGACCAATAACAGCACTGTATTGAGATAGGAAGCCAGGGAAGTCGCCAGCGCCAGCCCCACATGTTTAAGTGGAAACATCAGGATCACATTCATCACCATATTGAAGATCAAACAGGTGATAGCAATACGTACCGGCGTTTTAGTGTCTTTTAGAGCATAGAAGGCAGGTGTAATGATTTTCACCGCAGAAAAGGCCAACAAACCACTACCATAGGCCAACAAGGCACGAGAGGTCATCTCGGTTGTCTGTGCATCAAAGGCACCGCGCTCAAACAGCAGAGAAAGAATCGGCTCACGCAACACGATCAAACCCACTGCGGCAGGTAAATTGATCAACAACGTCATGCGTAGTGCAAAATCCAACTCCCGTTTCATGCCGTCGATATCCTGGCGAGCCGCACGAGCCGACAGCCCGGGCAAAATCGCCGTAGCCATAGCGATGCCGATAATCCCCAACGGGAACTCCACCATCCGATCCGCATAATAGAGAAAGGAGATCGACCCTTCCGGCAACCAGGAAGCCAGAAAGATATCAAACAATAAACTAATCTGCATCACCGACACGCCCAGCAGTGACGGCCCCATCAGGCTGAGAATCTGTTTAATGGCGGGATTACGCGGGTCCCAACGGAATTTCAACGGCATATTGATACGCAACAACGGTGGCCATTGAATCGCCAATTGAGCAATACCGCCGATCAGCACACCCACGGCCAAGCCCATGGCTGGTCGCTCCATGGTCGGTGCCAACCCCACTGCACCCAGAATAATAAAAACATTCAGCAAAATAGGCGTGGCTGCCGGAATGGCGAATTTGCGGTAGGAGTTGAGAATGCCGCCGGTCAATGCCACCAGTGAGATAAATAGAATATACGGAAAAGTGATGCGAGTCAGATCAACGGTGAGTTGGTACTTCTCCGGTTCATCGGTAAATCCAGGTGCCACCAACATGATGAAGCCAGGCATGAATAGCTCTACCACCACCACCACAGCCGCCACCACCACCGCCAGAATGGTGAACACGCTCTGTGCCAAATGACGCACCTCTTCCGGTGTGTGATTGGCCATCACATCATTGAACACCGGCACAAATGCAGTATTAAACGCCCCTTCAGCAAACAACCTTCGCAGAAAATTTGGCAGCTTCAAAGCGACAAAAAAGGCATCCGCGCCCATTCCAGCACCAAAAGCACGCGCCAAGATAATGTCGCGCACAAAGCCCAGAACACGCGATAATAACGTATAAAAACCGATGGTGCCCACAGCCCGAACCAGTCGATTCTGATCCTTTTTGGCCGTTGCCGCGCTATTCATAGCAGAAAAACCTTTGACCTGTGTCGTGTATTCCGAATAATCTGTCGAGTCTTATGACTTGGTTCAACATAGACAATCTGACCTCTCTCACCTTTTACTTTGTTGGGCGGTCATGTCTGTTGGACAATTCAGCTTATATCCAATGAGTTTGTTTTTTTGTAACAAGCTCCATGATTTTTTTTCGTTAAACAGGGAAAGAGCGTCAAGTGGCCAATATTAAATCCGCAATCAAACGCAATCGTCAGAATGAAAAGAACCGTTCACGCAATCGCGATGCCATCTCACGGATGCGCTCTTTCATTAAGAAAGTACTCGAAGCTGTTGAAGCTGGCGATGTAGATCTGGCCAAAAAATCTTTGCATGATGCCACATCGGTGATCAGCAGAGTGGCTCAGAAAGGCATGATCCATCAAAAACAAGCGTCTCGCCGTGTGAAACGCTTGAACAAGCGAGTTAAAACACTGGCTCAAGCCAAAGCGTAATTCGCTTTCCCTGCTTGAGAGAGTAGACACTGAAAAGCCCGCCGACTTTATCGAGCGGGCTTTTTGTGCGTCCTGAACAACTCTCTCCAAACTGAACGACCACCCGCTAAAGCCGGTGGTTTGAACCTTGCGTATATTAATTCTTGAACTGCCTGGAAGAGAGCCATTTTTTGGCATTTGAGGTCTTACCTCCGCTGCGTATCTCAAAATAGAGACCCGCCGCATCATCCAAAGAACCAGTATCACCCGCTTTGGCGATGGACTCGCCCTCCTCCACCCAATCCCCCTGCATCACCAACAGTTTTTGATTGTGACCATACAGCGAGTAGACATGATCCCCGTGACCTAAGATCAGCAACAAACCATAACCTCTGAACCAATCCGCATACACCACCTGCCCACGAAAAATCGAACGCACCGGCGTTGATGCTGACGCAGGAAAGAATAGTCCTGGCGGCCTTGAGCGCGGTCGAATAGGTACCGGGCGAAACAGCTTGCCCTTCCGATCGGTGATATGTCCGAAGCTATCATCCCTGGCGATCATAACCGCCTGATCCTTCTCAACAGCATCTTCCAACTTGCTGACAAACTGCGTCAACGCCTCTTGCGCTTTCTTGAGTTCCTTAAGCTTCTTCCTGTGCAACCCCTTCTCTTTGCGTACCCGCTTAAGAAGAGCGACTCGAGCCTCGCGCCGTTTGTGCCACTCTTTCTGCTCTTGAGCCAACTGCTGTTCCAAATTGCGTAACGTCTCCAGAGAGGCTTTCCTCTGTTCAATACTGCTATTCAATTCATCCAAAGCGGTCCGAAAAGCCAAAAAATGACGACTTCTCGCTCGAATAAGATAGGTAAAGTAGCGCAATCCTCGCTGGGTTTTAACCGCATCACCATTGGAAAGCGCCAATTTCAAAGCACCCTGCTCCCCCAAGCCATACATCAAGCGCAAATGTGAAGCCAGTGCGTCTCGCTGTTCATCCACGGCAATTTCATTTTGGGAGACCGACTTCTTCAGCTGCGTAAGCAACTTCTCTTCATCGGCAATTTTATCTGAGAATTTATCCAGCCGTTCGCGCCCCTGATTGAGTTGCCGATCCAGGTCATCCACTTCGTCCAGAAGGGATTTCTCCTGTTTATTGGCATTTTTCAGGGCCGAACGCTCGCTTTTGAGGCGTTTTGTAATCGTCTGAAGCTGCGCCTTACTCCGGGTTAACTCATCGGGTGCAGGCTGTCTGGAGGCCTGCACCGGAAAAGCAAACATAAGAATAAGACAACAGAAAGACAGCTGCCGATAGAGGCCATGCATGAGTGTCAGTTTTTTCTACGATTGAAGAGTCACCAGAGCCTCACCGCTCATTTCTGCCGGTTGAGGCAATCCCATTAGCGCCAAAATTGTCGGCGCGACATCAGAGAGTCGTCCCGGCTTCAAGGCAGCCTCACGACCCACGTAGATCAATGGTACAGGATTTGTCGTGTGAGCGGTATGGGCTTGTCCCGTTGCAGTATCAACCATCATATCCGCATTACCATGATCCGCCGTGATCAACACCTCACCACCCATGGCCTGAATCCGCGCAACCAAACGCCCCACACAGCGATCAACGGCACCGATAGCCTCAACAGCCGCTTCGAATTTGCCAGTATGACCGACCATATCAGGGTTGGCGTAGTTGATGGCGATAAAATCGTAAGAAGACTCTTCCAGACGCTGCAACACCGCATCAGTCAATGCATTAGCAGACATCTCCGGCTGTAGATCATAAGTGGCCACATCGGGCGATTTGATCATCAAACGATCTTCACCGGGAAAAGGGTCCTCCCGACCACCATTGAAGAAATAAGTGACATGGGCATACTTCTCGGTCTCAGCCGCTCGAAGTTGCTTAAGTTCCAGCCCCGCCAATTCCTCCGGCAAGATCCGTGCAGGCCGCTCTGGTGGATAGCCCACCAGGATATTTTGCAACGTCTTATCATACTGCGTCATACACAGATAGGCTGACAACGCCGGCATCCGATTGCGCTCAAAGCCATTGAAACCGCCCTCCCCGCCCGAAGGCGTAGTAAAGGCGTGGCTTATCTCACGGGCACGATCCGCGCGGAAGTTGATCATCAAAACCGCATCACCATCAGCGATAGTGGCCAACGGCTTACCATCCTTAACCATCAGGGTTGGACGGACAAACTCATCATCCTCACCTTTTTCATAGGATGCGTGCACCGCCGCTCGAGCACTTGAAGCATGAAGCCCTTTGCCTTCGGTCAACATTTCATACGCCTGAGCAACGCGGTCCCAGCGCATATCCCGGTCCATGGCATAATATCGCCCACACACCGAAGCCAACACACCGGCCTTCATCGCGCCAAGGCTTTTTTCGAAGCCATCAATAAAGTCCAACGCAGAACGCGGTGGCGTATCGCGCCCATCAAGAAAACCATGGACAAAGATCTTCTCAATGCCGCGATCACGCGCCGCCTTAACCGTAGCTTCCATATGACTGGTATGAGAATGCACGCCTCCCGGTGAAAGCAGACCCATGATATGAACCACACCACTGCCCGATTTGGCGGCATCAATGGCCTGATTCAGTGCAGCGTTATCGTAAAAGCTCCCGTCCGCTATGGCCCGGTTGATTCGGGCATAATCCTGGTAAACAATCCGCCCTGCCCCCAGATTGACATGCCCCACCTCTGAGTTACCCATTTGACCATCAGGCAACCCCACATCGCCGGCTGAAGCCTGAAGCGTGGTGTTTGGACAGGTAGAGATCCAGTTGTCAAAATTGGGTGTCTGTGCATGGTAAATGGCGTTATTGTCGCTCTCTTGACGAACACCCCAACCATCCAGAATCACCAGAACCATCGGCTTAGGTCGCTTTATACTCACCGAACTCCCTTTTTGTTGAAAAACTCTTTGTAACGCATATCATGATTATTGATATGCGAAAAAAGCCACTCCAGCAAGAAGAACTTCATATCAACCGTTGATCGCACATCCCGGCCCATCAGTTGTTGCTGATACCCTTTCAGCTGCTCTTCCAGCTTGTGATGCTGCGCCTTGTGCGCGTCCAACTGCGGATAGCCATGCTCCCGCATGGATTTTTCTTCGTCTCTGAAGTGCGTTTGCGTATAGCGAATCAACTCTGTAAAAATCCGATCAATCTCATTCCAGTCACTACTGGTGGGCTTGCGATGGAACAAATCTTCAACGATCCCATGAAACGCCTTAATCAGATCAAGAAGCTGCTTATGTGCAGCATTAAAACGTGACACACCGACATCACGCAGTCGTTGATCAAGCTCTCTGCGAAAAGTAGCATGATCCTGAGGTCCAGTTACAGCCATGACACACCCTTTCAGAACGAAAAATACCAATCAAGAAGCATGACCACTCTTAAGGAGCTCAGAAAAAAACGCCTTCATTTCTTGGGTATTTCAATTTTGACAAAACCTGAACAGGCTCCTCCCCCCCCCTGGAGCAGACTTTCAGGAACGCAAACACCTACATATACATATCTAAAAAAAGCGAGCAACGCCGAATCATAAGACGAATAACGACCAAACCAAACATCCTTTTCACAAACCATTTCTGACCATTCTGAATAATAATGAGAATAGATTCACCGCTGCAAAGTTTAACAGTATATATCAATAAAAACCAGACCTACATAAAAGCATTTTTCCCGTCTTCCGATCATTGACGGCATGTCAAAACTTACCGTCAGAATTTAACCATTTCTACCGACATAAACACACCTTTGAGTGCCTCCAAATCGGCATTATTCATATAAAATATAGAATTTCAATCGGTTATATTTTTCATGCAATCCCCACAAATCCAGGCCCAATAATTGCTTCCTTATGTTGAAAGCAGACAACAAACGCAACATCGTCATTTTGAGTCCAGAATAACAGACACGGATGTCTTAGAAGGAGCGCAACGTGAATAGCCTTTCACAACTATTCCAACCAAGCTGGTACAAGCGGATATTGGGCCGCAAGTATAGCGATGGAGAAGCCATTTTTCACAAAGGGGATCCCGGTGATACGCTTTTTATTATTCAGGCGGGAAAAGTAGCCATCTGTATGGATGATACACGCCCTGAAGAAGGCGTTGTCATTTTGGGAAAGGGCGACATCCTTGGCATTACGGCACTACTGAGAAATGGGCCACGTGTAATTACCGCACGCGCCGTGGGCAAATGTTGGCTGTTAAGCGTTGATAAAAAACGGCTGATCAGCCGCATGCATACCGACCCGGCTCTGTCATTCAGAATCATGACCAAAGCCATTCAGCGATTGGAAAAATTAGCAGCGGCCTTTCCTCAACAACCGCAATCGGTATCCGCACGACCACAAGCTGCGCCGGCTTCGTCTGCATTACCGGTCTCTGTATCGTCACTGCCAGACATACGCACCAGCCCTATTCCTGCGTGATCAGCAATGTCCTTGGTGCGATCATCGGGATAATCTCCGGCAAACATTACCTTGCTGATACCCACATTCGCGAGCGCGCCCATACACATGGCGCAGGGCTGACAAGTCACATAAACCGTTGCATCCACTAAACGAATGCCGTGTCGTGCGGCATTCGCAATACCGTTCGCCTCAGCATGAGCACAAACACACAGATGCAGCCCTTCACCACTGGGAATATTTCTCTCACGCCGTATACAACTCTCTGGATGAGGATAACCGCTTGGCACACCATTAAATCCGGTTGCTAACAAACGCTTATCCCGCACAAATACGGCCCCCACCTTGCGCCCTGAAGCACAGGTACTCATTTGAGCCGCCAACTCTGCCGCTGACATCCAATGACGATCCCAATTTGGACGCATTTCACCTCTCCCTCATTAACGCATAATAAAAAGCAAACAACTCAACAACAAAGACAAAATATCAGCGTTGGTTTTCTTTTTTCCATTCTCGGTACAAACTATCATGATTATTGACCCGCTGCATCTACAGGAGCATCATCCATGAAACGCCTTGCCTATTTAATGATTCCGATACTCCTCCTGTCAGGCTGTTCCCAGGAACCAAGCGACAAGAAACAGTTTGTCACCATCGGTACAGGTGGCGTAACCGGCGTTTACTATCCCGCAGGCGGCGCACTCTGCCGAATGGTCAACAAAACCACCGACAGTCACAAGATCCGCTGTACCGTGGAATCCACTGGCGGTTCGGTCTACAACACCAACACCCTGGCAGCCGGCGAACTGGAACTGGGCATCGCACAAGCCGATGTTGCGGCAAAGGCCGTGCAAGGCAGCGCCCCATTCAACCACGCTTTGAGCGAAGTACGCTCGGTACTGGCCCTCCATCCTGAAATGGTCACCCTGGTTGCCCGCCGCGATGCCAATATTCACAGCGTTGCAGACCTGAAAGGCAAAAGAATCAATATCGGCAGTCCTGGCTCAGGCAACCGACGTACCGCAACGGAACTCCTACAAAGCTGCGGCGTGGAGGAGTCCGACCTGGCTTTGGCCGGTGCCTTAAAATCCTCTGAAATGCCAGACGCACTGAGAGACAACAAACTGGACGGCTACTTCTATGTAGTCGGTCACCCCACCGCCAATATCAAAGACGCCGCCACAGGAACCCCGGTCAACATCGTTCCCCTGACAGAGCCTTGCGCCGCCAAAGTTATTGCGGCTCACGACTATTTCGTCTCTACCGAAGTACCCGCCGGACTCTATCGGGATATCACCGAAGCCGTTCCCACCTATGGTGTCAAAGCGACACTCATCACCACCACAGCAGTTTCTGAAGAGACGATTTACCAAGTTGTGAAGGCGATTTTTGAAAATCTGGATGACTTCCGCACTCTGCACCCTGCATTCAAAACACTCAACGCCGAATCCATGCGCCAAGGCACTACCGCGCCATTCCATGCCGGTGCCATTCGTTATTTCAAAGAAAAAGGCTGGATCACAGAATAACAAACCGCGGGCCTGCCAAAAACAGGCCCGCGACACACCTTACGCTCATGAAATAATGACAAGACTCCCTCAGAAAACATCAATCCGCATATCAAACTGCATATACTGAACAACCAGCCGCGAAAGCGGGTGGTTTGAGCCTTGCGCATGGATAATCAAATAAGCAGCAACCACCTACAGCAAATACTTCATAGCAGCAATAACAGCGCCTGAGCCAGCCACAACCACACCAAACGTCCAAATCATCAGACGATCCATTCGCTTACTCAATTCAAAAAACCGCATATCCATACTTCGCTGCACTTCAACAAAACGCGCATCCACCTGCTCAAAGCGCTTGTCTATCTGATCTAAGCGCCGCTCCACCTGCTCAAAGCGCTTATCCACCTGCTCAAAGCGCTTATCCACCTGCTCAAAGCGCTTATCCATCTGCTCAAAGCGCTTATCCATCTGCTCAAAGCGCTTATCCACCTGCTCAAAGCGCTTAAACACTTCATCGAAACGGTTATCCACCTGCTCGAAACGCTTATATATATCTTCAAAGCGCTTATCCATCGTGGCGAAGCCTTGCTGCATCAACTCTCTTTGATGCGCCAACTCTCCTTCAACGCGCACGATACGTTCTCGAATTTCCATTTCAAACATATCGCGGGAATAAGGCAAAGAGCGTTCACCAGACAGTTCCGACCAGCGATTTTGGACGGTATCAACGATAAGCTGTTCAATCTCTGCGCGTTCCATAGCCTATTCCAATCAAGAGTGCGACATGCAGGTAATGTTTAACTCTACCCGTTTAGACATGTTCAGGGTCAAGAATACACAATAATTGATTCCAAAGCACTTTCATTCCCTCTCCACTATGGGCTGAGACGGCGATAGGTTTACAAATTGCGTGACGCTCTATTGTCTGAATTTTTTCGGTAATCTTTTTCAAAGCGACCCGCCTTGGATTAGACTTGAGTTTATCCGCCTTGGTCACCACCGGCACCCAACCAATACCCAACGATTCCATCAGAGCGATCATCTCCAGGTCCGCATCCAACAGTGAGCGGCGAATATCAATTAACATCAACACTGCTCGCAGCTGTGGACGACCGGAAAGATAGTCACCAATGGTTCTATTCCAGAGCTCGTACTGATCGCGCCTCACTTTCGCATAACCATATCCAGGCAGATCGACAAACCACCAGTGCCGATTGATCAGAAAAAAATTCACCTCTCGCGTACACCCTGGTGTACCGCTCACGCGCACCAGTTTGCGACGATTGAGCAGCTTATTCATCAAGCTCGACTTACCAACATTAGAACGCCCAGCAAAAGCAACCTCCGCCAATGGCTCCTGCGGGAACTGCTTCGCCGCAGCGGCACCAATGATAAATTCAGCTTGCTTGACCGGTGTCTGAAACCCTTTTTCCATTATTTTGATCTCTTGTTAGGCACGTTTTTTG
Source organism: Magnetococcales bacterium (assembly GCA_015234045.1). Lineage (GTDB taxonomy): Bacteria > Pseudomonadota > Magnetococcia > Magnetococcales > JADFWU01 > JADFWU01. The sequence continues at coordinate 21,491 of JADFWU010000037.1, forward strand.
GAAGAGTAAAAGAAAATATTGAAAACTCAGCCTTATATTTCTAATATTGCCTCAATATTAACCATTATATGTATAGGAATTGATCAGGATGCCCACTTTTGAGTCATCCGCATTCTTTTTTAGCAATTCAGCCCATCCACCTCTGATTCTCGCACCTATGGCTGGCGTTACAGATCTGCCCTTTCGGCGTATTGCTGAACGCTATGGCGCAGATTTAACCATTTCGGAGATGGTGGCATCCCAGGCAATGATCCGCAACACACCAAAAAGTCAGCGGATCATCCAAAAACCGGATGACGACACCATAAAAGCGGTTCAGATCGCAGGATCTGATCCAGAAATAATGGCCAAAGCGGCGAGAATGAATGTGCGCCACGGTGCAGACCTCATTGATATTAACATGGGCTGCCCTGTGAAGAAGATCATTAAAAGCGGATCAGGTGCTGCACTGTTGCGTGATGAAGCGTTGATTGCACGCATTGTCAATGCGGTAAAAAACGCGGTGGATGTACCGGTAAGCGCGAAGATTCGCATCGGTTGGGATGATGTCAGCCGAAACGGCATTCGCATCGCTCAACTACTGGAATCACTTGGTGTGTCATGGATCACCGTGCATGGCCGAACCCGTGCTCAGATGTATCGTGGTCAGGCGGATTGGTCCTATATCGCTAAGATCAAAAAGGCGGTATCCATTCCGGTTGTTGGTAACGGCGACATCACCACACCTCAAAGCGCCCAGCAAGCGCTGGAATGCTCTGGCGTTGATGGCCTGATGATTGGACGCGGCACCATGGGCAAACCCTGGCTCTTTGAGCAGATTGCTCACCACTTGCAAGGCAAGACAGAGCCCGAAGGACCAGACGTGACAACACTTTATCAGATCATCAAAGATCACGTTCAGCAGATATTTTCCCATTACGGACTGGTCACGGGCAATCGCATGGCACGGAAACATTTAGCCTGGTATGTCAAAGGACTGCCAGACAGCGCCCACTTTCGCAATACAGTCAATCACTCATTGGATGCGGCGCACACTTTGTCCCTTTTGGATGATTATTTTCAAGGCACGCTTCAAAAAACAGCGCCTGATTATGTCAACAACCCCTCAGATATGGACGGTTGAAAGAACGCGATGCCCTATTTTTCAGCCTCAAACCTATTCGACCACATGACCACCGGCCTGATTGCCGTTGATCTTGAGGGACGTGTCAAGCGGGTCAACAGCGCAGCGGAACGGATTCTCGGCAAACCCCGTCGCCACCTGAACGGCCGACTGCTCAAGCAGTTGCTTCCCGGACATCCGGTTGCCATGGATCTGATTGATCGAGCACAGACGCTCTCCATGCCATGCAGCACACGATCTGCCCGTTTATCGCCATCGCCACAGGTCAGCTTACCGGTTTCCATGACTGCCGCGCCCATTCCTGATGAAGAAGGCGAAATCGTTGGCACTATTTTGCAGTTGGAAGAGACCAGCGCCATTGCCCAACTGGAAGAGGGCGAACGCCTTAATGATACTTTGGACTCTTTGAGCAGCCTGGCCCTATCCGTAGCCCATGAGGTGAAAAACCCACTGACCGGCATTCGCGGCGCGGCACAACTGTTGGAAATGGAATCCACCTCTGAGACCGCTGCGGCTTATACCTCATTAATTCGCTCCGAAGTGGATCGCGTCAGTCGCCTGCTCGACACATTGCTCGGCCTGGCAGACACGCCGCATCTCGAAGAGCAAAGCATGAATATCCATGAAATTTTGGATCATGTATTGCGCCTTTCTCAAGAGGCTTTACCAAACCCTGTTCTGGATTTCGATCCATCTTTACCGAACATCCGCGCGGACCGAGATCAGTTGATTCAGGTATTTCTCAATCTGGTTAACAATGCCATTGAAGCCACACAGGATCTGGGCTATCCGCCGATCATTTCACTGAGCACCCGAATTGCCAGTCAGATCCGTTTGGAGCAAGGCCGGCGCAACCTTCATGTGGTAGTGGAAGTGCGAGACAACGGTCACGGCGTTCCTAGCGACATGAAAAAGCGGATTTTTCTGCCATTCACATCCACCAAAAACAAAGGCGTAGGAATTGGGCTGGCTATCTGCCAGAAGATCATCCATGACCACGGTGGACAGATATCTTTGCAGAGCAAACCGGGAGAGACGATTTTTCGAATTTTCCTCCCAATACCGAGGTAGACCCCAGGGGTTTGAACCATGGAGCATGCAAACAAAACCATTCTCGTCGCTGATGACGATCAAGCCATTCGATTTGTTCTTGAACACGCCCTGAGCCGGGCAGGATTTCAGGTCAAGACGTTTGAAGGCGGAAGAAAATTACTGGAACATGTTGATCAGGTGGGTGGCGATTTAGTAATCACCGATATCGCCATGCCCGACATCTCTGGACTGGACCTACTCAAAACACTCAAGAAAACCCTACCAGACATACCGGTAATCGTAATTACTGCCCAGTCTACTCTGAATAATGCGGTTCAATCTTTTGAGCGCGGCGCTTACGAATATTTATCCAAACCATTTGATATCAACAAAATCGTTGATCTGACCAAACGAGCACTGAAGCCTGCCCAGCGACCGACACCTGCGACAACGCCTAAAGAAGAGCCGTTACCCAGTTCGGGATTTTCCGGTTTTATCGGTTCATCACGGGCCATGCAAGAACTGTTTCGAACCATTGGGCGACTCTCCAATACAGAGATGACTGTTCTGATTCATGGCGAGTCCGGCACCGGTAAAGAGTTGGTTGCCCGTTCAGTACACTCTTTCAGCCCACGCCGTGAAGGGCCGATGACGGCCATCAATATGGCAGCGATACCCAAGAATTTGATTGAAAGCGAACTATTTGGGCACGAGAAAGGCGCATTTACCGGCGCAATTTCTCAAAGAAACGGCCATTTTGAACGCGCCCGAGGCGGCACGCTGTTTCTTGATGAGATCGGCGACATGCCCATGGATGCCCAAACCCGTCTGTTACGGGTGTTGCAAGACGGTACTTTTACGCGGGTTGGCGGTATTGAAACCATAAAAAGCGATGTACGTATTATCGCCGCGACCCATCAGGATCTACCCGCAGCCATCAGCGAAGGCCGGTTCCGCGAAGACCTGTTCTACCGCCTCAATGTCATTCCACTACATGTTCCAGCTCTGAGAACCCGGCGAGAGGACATCCCCATTCTGGCCGAACATTTCCTGACCAAAGCGGCTGAGGAGATGAACATCAAAGCAAAACGGCTCGCGCCAGACTGCTTGGATCAACTTATTGCCCACGATTGGCCCGGTAATGTGCGTGAATTGGAAAACTTGATTTACCGGCTGATGGTGCTGGTGCCAGACGATATCGTCACGGCTGACCGGCTGAAACTGATTCATACCAAAAAATCTATTTCGAGAACAGAAAACAGTGAACCTCAAGAAAACCAACCAGAAACGCCACGGGAAAGCCCGTTACGCCAAGCCGTAACCCAAGAACTGGACCGCTATTTTGCTACTCTGGACGGCTTACCTGCCAGCAATGTGTACGATGCCATCGTCCACCAGGTGGAAGGCGCACTTTTTTCACGTGTTCTCAGCGAAACCAACGGGAACCAAGTCAAAGCGAGCCAGATTCTGGGGATCAACCGCAACACACTGAGAAAAAAAATACGACAACAAGGCATTAATCCAAAAAAATAGGCTGCTCAAACGTTGACAGCTATGGTGGTTTTCTTTAGCATGCACTCAGCTTTTGAGTGGTTACCAATGGAAAAGTACCCTAAGAAAGCGGAAAAAAGCGGTTTGGGCATGGCTCTAAGCCTTGGATCAGAGATGGTTTCAGCCACTTTGATCGGAGTTGGAATGGGATATGGTCTTGATAGATGGCTTGAAACCAAGCCTTGGTTGACCATCCTGTTTCTCTTTTTCGGTATCGCCGCCGGATTCCGTAACATGTATCGGGCTGCTGTGAATTCCGATTCCAGCAACTCCAATTTTAGCGGGAATTGACCGAATGACGACGTTGATCGCTTCCGCACATGCCTCCGCAGCGACGCATGCCGCAACAGCAGCACCTAAGATGGATCCTCTCCACCATTTTGAGGTACACAACTATGTGGATCTCTCGATGTTTGGTTTGGATATCTCAATCTCAAACTCTGTTGTCTGGATGTGGGTTGCAGTTGCTTGCGCCTTCGGCTTTTTCAAGTACGCCTTCCGAGATCCGAAAGTTGTTCCCGGTCGCGCACAGCTGTTGGCAGAAACAGGGTTCCTGTTTATTCGACAGCTCGTTGAAGAGATGATCGGTAAAGAAGGCCGGAAATATTTCCCAGCCATTCTGACACTGTTCTTCTTTGTGCTGTTCTGTAACTTGGTCGGTGTTATTCCTTCCTCGTATACGCCTACTTCACAGCTGATCGTCACCGGCACACTTGCCATCGTGATCTTCTTCCTGTGTACGCTGCTGGGCTTTGCGAAACATGGCTTGAATTTTCTCAGTTTCTTCGTGCCCCATGGTGTACCTTCCGCCTTGCTGCTCCTGATGATCCCGATTGAGTTAATATCCTATCTGGCTCGTCCGGTTTCACTGTCCGTTCGTCTGTTTGCAAACATGACAGCTGGACATACCGTCCTTGGTGTGCTTTTCTTCTTTACAGTAAGCCTGGATTGGTACGGTGCTTGGGTGCCTTTTGGTTTTTCCGTCGTTTTCAACGCATTCGAAATGTTTATCGGCCTTATCCAGGCCTATATCTTTACCATTTTGACTTGTGTTTATATTAACGACTCGATTCATATGCACTGATAGATGTCATCTCGACAATAGTGCTTATTAACTCTACAAACTGAATCCTGTGTCCGTTAGGGAGGAATAGAACAAATGGAAAGCGCTGCCGCTTCGTTGATCGGTATGGGACTGTCTGCTATCGGTTTTGCAGGCTCCGGTATTGGCCTTGGTATTCTCTTTGGTAAAACCATTGAAGCCATTGCTCGCCAGCCCGGTGCTGAATCCCAGGTCTCAAAATACATTTGGATCGGCGCGGCCTTCGTGGAAGCCATCGCTCTCTACGGTCTGGTCATCGCCTTTATCATCATGGGTAATGGTTGATAAAAAGAGAGTGAGACAATGATGATACCGATCGCACAGATCACATCTGCGGCTGGGGTAGGCGGTGGCCTCCCTCAGTTCGACACCAGCACTTTTGCTTCGCAAGGGTTTTGGACCGTTGTCTCTTTCGTCATCTTGATGTTCTTGATGGTTAAGCATGTCATTCCTGCAATCAATGATATTCTCGACGCACGTTCGAAAAGCATTGAAGGCGAGATTGGCAAAGCCAAGAACATGCGGGAAGATGCTGAGAAAACACTTGCTGATTACCGCAAAAAATTGAAAGCGGCCTCTCAGGAAGCAACTCAGACCATCGAATCCGCACGTCAGGACGCCAATCGCCAAAGGGAAGAATCTTTGGCTGAAGTGGACAAGGAAATCGCTAAAAAGCGTGATTCTGCCACTGAACAGATTGAACTTGCCAAGCGTCAAGCAATGGAAGAGATTCAAACCATGGCTGTCGATATTGCCATGTTGGCGACTGAGAAACTGATCGCAAAATCAGTGACTAAGACGGATGCCAACAAGATGGTTACCGAAGCCATTACAGAATTGAAGGACCAGGATATCAATCTTCACTGATTGAGTGCCTGTTAAGTAAACAGTTTAAGCCTGTCCACACTCTGCTGTGGATAGGCTTTTTTTGTCTTTCCTGTAGGATAGTTGTGTATTTTTTTACATTTTGATATTTTTTCAGGTATAATTCAGGCTTCATTAGCATCAGATTTTTGCTATGCGAAGCTGATCATCAGAGCAAAAACATCACCAAAGCTGGAACGGCTGACTGTTCAAATTTTAGACGAAACCACTATATCAATCACTGATCTGGCGTAAACCTGCCATGCGTCCCCAATCTCATGGCTATCAATAAAACGACAGCACAACAACGCCTATTTCAATATCAGCACCTCATAGTTCACCATTGATCCAAGGAAAAGAGGGTACCTTGGCTGACATTCTGATCATAGATGATGATACAGATATTCTGATACATGCTGAAACAGTATTGGCCAAAGCGGGTCATACCGTTCGTACGGCTGTGGATGGCATTTCCGCGATACAGTTATTTCGTGAGATCAAACCAGATTTGGTAATAACCGACATATTCATGCCAACCAAGAGTGGCCTATCTCTCATTCCTGAGTTGCGTATCCACAATCCTGATATACGCATTATCGCCCTTTCAGGCGGGATGGATGGTGTCGGGATGGCAGGCTTTATTCTTGAGAGCGCAAAAAAAGCGGGGGCTCTGTTGACCCATGAAAAACCCGTTTCCAAAGAGGCTTTACTGGGACTTGTACAGGAAGCGCTTTCAATCTCCCTATAAATTCAAACCATATTTGAAAAACGTTTCACACGCCATATCCCGAACTTGAGATTAGAGAAAGAACCCTATGGACGTTGGCTCCCCTCTCCCACTGCTTCGCGCTCTATTGCGTGTCGCATCCATAACGCCACGTGATAATGGATGTCAGGAGATTTTGATCAATCGACTGACAGCGCTGGGCTTTACGGTTCATCGCCTGAAATATGGCTCGGTGGAAAACTTCTACGCCCGACTTGGCACAACGGGACGCAATTTTTGCTTTGCCGGGCATACGGATGTTGTTCCTGTAGGCGATCCAAACGCTTGGCAGGCTGATCCCTTTCAAGCCGAAATCCACGATGGTCTTCTCTATGGTCGTGGTGTGGTGGATATGAAAGGCGGTATTGCCGCCATGGTTGCAGCGGTTGAGCAATTTTTAGCCAACAGGCCGGATTTTATTCAGCATGACAGTCTATCGTTTCTGATCACCGGTGATGAAGAAGGCGATGCCATTGATGGCACGGTCAAGGTGCTGGATTGGTTGGCGGAGCATAACGAGACATTGGATCTCTGCCTTGTTGGTGAACCATCCAATGCACGTATTTTGGGCGATGCCATCAAGAATGGGCGGCGCGGATCAGTCAATGGTGAGATAACCATCCACGGTATTCAGGGTCATGTGGCCTATCCTCATTTAGCCAACAATCCACTGCATGCGGCTTTTCAAGCTTTTGCTGATTTGGCCGCCATTGAATTTGACACTGGCAATGAAAGTTTCTCTGCCACCAGTTTTCAATTTACTTGGATCAATAGTGGCGATGGCACAACCAACGTGATACCAGCTGATCTCAAGGCTGGTTTCAACATCCGGTTCAATACCGAGCAAACGGCTGAAGGGTTGGAATCCCGTATTCGGGACACCCTGTCCAACGCTTTGGCAAAATCCAAGACCATGTTTGATCTTGAGATGCGTTTATCCGGCCTTCCCTTTCTCAGTGCTGATGGAGCGCTACTGTTTGAACTCTCAGAAGCCATTGAAGAGGTTACCGGCCAAAAGCCTGAAAGATCGACAGGCGGCGGCACATCCGATGCGCGGTTTATTTCTCAGGTTTGCCCTCAAACGGTTGAGTTTGGGCTTGTTGGACGAACTATGCACAAAGTGAATGAGTGCGCCCCTGTTGAGGATATTGAAAATTTGTCACGCATTTATTACCGATTCCTTGAGCGCCTCTTTATCTGATACTGTACTCACTATATTATTATCTCAATTTTCAAACGTTAGAGGAAATGGCATGAAAGCACACAACAAACCCCATAGTTTCTGGTCTTTGACCGCACTTTTTATCGCTCTATGTGGACTCTGTTTTTCTGGCTCCGCGCTTGCCCATCCCGGCGGATTGGATAAGAAGGGATGTCACACTAATCACAAGACATCTGACTATCACTGTCACCAGAAAGCAGACAAAAAAACAGACAAAAAAACAGACAAAGAGTCTGATCACAAATCCAAAAAAGACAAACGCGCCAAGAAGAAAAATGAGAACGATGACAAAGAGGATCAAGAGAAGAAAGATAAACTAGACAAGCAGCAGAAAAAGAGCAGCAAAGATAAAGACAAAAAGAAAGAAAAGAGCAGCAAAGATAAAGACAAAAAGAAAGAAAAGAGCAGCAAAGATAAAGACAAAAAGGACGAGAAGTAATCATCATGTCACTCGTGACTTCTGACAGTTTGAATACCTCATGACAGCCTCTGGTTCAGGAAGCGCCCGTATTCTGATCGTTGAGGACAGCCGGGTTCAGGCGCTTCTTCTGTCGCGCATTCTTGAAGAAGCGGGCCACACCCCAGCGACTGCAAACAATGGTCAAGAGGCTTTGGAACAGATTGCGTCAGAGCCTCCTCAATTGGTCATCAGCGACATCAACATGCCCATCATGGATGGCTATACCATGTGTCGCACGTTGAAAAACGATGCACAATTGAGCCATATTCCGGTTATTTTGCTCTCGGATCTCTCCAATATGGAAGAGATTGTGTTTGGTCTTGAGTCTCGTGCGGATAATTACATTCTCAAACCCTATGACTCAGATGATCTATTACAGAAGGTCTCTCAATTACTGCAAAGCGAGCAAACAGCCTCTATTGAACCCGGCGAACCACTGCCTGTTACCATTGAGGGCAAATCGTTTAATATTCGCTCAGACCGCCCACAGATTTTGCGTTTTCTGCTCTCCATCTATGCCAGTGCGCTGAAGAAAAACCGCGAGCTACACAAAACACAGGCAACGCTTAAACAGGTTAACGAAAACCTCGAATCCGCAGTAGACGTTTCTCAGTCTGCCAATCAGAAGCTGGCCATATCAGAAAACAACTATCGAATCCTGGTGCAAACGGTTCCAGACATCATCTATCAACTGGACACCCAGGGCTGTTTTACATTTGTAAACTATGCGGTAGAAAAGCTGGGCTTTACCCCAGACGAACTAATCGGCCAGCACTTTAAGACCATTCTCAGTGACGACTGTTTTGAGAAAGTCAGCTATGACTGTGCTGTTCGTCCACTTATTGAGTCTGATCAACTGCCCAACATACCACCAAAACTGTTTGATGAACGTCGAGGCCGAGATCGTAAGACCATGGATTTGGAAATAGATCTGGTCAATCATGAATCCGGCGAAACGATGTCAGGACTTCTGGAACAGTACGACGCTCCCCTGGTCACCGGCGAGGTAAACAGCGCAGGAATCACAGCTCCTGAAGGACAGGGCCATTATCTGGGCACGGTTGGTGTCATTCGTGATATTACCCGACGAAAAGAGGTAGAAGCGCGTCTTGCGGAGTCCAATCGTAAGCTAAACACCATGCTTGAGCGTGTGGAGCGTGCCAATCGCAAAGTGATCGACTCCATCCAGTATGCAAAACGCATTCAGCAAGCCATACTGCCTCATAGTGAGCGTTTTTTCAGGAATTTACCGGACAGTTTTCTGCTTTGGCTGCCTCGGGATATCGTCAGCGGCGATCTCTATTTTACCGAGTTTCATTCTGATTGGGCGATTCTCGCGGTTTTGGACTGTACGGGCCATGGTGTACCTGGCGCATTTATGACCATGATTGCCAATGCCAGTCTTAAACAGATCATTGTTGATGAACGGGAACATGATCCCGCGAAGATACTGTATCGTCTCAATCGATTGGTTAAAGAGGCCTTGCGCCAGGATACCGGAGAAACCACTTCTGACGATGGACTTGATGCGAGCATTTGCTTTATAGATAAAGCCAATCATCAGTTAATTCATGCAGGTGCGCGACTGGGACTATTCCATCTTCGCAACGGCAAAGCGATTCAAATCAAGGGCGACCGCATGAGCATTGGTTATCGCCGCTCTGACATTCATTTTGAATTCAATCACCATGTCATATCACTGAATGAACACGATGCGTTCTATATGGCAACAGACGGGCTAGCAGATCAAGCAGGCGGTGATAAGGGATTTCCTTTTGGACACCGTCGATTTATCAAACTGCTTGAACAGAACCACCGGGTTCCCATATCTGAACAGGGCACTCTGATCAATGATGCTTTGCATCACTATCAAGGCAAGAATGAGCGCCGTGATGACATCACGGTTATCGGGTTTCAAGTCAGTTAGAAACGGTTTCAGAGCCTGTTTTGGGTTCAAGCAGGATCCGTAAAATGGAACTATTCAGTTCATTACAGATCGGAGTTGATCAATGAAAAACGATGAAGCCATTACTCCAGAATCCGTATACCTGAACCGCCGTAAATTCATTAAAACCGGTGTCACTGCCTTAGCGGCTGCTCCGCTGGCACTCTCCGCCCCCAACCTGCTTCACGCCGCAGAGAGTGAAGATAAGCCGACCGATTATGAAGAGATCACCAGTTACTGTAACTTCTACGAATTGGGCTCTCGGAAAAAAGATCCTGCCAAAAACGCCCACTGGCTGAAAACCGAACCCTGGTCTGTGGTAGTAGATGGTGAAGTCAACAAGCCAGGCACCGTTCCCCTTGAGACATTGCTGAAACCACACACACCCCAGGACCGCATCTACCGCATGCGTTGCGTTGAGACCTGGTCAATGGTCATCCCTTGGCAGGGCATCCCTTTGGCAGACATTCTCAAGCGATTTGAACCGACAGAAAAAGCCCGCTATGTTTCATTCGAAACCTTGCTGGACCCGGACACCCTCAAAGGCCAAGAGCGCCCTATCCTGGAGTGGCCCTATCGCGAAGGATTGCGCCTGGATGAAGCCATGCATCCACTGACCTTGATAGCCACAGGCCTCTATGGAAAACCCCTACCCAACCAAAACGGTGCGCCACTACGGCTTGTCGTGCCGTGGAAATATGGTTTCAAAAGCATTAAATCCATTGTGCGTATCACACTGACCACCGAACAGCCGTACACCTCCTGGAACCATCATGGGCCCAATGAGTATGGATTCTACGCCAACGTCAATCCCGATGTGGATCATCCGCGTTGGAGTCAGAGTAAAGAGCGACGTATTGGAGAATTTTTTAAACGGGATACACTGATGTTCAATGGATACGGCGAAGCGGTTGCCCATTTATATAAAGGCATGGATTTGAAGCGTTATTTCTGAGTGCCTGAACAGGCTCTATTGATCATACAGTCATTTCGATCCAAAATCTGACAATAAATCACAACCTGAGTGGAAGCCCTGGTGATGTTTTTGCGCCGCTTTTGATGTGCGAAGCAGATCATCAG
>JADFWU010000038.1 GCA_015234045.1 Magnetococcales bacterium
GCACGTAACCCTTTCTGGAACGCAGTGGACGGATCAAGAGACCAGTGAATGGGATGATTGATTTTTTCCGTGGTCCTAATTCTAATGTTGTTCAAAGATGCCGACTGGACCGTTTTTATTAAACGTGATGCTGGCATAGGCATCGGCTGGTTCACCGGGCATTTCCATACCGGGTGCGCCGATGGGCATGCCGGGAACGGCAATGCCGTGAACATCGGGATTTTCTCTCAGCAGTCGTTTGATATCCGCAGCTGGAACATGGCCTTCAACCAGATAGTCACCGATCACGCCAGTGTGGCAGGATTGCAGCCGGTCTGGCACACCCAAGCGCTCTTTCAAAGGCGTGACATCCTCAAGATTGCGTACTGAAACCGAAAAGCCATTGGCTTGGAGGTGTTCAACCCAACCGCCACAACAGCCGCAGCTTGGGGATTTATAGACCACCATTTTTTGCTCTTCAGCATGCGCGGGAAGTGTTGTGAATATAATGGCAAAAAGAGCGATGAACCGAATCTGATAAATGTATTTCTTGGTCAGTGACATGGTCCTGTTGATCTCCTCGCCCTTTGTTTGTAAACACGCTACTATCTATTTTGAGTATATGTTCTCCAAAGATAGCATGTATTCTTTATTTTATTTTATAAAAAAACATCTTCTCACCAGGATAATCACACCATGGATCTTTTGATTCCGGTCATCATCTGTTTAGGGTTGTTCTACTTTTGGCAATATAACCGCGTGCAGGGCAGTGGTATTGATCAGAAGCGTAAGGCGTTGGCAGAAAAACACGGTTTGTCATTCAAAGGTTCGGATAAAACGCTCTGTTTTCGCTATGAAGGGACAATAAAGGGCAAAACCTGGACCCTGGAAGGGAAGTGGGCTATGGCCAATTGGTTTCGCCGCCGCCGGCCAGAGACCAATTGGACCATCTCCGGTTTTGACGCTGAACAAGCGTGGCTGGTTGGTCCGCGTTTGCCCGCTATTTTTCAAGAGTTCTCTTTTGATGACCCTCGGGCGAGCAAGGTGGTGACAGCGCTGATGGGCGGGCTGTCTGCTGAATTGTCCAAAAAAGTCAGACCGGTGACTCTTTCAGACACTGATTTTCACAAGCGCTTTGATCTGCTCTCAACCGATGACAAACAGCTTCGCAAAGTGCTGACACCACAGATACGACAGATATTGATGCAGCATCCGGGCGGACTGACACCGCCTACTGTGCGCTTTAAAGGGGGGGCTTTGCTGATTCAATTTCGTGAAGTGCTGGCCCAGCCCAAGGATATTGAGGCTGCCATGGCCATGGGACAGGCTATAACAAAAAAACTCATCTCTTGAGCACTGTTTGACAGGACTCTCGCGCAGGTTGCTGATTGAGCCATTCGGATATCTCGTCTGCGCGTGCTTCTTTACTCTCTTTTTTGAATAGTGGATAATAGCCCGCCAATACTGTTTTCCATTCGGAAATATGGTGTTTTACAATCATCACAGCGGTTTGGTTGATGGTTGGCTCAGGTTGTTTCAATCCCCAAAGTGCGGCCTGAATAATCTCTTTGCACTGTGTCGATTTTGTCCCACTCTTTGTAAGAAAATAAGCCGCAGCCAGTCGGGCGCGAGCAGTGCCTGAAAAAAGCGTTTGGACAGGCTTCTCTTGTGCCTGAGTCAGTGCGTTTAAGGTCTGCTCCGGTTCATGGAGAATTAATCCACCGTTGGTGGGTGGATAGATGAGTGTCGCTCTGTTTTGGTCGATTTGTTTAATAAAGGCGACAACAGTTTGACCGGGTTGGCGTAGGAAACGAAAGGTGGCAGTGTTGGCCAGGATTACCGAAGTGCCGATCAGATTGGTCTGTTCAGGGCTTTTCGAGTAGACCGCATCAATTTGGATTCGCGCATTCGAACGGCTGGGCAGAGTGGTGGCCAAAACGGCAAAGCGGGCATTAATAAAAGCGGACTCATGGCTATAAATCACTGCGGCCTGCATGGCAAAAAGAGCGTGAAATGGCCAGAAGAGAAACAGTAAACCCATCAGACATTGTCTCATGTGGTTTTTGCTGTACTGGTATGTTTTCGTTGATAGAGAAACATTAATCCCAGGGCAACCAGCATCAGTCCGGCTGAATCGGGTAGTGGTGTGGCGTAGAGGATGATGTCGTAGCCGATCACATCCAGGGCGCGTAGATCAGCGCTGGTGATTTCGACCAATTCACCGGATGAAAGGGTGGGATCCATGATACCCAGCACAGGGTCTTGACCATCCTTCCAGTGGCTGGCCTGTTGGCCATCGCCTTCACTGGAACCGGTAGAGAACAGATAGGAATATTCTGTATCACTGAAATAGGTGGTGGAGCCGGGTGTCATGTCGCGTGCTGTGGTGGTAAAGCTGGATTCATCTGTGGGCAGTGAGCCGCTGGTGAAGCGAAATAGATCAAGCGGTGATGGGCTGGAAGAGGTTATGCCTGATGATGTGTCGAATACATCCACTTTAGAGGTAAAGCCCAGAGCGTGACCGATTTCGTGAGCGACCACGGTTTCAAAATCCATCAACCCGGCGGTAACGCCATCAGTGTTGTCAAAATCAAAGCTGTAACTGGAGTTAAAGGTCAGAGTGGCATCTGTCAGGCTCCAGTCAATATTGAGATAATCGGCATCTGATGTGTCTGTTGTGTCAATATAGCCAAGGGCTTTAAGTGTTGCTTTATTGATAATAATCTTGGATGGAGAGGCCAGACTATCGCCACCATCCAAAGTGACACTTAACTCTGAAGAGGTGGGCAGATAGGTAACAATATTATCATCGCTTTCGTCACTGGCATCAGAAGCCATGCGGTCGCGGATGGTGTCGTAATCCACCGAATATTGTGTGGAAGAGGCTGAACCGATAACCGATCCACCCAGGGTTTGCCACTGGGCATCAATTTCAATTGTGATATCATCGGTAAAGAGAGTGCCCCACTGATCTGCGCCACGGGTAAAAGCGTTCAAGGCATCGGTGTCGGAGGAGAGGGCGGTATCTGGTGTGATGGAAAAGGTCAGGGCCTCGCTCGGTTGGGAAGGGGCAAGCACACACAGCACCGCGAGCAGCCAAAGGCGCATGTATTGTCTGAGGTCTATGTGGTTGCCAATTTCCACGATATGGAAAATTTCCTTATGAGGTTTTGTCAACAGAGTCAAGAAATTGAATTGACACCACAGGATAAAACAATATCAAATTGATTTCATGCTTTTTTAGCAAAAGCGATAAAGATCTAATCAGAGCCGATTTTAAGACGTATGGATATACTATCGGAACAAATGAAAAAAAAGTTAAGCATAACTCAAATATCCAAGTAGAATAGAGTCAAGAAATAACAGAATGGAAAGTTGCTCTAACAGGCGTGCAAGAGTACCCTTCAGACATTTCCATAAATTCCGCATGGGGTGAGAATGGCGCGTTTCGCGCTTGATTTTGTTCTGAGTTGTGAGCAATGTCGTTGCGGTTATTGGATTGTGGAGCGTCCCAGGTCATCGGCTTTGCTTGCCAAGGCATCGCATGATGAAGAAATAGATTGGCTTAGAATTTGTTGATGAAGGAATCTCGATGGAAATCTCGACATCTGAAAATAATGGTGCCGTAACGATTACAATCAAAACAAAGGAATTCACTTTCAAAAGCCATGGCGCTTTCAGAAAGAGCTATGAAGATGCCAAGGCTGACAGGGCTATTGTAGACTTTCGTCATGTGGATTATGTTGACAGCTCTGCTTTGGGTATGTTGCTGATTATCCAGAAAGAGTTTAAAGGTGGCGTGGAAATTCACAACTGCAATGAGAAGTTGACACGGGTTTTTAAAGTGGCGAACTTCGATAAAATTTTTAACTTCAAGTAGCCAGATAGCGGTAATGATAGAGAAAAAGCGTTGCCGCCATGGTGACGTTCAGAGAGTCGGTTTCATTGGCCATGGGCAGGGTGATTTTCTGCTGACATTGAGTAATACAGTCTTGCGATAGGCCGTTGTACTCGTTGCCCATGACAATGCCGATCCGTTTTTGCTCTCTTTTTGTCTGCATCAGCGGTGTTGCTTCAGCATCCAGCACCGTAGCCGCCAGCTGAAATCCGCCTTCCTGATGCAACTGAATCAAACCCTGTTTAAGATCATCACACTGGATCAGCGGCATGCCAAATACCGCGCCCATGGAGGCGCGGACCGATTGGTTGTGAAACGGATCGGCTGAATGATCTCCCAAAATTACGCCATGCGCGCCCAAGCCTGCTGCACTGCGTATCATCGCGCCGATGTTGCGCGGGTTGTTGCTGTTGGACAAAATCAATACCGTGATTGGCTCATCAGAAGCTAGACTGGACAAAAACGTACCGATTTCCAGCAACTTTGGCTGTTCAGCGTGGGCATAGACACCGCTTTTGTAACCGGTTCCGGCAACCGATTTTAAGATGGCTTTGGTGATGCGATACAGCGTGACCGACTCTGCTGGTTGTGGTGTGAGTTGATCAATTTTATTGGTCACAACCATCATGGAGTGAATGGCTAAGGTGCTTGTCAGTAGGCGATTGACCACATTCACGCCTTGGGCAACAAATCCACTGGGTGAGCTTTGCACACAGGAGCGTGACAGAACGCGATAGGGATCGAGCCTTGGGTCATCCGGGTCTGTGATGTCGATGATGGGCATGATATAGTTTTTCCGTGCTTCTAAATATTCCAAAACATGACTGTAGCAAAAGGAGCCCTTGGCTCACCATGGCTGATATCGTTCTGGTCACATTCAATGCACGCTATATTCATACGGCATTTGGTTTACGCTATCTCAAAGCCAACCTTGGTCGTTTGGCGGATAGATGTGACATCCTGGAGTTTGATCTCAATCGACGTCCGGTCGAGGCGATGGAACAGGTGCTCTCCTTGTCACCAAAGATTATCGGCATTGGTGTTCACATTTGGAATGTCGGTCTGTGTGAACGGTTGTTGACACTTTTAAAGCAGGTAGCACCCGAAATTACCGTGGTGCTGGGCGGTCCAGAGGTGAGTCATGAGATCCAGCAACGTCCATGGATTCTGACTGCCGATGTTGTTGTGGTTGGAGAAGGTGAGCTGGCATTTCAGGGGGTGTGTGAGGATCTGCTTTCAGGCGGCACCATTCAGAATCAGGTGATACAGCTTTCACCGCCTGATCCAGCCCGTTTAGCGCTGCCGTATGATCTGTACAGTGATACTGATATACAGAATCGTTTGATCTATGTGGAGGCCTCTCGGGGCTGTCCGTATACGTGCGCTTTTTGCCTCTCTGCGCTGGATCGTTCAGTGCGTGGTTTTGATCTGGATCTGTTTTTGGGTGCCATGCAAAAACTGATGGATCGCGGTGTTGGACAGTTCAAGTTTGTTGATCGTACCTTTAATCTCAATATCGCCATCTGTGAGCGGATTTTGACCTTTTTTCTGGATCGAATGCGTGATGGTCTGTTTCTGCATTTTGAGATGATTCCAGATCGTCTTCCAGAACCGCTCAAGGCTTTGATTCAGCGTTTTCCAGCTGGGACGCTTCAGTTTGAGATAGGAATCCAAACATTCGATGCAGAGGTGGCCGAACGGATCGGACGCCGACAAGATGCTCAACAGGCAGAGCAGAATTTACTTTGGCTTCGTAATGAAACCGAAGCTCATCTGCACACTGATCTGATCATCGGTCTGCCCGGTGAAGCGGTGGACGGGTTTGGGGCGGCTTTTGATCGTCTGACCGCTCTTGATCCGCATGAAATACAGGTTGGAATACTCAAACGCCTGCCCGGCGCGCCGATTTCAGAGCATAGTGAGGCATTTGGAATGGTGTACGATGCGGTGGCACCTTATGAAATACTCTGTAACAATCTGATCGACTTTGACACCATGCAGCGATTGAAGCGCTTTGCACGCTATTGGGATATGATCGGCAATTCCGGACGGTTTCGCACGACCAAAAAGGCGCTGTTTTGTGGTGAAGGCGCGTATCAGCGTTTTTCAGTGTTGAGTGCGTGGATTTATACCGAGACCGGACAGACCCATCGTATTGCACTGCGTCGGTTATATGGTTTGGTGTTGCGTGGTCTGATGGATGGTGTTGGTGTGGATGGAACGACTGCGCTTGAGTATGTTTCGGATGATTTTAAACGCAGTCAGCCTGGTGAACCGGTGTTGTTTCTTGATGACATCGTCACTGGTCAGGCCAAAAAACAGCAAAAACGTCGTTCGTCTGCTACGCTGGTTTCACGGCAGAAGCGCCATACGCAAAGCGCGTGAATGGATTGTGCTCTCTTTCGGAGAAAACGCATGTTTGGAAAGAAATCTCTCATCGTTCCTACAGCTGAACAGGCTCTGCCCGGTCGTGAAGAAATCATGCCGGTGCCGGAAAAACATTTTGTTTTAGATGGTCGATTGAAAGCTCCTTTTCCCGATACCATGGAAATAGCGCTCTTTGGCTTGGGCTGTTTCTGGGGCGCGGAGCGCAAGTTTTGGACGGCGGAGGGTGTTTATTCAACCATGGTAGGCTATTCGGCAGGCGCTACGCGCAATCCAACCTATCATGAAGTCTGTTCTGGGATGACCGGTCACAATGAGGTTGTTCAGGTGGTGTTCGATCCGCAGAAAACAGCCTATGAAGCGCTGCTAAAACTGTTTTGGGAATCCCATAATCCGACTCAGGGGATGCGTCAGGGCAATGATGTTGGCACACAGTATCGTTCGGGTATCTACTGTTTCAATGATGATCAAATGAATCAGGCCAAACAGACGTGTAAGCGCTTTCAAGCAGTATTGACTGATGCCAATATGGGTGCGATTACCACGGAAATCATTCCGGCAGGCCCATTTTATTATGCAGAAGAGTACCATCAGCAGTATCTGGCCAAAAATCCGGGCGGATATTGTGGTTTGGGTGGTACGGGCGTGCTTTATCCTGTGGGGTAAACATCTCTTTCCTGAGTAAACGTGTAATGCCGTCATTCCCGCTTCGGCAGAAATGACGGGTACAAAATGCATTCAACTGCGTAACGCCTATTCTATAAAAAAAATTAATCCTTGAATTGAATTCTGTAAGGGTGTGTTGTCGGGAAGTGTGTTATTTTGCCATAAAGGGATCAGTTGCTTATCGTGGTGGCTGAATGCTCAGTGTGGGAATGGGAAGAATATTGGGGGCGTTGATGAACAGTTTGTCCATCCGAATAAAAGTGTTGTTGGTTTTTTGTTTGATTGGGGCGGTGGCGATCATATCGAGTGTTTCGGTGATTTGGTCGTTGAATCAAGCCAGTAATGATGCAAACTATATCAATGCACTAGGTCGCCAGCGCATGTTGACGCAAGCGATGGGCAAGTCGGTATTGGGCTATGCCATGGCCAAGAGTAGTTTTCAGACCTTGAATGAACGGGTTGAATCTTTAGACCGATACATTACCAGTATGCGTCAAACTTATACGACACATGTGGTGGAGCCTGCTGATCGTGGTGAGATTATTTTATCCCGCGATCCTTCCGCACTCAGTGAACCGGCAATTCCTTATCCTGCCACCTTTACCAGAATGGTTAATGATGCTTTTAAGGGAGAGGCCAAGGTCAGCATTGACATGCTTTCCGAGCAGCCTGTGAACAAGGCTAAGAAGCTAACAACTGCCATGGATCAGGAAGCGAATCGATTTTTGACACGCGGTGAAGGGCCGATTTTTATCAACACTGAGGAGAAGGGCGGCGGTTTAGCCGTGCATTTCTACACCGCAGACCGTGCCACGGTACAGGCCTGTGTGGATTGTCATGCGGTCAAGGCCAATCGACAGACCAAGGTTGGTGATGTGTTGGGTATTCGCAAATTTTCGCTGAATTTTTCGGATGATTTGGCGTTGGGTAAGGCGGAGTTGAATCCCAGTCTAGGCGAATACAATACAGCGCGAGAGATTTTTCAACAGACGTTAATGGCCATGAAAAATGGTGGTCAATATCCGAAAGATTTGAAAATCACCAAGTTCAAACAAATTGCAGCGATTGATGATTCTGGTGCACAGAATAAAATCGGTGAGATCGAAGCAAAATATCGGCTGTTTGTGGACAGTGTTCAGACGTTGCTGGAGAGCAAGGTTGGATCACTTGAGTATCGTAAGGCGCGGCAATCGATTTTGGTTGAGTCCAACACACTGCGGAAGTTGAGCAATGATCTGGTGACTATTTACACCGGGATTGCCGAGGGCAATCAGACGCGGATTTTTTGGTCTGTGATGGTAATGGGGATTTTGATTGTTTTATTGGCGATTGGTGCATTGATGTTTTTCAATGGTTCGGTGATTCGACCGTTGATTGAGTTGGCAGATCGTTTGCGGGCGGTTGGAAATGGTGATTTGTCTGTTGAGGTGAATTCTACCAGCGGTGATGAGATTGGTCAGACGATGTTGGCACTCTCCAGAATGTTGGAGAATCTACGCAATACGGTTGGTTCAGTCATGCAGACAACGGAAGCGGTAGCGGACAACGCCAACGGTATGATGAGTCGCAGTGCTCAGCTTTCGCAGGGTGCCACGGCACAAGCCGCCTCTATTGAGCAGACCTCTTCAGCCATGGAGGAGATGGCAGCCAACATTAATCAAAATACCGATAATGCCCGACAGACAGAGCAGATCGCTCGTAAAGCGGCGGATGAAGCGGTTGATGGTGGTAAGGCGGTGACAGAGGCGGTAACGGCCATGCGTCGTATTGCCGAGGAGATTTCCATTATTGAAGAGATTGCCCGACAGACAAACCTGTTGGCGCTCAACGCAGCCATTGAGGCGGCGCGTGCTGGTGAGCAGGGCAAGGGCTTTGCGGTGGTTGCGGCGGAAGTGCGTAAGCTTGCTGAACGCAGTCAGAAGGCGGCCGGCGAGATTGGTTTACTCTCTGGAACCAGCGTTGAAGTTGCGGAACGTGCGGGCAAGGTGTTGGATACATTGGTGCCGAACATTCAGCGTACAGCGGCTTTGGTTCAGGAGATCAGTGCGGCTTCCGAGGAACAGAATCACGGTGCAGAGCAGATAAACAGCGCCATTCAGCAGTTGGATCACGTAATTCAAGAGAATGCCGGATCAGCGAATGAAATGGCCAGCGGCTCGGACCATTTGGGACAGATGGCTCAGGAGTTAGAGCGTGCGGTTGGGTTTTTCAAGTTGAAGTAGTGAAAAAAGGTTTGGGCTGAATATGGCAGATATCGTGCGACTCCCTTTTCTGTGTTGGATTTGGGTCGCATTAATGATTCAGATCTATCACGTGATGATTTGTTAAGAGGTGGATTCTTAGCATTGAAATGCGTTTTTCAAGCGGAGCTTTCGGTTGATGTGGTCGCTTCAATTGGTCAAGCGCTTCATGGTGATACAGAGCTTGCTCAACGTGCGTTGTTGTATCTGATTCAGACTTGTGAGGATTTTGATATGAGTAGTGTTCAGGCATTTACGGAAGAA
Organism: Magnetococcales bacterium; assembly: GCA_015234045.1. GTDB lineage: Bacteria > Pseudomonadota > Magnetococcia > Magnetococcales > JADFWU01 > JADFWU01. The sequence continues at coordinate 9,433 of JADFWU010000038.1, forward strand.
GCCTTTCCTGGTGAAACAGAACAGTATGCGTCTCAATTTGCTAGAGAAATGATCGAGAAAGGGCTTCAGAAAGGACTTCAAAAAGGGCTTCAAAAAGGGCTTCAAAAAGGGCTTCAAAAAGGCCATCAGGAAGGTGAGTCGGCATTTCTGCTGAGACAGCTTCAGCGTCGGTTTGGGGTTTTGTCAGATTCGGTTGTTGAACAGGTCAAATGTGCGGATCTTGCTGCTCTTGAGTTGTGGGGAGATCGGGTGCTTGATGCGCGGTCGTTGGATGACGTTTTTTTGGATGAAGCGTGAGATTTGGTTTGAGTTTGTTGTGAGGTGATGGTGTCGATGAATACATCTGTTGAGAAAACATTACTGTATAGATTGGATCATCTACCTGCTGGTTGGGCGTTGTTGATGGGGGTGATGGTTGGTGTGTTGGGCGGTGCGGTTTTGCTGTGGTTGTGGCCGGAGTGGGGCTGGATAGGTTATGTGGTGTTGTTGGGGCTTGCCGTGGTGTTGGCTTGGACGGGTAAGCCGGTGGTGAAGCGTGAACGCCGTGCGATTGATGTGCCAGAGCAGGGTGTTGAAGAAGTGAGTACGCCGGATGAGCAGGAAATAGTAGGAGAGCTACCAGCAGAAACAGTGCCGGACATACCAGAGCCTGACATACCAGAGCCCGATATACCAGAGTCTAACGCTGATACTCAACCAATAGAGCCTGAAGCCAGTCAGGAATCAGAAGAGCCACAGAACACACCAAAAACCGAGCCAATTGATCAGGATGTGGCTGAAAAATCACCGAAAAAGATGTCTCTGGCGACTCGGGCTTATCTGCCCAAAACGGATGAAGAAAAAGCCGCATTCAATACCATCCATAAAGCACCGCACAGGCCTTTGGATGAGTTTGTTGAGATTCCTGCTGGGCGCTTCATGATGGGAAGCCCGGATTCGGACGATTTGGCTCGTGATAATGAAAAACCTCAACGTGATGTCACAATCTCCTCACTCAGTTGCATGCGCTATCCAGTGACCCGAAAGCTTTATCAAGAGGTGATAGGCAAGGTCTCTGACCATTGGGATGATCAAGCAAAGGAGAACTGGCCAATAACGGAAATAAGTTGGTTGGAGGCAGTGATATTCTGTAATCAGTGGTCTGAGCGGGTGGGGTTGACACCCTGTTATGAGCAACAGAGTAAACAGATTATATGGCATCGTAGAGCAGATGGCATCCGGTTACCGACAGAAGCGGAGTGGGAATATCTGTGTCGAGCTGGAACAGAGACTCCGTGGTTTTTTGGTGAAACTGATGATCTGGGTAAGGAGTATGCTTGGTTTGAAGATAACTCAGAAAATCGGCCACATGCTGTGGGCACCCGAAAGGCCAATCCTTGGGGGTTGTATGATTTATCAGGCAATGTGTTTGAATGGTGCTGGGATCGATATGGTGACTATTCCAAGGAGTCACAGGAGAATCCGGTCGGCCTGGAGGCAGGTGATGTGCGCGTGATTCGCGGCGGCTCTTTTTTGTTCTGGTCCGGGAGCCTGCGCTCTGCGGACCGGGTCAGGGTCGAGCCCGTGAACCGGGTCAGGTTCCTTGGTTTTCGTTGTGTTCGCGGCGCGTCTCCCGCCAGCCTTGATCATTGATTTCTTGATCTTTTTAACGCCGCGCAGCGGCGAGATTTTTATTGGGTAAGTGACAATTGTCACTTTATTGGTCGTGATTGCACCAATATTTGTAGTTTTTGGTAGTTTTTTGGTGTTTTGTTGTCACCCATTGTGTCACAAGGTGAGTAATAGGCCGCGATAGGATTTTAAGGTTTGACAAAATAGTACCAAAATGGTCGTTTTTTGTCATGTGTTTGTGTTTTTTTGTCTTTATTAAGTACCAAAAAAAATCTACCCGCTTCGCGGGAAAAGATCAATAATCAAGAGTCAAGGCTGGCGGGAGACGCGCCGCGAACACAACGAAAACCAAGGAACCTGAACCGGTCCCCGGGCTCGTACCAGTCCCGGTCCGCTGAGCGCAGGTACCCGGACCCGGCCAAAAAAGAGCCGCCGCGAATCACGCGGCGCAAGCCAGTCTTAGGCCCTGTGGGATTGGTTTGCTCTTTAGCAGGATAAGTGTCATACCAATCCGAGTTCCATTCCCAGGCATTGCCATGCAAATCATACAGCCCCCATGGATTGGGGCGCATGGAACCAACAGTTAATAAGGAATCTGAATTTTGCTTGTTGTAATTAGCGTATTGATCCAGCTGGCTCTCATCCTCACCAAAAGACCAGCGTGATTGTGTCCCGGCCCGAGTAGCGTATTCCCATTCTGCCTCGGTGGGCAGTCGATAACCCAATGAGCGACAATATCCATCAGCATCATTCCAGGATACGTTTATCACAGGAAGGTCATCTTCACCCTTATGATCTGGATGAACCAGACGGTATTGGGCATTGGTGGTCTCATATTTTGCCATATCGAAGGCGGAAAGAGTCACTTTGTGTACTGGGCCTTCATTGGAGTTTCGACCTTTTTCATTTTCTGGTGAGCCCATCTTGAACGACCCAGCACAGAGTCGGATAAAAGGAATGCCGTTATTGTCCTTATACTCACTATGAGGGCAGAATAGAGATGTCCATAGGTAGGTGTCATAAAAAATAAAATAACCGCCAGAAATAGCCAGCCAGAGTGTGATGCCAATGGAGAACCAAACACGCCCTGGTGATTTTGTTGAGTAGTTTACGCCTGGATCTCCACCAAAGCCCATTGTCAACAGCATCGCTTTTTCCGCATCGGTGCGGTCATCTAACTGCCAGGGTAGTCGTATTAAATCGGATGAAGTGGCGTGTTGGTCAGAATAGGGTTTGATACGTTTCTTGATCAGTTCGCGTAATTGATCAGATTTGTTTGAAGGCTCTTGGTCGAACAGTGTGAAAAGGGCAGGGATGGCTTTTTCTGGTGCGAGCCAAAGGGTGAGTAGGACCTGCTCAACGGTGAGCCGATGATAGGCCAGGCTGTTTTTTTCCGGGCTCTCCTCTGTTTTTCTAATTTGTCTTTCAAACGCTGTTAGCCAATAGTTCAGCGCTTTGTTCAGAACTGTGTCTTCATGAAGCGTGTCTGACGGATCAACTTGTTGATAAAAACTCAACCAATCCAGAAGCTCTTGTCTCTGAGTGTCGGTAAATATCACTGCGTCGGTGCTGGATTTAGCATAGTGGAACAGATGGCGGTAATGGCTACTTGGACAGCTGATTTTGAGTTCTTTGTGCAGTGCTAATGCTTGGGATTCCAAAACAGGCAGAGGAGACAGCGCACATGTGGCGGCCCAAAGTTTAATTACATTTTTATCTTCAATCCGTGCTGGCTGTGTACGGCTCTGACCCAAAACAGCAGGCAGCTGATCCGCTGTAATCAGCGCTAATTGAAAAGGCTCAATAACTGTCTTTAACGCGCGGCTGTCGGTCAAGTCTGTCACAAACCAAAGACGAGGAAAAGACGATAACATCCGTAAAATGGCATTAAAACGCACAGAGTTCCTATCAGAACGCTGATATTGAGCGCTCAAAAGCTCACCATCGGTAAGCAGGAGCATAATCAATCCATTACGTTGCTCTTCCAGATCGCTAAGAATAAAACGTGCTTGAGCGTTGTCGGTAAACTGATCCGGCTTGATCCAGAAAAAGGCGGTCTCAACCGGTAAATTAGCTCTGAGCAGTGCGGTTTCAACTTCTTGGGCCAGACGCTCCAGTGTAGGGCTTTGGCAGGCTTTATCCAATAGAATCCACACCGTGCGGTGATAACGGGCTGGTTGAAAAACCAGGTTCAATAAACCGCCATCCTGAGCGGTTTTCTCAACTGTGGCATCTATATCAATTGTCTGAGTTGCTTCTTCAGCTGTAAATGTATCAATGCCCCAAACAATCAACTCTTCATTGGTATGATCCAGAAAAATAAGCTCTTTTGATTCCCATGCAGGTAAATAAGGTTCCGTTGCGCCCTCATTAAACAAAAGCGGTTCAGAAGGCTGAAGTAGTCGCCTTCTAAGTGGGAAAAGAAACATCAAGATCAATATAATAAAAGCAGAAGCTGCAATGGCAGGATAGGGATGATTGATAGTGCGAATAACCGTTGGTGGTGCGTTGTTGGATGGATCTTTGATGCTTGTTTCATCTGTTAGCTTTAAAAGTTGTTTGAAATCTTGATTGCTTTTCTGGAATATTTCATCCTGCATCAACGGACGTGGTGGTGAGGGCGTGAATTCAATTTGCTCTGGAATAATTGCCGCAAAAACAATGATGATTAGGAAAAGTGAATAGGCCAGCAATAGCCACAACACTCTTTCCCAGGTAATAAAGGATTTTTTTTGAATGGGGCTGTTGGTGTCAAAGGATCTGGTAGCGTGCTGTTGATCAGGTGTGCCTGAAGGGTGATCCGTGGTCGGAAATAATTTTGATTTGTTATTAAGGGTGATGTTGTCTAACCACTGATCAAACAATCGATTAAACAGTTTTCTCTTCTCATCCGAGCGCACCAGAATAGAGGATAGAATGGCCTTGATCTGTGCAATGGTTGGCGCATCGCTCTCTGACTGAGCGATTTTCTGAAACACCGCATGAATCCGCAACGTCTCCTGAATGCCGATATCCAGACCACCATGGCGTAATCCAGTTAGTAGCGAATCCAGCGAAGGTGTTTCACGTAACATCGACATCAACCGAGTATCTCGTAATCGTCCCGATCCTTGATCAGTGTGTTTAAAGCGGGTAGGTCTGAGAGTGGGCAGTGTGAAATATGGTTGAGATCGGTGTATTGCATGGCAGAAAGTGCTGTCAGCCAAACAAGTAATTCAGCGGTTGCTGGACGTTTTCGAAGCTCTACGGACCGCAACTCTAAAAATCGCGTGGTTGCCGCGTCTCGGATCTCAACGGACAGGTTGGGAAAATCACCAATCCGTGCCTCTACAGCTTTTCTAACCAGATCATCAGAAAAGGTGATGTAATGAAAAATGCACCGCCTGAGAAATGCCTCAGGCAACCGGCGTTCACTGTTGCTGGTTATGATGACAATTGGCGGTGGCGCGTCTTTGCGAGAGATATCATCATCCAATTCATCCACTCGAAAAGTGTGCTGATCCAATACGTTCAGTAGATCATTGGGAAAATCACGGGATGCCTTGTCAATCTCATCCAACAGCACAACCGATGGATCGCTCTGTTCAAACGCTTTCCACAGTGGTCCTTGTCGAATAAAATTATTCATATCATCAATGTCTTGCTTAGGATCTTGCGCCGCATGAAGGTAGGCCACAGTATCAAACCGATATTGTAGATCACTGGCGGTTGTGGTGCTTTTAACAAACAACGGAAACAATTCAATACCAAAAAAACTTGCCAGATAGTAGGCCAACTGCGTCTTGCCTGTTCCAGGCTCACCGGTCAGCAAAAGAGGAGCGCCCACTGTTAAGGCAACATTCACCGCTTCCAATAGATCAGGATCAGGATGATAAAACTCAGCCCCTTTTTCAAGACTGCCAAGCGAAGAAGGAATATCACGGGTCGCAAGCAGTGTTTTACGGGTGGCCTGATCGCGTTCAGCATCAAGAAGGTTGAAAACAGATTTATTGGTGTCAGTCATCGTTACCATGTCCCGCGTTTGGGTCTATTGGGTTCGAGCTCACCTTTCATATGAGAACGTAGAGCATACCATCCACTGTTAACGCCTTTGTTCAGTAAAACGATTAACTGCTGAAAAACACCGCCATTTGATTTCTGATACAAAAGGTCTCTTGTCTCCGTCAAAATATTTGCTGGACATGAAATGTGTCTAAGGAAATCAAGTAGTTCACGCTTTGGAACCTTGCCAACCGGACTGCTCAGTTTTTTATACCAGAATGCAGGGTCTGTGAAATTGTCATCAAGTTTCTCCAGAAAACTGTCAACATTTGAGATGTGTTTGGGAGCTACTTCCATGGAAGCAAAGCAGATTACTTTCACGGAACGCGGACAGAATGGTGTGAGCGTATTGTGAGCATGACTGAGCCAGTCAGAAATTTCATCAGCTTTAATCTGATGTTTTAACTGTGGATTGTTATGACCAAATGCGCCCATATCCAACCAGATAATCCGTTGTCTGCCCGGAGGTGCTTCGGGTGCGGCACGAGTGAGAATGGAATCCCATGGCTCATTGCTTTCTGCGCCAAGAGCTCTGCGTAGGGCTTGTTCCAAATCAGGTATTAGGTTGATACGTATATCTGGAAAATCGACGTTGATTTTCTTGATGGCAATACTGTTGGCGAGCACTTCAGATGTGTTGAGAAAGTGAATCAACTGATCACTGAGAATCTCAATCATATTGTCTGGTGCGGCAAATGGCAATAACGCCATCACCCTTGCTCTGGAGTCGCCTAACAGCTCAGAGATCCATTTGAGCATGTGGCTTTTAATGCCATCCCGATCCAATATCATTTCCAATTTGATTGGCACCTGTTGTTGCCCAGGTACACGGGATGACTCTGGCGGAATGTAGGGAAATGTTTGAAAGATGATGCGATGAGATAAGCAGACAAGTGAATCTGCTGTCGTTGAAGGATAGCTCTTGCAAGATTCGTGAAAGGCGGTAATTGGTGATTTTGTGTTGTGTAACCAGTTATGGAAAAAGCTCAATGCAATATTGTTTTTTGCGTCATCCTCGGTTGAGATAATGTTTCTAACCACAAAAGGTGTGCGTTTGGAAAATTCTTTAGATGGGTCCAGGTTGAGCGGCAATGCACCGCTGCTGTTCATATAGATGACCGCTGGAGGATGTTTTAGTTTTTCTATATCCGTTTGAAATGCCGACCATGGATATTCAGAGCCGTCTGAATTCCTGAGTAGAATATCTCTATTGTCTGAATCGTTTTGCTGCGTATCGATATAAATAATAGTCGGAGGTTTATCCTCAAGAGCTTGTCTGATGTCGTTCTTTGAAAGGGCGATGGACAGCCAAGACTCTTCCTTATCGCCCCAAACCTCTTTTAATGCACCAGTAAATTGGGCAGAGTGGCTGGCTGACTTTGTACCAGTAAAGATGGCTAACAATCCACTTCGTGGTTGTATGGTCTTTGACTCGGTTTGTGTGATATCTCGATCAAAAGCTGTTGTAATCTGCCACCCTTCTTTAACAAGGGAAAAATTTTTCCATCGCATTAGTCGCCAAGGCAAAGCAATATACTCTGGAAGGTCAGATATGATTTTTAAGGAGATTGGCTTTGAGACAGGGGTTTGATTTTCTATAAGATCGCCATGGACCACTCTGAGAACTTCTTCGATTTTGAGTCCATTGCCAAAGAGAAAAGAAAACAGTTTTGAACCAATTTCTCCGTTGTCCTGGAATGGTTCAGGATCACCAGTATTTATACTGTTGTGAAGATCGAGAAAGGTATTCTTTTTTGGAATGAATATGAAATTGAATCGCGATGATACCAAAGGCAAATAATATTCCAGTAGAATCTGGGTGCCTTGTAGAGAGATCTTAACTTCCAGCTCAAATACATAAGGACTTGCACTGCTGCTCATTAAAAATTACCTCTATGTAAAATAATGATGATAAATATTTTATAACAAAAATCAGTTTACCTCACAAGATTGAAAATGTTGGCTCCTATCCATTTTTTACATGCCTCTTGTCGCTCCCGGTTTAAAAAATGATCAATAAAGCGTATGCTTGACAGGCGTACAAGGGCAATTGTCTTGATTGATTCCGTGTAGATTTGCTATAAATCTTGCTCCTATCACACCCATAATAGAGGCCGAGTTCCGCCGGATGTCAGATACCAAGCTGAAAATCATTTATGTCGCTGGTGCGGGAAGAAGCGGCACGACTATTGTTGATCGGGTACTCGGTGCCATTAACGGTGTGACCTCCTTTAATGAGGTGTACCGATTGTGGGAGGAGGGGTTCTCCAGCAATAATATGTGTGCCTGCGGCGCGCATTTTCGCCAGTGTCAATTTTGGAATGAAGTGATTAAAGAGAGCTTTGGTACTGATATCGATTCCGTTGATATCGAAGCGATTACAAAATTGCACCACACTTTTGATCACTCGCGCCATGTGCCAAAATTGTTACGCGGCAAAATGGATGCTGAGGATCAAGCCGCACTCATGCAATACAGTGAACGCCTGAAAGCACTCTATGCCGCCATGATTCGACACTCGGGTACCGAGATCTGTGTGGACTCCTCAAAGGTGCCATCCAGGCCGCTCTTGCTCAATAATATGGAGGGTGTCCAAGTGAATGTCCTGCATATTATCCGAGATCCTCGGGCAGTGGTGTACGCCTGGAATAAGAAGAAATTCAATCCAGCCACCGGCGAATACCTCAAGAAAAACGAAACATCAGGTTCTATCAGTGCCTGGTTGGCGCGTAATATCCTGTCCAAAAAAATTATGAAGCAGATTCCCGGCGTTACGATTCGCTATGAGGATTTTGCTTTGCAACCACGGGCAACCATTCAGCGGGTGATTGATGAATTGCCGTTATTGAATGGGCTGGATAATCCTTTTGTCACTGAAAATAGTATTGATCTGCCCAAGCTGCACTCCATCGGTGGTAATCCTCATCGGTTTAAATCGGGTATGACAGATATCCGCTTCGATGATGAATGGAAGCGGAAAATGCCCATGCTGGATCGTATGGGTGTGTCTCTGGTTACTTTGCCCTGGTTGATCAAATACGGCTATCTGTAAAACCCTCGTGACTTGTATTGACAGCCTCACCACGACACGTGGTACGACATGAGATCATCCATTCAGCAGATGATTTACGGAGAAACAGGTAAGGACAACGCCAGCGGCTATCAGGTGTTGATGGCTTACCTGTTTTTCATTCCGTTTTGCATGCCGATTGTAAATCCGATGTTTTTCAACAAAGTGATTTACCTGTACGCACTGATTCCCTTGATAGATCTGGTCTTTATTCGAAACACCATCCGACATACCGGTTTGTTGGATTGGGCGGTGTTGTCGTTGATTTTGATAGCGGGTCTGCTCTCCATGGATGCCATCGCCATGGCAAAGTTGATTGTACTCATAATGGCGATTGCGTATATGAGTTACCTTTGGCAAAGAGGGCTGTTTTATATATTTTACTGGATTATATTATTAACTGTTATCGTTTCAATTATACAGTATGCGGCGGCAATAGTTGGGCCTGAATGGGCTAAACTGGTTGGACCGAGAAAAATATACAGTCTGATTTGGGGTATGGAGTTAAGAGGTAATACCAACTTCTATGCCACAAACTTTACCGGTGGTTTTCTGATGCGGGTCTCTGGCATGTCCTTGGAGGCGGGTTTTTATTCCGCGTTGATTTCCACCAGTATCATGATGTATTTGCTGGATCATCGGGTTGTGCGTACCCGGTTGGTGATGGGGTTGTTGATTTTGGGGTATCTGCTTTCCTTGTCCAAGATTGGTTTTAGCTTGTTGTTGGTGATGTTGATTTTTCCCTTTCGCCGTATTGTTAATCGGATACCCGCGCCCATTGCGTTGATCAGTGCTATCGGTCTGATGTTTCTGGTGATTGGTGCCGTATATGACGTGTTGCCAGAAATAGCGCATCTACCAACATTTGCCCATCGGACTCTTGGTTATGTGTTGTTGTGGGACCTGTCCACAGAGGCCTTTTTTCTGGGCGCTGATCCACAAGCATTGGTGGATTTGGTGCGCACATTGATTTCTGGTTTTGTGGCGGATTTTCTGGAAGGACAGAGGAATCTGTTTACCGGGATTCCTCTGATTATTGCTGAAAATGGGATTATTTTTGCATTTGCGTTACTGATGGCGCTGATTGTTAAAGGCTCAGACGCAGTGCGGGCGGTGTTTTATTTGCTGGTCACCTTCAGTGTGAATCCGATGACCTCAGACTCATTTGTGATTGCAGCGACATTTTTGCTGATAAGCACAGGATTTAGCGAACAACATGCACCTTCAGCCAAGGCGCATGTCGTACAAAGTGTACAAAGACCACCAAAAGGCGCTATCGCCCAAGTTCCAATTTAAACGTGCTTACAGAGCGTTGCAGTGCGTGACCTGCTCTGGAGCCGGCTACGAACGGTGAATAGTGCTTGGAATCCGCAATGGTCGGGTTGGATTGTGCGATAAATTGAACGCAGATCGGGAATCCGAGCAGGGTTTGAAGTGCAGTACGTCTGCTGATCTTTTTCATGGTTGGCAAGCCTTATTCAGGGCGTTTAGGGCCACGGCAAAAATTAATCATCCCAGTCGCACAGGGTATTGATTCGTCCGCAAGGCGCAGAAAGGAGCGTGTGCTGATTATAAGCCGACTGTTGAACATTTGCCAACGGTGTCAATATAGTTCTTTCGTCTAAAATTTGAACAGTCAAACGTTCCAGCCGTGGTGATGTTTTTGCTCTGATGATCTGCTTCGCATGTTAAAAGCGGCGCAAAAACATCGCCAGGGCTTCCATTCAGGTTGTGATTCATTGTCTAATTTTGGACCGAAACAACGATATCAGTCAATGCCTCAATGATATGTGCAGGCGGCTCTGCTTCAACACTGACAGCTGTCTGAAGTGGCAGAGATAAATACCGTGCATGGAGATGCAGGTGTACCTCTCCTTGTGGCTCAGGATGATAGAGCGGATCACCGATAATCGGCCAATCCATGCCCGCACAATGAACCCGTAACTGATGCGTTCGTCCGGTAAGTGGTGTGAGTGCCAGCCAGCTGCGCTTGTCGGAACGCCCTAAAACCTGATAGCGCGTCTGACTCGCTTTTCCAGCCTCATCCACACGCATTCGAGGCCGTCCAGGCCAGCCAAAATCCATCAACGGAAGATCAATAATTCCAGTGTCATCCAAAGGCAGTCCATCCACCACGGCCCAATACATTTTTTTTACGTCAGCCGAGGCAAACAGATCACTCACACTGCGCCGTGCATCACGACTGCGGCCAAGGACCAGACAACCACTGGTAGAGGCATCCAACCGATGCGCCGGTGCTGGCGGCTCGTCATACTCTCCTTGCAAACCGTCTAGATAGTCCGCCAATACCGGACCACCTCCTGGACCTTTGTATAACGGTAGTCGATGCGGTTTATTGATGATGATGATCTGTTCATCTTCATAGAGCACCAGATCTTGAATAGTGGTGGATGTCAGATCAGTCAAATGGGTCTGAAAAGGGCGCATGGAGAGGCACTTAATTAGAGTAGGGTGTGGCAGTCTCTTCGTCGATTATGTTCGGAGAATATTGATCAATCACTTCCAAAAGGCGCACTTTTCTGACTGGTTTGGTGAGGAATTCATTGCATCCAACGTTAAAGGCCCTCTCTCCGGCTTCTTTCATGGCATGGGCTGTCAATGCAACGATTGGGGTTGGGCGTAGGCTTTGAGACTCTTCCCACTGGCGAATGCGGCTCACAGCTTCATAGCCATCCATGACTGGCATCAACATATCCATCAGAACAAGATCGTATATACCGGACTTATACATCTCCAACGCTTCACGACCATTCTGTGCTTCTTCAATCTGATGGTCGGTGCGTTTAAGGAATGAGGAGACCAGAAACCGGTTATCTTCAGAGTCATCCACGACAAGGATGGAGAGAGACTCTTTGGGTGTGACCAAGTCTGCTGGCGGATGTTTTGGCTGATTGACGGTTTGAGACAATCGGCCCACGCTACCCATATGTCTTGGCAAAGAAATTTCGAAATAAAACATGCTCCCATGTCCGGGAGTGCTCTCGACCTGAATTGTACCGCCCATTTTATCAATGAGATGCCGACAGATAGCCAAGCCCAGCCCCGTTCCACCAAATTGACGGGTTGTTTTCAGGTCAGCTTGGACAAAGGTTTCAAAAATGGCATCCAGTTTTTGTTTGGCGATGCCTATTCCGGTATCCACAACCTCAAAGCGGATCTGATGTTCACTGCGTCCTGGTTCAACAGCAAGAAATACCTGGCCGGCATGGGTGAATTTCAGAGCATTATTCAAAAGGTTGAGCAATATTTGCTGAATGCGATTACTGTCTCCAGTGACGATGTCAGGCAGTGTGTTGTCTATGCGCATGCGTAGGCCAACGCCTTTATCGCGTGCCAATCCGCGTTGAATATCCAGAACGCTTTCCAGCGTTTCACGAAGATGGAAAGGCGTGCTGACCAAATCCAACTGACCTGCTTCAATTTTAGAAATATCCAAAATATCGCTGATCAAGGCGAGCAGTGAGGCGCTGGCTTTTTGAGAGGTGTGGAGGTAGTCCTCCTGCTCTTTATCCAGCTTTGTATCACCTAACAACTCGCCCATACCGAGAATGGCATTCAGCGGTGTGCGTATTTCGTGGCTCATGTGTGCCAGAAAAGCGGATTTGGCATAGTTGGCGCGTTCGGCATCTTCTTTGGCGAGTCGTAATTGTGCTTCAAGTGCTTTTTGTGGTGTGACATCGGCTATGAACGCAAATGCCACTGGATCTTTTGTGTCTGATCTGTTGGCTAATGTGCAGTGGAGTTGAACATGTACTTCCTGAGCATCTCGAGTCATCAGGATGGTGTTGAGCATATCCTGGTCGGCAACTTTTCTCTCCAACGCTTCCATCTCAGCGCGTTGATCGACTCTGACCAATTCTGAGGGGCTGCGACCAAGAATTTCATCGCTGGTATAACCAAGGGTGTGACACAGCGCATCATTGACTTCAAGAATTTTTCTGTCATTGAGTGAGAAGAGCAAAAAGCCCTCAGTGGTTGAAGCGATAATGGAACGATACTTTTTCTCACTCTCCAGAAGGTCGGCTTCCATCTGTCTGAGATCCGTAATATCTTGACGCAGGCTTACCACGCCACCTTCATGGGTTGGATAATCACTGATGGAGATGAATCGGCCATTGATTTGCTGGAGGGTATAGGCGCGTCGAGCACGATGGTCAGCAAGCCGTTGGGAAATCCATTCATTTTGTGTGATGTCTAATGGAATATGTGGTTTTAGAATCTCAACTTTGCGCTGCAAAATTGTCTCATAAGGTGTGCCAGGTATCATGAATGGTGAGATTTGGTCATAAATTTCCTTGTATTTCCGATTGCAAATGACCAATTTCTCTTCCCGATCATACATTACCAATCCAGCATCCAACGATTCAATGGCATCTTCAAGCCGAGTGTGTGCCTGTCGCATGGCTTCGAAGGTGTGCGTAACCTGTTCAAACCAAACGACCCAGAGTTCGGGAATGGATGGAATCGGGCGTGGTTCATTTTTAGAATGATATTCAATATGTTGAACCAACGCCAAAGCGGGTTTGACGAAAGCGCGCTCCAGGAAACGGTAACCAAAAATCAGAAGCGCCATCAGGCCGAGTACGAATACCATATGGATTGAAAAGGCAGGAAGAATGGTCGCAACCAGATCGGCTTCAGGCAGAATATAAACCAATCGCCATGGTGAAACGCTGGAAAGGCTGGAAACAAAGATATTGGCACCATTTTGCCAGCCGTGTTGCATGCGTCCTTCGGGCGTAAAGCGCAGGGCATCCCAGATAAGATCTGGTAGAAAATCCTTCAGAAGTGGAATGGTTGTCTTGTTGTATGCGGCTATTCGTTCGGAACGGTTTTCCGGTATTTTGTCCGATAGACTATTGCCAGTAGACGCGCTCATGACCTGGAGTTGTTCATCAACGATCAAAAACTGCCCATTGGGATAGTCGGCATCCCGAAGTACATCATTGAGAAAGTCCATGGTGATATCGGTACCAATAATACCGAGCAGGGTGCCGTCATGGTTGACAGGGATACCATAGGTGACCATCAGTCCCTTGCCGGCGGGATCGATATACGCGGGTGTCCAATAGGGCAGACCTTTTGGATTGTTGAGCGGCAACGCTGGATTCCACCAACTGGTTACATTGAGCACTTGATCAAGGTATTCGTTCAACGCATCCTGACCGTCTTTGAGCAGGTCTTTTTCCAAGGTGGGCGGATAGGTGGCGATGAAATGGCTGGCGGATATATAGTAGATCCAAGCCATTTGTGGCGATAGTTCTTGAACCGGTTTTGCCAACTCCAGCAAGCTCAGCGTTGCATTGATTTCATCTTGTTCACGTGGAGGGCGTTCAGAGAAGCGGCCCAGCGCCAGCAAGTTGCCTGTTTCAATCATCTGGTCCATAAAATCCTGGCTGCCCCACTCTAAAGAGAAGCGTTCAGGGCCGGTTGGACTATTGGTAAGACGACTGAGTAAAGTGGAGCGGGGCAGGGAAGCCATTTTCCTGAAGCGACGATCACCATAGCGGTGTACTTCAACCAGGCGGTCGGTGGTTGATTTGATAATGGCTTTCAGTTCGAAGGCGCGATCCAGAACAATCTCTTGGACATGGGCGATCTCCTGATCGCGTTGGACAAAATATCCATAGGCGGAAATCAGCAACCAGGTCGCAAACACGATGAATGAGGCAATCATCATATTGCGGTGATATCTTTTCGAGATATGCGTTCCGGTTTGTGCAGGCAAAGTACGTTCTCGTAAAAAAAATCAAAATCTGAATATCAGAAGACAATCCTATATAAAATAAGCCACTTCATCCACAATATCACATTATTTTTTCCATTTATGTGAACTTAAATGTTTTTTTTCTTTAATTTGTTGATTTTATTTGGAAAACAAATGTGTAATTTATAGTGATGTTTTGGCGTTATGATTTTGTCTGAGCCGTTGATGCCTGTTTTGGTTGAATGTTTACGCGGTTTTTAGTCGATTGAACAAAGATTTTAGTTTGGTGCTCTGAAGCTTTTGTTTGATTATTATGGCCTTCTGTTAGAAAAAATTGAGTGCCAATCAACAACAGAAGACCAAAAATCAGTACCTGATCTGCGGCACTAAAAAACCTTCTTGATGATTTTCCAAATCAAAAATGCCAATAAAATAGCGATGATGATCTGAACAAACTGTGGAAAATCAGTCACCCATCCGACAAAGTCATCCCAAATGTCACCCATCTTTTTTTCCCCTTTAATAATAATGAATAAGTCTGGTCCCCTTTTGTAACAAAATCCGCTCACCAAGGGTACAGAAATCGTAATAATCTGGATAGCTCTTTTCAAGCGGAATCCAATCATTAATAGATATTTAGAATTTATGTTATTAATGGTGATAAATGGCTTTATGTCGTTTTAAATCAATTTATTAACAGATATAAAGCTGATTTGTAGATGAATCATGAAATCTGGAATTTACAAATGATGGAGGATTTTATAGGCGCTTAGATTCTTGACGATTTGAAGAAAAATGATGCAGCCGCGCGGTTGTCCGTTGCAAAGTACGATGATTTAATAGAGATTCATAGATATTTGTTTTTGTGAGAATCGACTAACAATTAGACAAGAGGGTTGAAAACCGATGGCCGAAGCGAAATTGACTAAAGCAGAAAAGAAAGCTGAAAAGGCACGGATCAAAGCTGAAAAGAAAAAAGAAGCAGAGAAAGCTGCCAGCAAGAAAATGGCTGCACCTTTGCACGATGCTGTTGAAAATAATGACTTGGCCATGGTGCAGAAACTGCTCAAGGGCAAGAAAATTAAAGCCAACATGCTTGATGCTGAACAGAAATCAGCGCTTCAAAGTGCTTGCAAACGCGGCAATGTTGAGATCGTTAAGGCACTGATGAAAGCTGGTGCGCGTTGCGATATGCCCGACAGCAAAGGCCGCACGCCTCTCCAGGAAGCCGCCAAACTGGGTCACTACGAAGTCGTTCGCCTATTGATCAAAAAAGGCGCGAATGCCGCCAATGTTGACACCAAAGATACCACCCCGCTCCACTATGCCAGCAAAAAAGGTCATATCGAATTGGCCAAAATGCTGATGAAAAATGGTGCGGACAAGCAAGTCAACCATCAGAACTACAAAGGCTATACACCACTCACCGATGCTGCCCGCAAAGGTAAGACCGCATCCGTAGAGATGTTGTTGGCCGCTGGTGCTGATCCCAACGTGCGTGACGTTCATGGCAACCGTCCTGCCGTTCTCTGCCAGGCTTTTGGTTTTCCAGAGCTTGCTGAGATGCTTGGTGGCCTGAATGACGAAGAGATGGCTGAAGCACACAAAATCGCCCGTCTTGAGTTGGCCAAAGAGTCCGCTAAAGATATGGCACGTGGTGCCGCTGAATCTGAAGGTCGCCTGCCAGTTAAAGCCGAAATGAAAGGCGCAGCCAAAGCCGCCATTGATGTGTTCTTGGCATCCTTGAATGGTGCTGTTGGTGAAGACGATGTTCAAGCCACTACTCAGAAAGCTGCTGAAGTCTTTTTGGCCAAGTGGGTTGAAGCTCAACAGGCCGAAGTAGAGCCTGGTGTTGAAGTTGACGAAAAAGAGCAACTCGAGCTTGCTACTCAAGCTGGTATTGAGGCTGCTAAAGAGATTCTGGCTAAAGCCGAAGCCGCTCAAGAAGCCGCTGAAGCTGCTCAAAAGGCCGCTGAAAAAGCTGCTGACGAAGCCGCTGCTGAAGAAGCTGCTGCTAAAAAAGCCGCTGAAGAAGCTGTCGCTGCTGAAGAAGCCGCTGCTGAAGAAGCCGCTGCTGAAGAAGCTGCTGGCAATGCAACGGAGACTGTTGCAGAAGCTGCTGACGCTGCCGCTGCCGCTGCTGCCGAGGCCGCTACTGCTGCAACTGATGCCGTTGCTGTCGCAGAAGCTGCAAAAGAAGCCACAGAAGCTGCAAAAGAAGCTGCCGCTGCCGCTGAAAAAGCCACAGCCGCTGCCGCTAAACTCAGAGCCGTTACCGGCGCTGCTGAGTAAGCTGTAATACAGTATAAAATGCTATGAAAGAAGCGCCGTTGCGATGGTCTTGCAGCGGCGCTTTTTTTATGGTGCGGTTGCAGAGTATATGGTGCGTTACTAATTGATCGTCATATGATTGTTTGTTGGTTGAATATAGTGAATTCGTCTAAAATTTGAACAGTCAGCCGTTCCAGCCCTGGTGATGTTTTTGTTCTGATGATCTGCTTCGCATATCAAAAGCGGCGCAAAAACATCACCAGGGCTTCCACTCAGGTTGTGATTCATTGTTAAATTTTGGATCGAAATAACGCTATCACCAGGGTTTCCACTCAGGTTGGGAGGTATTGTCTGATTTTGAATCTAAATTACCATACGAATCGGCCAATTCGGCTTTGGTGTGCTGTGTCTGGTCATGGTTTTGGTCATTTTGCTCAGGTTGCACCGGTTATTGGTCAGTTGCATCAGCGGTGCTCAAATTTACAGCTGCATATCAGCTGTGCGTTGCCGAGGTCTGTTTTGTCGCAACGGTTGAGTTGTGCCTTTTCGCATACGCAACAGGCGTATGATGTGGGATTGGTTCAGCCTGATCCGATGATTGTTGATCTGGATGCTACGGCTGAGGCGTTGCGGCAGAAACAGGCGAATCGAACGCGGGATTTAGAGGCGCTTTGTTCTGATCTGTCGGACTGGAAGCCGGATTTGGTGTTGGCAGATATTCCAGACCTGCCATTGGCAGCGGCGCAGCGGTTGAAAATTCCAAGTGTGGCGATTGCCAGTTTGACTTGGGTGGATGTGATTCAGGCCTATTTTCCAAATGATGATCCACAGGTGCAAGGTTGGTTGGATACCATGCGTGAGTCCTATGCAGCGGTCACCATGGCGTTGCGACCGGAGCCAGTGATTGTTGCGGAGCTGTTTGATAATCCACAACCCATTCCTGCCATTGTTGAGCCAGGGCGGAATAAACGGTTGGCTTTGCGTGGTGCTTTGGGGATTGGTGTGGATGATGCGCGTCCTTTGGTTTTGGTCAGTTTGGGCGGTATTCCTTCTCAGCAATTGCCGCTTGATCAGTTGGCGCGGGAGCGTGGGTATTATTGGATAATGGATCGTCAGAATGAGACGAATCGGGCCAATATTTTTTCTGCATCCAGTGTGTCAGGGTTCACATTTGCGGACATATCTGCTTCGGTTGATGCGGTTGTTGGTAAGCCGGGTTACAACATGACTGTGGAGTCTGTGGCGCATGGTGTGCCGTTTCTTTATGTGTGTCGTGGTACGTTTCCTGATGAAGCGCCGTTGTGTGCCTGGCTTGATCGCTATGGTCGTGGGCTGGAACTGGATACAGCGCGGTTTTCAAGAGGTGAGTGGGCGGATGGGCTCAATGCATTATTGCACAGGAAACAGCCAGAACCTCCTCCATTGAATGGGGCAGAGGTGGCTGCACAAAAGTGCATTGATTTGATATAGTTGTTTCGTCAAAAATTGGACAGTCAACCGTTCCAGCCATGGTTGTGATTCATTGTCTGATTTCGGATCAAAATCACGATAAAATAATTTATTGGTTACGTCGTTCAGGCCAGGAGCGGATGAAGCCTTTTACCTGGCCAAATGTAGCAGCCAGGCGGACGAGATGGTAACGGCGTTTTTGGTCTGATCCCAGATGGCGGATGACTTGGCCGATGTTGATCAAAATCTTTGGTAGCATGTAGGCCGGTAGCCAGGCAGTTTCGGGCCATGGGGTCATGCTCATGGCTGTGGCTGTGCGCTTGTAGGCTTTTTCCATTAGATAGCGGAGTTTAAACCGTTCCAGGTCTACATAGTGGTATTGAATAATATCCGGTAGATAGCGCACAGAGACACCTTTTTCCATGCCCAGTACCAACCAACGTAGATCTTCAGCGCCGCCCAGGTCATGACCTTGTGGGCCTAAATGAGTCGGAAAGGTGCCTAGGGTTTGGGTGACACGTTGGCGCATGACTATGTTGCCGCCGCCGGGTTTGCGGCGGTTGTTTTCCAAGGTGATATCCAGTGGTGTTTGGCCTAGATCGAAAATGGGGACCGGCATGGGAAAGATCTGATATTCCGATGTGTCATGTGCCCAATCGGGTTCATTGCCATCCCAGTCTGCGCGAATTTGGCCGCAGAGTAGATCGATTTCAGGATGTTGTTCGCTGCATTTTTGGACGGTGACTAAATAATCCTCCGGCAAGCGGTGGTCGTCATCAATAAAGGCGACTAGATCACTGTCCAACAAGGCTATTCCAGTGTTTAATGCCCATGATTTGCCGAGCCGTGGCTCTTCTACCAGTTGCAGGGTTATCCAATCTGGCACGGAACCGCTTTTTATTCTGCTCTCAACAGAGGTAACGGTAGTGTCAGTACAGCCGTTGGCCATGACCAGGACGTGCACAGGGGTATGCGCTGGTCTCTTGTTGGCGCAGAGCGAATCCAGCAGTCTGGAGAGCAGGAAATCGCGATTATGTGTACAGATCAGTATGGCTAGGTGCATGATGCCGGCCTATTGTTGATCCTGTGATTGAATGGGATAACCCAATTTATCCATCAACGGCGCGATCTGTGGCAAAATTTTCTCAATGGCTTCAGGATTTCGGCTTCGCCATTTCTCAAGGGCCGGTGGCCCATTAACAATACTGGTCTGATGGGATGTCAGATTTGAACAGCGTTGTTCAACAGCGGGATCAAAGGGAATTTCCAGTTTCTCGCAGATCTCAGAGAAGAGCGCAACCGGTCTGCTGAATAGATCTTCATAAGCCACTTGAATCCACTGTCGATCCGGTATGACAGCCCGGCCTTCCAGTGCCATACGATTGGCTGTATTCCATTGGTGAGCACACACCTCTTCAAGAGATGCCTCATTGAACTCTCGCCACGCTGACGGCAGAAAAAAGCACCAATGGTTAAATGTGTGCTCACCATCGGTAATGGCTACCCGTTCGGGCAGATCTCCCAGATATTGGCGCAGATCAAAACGCGCACCTTGTCGCCATCCATCCATCAGAGAACTGATGTTACTGCGTCCATCCCGGTGTACATAGATAAAACGCGCTTTGGGAAACAGGGCGTACAAATAGGGAATCCGCAAGGTGTTGATGCAGGATTTGTCCAAATACCATCCATTGCCAAGCCTTTGATACCAGTGGGATAAAATGGCATTCCGGTGATCGGCGTTGGCATCCGCGCTGGTTGCGGCTTCCGAGTGCCAACTGTTTCGACCGGGGTGGTGTAGATGGTGCCAAAGCCGAGTCAGTTCATAGCCCAATGTCTTGAATGTGGGATGACAGGCAATGGTCTCAAAGGTCACTGTTGTACCGGCTCGAGAGCAGCCGATGACAAAAACAGGATCGTGTGGTGGTTCAATATTGGCTAAGCGCCGGTAATATCCACGGAGCGCAAAGCGGAGCGACTCAATATTTTTTCGCCGAATTTCTGAATCAAGAATTTTATGAATATTGAGTACGTTGGGCATCGTTAGTCTCCACTGATCCCTTGGGCACCGGAGGGCCAACAGATCCAACTTCACTGAGGCCCTGAACAGGTGTTCTCAGCCTCGGGCCAGGATATGACTTTTACCACACTCTGGACATTGCCAAGTACGTCCATTGCATCGAACAAGGGTTAAATTGTCATTCATGCATTCGTGACAAAAAGCAAACCCACAAGGGCAGTGCCAAGTAAACCCGGTATCTGCACCGCATTTCTGATCCGGAGTGGCTTTTGGTCCTTGTGGGCGCGTGGCCGTGGGCGATGTTGGGCCATCAGTTTCCTTGGATAAGGGTTGGGCCACTGGCGCGCGCTTATGGGCCAGCGCTCGACTGTATAGCTCACGAATTTCTGGATA
>JADFWU010000039.1 GCA_015234045.1 Magnetococcales bacterium
AGATTGAGGAAAGTGTGATGTTTGATATCAGCCTGATCAGCAGTGCCTATGCAGAGGGTGGTAGTGCCAGTACCGAAGCCGCAATGGGAAATGTTCTATTTCTGGTGTTGCTGTTTGCCATTTTTTACTTCCTTCTGATTCGGCCCCAACAAAAACAGGCCAAGCAACACAAGGAGATGATTGCCCATTTGCAACGCGGTGATAAAGTTGTTACCGGCGGCGGCATTGTTGGCAAAATTCATCGTGTTGAAGATGAATATGCGGTTATCGAAGTGGGTGAAATTGATTTGGGTAACAAACAATTCAGCCCGGTTCGTATGCGCGTTCAACGTGCAACCATTGGTGCTGTTGTGGTGAAATCTGCGGCTGCTGCTGATAGTACTGATAATGGCAGTACTGCTGATAAAGCTTCTTAATTAATATTCGGACACCGCATCAGGAAAGGATGACGCCATGCGTCAGGTGCCTATCTGGAAACCGCTACTGCTTCTGTTAGTGGGCTTGCTTTCACTAATGTATGCCTTACCCAGTCTTTTGGGGGGCGTATCAGAAGAGTGGCCTGACTGGCTGCCAGGAAAAGTGATTCACCAAGGTCTGGATCTTCAGGGTGGCTTATATCTGCTACTGCATGTTCATACCGATAAGGCGGTTGAACAAGCCTCTGAAGGTGTTGTTGACGAAGTGCGCCGGGTGATGCGGGAAGAGAAACTCCGCTATCGTGGTGTCAGTCGTATCAGCCAGGAAGAGGTTGAGGTCAAGTTGTCGGATCGCTCAGATGCTGATGCGATGCGTAAGGTATTGTCTGAAAATATCTTAAACACCACTTTGACCGAAGAGTCCGCCACTCTGTGGAAATTGACACTGATTAAAGATGAGATTACCCGCGTGCGTTCAGCAGCGGTAGAGCAGTCTCTCAAAACGATTCGGTCTCGAATTGATCAATTTGGTGTCTCTGAACCAACATTGCAAAAACAGGGCGATGAGCGAATTTTGATCCAGTTGCCGGGTTTGAAAGATCCGGCCCGTGCCAAAGCGTTGATTGGACGTACCGCTCGACTTGAATTCAAAATGGTGGATGATAAGGGTGATCTTTCCAGCGCATTAGACGGACGTATTCCGCCTGGTGACATGTTGCTCTACGGTAAGAGCGGCAATGCCAATCAGCCTTATCTATTGAAAAAACGCACGGTGATGACAGGTGAAAACCTGAAAGATGCTCGTGTAAGCTACGATCAATATAATATGCCCTACGTGGCTGTGGCTTTTGATCGCAAGGGGGGTAGTAAGTTTGCCCGTGTGACTGGCGAGAATGTCAAAAAGCGTATGGCCATTGTGTTGGATGGTACTGTCTATTCAGCGCCGGTTATTCAAGAGAAAATTGAAGGTGGTCAGGCCCGTATCACAGGCTCTTTCTCCCCGGAAGAGGCGCATGATCTGGCTATCGTGCTCAGGGCGGGTGCCTTGCCAGCGCCGGTGACCATCATGGAAGAGCGCACAGTTGGTCCAACACTGGGGCAGGATTCAGTGGATCAGGGCTTGATCTCCGTTTTGATCGGTGGTGCGTTGGTGTTGGTATTTATGATCCTCTACTATAAGGGATTCGGGCTTGTCGCCAATCTGGCTGTTGTGGTCAATGTCATGATCCTGATGGCTATTTTAGCCGCCATGCAGGCAACATTGACTCTACCGGGTATTGCGGGTGCAGTTCTGTTACTGGGTATGTCGGTGGATGCCAATGTGCTTATTTTTGAGCGTATTCGTGAAGAGTTACGACTCGGGAAAAGTCCTCTTGCGGCCATTGATCATGGCTATAACAAGGCATTCTCTACCATCATGGATGCCAATATCACCACCTTGATCACTGCGATTGTGTTATTCCAGTTTGGCACTGGTCCGGTTCGTGGTTTTGCGGTGACCCTTTCAATAGGTCTAATGGCATCAATGTTTACCGCGATCTTTATGACCCGTGTGATCATTGCGCTCTACTTTAAAAATAGACGACCAAAGGCACTCAGCATTTAGCGCTGTTTCCCTGTTGGTGAGTACGCTTTGGAAAGTGTGTTTTTCGCTATGGAACTAATTGAAAAAGAAATTAAAATCGACTTCGTCCGCAGGCGGTTTATCGCCTTTGGATTCTCTGGACTTCTGTTGCTGATCAGTATCGGCTCCTTGATTTTTCAAGGGCTGAATCTGGGTATTGATTTTGCCGGTGGTACATTGGTTCAGGTGCGGTTTGACAAACCGGTCTCCTCTCAGCAGGTCCGAGAAGCTCTTTCTCCGCTGAACCTGGGTGATGTGGTGGTGCAGGATTTCGGTTCACCAGAAGAGTTGTTGATTCGGGTTGAACGTCGTGCTCAGGGACTTGACCGACAGAATCAGCTGGCTGTTCAAGTGGTTGAAGCACTCAAACCCTTAGCCGGTGAGGATGGTCAGGTTGATCTTCGGCGGGTTGAGTTTGTCGGACCGCAGGTAGGCGATGAGTTGAAAGAGGCGGGTTTGTTGGCCATGCTGCTCTCAATGCTGGCCATTTTGATCTATGTGGCAGTGCGCTTTGAGTTTCGCTTTGCCATCGGTGCGGTTGTGGCTTTGTTGCACGATGTGATTCTCACCATGGGTTTCTTTTCACTCCTTCAAAAGGAGTTTACCTTGGTTGTGGTGGCAGCCTTGCTGACCGTTGTCGGTTACTCGCTGAATGATACCATTGTGGTGTTTGACCGCGTTCGTGAAGAGATGAAGCGGCTGAAGAAACAACCGATGGATAAAATCGTCAATGTGGCGGTCAATCGGACGCTTTCCAGAACATTGGTGACCTCTTTGACAACCATTTTGGTGTTGGTTGCTTTGCTGGTATTTGGTGGTCAGGTGATTCATGATTTCTCTCTGACACTCTTTTTCGGTGTGGTGGTGGGAACCTACTCTTCAATCTTTGTGGCAAGCTCTGTTGTGTTGTTGATGAAACCACCAGCACGGAATCCTGATTTTGATAAAATGCCATGAGCGAAACGAACGCACAAAATTCATCCATCCCAATGTTTGATGATGATGACTTTCATCTGCGTGAAGCGGTGGTTAAGACTGGTTTTTCTGAACAGGATGATAAAGTCTATGATCTGGTCATGAACGAGATTGATAGGCGGGTACGCTCTGGCCAACCTTGGGAACGGGTGGTTAAGAGTATTAAAATGGATGATGCTGAACTGTTCCAGATTATTTTGGATGATTATCTGAAAATCACCATTGCCCAGCGCCATTTTCAAGCCAAAGAGCCTTTGAAGAAAATAGCCAGTTCGTTAAAAATTCAGCTAAAGGTGCTGATTAAACAGCGTGAGGCGATGATCGAAGAAGTGAAACAAGCCTCTGTTGAAGCATATAACCTGATCCAGCAACAACAGAACCAGGGCGGGGCTGGACCTGTCCAGCACTAGAAAAGCTGTCTATGGCAAACATACTCGTTATAGAAGATGATACACCGGTTCTGAAACTGATCTGTCAGATTTTGGAAAGTGATGGATATAGTGTCCTGTCTGCTAAGGATGGCGAGGAGGGCATTGCGCTTTTTCATGAGAATAGCATTGATCTGATTATCACTGATATGTTGATGCCGAATAAGGATGGTGTTGAGGTGATTCTTGAGATTAAAGAGTTGCTGGCCGATGTAGGAATTTTGGCAATATCAGGTGGAGGACGAGGTATGGATGCCCGATTGAGCCTGCAAATTGCTAAGGAGTTTGGTGCTGTGGAAACGCTGGCCAAACCCTTTTCCCGTCAGGAATTGCTTGATGCGGTTAGCGTATTGCTCGAACCTGATGTCCAGGGTCTGTAATCGTCACTGTTTTCCTACGCATTGATCTATTTTACGCTCTTCTTGTATCGCCCTCCTGCTGCGCCATCCGTATTGATAATTAATATTTATCTGTAAAGCGTTATTATAATTTCATAGTGCCTGAGACTCAAATAGCCTCTATTCAAAATTTTTGTTACACTGCCCTTTTTGTGCATCTTGGCCGTAGAGGGGGCGATACTGCTTATAATGATGTTTTCTAAAAAAAATCATACTGTTCTATTCTCTGTGTGTATGCTTTTTGCTGTGCTTTGGGTCTTGCCTGTAGGTTTCGTACAAGCTGAGGATGACACATCAGAGAAAATCCTGTTTGGTATGTCAACTGCGTTGACTGGTCCAGCTGCCTTGTTGGGACAGAACATGCGCCAAGGCATTTTGGTTGGCATTAATCGGATAAACAGGGCTGGTGGTATTCAAAATCGACCAATTGAGCTGATTACGCTGGATGATGGTTACGAGCCACGCCGCACATCACCAAACATGCGAAAGCTGATATTGGATCATGATGTGCTGGCAGTCATAGGCAATGTCGGCACACCGACCGCAGTGGCAGCGCTACCCATTATCAACCGGGAAAAGGTGCTTTTTTTTGCACCGTATACCGGTGCAGGTATTCTGAGAAAACAACCGCCTGATCACTATGTGATCAACCTACGAGCCAGTTATGTCGAAGAGACGGCCAGTATGGTTGATGCCTTGATCAGTCAGGGGGGAGTGAAACCAGAGGAAATTGCTTTTTTTACCCAACGGGATAGTTTTGGCGATGCAGGCTATCTGGGTGGGGCGCAGGCGCTGCTGAATCATGGATTAGCGCGAGAATCGGAGATACTGCACACCCGTTATGAACGTAATACCTTGGCTGTTGAGAACGCCCTTGCCGATATTTTGCTCCATATGCCGATCATCAAAGCGGTGATCATGGTTGGTGCCTATGCACCAAACGCCAAGTTTATCCGTTTGGCTCGTAAACATGGTTTGGATGCCCTGTTTTTGAATGTCTCATTCGTTGGTTCTGTACCATTGGCTAAAGCGTTAAAAGGGGTGGATGCGCGGGTTGTGGTGACACAGGTGGTGCCGCATTTTAATTCGGATTTACCGCTTGTTAAAGAGTATAGAGCAGATCTGAATTATGCCAGTACTCGGAATGTGGCCAGTTTTGGCAGTTTGGAAGGCTATCTTGCCATGCGGGTCATCGAAAAAGCCACTGCAAAGGCTGAACAACCACTCACACGCGAAACATTGGTTGAGCTTATCGAGGGGCTGGGCGCATTTGATATCGGTCTGGGTGTGCCGATGTCTCTCTCAGCGGATCAGCACCAGGCCAGTCATACCGTTTGGCCAACGATTTTACATGATAATGTCTTTATTCCTTGGCAGTGGTCAGAGATGAGCACTCTTCCCAATATGAATACTCTGGGCCGGTAGAGAAGATGCAACGCGGACGCCGAATTTTTATACTTATTGCCTTTCTGGTTTTGGTTTCCATCATGACCGGTGCAGCCATGATTGGCATGTTGAACTGGAATATGGACCAGATTCTTCACCTGAGTGCTGAGGCTGTTTCCCGCCGGGAAAAGTTAGTGGATTTTTCAAAAAGCTTGGAAAAACTCACTTTGGAAGGACAACATGCCTTTGATAATCTTCTACGGGCTGAACCGGACTATTCACCTAAATCCGACTGGTTAGAGCGTTACCGTACTCAGACTGAAAGAGCGCTGCAACGCTATGGGAATAAAGGTGATATAAAATATGTTGTCGAGGAAATCAAACTAACAATTGAGGTGTTGGCAACGCTCTGGGATCAGGCGATAACCTGGCATCAAACTGTGATACCCATTCATCAGGCTTTGCTCAAGCGTGATCTGTTTTTTCAGGTTGATGATCAAATCAATGCCATGCGTGAAGCGATTACATCACTGAATGGTCAAGGGCGTTTGAAGCTGGTTGATCAAGTGATACTGGTACGCAATCATCCTGATGTTCAGTTGGAAAAATCACTGATTAATGAATTGTTCAGTCATGATAGGCAAGAACAATTGATCCGCATGGCTTCAATCCAGTCTGATCTTGAAGATCTCCGTCGTGTCATCATATCTCTGGAAGCGATCAATGATCCTGATAGTTTGGCCTCACTGAAGGATAATCAAATTCGTCCGCTCATCGTTCGTTTGCGGCGAGAAGTGACTGCATTGGCTGATTGGCAGGAGCATTCAGCCCTCAGCCTGGATTTTTTTGAAAGAATTGTCTCCTCTCTGTTTGGAGAAGGGTATCGCCACGAGGAGGGGTATCAGACCATTCAACCTGGTCAAGGTGGGCTCTACTTGCTGAAGGAGCAGGCGCTTAGACTTGGTCAGCAGCGTATTGTGTTAGAACAGGCGCTTTCGGAAATTGAGAAAAAATTGATTCAGCAAATTCAAGGACTGTCCGAAAATACTCAACTATTGCTGGAGAGTGTGACTCGGGAGATGGCTGCTGAAGTGCTGAATAGCCGAAGTGGGCTGCTCACGTTAGCCGGTATTGTTGGGTTGATCTTTTTGCTGTTGGTGGTTCTCATTGCACGGCTTGTGCGTGAACAGGTCAACCGTATGGTGGATAGTCAACAGCGTATCCGTGCAATAATGAATACGGTTTCCGATACCATTATCACCTATGATAGTCAGGGACGTATTGATTCAATCAATCCCTCTGCCCAAATACTCTTTGGAGAGAACTGGAGCACGCTCATAGGTGGGCATGTGCATGATCTGCTCTCCAAGAAGGCTGGAAGTAGTTCACTTTTTTTTCCATCTGCACCAGAAGTAGATACTGAACACCACGAAAATTTTCATCGTACCGAGACATGGGGAAAGCGTGACGATGGATCACATTTTCCCATGGAGGTCACGGTAAGCCAGCGTATTTTAACGCGTGAAAATGCGGGTCCAAATACATGGATCTATTCTGCTGTTCTGAGAGATATTACCCGCCGTCATGAAGAGCAAGAGCGTGAGGTGCGTTCTCAAGTATCCCGTATTGCCATCAGTGCACTGCTGGAAACCGGTTTGGAATCACTGTCGCTGCAACGACAGCTGGAAGTGGCATTGGACATCGTTTTCTCTGTTTCATGGCTGGCTGTAGAGAGTCGGGGTGTTATTTTTCTTGTGGATGAGGAAAAAGATGTTCTGATACAAACGGCACAGCGTAACCTGGGTCCTCAGTTGATCACTCAGTGTAACCGAGTACCATTTGGTCATTGCCTCTGTGGTCGTGCAGCCCAGGATCGTGAGATTGTTTTTGCTGATCATGTGGATGATCGGCATGATATTTCCTTTGATGGCATGATGCCTCATGGCCACTTCTGTGTGCCGTTAATGTCCAAAGGCGTGCTACTGGGTGTGATGGGGTTATATGTGACTGCCGGTCATGTCCATAAGCTGGAAGAGGATGCATTTCTGACCACAGTAGCCAATTCAATTGCTGGTTTGATTGAAAAACGGCGCATGGAAGAAAAGCTGAAGCGTATGGAAGCGCGTCTGCATCGTCTTGCCCATTTTGATGCGCTGACCGGATTGCCTAACAGAATGATGTTTCAGGAGTATATCAATCGGTATGTCGCGCGAGCCAGGCGGGATCAAACCATTCTCGCCTTGTTGTTCATGGATCTGGACCGGTTTAAATATGTGAACGACACCTTTGGTCACGATGTTGGTGATCACCTTTTGGTTGAGGTGTCAGGTCGTATTAAACAGTGTCTTCGTGAGTCGGATTTGGTGGCGCGTTTGGGCGGTGATGAATTTACCGTATTGTTGCCGGCTATTACCGGCAAGGAAGATGCCGGACTGGTGGCCGATAAGATCATTCAAAGCCTTTGTCAGCCGTTTCATATTCAGGACAATACCTTCACCATTGGTTCCAGTATTGGTATTTGTCTGTTTCCCAAACAGGGCACTACTACAGAAGAGTTGGTGAAGCGGGCTGATATCGCTATGTATGAAGTGAAACGAAACGGAAAAAATCACTTCCGTTACTATGATCCTGAAATGGAGGAAGCAGCAGAAGTCTGATCCTGACGATGGTAGATTTTTGAAATTATTTCAGGTGAAACGCCGATAAAGAAGAGTATCAAACACACAATATGCAACAGTGGCCGCATGGTGAATCCACCGCGTTCGTAGCGTATTGCCGATGTGGTTGCTCGTGCTGACAGAAAGTGTATACGCTTACGTCCTATGCGGCGGATAAGATCCACATCTTCCATCAATGGAATCGCCCGATATCCGCCCAGTGTGTCATAGAGGCATCGATGTATGAGTAGTCCCTGGTCACCATAAGGCAGCGCCAGAAGACGACAGCGCCAGGCAACGATTTTTTCGATGCGGCGTGCTTTTTTCCCTTCTGCATTCAAGGCATACTGAAATACAGCTGCCTGATGTTCAGCCTCTTTCCTCTGTATGAAGTCAGATACGGATTGTTGCCAATTGTCGGACAACAACGTATCGGCATGCAGGAACAGTAACCACTCTCCTTGGGCTTCTTCCGCGCCTTTTCCAAGTTGACAGCCGCGTCCTGGTGGGGATCGGACAAGATGGCAGTCATTTTGAGTAACAATGGTTGTAGTGCCATCTTTGGAACCACCATCTACAACGATAATCTCACTGGTCCATGAGATGGTCTCTTCATTGAGTCTGTCCAGGGTCGCCTGAAGGCTGTTTTTGGCGTTCAATGTTGGAATAACGATAGAGAGTATTGGTTTCATTTTCTCAGTCTACTCCTTTTTGCCAAGCCACTAAAACGGTAAGCTGTCTACAATCGCACTAATATGGACGTTACGCAGTTGTCGGATGAAACAGGCCTTAAAGCGTCTAGGCCGTGTTGAGAATGGCGGGTAAAAAAATCAATCCACTGCGTAACTCCCATGATATTTCAGGTGGTGAATATCAATACGTTCGAAACATCTGAAAAGTAAACACGGCATAGAGGTGTTGGCTATCTGCCTGACCTTTAATTGTTCGTGGTGACCCTTGTTCCAGTGGGTGATACGCATGGCACTGTCCTATCCAGAAATTGATCCAATTCTATTTCAGCTTGGTCCTGTAGCAATCCGCTGGTATGGGCTTTCTTATGCGTTTGGTATTATTTTGGGCATGATGACAGCCAAATGGTTAGTGAGAAAGCATGACACCATACCCATTACTGAAAGACAGTTTGAGGATTTTACTCTTTGGGCGGTAATGGGCGTGGTTCTGGGAGGACGATTAGGTTTTGTTGTTTTTTACCACCCCATCTATTTCCTTGAAAATCCGTTGGAGGCGTTATCTATTTGGAATGGTGGAATGTCCTTTCATGGTGGGCTTGTAGGCGTGCTTGTGGCCATGGCGCTCTACAGCCGTAGTCAGGGCTTTGCTTTCCTGGCTTTGGCGGATGTGGTGGCCTGTGTGGTGCCTATTGGTCTTGGACTGGGCCGTATAGCGAACTTTATCAATGCGGAACTGTGGGGGCGGGTTACCGATTACCCTTGGGGAATGGTTTTTCCGAATGCGGGTATGTTGCCGCGCCATCCCAGCCAGCTCTACGAAGCCATGTTGGAAGGCGTTGTGCTGCTGATTATTCTTCAATGGTTGGCGCGTTGTTCTGAACGGTGGCAGCCATCCGGCCAGCTGGGCGGGGTGTTCCTGATGGGATATGGCTTGTTCCGTATCATTGGAGAATTTTTCCGAGAGCCTGATGCACATATTGGTTTGTTGGCCGGCGGGGTCACTTGGGGGCAAATACTCTCTTTACCTATGGTTGTCTCAGGCCTCTTTCTTTTTATGTGGTCAGTGCGGAGAAAGTAGGTTCTGAAAATTAAAGTGTTTGTTTGATTTTATTAGGGGTTTTATTTATATCCGGTTATGTTTATATGTTTCTTGTCGTTCTTTACTTCCCTCTACGATAAATTTTCGTGTTTTAAGTATAAAAAATATCTACGATATAAGAGAGCTGTAACTCTGTTTTCGTCGTTAATGTAAAATTTGTTCTGCTAGGTTTTCCTGATTCTATCAGCAGTTGTGATTCTATCTCTTTCTATTGTAAAAGGAATTTGCAACTTGCTGATATTCAATTAAAAATATTAATTTTTTTTTAACTCTTGATTTTGGAGATTGTTTTTGTAACAATTCGATCATATTATTAAAGTATATTCTGTTTGATAAACTATTGTGTATTCATCGCCGCATTTTTCAAAAAATAAATAATTTATTTTATTATTAACTGGAGAAATGGGATGAAAGATGCGCAAAACATGAAATTACATCATCTTTCAGTCAATCAAAGAGAAATCTTTCTGGATCAAATACTGAATCCTAAATTGCCTCAGTACAATGTGGGATGTTATGTAAAGATCAATGGAAAAGTTGATCTTTCACGGTTCAGCAAAGCTGTACATTTGTTGGTGTCAAAAAATGATGCAATGCGTTTGGTTTTTCGAGATGTTGAGCCGTTGGTGCAGCAGGAAGTAATAGACAGTGCAGACTTTGAAATCAAATTTCATGATATGTCTTCTATTGGTCATTCTGAGTCGCAGGTCCAAGATCTGATAGCCAATGAGGTTAACCGCCCCTTTGAGTTGTTTGATCAGCTCATGTTCAGGGTGTTGTTGGTCAACTTCTCTGAATCTGTCAGTTATTTTGCCATCGCTACTCATCACATAATCATGGATGGCTGGTCTTACAAGCTGTTAGTAGGTCAGTTGGCTGAGTTATACAGCGCTATTATGCAGAATCAAGACAGTATAGATCTGTCGCCGCCTTCGTATATGGAAGCCATCAATAGAGGGGCGGATTATCTTAAAAAGAAGCGCTTTGAAGATGATCGGAACTATTGGTTACAGAGGTTTGAAACTGTTCCAGATCCACTGTTGACACGTTGGTATGCTTCCCGATTTCAGGGTAAGGCAGCGCCCAGTCAGGTTGCTCCTCTGACTATAAAGCGGACACTATATAATCGTTTGATTGCTCTTGCTGATCAATGGGACGTTACGCTCTTTCCGTTATTTCTATCCGTTATATATCATTATTTCCATCACACTGCGATTGCTACCCGTGACCCGGATGCTGACAGACGGTTTGTAATTGGTCTGCCAACAATGAATAGGACGGGTAGAGATAAAAAGGTTATTGGTCATTTCTCGGGCCTGACACCTTTGAGCTTGGATTTTGGTGATGACCTTACCTACCAACAACTGACTATAAAAATTGCCGCAGCACTCAAGGCAGACTACCGTCACCAAAAATTTCCTATCAGCGAAATTAACAGAATGGCGGGACTTGGAAAGCAGAAGGGAAGGGCGCATCTGTTTGATGTTTCATTTTCTTTTGAGCAGTTTAATGTGGATCATTTATTTGATGGTAATAGCTGTGAAACTGTGTCTGTTGTCAACAGTTTCTATCAGCATCCGCTGACTATTGTCATGAACGATTACCACAAACAGAGTGATGTGGTGATCTATTTTTACTACAACTTAGCCGCTTTTTCTGAGCAGGAAGCACAACAGATGGTCGATGGGTTTGATCATCTTTTCAGGCAGATAGAACAGGTAGAAGATATTCCAATTTCTCAACTGCCTGTGATGTCCAGTACCGAATATGCCCGCGTTACAACTGGTGTCAATCAGACAGAGATAATGCATTCCATGAAAGGGAGTGTCGTTGATCTTTTACAGCATCAAATTCAGCATAATCCTCAACGGATTGCAGTGATTGACGAGACGGATCGAATTACGTATCAAGAACTTGGACGGCGTGTTGATCTGTTATCGAACCATCTAAAGGATCTAGGCGTTGGGCCGGATGTTCTGGTTGGACTTCATCTTGAGCGGTCGATTGATCTGGTTGTGGCGTTGTGGAGTATTTTGAAAGCGGGTGGGGCTTGGTTGCCGCTTGATCCTGACTATCCTCAGAATCGGTTGGCGTTGATGCTGGACGATGCTCAGTCACCTGTTGTGATCTCTTCACAGCGCACAGAGTCTGGTTTGCCGGCAAGTGGTTCCGCTCATGTTGTGATTATTGAGACGCTTGATTTGAAAGGGTGTGACGGCGTTTCCGAATTGCCAGAAATTGACAGTAATGATCTGGCCTATGTGCTCTACACCTCTGGCTCTACAGGTCGGCCAAAAGGTGTAGCCATACCGCACAAGGCATTGATGAACCATATGCAATGGATGGCTCGGACATTTGATGTTCAAGCCTCCGATGTGGTGTTTCAGAAAACACCATTTAGCTTTGATGCCTCGGTTTGGGAGTTTTTTGCACCGGTATTGGCTGGGGGTGCGCTATTGATGGCCAAGTCGGGTGGGCATCGTGATCCGGCCTATCTGGTCGAAAAAATTCTGACAGAACGGGTCACTTTTTTGCAGGTGGTGCCTTCCCTGTTCAGGCTATTGCTGGAAGAGGAACGACTGTCTGAATGTGATTCTCTACGCCACATGTTTTGTGGTGGGGAAGCTCTGCCGGAAGCGTTGTGTATTGATTTCTGCAACACGCTGGATGCCAAACTACACAATCTTTACGGGCCGACTGAGGCATGTATTGATGCCACATGGCACACATGGGATGGTCCATCGGGAGAGACCATAACACCCATTGGAAAGCCGGTGGATAACATTCGGGCCTATGTGTTGGATGCACGCATGCAGCCTGTGCCATTTGGCGTGCCTGGTGAGTTGTATTTGGCGGGTGTTGGTCTGGCTCATGGCTATTGGCGTGATAAATCACGCACTGATGCGCATTTTGTCACTTTGACGCTGGGGGATGGTTCAACCGAACGGGTTTATAAAACCGGTGATCTGGTCCGACGAATACCGGATGGTCATCTTGCCTATTTGGGACGTAGAGACTACCAGGTCAAAATTCGTGGCATCCGCATAGAGCTGGGTGAAATAGAGTCCGCATTAATGGCACAGCCTCAGGTTGATCAAGGGGTTGTTGTTCTTCAAAAATCTGCACAGCGTTTGGTAGCGTATTATACGCTTCATTCTGATCAAACAGTTGATACGGATGTACTGAAAAGCACTCTGCAACAGCGGTTGCCAGAACATATGGTGCCATCGCTCTATGTAGCGCTGGATGAAATTCCGATGTTGCCCAATGGCAAGGTGAATCGTAACGCATTGCCAGAACCGGATTTAAATAAACGGGTTTCTTCATCGTATCAGCCGCCGGGCAATGAACTTGAAAAAGTGTTGGTGGAGATCTGGTCTGATCTTTTGGATGTGGAACAGATCGGCATTCATGACAATTTCTTCGAACTGGGCGGTCAATCGCTGACGGCTATTGAATTTGTCCATCGGATACGTAGAGCACTGGCGTTGTCGGTGTCGGTAACGCATCTCTACGATTATCCAACCATTCAGGCGTTGGCCAACGCGCTCTCCACACAGCAAGATCAACAGCGGAGTCTTACTGAGAATGAGGCGGATGAACTGGAAACTTTAGTACCAGACCCAAAAAACTGGTTCGAGCCCTTTCCCTTAACCGATATTCAACAAGCCTATCTTGTTGGACGTGGCACTGATTTCGAGTTGGGTAATGTGTCTGCCCATGGCTATCTGGAGATTGATTGTGCGGATGCGACTTTTTCTCTGAAGGCATTCGAAACGGCATGGAATAGCCTGTTTATCCGTCATGATATGTTACGCGCGGTGATGACCAAGCAGGGATATCAACGTGTCCTGCCAGAAGTAGAGCCATACACCATCGCATTGGAAGATTTTTCCAATCTGACACCGGATGAACAACAGCAACAATTGATGAAAATTCGCGGCACCATGTCTCATCAGGTGTTGGATGCCTATCACTGGCCTTTGTTCGAAATTAGAGCCAGTAAGCTTTCACACGGTATTACTCGTTTACATCTCAGTATGGATGCTCTATTGGCAGATGCTTGGAGTTTATTCCATGTTGTCAAAGAGCTGGAACAGTTACTCAATGATCCCGCAAAAGTTCTGCCAGTATTGAATATTCGGTTTCGTGATTATGTGTTGGCAGAAAAAGCGTTTCAGAAAACATCCACCTATCAAAAGGCGCGTGAATACTGGTTCAACCGCCTGGATACCATGCCGCCTTCACCGGAGTTGCCCCTTGCGGATAGCCCAGAAAATATTAAAAAGCCGATTTTCAAACGGCATGCTTTCTCTTTGCAGAAAGACAATTGGCAACGGCTGTGTGACCGTGCGGCACGGTTGGGACTGACACCATCTGGTCTGCTGGTATCCACCTTTGCTGAGGTGTTGACACTGTGGAGTAAATCCGCGCACTTCACGATTAATCTGACTCAGTTCAGTCGTCTTGGATTGCATGATCAGGTCAATGCATTGGTTGGTGATTTTACATCGCTCACACTGTTGGAAGTGGATAACCGCACTCAGGCACCTTTTGTAGAACGGGCGAAGCAGATTCAAAAACAGCTTTGGCAGGATCTGGACCACAGTGCCATGGGCGGTATGCGAGTGCTCAGAGAGATGACGCGCCGAAAATCCGCACACGGTCCGGTCTCCATGCCCATCGTTTTTACCAGTACTTTGGGCATGGGTTCATCGGATTCGGGAATGGCGGTGCTCAATCGTATTGGCGATATTGTCTATACGGTCACACAAACGCCTCAGGTGTGGCTGGATCATCAGGTCATCGAAGAGCACGGCGCATTGGTGCTCAGTTGGGATGTTGTTCAAGGGCTGTTTCCAGACAATATGGTTGAGACCATGTTTGATGCATACAGTACGTTGATCAACCAGTTGGCGGATGATTCAACATATTGGAATCGTAGCGGATTTTTTGATCTATTGTTGGCGGATCAGTTGCAACAGCGTGCCATGGTCAATGATACTAAAGCACCTGTTTCAGATGCATTTCTCCATCAACTGTTTCTTGATCAGGCTGAAAAAACACCCGATGCGCTTGCTGTAATCGCACCGGATCGATCACTCAGCTATGCAGATTTGAAAGATCAGGCAAGCCGTGCCGCACACTGGTTACAGTCTCACCATCTCAAGCCAAATGAACTGGTCGGTGTGGTCATGGAAAAAGGCTGGCAACAGGTCGTTGCTGTGCTTGGGATTCAGATGGCCGGTGGTGCCTATCTGCCCATCAATGCCAGTCAGCCGCTAAACCGGCGCTTTTTGATCTTGAAGGATGGGCAGTGCCGATTGGCATTGACGCACTCTTTGTTGGATCAGGCGAGTTGGCCGGAAGATGTCGAACATTTGGTGATTGAAGAGACAACGCTGAATGCCTTGTCTGATTCGGTGCAGATGCCAGCAACGAAAAACAGTGATCTGGCCTATGTGATCTATACATCAGGTTCAACAGGACAGCCCAAAGGTGTGATGATTGATCACCGAGGTGCGGTGAATACGATTCTGGATATCAATGCCCGCTATGGTATCACACACCAAGATCGGGCAATTGCGCTTTCCAATCTCAATTTCGATCTGTCGGTATACGATATTTTCGGCATGCTGGCCGCCGGTGGTGCTTTGGTGATGCCTGAAGAGGCAGGATTACGCGATCCATCTCATTGGCAGGCCTTGATGGTAGAGCATGGCGTGACCGTTTGGAATACCGTGCCCGCTCTGCATCAGATGTTGGTTGATTATCTGCATACCCGCAATCAACAAGAGCGGCCAACCGGATTACGTCTGGTAATGATGAGTGGTGACTGGATTCCGTTGGATCTGCCGGACCGGATCAAAAGCGTCTGGCCGGATGTGGCAATCCACAGCCTGGGTGGTGCGACAGAAGCCTCTATCTGGTCAATTTGCCATCCCATTGAACAGGTTGATCCCCACTGGTCGAGCATCCCTTATGGCAGACCGATGGTTAATCAAACCTTCCATATATTCAACGCATTGATGGCACCGTGTCCGGTTTGGTGTCCGGGTGAGTTATATATTGGTGGTATCGGCGTTGCCAAAGGCTATTGGAATAATTCTGAAAAGACCGAATCCCATTTTGTTGTCCATCCGCGTACAGGTGAACCGCTTTACCGCACCGGTGATCTTGGTCGCTATCTGCCAGACGGCACGATAGAGTTTCTTGGCCGAGAAGATTTTCAGGTCAAAATTCATGGCCATCGTATTGAACTGGGCGAAATCGAATCCGCTCTGCTTGAGCATCCTGGCATTAAAGAAGCTGTTGTGGTTGCGGTCGGAGAGCAACGCAATCTCCATGCGTTGGTCGCCTATCTGGTGCCGAGCATTGTCGCCTCTTCCGGTGATAATGAAGCTTTGGATCCTGATGAACTGGAGGGTGTGATTCTTGATCCTGCCGAGCGTGCGGCCTTCAAGCTTGATCTACCTGGAATCCGTTTTAAAACACAGCAGTCAACAGAACTACAACTCCAGGCTCCTGCACAGGATGCGGATCTGACAAACCGGTATATTCAACGTCAGAGCTATCGTGAATTCCGCCAAACAGAGATAGAAAACCGGGATTTTGGTCACTTTATCAGCTGTCTGAAAGGGTTACCGCTGGAAGGGGCACCTTTACCCAAATATCGCTACGCTTCTGCCGGAAGTCTCTACCCGGTTCAGTGCTATATCCATGTAAAACCCGGTCGAATCGCTGGTGTGGATGGTGGGCTTTATTACTACCATCCCCAACGTCATAGCCTGGTATTGATGGATGCTGTTGAAGATATCGGTAATACGGTATTTCAGGCCAATCAAGCCATTTTTCAACAGTCGGCTTTTTCTCTTTTCTTATTAGGGTATCAAGACGCTATTACACCGATGTATGCCAATTGGTCCCGTGATTTCTCACTGCTGGAGGCGGGCTATATTTCTCAGTTGCTTATGGAAGAGTCGGTGCGTTTTGAAATAGGGCTCTGTCCCATTGGTACGTTGGAATTTTCGTCCATCGAGAAGCTGTTCACGTTGGATGAGAGCCATATTTTGTTGCACGCCTTTTTAGGCGGTGGTATCGCGCCGGATCAAATGAGCCAGTGGCCACAACAGAGTGGTGGTAAGACCAGCTCTGTGATGGATGAAATGCGGACCCATTTGGAGAAGTTTTTACCACATTACATGGTGCCAGACAGCATCATGATCCTGGATCATTTACCACTCACAGCCAATGGCAAAGTCGATAGAAAAGCGCTTCCAGAACCCACTGCGAAAACGCAGAACCGCAAGCAGAGTGATCATAGTGCGGCAAGTACGCCTCAAGAGCATGCATTGGTTGGGCTATTTGCAGAGGCATTGGGTCTGGATTCGGTGGGATTGCAGGATAACTTTTTCGAGCTGGGTGGTGATTCACTCTCTGCCATGCAGATGATTGCCAAAGTGTCCACCACACTGGGCCATGATATCGCAATTCGTGACTTCTTTACCAATCCAACCGTTGCAGCCAGTTGTGAAGCGATGGGTGATGCTGTTGTTGTTGATATTGATCCTGTGTTGGAACCGGAACAGAGTGATATTCAAGAAGACTCTGTAATGCCGAAAACCTGGGAAAGAGCAGAGCCGATTCGCCGTTCTTTGCTGACACAAATTATTACCGGTCAAGAGCCGCCCGTGGATTCCGCTGCGTTGGGCTATTTGCCTGAGGGCGTATTGTCCAACAGTGTGGCAGATCGGGATCAGATCATTGATCATCTGTTCGAAGGAATGCCGATGTTGGGCCGGATTCTGGAAACACCGGATGGTCGAATTGGTTATATCCTTCTGCCTCGATTCAGTCATGAAATCTATCAAAATCCTGATCAGTTGATGGATGAAATCGTAGCGGCTTTATCCTTGGCAAAACAGATCGGAGCGGGTTGTGTCGCATTGACTGGATTAATTCCATCCGCAACGAACTATGGTCTGGATATCGAAAAAGCAGTGGCTTCCCGGCCAGATCTGCCACCAGTGACCACAGGACATGCCACCACGATTCCTTCGGTTGTGCTCACACTCAAAAAATCTCTCCGCCTTGGTGGGCGGAATTTGGCTGATGAAAAAGTGGCCTTTCTCGGGCTTGGATCAATCGGCAGTGGCACCTGTCGATTGATGCTTGATGTGCTTGCCCATCCAAAATCCTTGATGCTCTGTGATGTGGCTGGCAAACAGACCTTCCTGAAACAGCTGGCTGATGAAGTACGTGATCAGTACGGCTTTGAAGGCGATATCTCTCTATTGGAAGGCCAGTCACAGGCACCGGATGCGATTTATGAAGCAACAGTGATTATCGGTGCGACCAGTGTCACCGATGTTCTGGATGTTGCTCGTCTGAAGCCAGGTACGATCATTGTCGATGATTCTGCACCACACTGTTTTGCCAAAGATAAGGCTATCGAACGATTCAAGAATCAGTCAGACCTTCTGTTTACAGAGGGCGGTGCTGTCCGTTTAGCGGGTGATATTCGCTACCGCACGTATATGAGCCATCGACTTGAACAGGATCTGGGTGCTGAAAATGCAGAGATGTTTTTACGTTTTAATCCCAGTGAAATCATGGGCTGTACCTACTCGGGCCTTCTTTCAGTACGACACCCGGAATTGAAACCCACTTTGGGTGATATCCAGCCGCACCTTGCCAAGAGCCACTTCACCTATATGCAGCAACTCAACGTGGATGCAGCTGATTTGCATTGTGAAGATTTTCCTCTGAGCAAATCGGGTATTGAGCGCTTTAACAAAATGTTTTCAAAGGAGGATCACTCATCATGAAGACGAACCTGTTTCTGATTCCCTTTGCGGGCGGCAGTGCCTATTCCTATAGCCCGCTGAAAAACCATTTTGGTTCTGATATCAATTTTGTGCCTTTGGAGTTGCCAGGGCGTGGTCGGCGTATGGCTGAACCGCTGTTGTACGATCTCGAAAGTCTGGCCGATGATCTTTGGCGGCAGGTGAAATGCCATAATTCTGGGCCTAGTGCTATTTTTGGTCACAGCATGGGCGCGTATCTGGCGTATCTATTGGCTTGTCGAATGACAGATAACAGTTTTCCTGGTTCAATACACCTGTTTCTTTCCGGTCAGAAACCGCCTCATGAACACAAAAACGGCACGCGCCATCAGTTACCGAAAACCGCGTTTATCAATGAGATAAATCAGCTGGGCGGTCTGCCACCCGGATTTCTTGATCATGCAGAGCTTGTTGATCTGTTTGAACCGGTATTAAGAGCGGATTATACCTCGGTTGAAGTCCATCATTTTCACAATCACGCGCCATTGAAAACACCGGTGACCGTGCTGTGTGGTGATCAGGATTCTCATGTGACACCCGAACAGGCCAAAGGGTGGCAGAATACGACCTGTGATCAGTTTCAAGTGGCGCAATTCAATGGCGGACATTTTTTTCTGTTTGAACAACCGGAGCGAATTGGACACCTGATACAGCGGGTTTTACATCATTCAGATAGGAGTTGCGCGATTGCCGGTTGAAACGGGATAAAGTGTGTACCGTCATTCCCGTTTCTGCGGGAATGACGGTACACACTTTATTCAAATGCGTAACTATTATCACATTGATTTTTCTGTTATATGCGCGAAACGACACAGAGTGGCCTGCGGATCAAAAAAAGGCTTTGGTTCAGTCGGTGCGACCTCTGTATCCGAATGCGATTATGCAAAAAATGAATCGTTATAGACGCTGGCAGGATCAACAAGCGGCGATTCTAGGTAAGTGGTTGCTTATCCAAGGATTGAATAGGGTTGGTGGCCGTTGTGATCTGTTGAAAACTCTTTTCTTAACTGCCTACGGTCGTCCATGTTTTGATGCGTCATCCATTGATTTCAATATCTCACACAGCGGAAATAGTGTGGTTTGTGCTATTGGTAAATCCGTTCGAGTTGGTGTCGATGTTGAAGTTGAACGGCACTGTATGCTGAATAATTTTCAGTCCATGTTGCCCGATTGGATGTGGCTTGACGTTCAAAATGCACAGGATAAACACAGCGCTTTTTTTTCTCTTTGGACTCAAGTGGAGGCCGTGCTTAAAGCGGAAGGTATTGGTTTACGTGCTGATATCAAAGCGGTAAAGCGGGTCAGTGAGTGTCGTATCGCTTTGGATCAAACCTGGAAGATGCACACGACAAAACTTGATGAAGATACCCATTGTGCAGTGGCCCAGCCCGTGGATGGTGATCAAATGATCGAACGTCAGGATATTGATCCTTTTTCCTGATCAGTTCGCACCAGCCAACCAACCTCATCTTCCGTTTGAATCTGTTGTTCAATAGTCCAATTGGCTTGTTCTAAAAAACGTTGAATAATGCCCAACTCGCGTTTATGGATCTGTTTGCGTCTGACCATGGCCATGCGTGATCCCGTGACAATAGCCCTTCGGGCGGGGATTTGTGCTAACGTTTCCAATAGTGCGTCATTTCGGCGAGAAATGACAGGAATAAGCTTCTGAATCAAGGCTAAATCATATAAATTATCATCAATCAGATCAGAAATGTTTTGCCAACCTGATGATAAATCCCAAACATGCGCCGAAAGTAGGCCATCATTGCGCCAATCAGCATAGTGTTTGAGTGCCTCAATAGACCAGCGATCCCGATCCAGGGCGGTGTAGTGGCTGATGCAGTTTTCTGGTAGATGATGCAGCGCTTGCAGCGGATGAACACCACATCCCACATCCACTATTGATCGTGGTGTCGGGTGTCTGTTTATTATCGATTCAAGAGGGTGTGACTGTTCAATACGGCGTTCTTGTGTGCTGATATGTGTATTGATTATGTCTTTTAGCCACTGTTCCGCCTCTTGTTGGCTGGCATTTTTAGCTAATATGGGTGGGTGTTCTGTATGTTTTTCAGTGAGACCTGTCGTTTTTGGTCGGTATTGACGAAGTTGATAGTAAATTTTTTTCCGGGCAGCTTGCGCGGCTTTTTTAAGGTGTGGATTTTTACGAAGTTGACGCGGTGTTGGATTTTTTTGCAGTGCTTTTGTCAACTCAGTGGAATTGGCAAATACATCAGAAAATATCTGTTGAATTGCGTCTGCGTCCATTCGATATTCTCGGGCAGCGCGTTTAACGAGATCTTCAAGAATATCATCCAGACGCGGATCACTCATTGAGTTGGTGCCATGTTTCCGGTAACCGACTGTCTGGAAACCAGTTTTGATGTCTGGAGAGTAGGGCTGCAAGCATCTTTGACAGGGTGTCTTCGGCAAGAGCGGTACGGATTTTCTCAACAGTGGTGCAGATGGTCCAGAGATTGTGGACAGCCAGTTTCTCTTCGTCCGCTTTTGTCGATTCAGGACCAATCTCTGAACAGTGTGGACAATCACACTGATACTCGCCGGCCAGCACCGGACCCAGGTCGGAGAGGGCTCCATACGGTGTCATGTACCAACCATCTTTGGCATAGTGGGCATAGGAAGAGGAGTCAAATATATCCGCACCACAAGCCGCCATAAACGGCAACTCCAGGGGATCACCAGCACCGTAGATATGCATCGGCTTATCCGGGCCGGCTTCCTGTCGGGCATCTCGGATTACTTGGCCGACGAATGAAAGGTCATGGTCCCGATTGAAAAATGGTACCAAACTGCCAATACCCAGGTAAGGTACGCCCATTTCAACCAATTCACAGACGCTTTGATGGCGCAGATCCATAAAACGTCCACCCTGTTGAATGCCTGCCATGAGACTGTGTTGAACGATCTCCAGTCCTTGTCTGGTACGCTTTTGGGTGGTTCTCAGTTTCTGTTCGGCAACGCTGCGTTTATCCCAGGGCGGTGTAATCAGGTCCAAGGGGGCGGCAACGTCAGATTTGATACTGTCCTGAAATCGGATGATTTTTTTATTTTCCAGATAGAGGCGGCGTTTAAATCCTTGGAATGCACCGGAATCGGTACAGATTAATCCATCAAATCCGATATGTTCATGCAGCGTGTGTTGTTCTTTCTTGAATCGGGTACGGATCTCACGGTCTTTATAGAGAAAAAATGAGTTGACGATACAGCCACGAATCTCAGGATTACCCGACCACGCTTGAAGGGTTGTCAGGGTAAAATTGGGTCGATAGACCGGAATGAACAGGGGTAGTTCAAGGGTTAACCCACGGGTAACAGTCAGTTTACGGGGCATATGTCTCTCAAACTTTGGGTTGCGATTGTGCCAAGGCACGGGCTTTACGGGTTGCACCCATTTTCATGGTCATTGAATACCCCAACCAACTGAGTCCCAGGCTATATGGCAGACATCCCACCAGAATCATAAGACCCAAGCTACGCCAAAATTCAGCCAGGAAGTTACCAGTCTGTTGCCACCAGGTATCCCCTTGTATTTCCAACATTGCCTGAAAATAGACCGAAAAAGAGTCAAACTCCAATAAAGACGGCACGTTGTCCGCCCAGCCCATGCCTTCCGCAATGGGAATACCGGTCATGTAGAACATGTAATAGAGGGGCACCATGGTGAGTGGATTTGAAAGCCAACTCCAGGCAATGGCAATGATCAGGTTAAAATTATAGTTAAAAAGCGTTCGGGTAATCCACCAGACCACAAATATGAGGTACATTTGAATGCCGACAGTGGGTGTCATGCCAAG
Source organism: Magnetococcales bacterium (assembly GCA_015234045.1). Classification (GTDB taxonomy): domain Bacteria; phylum Pseudomonadota; class Magnetococcia; order Magnetococcales; family JADFWU01; genus JADFWU01. The sequence continues at coordinate 22,337 of JADFWU010000039.1, forward strand.
CAGAAGTCCCCAAAACACGCCACGTGCTACGGGAACAGGTTCATTCCGATAACGGCGAATGGGTACAATCAAACGAAGATAAAGAAGCCGCATGAATGACCAGAAACGACTGGTTTTGCTTTCATGGGAACGGATGCGCCTTTGTAATGTGTCGAACCAGGAGTCAGCCATGTTGACCTGTGTTAAGTGCACAATAAGAGTTTCAAAACCCTGCTATTTTGCGTCTGTTCAATACTAAAGTCAATTCAGATGATTTATTTAAGAGTGACGCATTTCCCGGTTGAAACAGTCATCAAAGCGTGTAGCCGTCATTCTCGCTGAAACGGGACTTCATAGGGTAGAGAACCAAACGGGATATCCGCTTCCGAGGGCAATGGTGGGTAGATAATTCTTTCAACTGCATAACACCTGTTTATTGTCTGTGTTGTTTGGAAGGGGGGTAAGAATGCCTATCATTCCTTGCATTTATTCGAATAATATGGTAAAAGTGTTTGTGTTCTTTCGATACTGATTTTTCTAGAAAAAATGTGCGAAAGAATGGGTTGGTTTTGCTTAATCATTAATATATTTAATGCGTAATAAGTTCTGGAGCCTCATTTGATCACTTTCGATCTGCATTATCATCCAAATGTATGTCGTGTCTCGCCGAGCGTACGTCAAAGACGCTTACTTAAACATGCTTCACATATCAGAACCGTAGGCGTTGATTATCTCGCCTGCACTGAACATGCCTATAAAAATCCTCTGGATGGGTACAGATTCCTGCGTGATGCGCTCGGGCCGTATAGCAATACCACATTGATTCCCGGTGTTGAGTGCATTTCTCGTGAAGGCGTTGATATCATCTTTCTTTTTCGGCGTGAGTCGGACCTGGAGGATTATGTCCGTCATGTGCGTCCATTCAGCTGGACAGTCACCGATATGGAAAAGATGGCCCGTGATTTTAATGCAATCACAGTGGTGCCTCATCCGTTTTCACCGGGAAAAACCGGTCTGGCCAAGGTGATGGGGCTTGAGACATATTATCAGGTTACCGAAAAAGCCCATTATGTTGAAGTCCATAACAGCGCCAGCCATCTCATGAAGCGGTTTGCGCGGAAAAAGTTTGCAAAACAGTTTGATACCATTCAAAAACAGATCGCATGGACCATGGATCTGCCTCATGAATACCGTATGGATGGTGTGGGCTGGGCTGTGGGTTCTGATGTCCATTTTCCTGGCCAACAATTCTATATCGGTGCCGCTGACGTAGCGATGCAGCCCGGTGAAGATTGGTTTGATCTGCTCAAAGGCAGAATTAAGTTTGAACCTGTCGAGACCGAAGCGCTGGATATGAGTTTGGGTATGGAGTACCGCTGTTTGATCAAAAACAGTCGGTGCGTTCTCAGTGAATCAACCATCAAAGCCCACAAAAGAGCCAAACGATGGATCAGGCGTTCACTGTCCGATTTCGCTGCTAAACAGGCAGCTTAAACTCTACAGAATACGGCACGCCATGGACTATTTTAATCCCAAGGAAGCCATTCATCAGAAGCGGTTTGCCAATTTCAGAGACAAGGTTTTGACCAATGTTAATGCCTTCTGGATGCGCCACGGCATAACGCCAAATCATCTTACCGTAGTTGGTATCGCACTTCTTGTCATCAGCACTGTCGGTGGACGCTCGCTGGGTGCTTACGGGTTTGTGGCGGGTTTCATGCTGTTTTTCTATGTCGTGTTTGACGGTATGGATGGACCGTTAGCGCGTGCCATGGGTAGAACCCATCAAGGCGGTGCTATTGTTGATATCTGTGCGGATCAGTTAGGGCCGGTATTGGTTGTTGCGGCTTCCATCCACCACATGGGATCAAATGGCATTGCTGCGACACTGTTCGGGGCATTTTATGTTGGTTTTATCGCCTTGGTCCTTTTCACCAAGCAAAATCAAATCACCATTCCGTTTGGTCTGCTGCGTGTTAAATATCTGCTCTATTTTGTCTACTCTATTGGACTACTCTTTCCTGTAGACTCAGCAACACCATTCATGTTCTTCTTTTCTGGCTATTATGCGATTTACATCGTGCGTGTCGTGCGTGTGATCTATTACCATTATGATCAATTATGGATTGAGCAGAATCAACATGTTGAGCAGCAATAACAAATGACAAACAAAAAGGCCGGCTCAGATAACTCTGAACCGGCTTTTTTTATAAGTAAGCGAGTGGAAAGCGGTTCCTACTCTTCAACGGTTGCTTCGACACGCCGACGTTTGGCTTGGCGCTTGCCGGTATAGTTCTTGATTTCTCGGGTCAGTGTATCCAAGGTGTCATTAACAGCCGCGATCACCGTAGGTGCTTCCTTGGAAGCCGTAAGAGTCGTCTTGCCGATATGAACAACCGCAGTCACTTCAGCGCGTTGGTCATTCTTATGCGCTTTCTTTTCCACGCTGATACGCGCGTGGCTCATGGGGCCGAAACGATCATCCAAGCTGTCAAAACGGCTTTGGATGCGCTCCCGGAGGTCATCTCCGAGTTCAACCTGACGGCCTTCCATTTTGATATCCATGTTTAATTTCTCCTCGAACTGGTTAAAACCACTCGAAAACGAACAGTTACAATTAACATATTTAACAGTGTAGCAGTATGATAGATTCCCGTCTTTAATAATCGTCTGAAAATCGGGTTTCCTTTGACCAACACAAAGAACCAATTGGACCATTGATTCATCGACTAATTGAACTACTTCATCAGTGCTTAACCACCAATGACTGCCAGCAAAATACCAGCGGCAACAGCAGAGCCAATAACGCCGGCCACATTTGGACCCATGGCATGCATTAGAAGGAAGTTATGGTGATCTGCTTCCAAACCGACCTTATTCACCACACGAGCCGCCATTGGTACGGCAGAAACGCCCGCAGCGCCGATCAATGGATTAACTTTGCCACCGGATAGACGGTTCATGAATTTACCCATCAGTACGCCAGTTGCGGTGCCAATGGAAAAGGCCACCATGCCCAACACCAAAATCCCGAAGGTTTCAATGTTAAGAAATTTCTCTGCGGAAAGTTTGGTGCCAACAGCCAGTCCGAGAAAAATAGTGACGATATTGATCAACTCATGTTGAGCGGTTTTGGAAAGTCGTTCAACCACGCCACATTCGCGCAAAAGATTACCAAAAGTCAACATGCCGATCAGAGGTGCAGCAGTTGGCAGTAGCAGGACACAAAGACTCAATACAACCAGTGGAAAAAAGATTTTTTCCCGCCGAGAAACAGTGCGTAGCTGGACCATCTTGATTTGACGCTCTTCAAGCGAGGTCAATGCTTTCATGATTGGTGGCTGAATCATGGGCACAAGCGCCATGTATGAGTACGCGGCAACGGCAATAGCACCCATCAGATCAGGTGCCAGTCTGGATGAAAGAAAAATTGCCGTTGGTCCGTCAGCACCACCGATAATACCAATCGCACCGGCATCGGCCAGTGAGAACTCAAAGCCAGGAATATAATTCATGGCCAGGGCACCGATGAGTGTCACAAAGATACCAAATTGTGCGGCAGCACCTAAAAAGATAGTGCTGGGCATGGCAATCAATGGTCCAAAATCGGTTAATGCGCCGACACCCATGAAAATGAGCAAGGGAAAGATCCCTGTTTCAACACCCACATGGTAAACCATATGGAGCATGCCACCAGGATCATTAATTCCAGCAATGGGAATATTGGATAGAATGGCACCAAAACCAATAGGAACCAACAGGAGTGGTTCAAAGCCTTTGGAAATGGCCAAAAAGAGCAAAAGCAAGCCAACACCGATCATCAAAGCCTGACCCGCTGAAAAGTTGGCTAGACCGGTACTTGACCACAGGATGATAAGATCTTCCATGGTGCCCCCTTTATCCCAAAGTCAGCAGGGTGTCACCTGCGTTGACTGCGTCGCCTGTTTTGACCGAAATCGCAGTCACGGTGCCATCCTTGGATGAGCGGACTTCGGTTTCCATCTTCATGGCTTCCAGAACGACAATGACATCACCGGATTTAACAGTTTGGCCAACGCTGACATTGATTTTGAAAATATTGCCTGTTAACGGCGAAACCACAGGTTCACCACCACTGGCAGGAGCGGCTGCGGGTGCGGAAGGTGCTGCGGGTGCAGAAGGCGCAGCTGACGTAACCGTACCACCAGGGCCGACCTCAACGTCGTAGGATGCGCCATTTACGACAACAGTATAACGCTCGGCACCACCAGAAGCAGGAGCTGGTGCCGCTGTCGCAGGTGCGGCTGGTGTTGCTGGTTCAGCCGTAGGTACTGGCTCAAAGGCATCCGGATTATTGCGATTTTCCAGGAATTTCAAGCCGACCTGAGGGAATAGGGCATAGGTGAGGACATCATCAATCACGGCATCAGCCAGAGAGATATTCTTTTCACCAGCGATTGATTTCAACTCGGCAGTCAGTTTGTCAACTTCAGGGTCCAAACTATCAGCCGGACGACCGGTCATTGGTTCAGCACCGTCAAGAACGCGGGCTTGAAGGGCTTTATCCACTGGTGCAGCGGTTGCGCCATATTCACCTTTCAAAACACCAGCGGTCTCTTTGGTGATGTTCTTGTAGCGCTCACCCATCATGACGTTGAAAACCGCTTGGGTGCCAACGATTTGCGATGTCGGCGTGACCAAGGGAATATAGCCAAGATCCTTACGAACCCGGGGAATTTCTTCCAGCACATCATCCAGTTTGTCAATAGCCCCTTGTTGTTTCAGCTGGCCTTCCATATTGGTGAGCATGCCACCGGGAACCTGTGCCAGCAGAATACGGGAATCAACGCCCTTGAGCGCACCTTCGAAAGCGGCATATTTCTTACGTACTTCACGGAAGTAGGCGGCGATCTCTTCAAGGAGTGTTAAATCCAAACCTGTTGCGCGATCTGTATCTTCTAGGATTGCGACCATCGATTCCGTGGGTGAGTGACCATAGGTCATACTCATTGATGAAATCGCGGTATCTGCCATATCCAATCCAGCTTCAATCGCTTTGATGAGCGAGGCTGTGCTCATGCCTGTCGTGGCATGGGAATGCAAGGCGATGGGAATGGAGACGGTTTCTTTTAGACGACTGACCAGCTCACCCGCCACATAAGGCTTAATCAGACCAGCCATATCTTTGATGCAGAGTGAGTGGCAGCCCATATCCTCAAGGCGTTTACCCATATCAACCCACATGTCGATATTGTGAACAGGGCTGACCGTATAAGACATGGCACCTTGAGCGTGTTTGCCGACCTTGATGGTGGCTTTGACAGCGGTCTCAAAGTTACGCATATCGTTCATGGCATCGAAAATTCGGAACACATCCATACCGTTTTCAGCGGCGCGTTCGACAAATTTTTCAACCAGATCATCGGCATAATGACGATAGCCCAGGATATTCTGACCCCGGAACAGCATTTGGAATGGGGTGTTGGGCATAGCCTTTTTCAAGCGGCGCAATCTTTCCCAGGGATCTTCACCCAGAAATCGAATGCAGGAATCAAAGGTTGCGCCACCCCAGGTCTCCAGGGACCAAAACCCGACCTTATCCAGCTTTTCAGCGATGGGAAGCATATCATCAATACGCATCCGAGTAGCAAAAAGGGATTGATGCGCGTCACGAAGAACGAGTTCGGTGAGTCCAAGCGGTTTAGTCATGGCTTAGTACGTCCCTGTTGGAGTGAAAACCAAGGAAATTGGCCTATCTGAAAGGCCATTCGTATTACTCTGTCAAGAAGAGCGGTAACGATGTATCGCAGAACTGATGACAGCGAGTAGTGTGTCGTCTGTCGTAGCCGATGGTGGTGTTGCCACTTGCGGTTGGGCTGGTGCTTGTTCGACAGGCACATAATTTCTTTCGTACCATTGAACAAGGCGTGACGATTGTTTTACTGCGACAACGAGCACGGCCAGGAATACAAACACCGTACCCATGCCCAACACCATGAGTCTAACGCCCTGGAGAAGAAGTTCAGAGACCTCCATATGGACACCCCTAACAAAAAAGTAATACAGCGTGGCTCAGAATAAATCCGATATGACACGCACAAAACCTGATCTCACGCTTTGGTGGAATATGGTCTGGTAACCAGCGTCTCACACAAAACAAGCAGCCCTACAGTATATTATACCACTTTTTGCAGGCTATGCTCCAGGATGCCTTGAGCGCCAGCCTCCAGAAGTCGTGGAATAAGGTCACGAACCAATCCGCGTTCAATAACGGTTTCCAAGGCCAACCAGTCACTATTATACATGTGGTTGACCGTGGGTGCATGCATGCTGGGCAAGATGTCAATGACTTCATCAAGCTTGTTGGCGGGCACGTTCATTTTTAGGGCGACTTTATCGCGGGCCGACAGTGCGGCGGTCAAAAGTAGCGAGATTTGTTCGATTTTTTCCCGTTTTTTGGGATCTTCCATTGCTTTTTTGTTGGCAATGAGAAGGGTGTGGGTAAACATTAAATCCGCAACAATACGCAGACCATGTGCTTTGATGGTACTGCCTGTTTCGGTCAATTCCACCACAGCATCCACCAAGCCTTCAACAACTTTGGCTTCTGTGACACCCCAGGAGAATTCAACTTGGGCCTCAATGTTTCTCTCTTGGAGATAGCGTTTTGTAAAGCCAACCAACTCAGTGGCGATTTTCTTGCCTTGCAGATCTTCCACAGATTGGATCGGCGAGTCCTCACGAACCACCAGCACCCAGCGAGACGGCTTGTCAGAGCTTTTTGAGTAGACCAAATCACAGATACGGACGATATCATCTTCAACGCCACGCTCAATGATCCAGTCCAGGCCAGTTAATCCCAAATCCAGCGTACCATCCGCCACATACGGTCCCATCTCTTGTGGGCGAATCAGCGAACAGGACAGGTCGGGATCGTTTACCGAAGGAAAGTAGTTTCGGGAACGGGTAGCGATCGACCATCCGGCCTGTTTGAAGAGGTCAAATGTGGATTTTTCCAGGCTTCCTTTAGGAATACCCAACTTAAGCTGCGACATGGTACTTGGTCCTTTTATCAAAAAAACACTCAATCAGAGTTGCGGGAGGATAGCCGGAATAGTAGGGCTTTCGCTAGGGACAATTTAGAGTGGCGTGCTGAAAAATAGAGAGAAACCTGTGCACTCCATCTGAATTTAATCCTGTAAAAACTGTACTATATCAATTATTTGATCAAAATGATCAATCACTCTGCTGGGCTTTAAATCCTCAATTGCAACACCGCGACTGTATCCATATGAAACGCCAATTGAGGCGCATTCAGCATTTTTTGCTCCATCAATATCAGCGGAGGAATCACCCACCATGACGGCTTGTGTTGCTGTGACGTTCAACTCTTTTAGTGCCAGTTGAATAGATTGGGGATCAGGTTTGCGATAGGGCGTGGAATCACCGCCGATGACGGATTTAAACCGGCGTGCCAGATCCAATTGATCCAATAATTTATGGGTCAGTCTGATCGGTTTATTGGTTACAACAGCCAGTGTGAAACCGGTGTCAATGAGTTTATCGAGGGTTGATTCAACGCCGGGGTAGGGGCCGGAATTATCTGCCAGATGTT
>JADFWU010000003.1 GCA_015234045.1 Magnetococcales bacterium
TTTGGAATTCTCAAAAAAAGGCGATTAGCAGCCGCACCGAAACGCACTATTGAGGAAGTAATTATGTTCAGTTCTGAGTTGGAATGACTATAATTACGACTGAGAGCATTCTTCAAGGGTTTGATTCTATTAAATCACTTGTTGACTCGTCTTACTTTAAGGAGGAAGGCGTTTCTGAGGTGGGTTAATGAAAGTAGATGGAAAAGGGTTTGAAGCAGACTTGAATCAAGTGTTGGGGGAAGCATATCCTGATTTTGAAAAGAAACAGGATATATTCTGTTTCTTTAAATTTTATTTAGTTGTGTTGTGGGGGTTATAGTGTTTGTTGATTGTATTTATTGTTTTATAAAAGTGAATGTTCAGTCATTAACCATATGTTCAGTTCTTTCTATTTGCTTTATAACCATAAGCTCTGCCTATGCTGATGTTGTGCATGGGTCTTATACCTACACTCATGGTGACGGAGAATCAGTGGTTGAAGCTAAATCAACCGCAAAGGCATTGGCTATACACAATGCTGTTGAATCACACTCCATCTTTCTCGAAAGCATTGGAAAAGTGGAAAATGGTCTATTAAGGGAAGATATAATTCACGCAATATCTGGTGGTTTGGTCCATGATATACGTATCACTGAAGAAAATATCTTAGAAAATACTATTTTTATACGTGTAGAAGGCAATATTGATCCGACTGAAATGCATCAAACAATTACGGATCTCATCAATAAAAAATCACTTGCGCCAGAAGATATATCCTCTAATAAAAAAGATGATTTGGTTGTTTATCTACTTTCTGGGGGAGTGCTGCTTGCTATTATTATGCTGATTTATACCAACAATAAAAATATTTCTGCCAGGAAACGAATTATAAAGAATAGTTCAGTGACAAGTCAGCCTGTAATAGAAAGTCGGTCACAAAATGTAACAAAAAATTATTCCAGTAAAGACTTTACAAAATACTTGTTCAATAAAAAAATATATGGAAAGGGACGGCTTGTCTTGGCAGTTATAAGTCAATATGTGAAAGAAAACCCAAATATTTCTCATGACTCTTTAAAGGGAATATTCTCAGATTCCATTCAAGCAAGCACAAATATGCAGTTCTCAGGTAAAGAGGATCAGGTAGTATTTAAGCGCTTGGAAAAGATCCATAGGGCATCATATAAATATTATTTTATGAAAGATTATGAATTAATTAGCCTCTGTGATTGCAAAATTGCAGTAAGCAGAGAGTGGAATCGAGAAAATATCCAAGTGTTTATTGAGGTTGCTAAAAAAAATGGATATGGAGCTAAGGTGGCTATTTAGTCAGCCGTTGGAGAAATAAGGGGAACACCTTACCGATTTTCCTTAGTTACCCATAACATTATTCATTAGACAATGGCTCTTCCGATCTTTCGGGTATGGATTGCACCATAAGGCGTGTTGATATTCATTGTGGCACATCTGAAAACCTGACCAAGGCATCTTTTCCATGGTCCGTAATAGACCTATTCTTATAGATAATCGCCAACCCTCTATCCATCAATACCTTGCCAACATCAACATCCTCTCTGTATCCCTTTTTGATCGTTTTAGTGCATATGCTGTCATTTGTGGCAAAATACGACCTCTAATTGGCCTATAGTTTGCCCTTATTAATGTATATCTCTCAAAATCGGACTGGTATGTATAATTATTAGGCATTTGTGGTGGGTGGGTAATGGTTGTGTAGGCTAATTATCAATCATGTTGTTTATTTTTTTTGCAGTTTGTAGCTTTTACACTCTGGTGAGCAATAATGTTTGATCAAACACTGCTTGATGTTCTCTGGATAATCATCTCCGCTTTTCTGGTTCTGCTGATGCAGGCTGGATTTCTTTGCGTTGAGACAGGGCTGACTCGTTCCAAAAACAATATCAACGTTGCCATTAAAAACAGCATCGATTTCTCTATCTCCTTGATTGCTTTTTCGGTGATGGGCTATGCCGTGATGTTTGGCGAGTGGCTGCCCGGTTGGATTGGACCTCTGGAACCAGTGGCTTGGAAACCGGAAGATCCTTTTTTTATGGCGTTTTTTCTGTTCCAAGCGCTATTTTGTTCGACAGCGGTCACCATTGTTTCCGGTATGGTCGCTGAACGGATTCGCTTTGGTGGTTACATCCTGTTTTCACTGATACTGGCCAGTTTGATCTATCCACTCATGGGGCATTGGGCCTGGAATGGTATTGATGGTGGTACAGGACAAGGCTGGTTGGCGGCGGCGGGTTTTGTGGATTGGGCTGGTTCAACGGTGGTTCACTCCACGGGTGGTTGGTTTGGATTGGCGTTGCTATTAATCATTGGTCCGCGCAAAGGGCGTTTTGGTCCCAATGGAGAAGTCAATGAAATCATAGGCTCTAATCTGCCTTTGACCGCTCTGGGTGTATTGATTCTCTGGTTTGGTTGGATCGGTTTTAACGGTGGTTCAACCTTGGCGCTGAACTACACCATCGTACCGGTGGTGGTGAATACCTGTATCGCTGCGGCAGCTGGTGGGCTTGGGGCATTGCTGGTCGATTGGCTCAAGAGTGGCAAAGCACATGTAATGCCCTCTTTAAATGGCATTTTGGCGGGACTTGTTTCAATCACTGCTGCGGCACATGCTGTGACACTTATGGAGGCGATTATAATAGGGGCTATGGGCGGGGCCATCGCCTATTTGGCTGATTTAGCCATGTTGCGTATGCGGATTGATGACTCGGTGGGTGCTTTCCCAGTGCATGTCATGGGTGGTGTTTGGGGAACATTGGCCGTTGCACTGTTTGGTGATCCAAATCTATTGGGGACTGGCCTGAGTGCCTTTGATCAGTTTCTGGTGCAAGGAAAAGGTATTCTTGCCTGTTGGGTGATCGCCTTCTTGATTCCTTTTATTGTTTTATTGATTCTAAAACCATGGACCCGGATAAGGGTTACCGATGAAGAGGAGCAAGTGGGCCTCAATGTCTCAGAACATGGTGCCCGCAGTGAGCTACACGATTTTTTTCTAGTGCTGTCAGAGCAAGAAATTACCGGTAATATGAGCCTGCGTGCGCCATCCAATCCTTTTACCGAGATCGGCCAGATTGGTGCAAAGTTCAACAGTGTAATGGATGCTTTGGAACAGAGTGTTTCCAAAATCAATGCCATTGTCAGTCATTCGGCGGATGCGATTATCACGTTCAACGCCAGTGGTGGGGCTGTGCTTTCTCACAATCCGGCGGCCCAGAGCATGTTTGGTCTGCCGGGTGACAATCTGCATTCATTAAGCCTGGGTAAACTGGTTCCTGAGTTGGATAACGGTGGGTTCGCAACGGGCAAACGGTTGGAGACGCAAGGGCATCGTCTTGATAAAAAAAAAGTCCCATTGGAGGCAATGCTCGTAGAAGCACAGTATCAGAAGGAAAAAATCCTCATTGCCACCTTTCGAGACATTACCGAACGCAAAGAGGCGCACCGCCATCTGATAGAGTCTGAAGAGCGTTTTCGCAGTGTGTATGAAAATGCGGCATTGGGTATGGCGCTGGTCAATGAAAATCTGGAAATCGTTGATGCCAATCCTGCTTTGTTGAGTATGTTGGGCCTGTCTTGGGATGAGGCATTTTCAGCCAATCTATGTGGTATTACGCATCCTGAAGACCTGGATACCATATCGGATCATGTGCGGAAAGTTCTTTCTGATTCGCAGAACCGCCACATCACAGAAGTGCGCTGTCTGTGTAAATCCCAGCTCATGATCTGGGCACGGCTTGCATTTTCCAAGTTTCATTTGGAAAAGAATATAGGGCCTTTGGCTATTGTCATTGTTGAGGATATCACCAATCAGAAGCACGCTGAAAACGCGATTCGTCTTTCGGCATCAGTCTTTGAAAGCACAACCGAACCAATTGTCATTTTCAATGCTAACGGTCTCATTGAACAGGTTAATAAAGCGTTCAAAAAGGCATTTGAACTGCGGGATAGTGAAGTACGCGGACTGAAGATCCGTCATTTGCTTTCAGCCAGGTATCAGACTGATTTCTTTGATGAAGTAGAGGAAAAGCTGAGAACAGATCAAACATGGCAAGGTGAGATGATGGGCCGCCGCTCGGATCAAACCCTAATGCCGCTGTGGGTCTCGCTCTCACTGGTGCATGATGCCAAGAAAAAACTTCAAAATCGTGTGGCTATTCTGACAGATCTATCTGAGCAAAAAGAGCGGGAAGAAACAATTTGGCGCCACGCCAATTTTGATACGTTGACCAAACTGCCCAATCGTCGTCTATTCCAGGACCGTCTGGATCAATCGTTAGGTCAAGCCAAACGCACAGGCGCAAGGATTGGACTCTTTTTTATCGACCTGGATCGATTCAAACTGGTAAACGACACCATGGGCCATCAGGCGGGTGATGAGTTGCTACAACGGGTAGCAGAGCGCATTAATCATACGGTGCGCTCAACCGATACAGTGGCGCGACTCGGTGGTGACGAGTTTACTGTGATTCTTCAAAATTTCAATAAAAGTACTGAGTTGAGCCAAATTGCCAGCAGTATTATCGAAGAGGTGGAAAAACCATTGATGCTTGAGGCTGGAGAGGCTTCTGTCTCTGCCAGCATCGGTATTGCTGCCTATCCTGTAGATGCTCAGGATACTCAGGAGTTGATTCGGTGTGCTGATTCGGCGCTTTATCAGGCCAAGGATGCTGGGCGCAACACCTATCAGTTCTTTACCGAAGAGCTCAATCAAGCCTTGATTGATCAAGTTAAGCTTGAAAAAAATCTGCGCCATGCCATCGAGAATAACGAATTGTTCATGCTCTATCAGCCACAGTTGGAAACACAAACAAGCTCTGCGCCATGCGCCGAAGCGCTGGTGCGTTGGCGCACGCCGGATGGTGGTATGATTTCGCCGGGGGATTTCATCCCGTTGGCGGAAGAGACCGGCCTGATTATTCCGTTGGGTTCCTATGTAATCCGTGCAGTATGTCGGGATATTCGTCAGTGGATGGATCAGGGGTACAGCGTGCCGCAAGTTGCCATCAATGCATCCGCCAAACAGTTTCATTATGAACAGGGATTGCCTAAGCTGATAGAAAATATTTGTAAAGAAGAACGGGTGCCGCTGAAATCCATTTCCATTGAGATTACCGAAAATAGCATCATGTCCAATGAGAAAGAGAGTCTGGATGTGCTGAATCAATTATCGGAAATGGGCGTTAGCATTTCGTTGGATGATTTTGGCACGGGTTATTCCAGCCTTTCACGTCTTAAACAACTGCCTATTGGTGTACTCAAGTTGGATCGCAGTTTTGTCGCTGGTATTCCAGAGTCACAGGAGAATACAGCCCTGGTTACAGCCATTGTGCAGATGGCGCATGCATTGGGATTAAGCGTAGTTGCTGAAGGTGTTGAGACTGAAACAGAGCTGGAGTATTTGCGCCAACTGGATTGTGAAAAGATACAAGGCTACCTGATTAGCCGCCCTGTTTCTGCAGAAGAGTGTATTCTATTTTGCAATGAATTCACTTTAAATTGACATTGTTTTATAGTTGTTTCGTCTAAAATATGAACAGTCAGCCGTTCCAGCCCTGGTGATATTTTTGCTCTGATGATCTGCTCCGCATATCACGTTAGGAGTTACGCATTTTCAAAGGTAGAAAATAAAAAAGGGCCGGATCATCTTCGGCCCTTTTCATAAGGCAATAACGCCTTAGTATTACTGTAAAAATGTGAATATGGCATCTATTCGCGAGAGTCGCGCACGATTCGTAACTGATTGATCACATCTTCCGCAACTTTGTCACTCTGGAACTTGGGAATAAATCCATCTGCACCGACCTGATCCGCTTTAACGCGGTTGGATGGGTTGCTCATGGATGAGTGAAGTACCAGACGAATACCGCTGAGTTTGCTACTGCTTTTCAGCTTTCTGGTGAATGTAAAGCCATCCATACCGGGCATTTCGATATCAGAGATGATCAGGTCAAAGACTTTCTCATCATTTTTGATCATGGCTTTTAATACATCCAGACCTTTGAGCGCACTCTCAACCATGGTGTACTTCAGGCCAATCTTATCCAGCGTACTGCGTAGCAGCATACGCGCTGCGCGAGAGTCGTCCACCACAAGCAGACGATATTCATCAAACGCTTCACTTTTCGCGGTAGCAATCAGCTCTTCAGGCACATAATCTTCAATACCAATGATATCGCCGAGTAGTTTTTCCACATCAAGAATCTGAATGGCCTCATCATTGACATCATAGGTCAAGGCTGTCAGATAGGCAGCATTGTGAAAATTTCCGGTAGGTGTCTTGATATCTTCCCAAGAGCGGTTCATCAGCTTATTGGGTTGACTGATCAGCAAACCCTGTGTTGTTCCACTGTATTCGCAGACAATTATGTAACTGACATCGTTTTTATAGTCTACAGGTTTAAGGCCAAGACCAATGCCGATATCAATGGCGGTAACCATGCTGTCGCGGAAATTAATTGCGCCGACAATGGCTTCGTGTGCTTGTGGAACATGGGTAACGGTATCTGGTGTTTCAATGACCTCAATAATTTTAAAAACATTGATACCATACTGCTGAGAATCACTCAGATAGAAGGTGAGCATCTCCATCTGATTGGTCAGTGCAAGATTGGTCCGTTGGGACACTTCATCCATTACGCTTTGTGACATGATCTGCCCCTCCGAGAGCGTGTAGCTTGCTTTAGACAAATTTAGCAGGGTCTGAGAAATAATCTCAATGGTGAAATCTAGGGTGCATCCAAACCATTACGGATTGTCTGAACAGCGTCCCAGGCCTGATTCATATTCTGCCGATTGCCTTCCAAGTGAATGACCACGGCTCCTTGGCTATCACCAACACCACCAGCGGCCACTTGAGTTGCTTTTACATTAAAAAGTGTATGAAATGCTTCAATTTCGGTAACAACAGTTGCCGTTCCCGCCGGAATAGGCATCATACCCACCGGCATACCCATGACACGATCAACGCGCCCCTGACCCAGAAGAGAAACAGCATGAAATACCGATGGTATCTGTTTTTGCAGGGAAATCGGTATAATTAACTGCCCGCCACGTGCCATCAGGAGTGTAAACGCTGCACCAATGGTGCCACCAACCGGCGACCCCATTAAAACACCAACATTACCTCGTGAATCCAGCGCGTTCCCGCCTTTGATATAAATATCATTGGCTACGAACTTCTCTAGAACCGGACCCGGCCAACCTCTGGAAATAGCCCCATTATCAAAGATAATAGGGCCTTCCCCCCGCAGTTGAGGGTCGGTTTCACCCAGCAGGCCATGGTTAACCCAGCCCACGGCAAAGGTGTCTAGTCCTGGATCTTCATCAATCAAGGCATGTGCGACACAGCGCGTGGTAGAGCCACCAACAATGACCATATGGCCGTGCGAGAGTCGTTGCTGCACAGTTGGTAGAGCCGCAACAGCTTGACCAATCAGCTGGCAAGATTCTGAAGGACGTAGAACAACAACAGCAGTCTCTTTATTTTGAATCATAGCTTATTTAATTGGACTGGAACTTTTATTCCAGAACCTTCACAATGGTTTGTGATCCAGATTATTGAAAATCAGCCTATTTTGCTGTTTGTCGGGCAGATCGTCAATTACTTGTGGCACATTATTATTGAATTATTGCGTGAACACTACACAATAATGTCCTTAAGGTCCCATTTATCCATTGCTGAAAGGTGGTTACCAAATGAAGCGACGTGATTTTATCAAATCCTCTGTAGCCTCATCCGCAGCGTTGGCAACGGCAGTAGTAACCGGTGGTTTGTCCGGGAAAGCCCAAGCAGCTGCAAGTAATAAGGCAATGATTCAACGTGTTACCCAGCTTGGTAACACGGATATGAAGATCAGTGACATATCCTTTGGTGCTGGTCGTCTTCCCTCGGCATCCATGATTTTGCGAGCCATTGATCGTGGTATTAATTATTTCGATACTGCACCAGATTATGGACCCAGTGAGGACTATATCGGTAAAGCGCTCACCCGCTTTAAACAGCGGGACAAGATTTATATCGCCTCAAAATTTTGTCATCCCATTCCCTATTCAGCAGGCACCAGCCATCTGCAAACCAGCCATAATAAAGCGGATTATATCGCCTCGGTTGAGAATAGCTTGAAACGGATGGGCACTGACTATCTCGATGTGGTCTTTGTCCATGCCATGGGTGAGCTGGCTGATTATGATGCAGAGCGCAGTCGATTATTGCATCCTGAAATGCTGGAAGCATTTGAATCACTGAAAAAATCAGGTAAAGCGCGTTATCTGGCGGTATCCTCTCATGGACCGCATAATATGGAAAAATTGATGTTGGAGGCGGTACGCTCCGGTCATTACCATGTGATCATGCCGGCGTTTAACTTCATGAAGTTTCCCAAGGTGCCCGAACTGCTCAAAGAAGCCCGAAAAAAGGGAGTAGGCGTGGTTGCCATGAAAACCTTGGCTGGTGCTAAGGAAATGCCGGAAATCACAGAAAAAGGGCTCTCCTTTGAACATTCCGCCTTTAAATGGGTCCTGAAACATCCTGAAGTGGCTGGATTGGTGATCACCATCAAGACGGTGAAAGATCTGGATAACTATGTTCAAGCATCCGGTCAAGCCTTTGCCAAGGCAGACCAGAATATATTGGATCAGTATGCAGTGCGTTTCGGTAACAGTTATTGCCGTACTGGTTGTGGTGATTGTCAGGGCGCGTGTCCATCCGGTGTGGATGTGGCTACCATTCTACGCTATCAGATGTACTTTCAGGACTATGGTGATCAGAAACAGGCCATGCTTCAGTATGCACAGTTGAATAATGGTGCAAGTGCCTGTGATTCCTGCGATAGTACGCCTTGTGTGGCGGCGTGTGACTATGGTCTGCCTGTGGCCAGTAAGCTGATGGCGGCTCATCGGACATTGTCCTTTACCAATCCCGTTGTGTGATCCGGTGAGCGAAGGAGTCAGCACGCCGCAGCCGCCTGCGATGATTCGATTGGTACTGCTTTTACTGCTGCCTGTGATTGCCTGGATAATCTGGTTGGATGGTCAGCAATTACGCCCGGCTTTACTCGATTTTTCAAGGAGTAAAGGTGAGAATCTACAAAATCTGTTTCCAGCTGAATTGGATACATTACCGCGTATGGTTCAGATTCGGCGCTATCAATCAGATACGCTTTATGAATATATCAACGGCCATGCAGAGTTTTTCCTGTCTGCCGGTTTCCAACAATTGATCGTTGGCGAATATGGACGCAATGCAGGTGAACCGGCACTGGTGATTGATCTGTATGATATGGGCAAGCCGCTACACGCTTTCGGTGTGTTGATGGATGAAGCAGGAGAACAGGCGCAACCTGTTGATATTGGATCATTTGGTTTTCAAAGTGGCCAGGGCGTTAACTTTGTCCAAGGACGTTGGTTTATCAAACTGACGGCGTTTGAATCTGAGGATCGCCTGATTGAACGTGGTCGGATTGTGGCGAAACATATTGAGCAGCGTGAACCTAAGGCGGAAAAACTTGAATTTGGTTTTCCTGATCTTGGTGAGGTATTGGTTACGCGATATGTTAAGGAAAGTTATCGAGGCTTAGATTTTCTCAATGGCGTACTTGAACGTACCTTTGAAACCGTATTTGGCAAGCTGGTTCTCTTTGTCATGCAGGATAAAGAAGATAAAATAGAAAGCATTAGTAAAGAAATACTCACCTTTTTGATCAATGATGGTATGACGGTGAGCGAGCAGGCATTCATGGTCAATGAAAAACGCTATACCGTACAGATAATCGAAGATCCCTATGAAGGCGATTGGTTCTTTATCACCATGGAAAATCGCTTGATCGGCGGGTTCCGAGCGTGGGATTCAGCCATGAAAATGCTATTGGAAAAAGGGTTGAAAAATGGCCACAACCCGCCGTAAAAAAAAGAGTAATCTCAAACAACCGATGCAAACCAGACGGCAGTTGCTCAAACATATTGCCGTCAATAGTGGTTTGGCTCTGGGTGTTGGCGGTGTGGCGTGGTGGCGTTGGTCACAAGATCCGGTTGTTGAGAAAATAACACCTGTTGCTGAATGGAAAAACTATCGGGTTGCACCATCCAATCATTATCCTGTAATGGCGGTTATCCATGGTCAACAGGTGCCAGCCATGGTGCGCCAGGGTGTGGATAGTCTGGGCGGTATTACACGCTTTATCAATAAAGGCGATCGGGTGTTGCTCAAACCCAATGTGGGTTGGGATCGCCAGCCGGAACAGGCCGCCAATACCGGACCAGAATTGGTCAACGCTGTGGCAACGCTATGCCGTGAAGCGGGAGCAGCTTCTGTTTGGGTGACGGATGTCTCGTTGAATGATCCGGCGCGCTGTTTTTCTCGCTCCGGGATCGAGAAAGCCGCAATAGAGGCGGGTGCTCAGGTGCGTTTACCGACTCATAATGATTTTGTAGATACCCAAATGGGCGGGCAACTGCTCAAAGTGTGGCCTGTGCCTCGGTTTTTCCATGAGGCGGATAAGGTGATCAATCTGCCGATTGTTAAACACCATTCCTTGTGTGGTTGTACGCTCTCTATGAAAAACTGGTATGGCGTGATCGGTGGCAAGCGCAATCGATTACACCAATCCATTCATCAGTCCATTGTTGATTTGGCATCAGCAGTCCGTCCGACCATGACCATTATGGACGCTACGCGGGTGTTGAAGCGCAACGGGCCGACCGGTGGTAGTTTGGCGGATGTCTCTTTTGAAGAGACCATTATTGTCAGTTTGGATGAAGTGGCTCTGGATGCCTATGCCCTGCGTTTTCTGGATCTGCAACCGGACGCAGTGCCCTTTTTGGCCATGGCTGAAACTGCTGGATTGGGTGTTGTGGACTGGCGTTCATTGAATGTGGTTGAAAGGCAGGTGGGATAGGCTATGCCCCGTTTGCGAACCATTCGACGAATTTATGCGGTTTTCTTTGTTTCGTTGTTCTTTGTGTTGATTTTTTTGAGTTCGTTTAAGAATCTCAAAGGCTACGATACCGACCTGTTTTTAGAATTGGATCCGCTCACCGCACTCACCACATTATTGAGTAGTGGTGTCTTATTCAAAGGGTTGGCACTGTCTCTGTTGATCATTGTCCCGACACTCTTTTTTGGCCGTTTTTTCTGCTCCTGGATCTGTCCACTTGGTATTATGAATCAGGGCTTGAGCCGGTTTTTTACCGGCTTACGTCTCTCGCAAAAACAGAATATAAATCAATATCGAACCATCTATCGTTTAAAGTACTATATTCTGACCATAATGGTCATTTTATCGGGCTTTGGTATTCTACAAACAGGGCTATTTGATCCCATTGCCTTGATTACGCGCTCTGTGGTGGTTTCTCTGTTTCCAGCCCTTGGACAGAGCCATATTCCCATCAGTGATAAAGCGATTTTTTTCCAGGGTGGTGTGTTTATCGCGCTGTTGTTTCTCGCTGTCATGTTGGCCAATCGGTTTATGACGCGGTATTGGTGTCGTGTGCTCTGTCCACTGGGTGCGCTATTGGGTTTGATGGCGTTGCGGGCACCGTTTCGCATCCGGCGTGATGTGGAAAAATGTACGGATTGTGGAAGATGTCTGCGTGATTGTCAGGGTGGTTGTGATCCAGATGGTGCGTTGCGGATTTCTGAATGCCATGTGTGCATGAACTGTGTTGAAGCGTGCCCGGATGGTGCGTTGCACTATGGTGTTTCAAAGCCCGACAGCGCCTTACAACAGCCTTTGGATATCAATCGCCGCCGCGTGCTTGAGATCTCTGTTTCCGCAGGCATTTTTGCACCGATGGCCCATAGTTCCATCACCCATGTCAGCCACCCGGATTCTAGAGTCATTCGTCCGCCGGGATCATTGCCAGAGGCTGATTTCCTTGGTCATTGCATCAAGTGTGCGGCCTGCATGAAAGTGTGTCCAACCAATGTTCTGCAACCAGCACTGTTTGAAAGCGGTTTGGAGGGGTTATGGACACCGATTCTGGTCAACCGTGTGGGTTATTGCGAGCATCACTGTGTGCTCTGTGGTCAGGTGTGTCCAACGGGTGCGATACGTCCGATTACCATTGATGAAAAAGTCGGTAAACCACCAAAACAGGCACCAATTAAGCTAGGCACCGCTTTTTTTGATCGAGGGCGCTGTTTGCCTTGGGCTATGGATGTGCCCTGCATTGTTTGTGAAGAGGTGTGTCCTACTACGCCCAAAGCGATTTGGTATCACAAGGTCGAGAAAGTCGGGCGGGATGGTCGTTTGATTGTATTAAAACAACCGGTTGTAGAGCCCTCACGCTGTATTGGTTGTGGCATTTGTGAGAACAAGTGTCCGGTACAGGATAAAGCGGCCATCCGTGTCACATCTGTGGGCGAGAGCCGATCGAAGCAGAATAAGATGATTTTATAATGATTTGATTGTTCTCTGTTTTATAGTGGTTTCGTCTAAAATTTGAATAGTCAGCCGTTTCAGCCCTGGTGATGTCTTTGCTCTGATGATCTGATTCGCATATCAAAAGCGGCGCAAAAATATCACCAGGGCTTCAACTAAGGTTGTGATTCATTGTCTAACTTTCGGATCGAGATCACTATAATCCCTAATCCCAAAGCTCAATATCATCTGCCGCGTGTTCAATATTGGCGATGTTCCCATTGGCCACCAGGGCTTCAAATGAGCAGACTTGATTGCGTCCATTATTCTTAGCGAAATAGAGTGCTTTGTCGGATTTTTCCAATAGGACAGGCGGATAGTCCGATTCATTAACCATGACATATCCAATGGAAACAGTTACTTGATCGACTTGTGGAAATTTGTAGTTTTCCAAAGATTCCCGAAATCTTTCCAAGGCTGCATTGGCCTTTTCTTCATCGGCATCGACCAAAAGCGTAAGAAACTCTTCTCCACCGAAACGATATATCCGATCATTATGCCGAAATACCTGTTCCATCAAACGCGCGAATAGAATGAGCACTTCATCGCCAATGGCATGCCCAAACACATCATTGACCTTTTTGAAATGGTCAATATCAAAGATGGCCAGACAAGCCCCTTGGGCGGGCATGCGCTCGCCCTTTGGGTTGTGATTGCATTGATCCAGTACTGTTGAAATGGTTTCATCAAATGAGCGTCGGTTCAATAGACCGGTGAGTGGATCTTGATCCTTTGTCTTGAGCAACTCTTCCATATTGACAAAGATTTTGAGTGCAAAGGACAGGATATCTTTTTCTTCTTGTCCATAGTGATCTGTTTTGTGAAAAAAGATGCTGCGGACTTCCTGATCAACAATGATAGGAAAGACGGACCGAGTGAGAGGTTGTTTATTATCAGGTGGAAAAGTGGTATGAGAACGTCGATTCAGGCAATTCATAATATCTGGAAATGTGCCTACCGCATGTTCTTTTCCAGTAGGATCCAGGGGCTCTACCAACAGAATTTTTTGGGCAACCAAGCCTGACTTTGGGTCAGTATGGCGCACTTTATGGACATCAAAAAAGGTCGATTCCTTAGCGCCAGTCAGTTTATTAATGGCCTGAATTGTCGCAGAGATCAAGTGATGGCGGTCTCTCTGTGCGGTCAGTTCTGACAGGTGTTGAATCAGTTCAGGATCCAGCATCATTGTATCCGATTATCTATTGTTCGGTCATATCTTTGAAATGCAAAGAGACAACCATATATTAATTCCCCCAAATACTATTGAAACATACAAACCAGTTCATGGAAAGAGTCGTTGACGATCTTCCTGAAGAATGGAGATGAGTGCGCTGGTTTATCTATTTTCAGGATAATTCCAAGGTCCGACCGAACCGGTAATTAGATGCGTATTGCCGTGCCACTGGAGATCACAACAGAGCACGTATGTGAGATCATTGTAACGGATGGAGCGAGACAGGGTCACACAGGTTGCCGCATCAGGTAGTGAGAAATAAGGGCCGGAGATATGAATCTCGCCAGGTTGATTGATTGCACGACGATAATAATCACGCCGTGACCAGTCGGCTTTTTCCGCATTGGAAAGCGGCTGAAAACGGGGCGGTACATTGTCGATGACATCGGGTGCAGAAAGGTTATTGCCTATCTGACGACCATTTTCTGAAAGCAGAAAAAAGCGTTTGACATCGACATCTTTGAGCATTGGTGAGCAAGCATTTTGAAGATTGAAATGTTCTTGAAGCGCTTGTGTGCATGTCCAAAACTGGCCCACATAGTCGGTGATTATCATGCGATCGCGTTGAGTTTGATCCATGGTTAGAAAGCGCATGTCACAGGATAGATCATGGAGCAGAGGCAGTTGTCCTGATTCTATTTCATCTGGATTGATGGTAGGGCGAGAAAAAAAGAATCCCTGTACAAAATCCACATCCGAATCCATGGTTATATTGGCTTCTGTTTCGGTTTCAATGCCTTCCACCAGAACAAGACAGCCGGCTTCATGGATGAGATCCACCAAACTTGGGAAGATTCGACGCGCTGCCTTATTGTGGACCGCATTGGCGATAATGGAGCGGTCCAATTTTACGATATCCGGCTGAAGTCGCCAGATACGGTCAAAATTTGATTGGCCGGCACCGAAATCATCAACAGCCACCAGACAACCAGCGTGTTGATAGTGTTGAACGGCTTCAACCAGCAAGCCTTCATCCTTAATCTCTTTCTCCAAAATTTCAACAACCACACGATGTGGTGCAATGCCATACCGATCCAGCACTTCGGGTGTAAAGAATATACCGCTGTGCTTACCATCCAGCATGATATGGGGATTGATGTTGAGGAAAAGCCAACCCGGATTCAGATTGGTAGCGCCAAAATTGGCGACATGGATTGCGCGGCAGATGCGATCCAGTAGCAATGTTTCATTTTGTGCCGCAGCCAGTTCAAATAGAAAAGGGGGCGGTATGAATTCGTTATTTTTTTTTGCTCGTAACAATGCCTCAACACCGACCGGGCGTTCATGAGCGAGGCTGAAAATGGGTTGAAAGCCGGATTGGAGATGATAACCGCGATAGCTACCTGTGGTAAGATTTTCTCCTTGTGTAATATGGTTGGCAGCAATCAGTTGTTGCAAGGCAGAGAGTGTTGGCACCGGCGTTATTCCTGGTAACTCTGAGTCATTAATAGGTGTGTCTGACATTAATTTAAGCATGGCGCTTTCCAAATTGTTTCATGTATCGATAAGATTACAAGCTTTCCCTGTGGGAAAATCAATAATAAAGAATAAGTAAAAAAATGGACCGGGACAGAGTCCCGATCCGAAAAGAGGGTGAAGCTACTGAATTAATTCTTTGTTATCCAATGTGTTAAGCGCGTTTTGTTTTTTTTGAAGCATCCGTGAAACCCGGTTAAAGGTTTCACGGATTAAAGGGGCGCTTTACTCATTTGGAAAACTAGTTGTTATAGCCACGTTCGCCGTGAAGAGCCAGGTCAAGACCCATGGTCTCTTCTTCTTCGTCAACCCGGAGTCCCATGATCGCATCCAGAACTTTCAAGATGATGAAGGAGACGATGGCACAGTAGACGATGGTGATGATCACGGATTGTGATTGAGCCCAAACCTGCGTAGCCATGGTTTTGCCATCGGCAAATCCGGCACCGCCGAGGCTGGGAGCAGCAAACACACCGGTGAGGATAGCGCCGACGATACCGCCGATACCATGTACACCGAACGCATCCAGAGAGTCATCGTAGCCCATTACCCGTTTGAGGGTTGTAGCACCGAGGAAACAGATTGCACCTGCTGCAACACCGATGGCGATAGCACCCATGGGGCCAACAAAGCCGGAAGCGGGGGTGATGGCAACCAATCCACCAACAGCACCGGTTACGATACCCAAAGCGCTGGGTTTACCATGTTTCATCCACTCAATGAGCATCCAAACAACAGCGGAGGTGGCGGCGGCAAGCTGAGTAACCAGCATGGCCATACCAGCGGCACCATCAGCGGCCAACTCGGAACCAGCGTTGAATCCAAACCATCCGACCCACAGCATGCCAGTACCCATAACGGTCAGGGGTAGATTATGCGGAGGCATTGCAGTTGAGGGGAAGCCTTTACGTTTGCCAAGGACCAGAGCGGCAACCAAACCGGCAACACCAGCATTGATATGAACAACCGTACCGCCAGCGAAGTCAAGCACACCATCAGCGCCCATGAAACCGCCGCCCCATACCCAGTGACAGACTGGCGCATAGACCAGGGTGACCCAGAGGATCATGAAGATCATCATGGCGGAGAACTTCATGCGTTCCGCAAAGGCACCAACGATCAGAGCCGGGGTGATGATAATAAAGGTCATCTGGAATGTAAGGAATACGGACTCAGGAATGGAACCGCTGAGTGAATCCACCGTGACTCCAGAGAGAAATGCTTTGCCCATACCACCGATATAAGCATTCATGGAGCCGCCATCACCAAAGGCGAGGCTATATCCGTACACTGCCCATAGGATGCTCATGACAGCGGTGATGGTAAAGCATTGCATCAGAACGGACAGAACGTTCTTCGAACGAACCATGCCCGCATAGAACAGGCTGAGACCAGGAATGGTCATAAACAGCACTAAAGCCGTTGCAACGATCATCCAGGCGGTATCACCAGAGTTGAGAGTATCTTCGGCCATGGCCAACGATGGTAGAAGAAGGGATCCCGTAAAAGCCGAGGCTTTAAGAGAACGTTTACTGAATTTCATGTTGATCTCCTCTTGCTATATCGATGTCTTAGAGTACGCTCGGGCCGGTCTCACCGGTACGAATCCGCACTGCTGTGCTCATGTCGAGAACAAAAATCTTGCCGTCGCCGATTTTTCCGGTTTTTGCACCTTTTTGGATTGCTTCAATGGTGGCATCCACCATATCGTCATCAACGGCAACTTCAATTTTCAGTTTGGGCAGAAAGTCAACTTGATACTCTGCGCCGCGATAGAGTTCGGTGTGGCCTTTCTGCCGACCGAATCCGCGCACTTCTGAAACCGTGATGCCTTGAATGCCCGCCGCTGTCAGGGCCTCTCGGACATCGTCCTGTTTGAAGGGTTTGATAATAGCGATGACCCACTTCATGGTATCCTGCTCCTTTTCCAGCCAGCGATTAAGCTCGGCAGATCCAAATAGATGCGGGAGAGTGATTCCCGCTTTGTGAACGTTTCAATGAACTTGTTGGGTTCGCCTTATATACAGCATATGGCGGACCAAACTTTATAATTTGTTGATTGTAAAGATAATTATAAAAAGTTGATCAGGCTGCAACAGAAAACATGCACAATAATTAGTCATAATAATTAGTGTAGCTCTGTGACGAAAATGTGATTGCCTGTTTATTATGCATTTAATGTAAAAACGCATGGATTAGCACAGATTGTTTCACTTGAATATCCACAAGGGCACAGGAATTGTGAAATGAGTATACAGCTTAGTCGATTGAAGTTATTGTCTTTATCATTCATTGCACTATTATTAGTCACATTGTGGCTCGTACCACTATTGCTTTCCAGTAGTTGGCTTGCTCAACAGGTTTCCACAACGCTGTCACACACACTTCAACGTTCGGTATCCATAGCCGGGTTGCAATTCAGTATCCTGCCCAGACCGGGTGTTGTGATCGAAGATGTGTCGGTAACCTGGACCGAGGAGAGTCCAGCCTTTGAGGTGAAAAAAGTTGAACTGTCACTTCACTGGATTGATCTCATTGGTTTTCCAATTACATTGACCGATATTGTGATTGATGAATTGATACTGCCTTTGGAAAGTTTGGAACGTTTGGGAAGTGGTGAAGATGTTGCTGAGGTGCAAAAGGAAACCGAACAATTAGACGATGAAGCAAATTCGGGCACACTGCCAGTTGCCATAGGTCACCTGCTTCTCAATCGTTTGGTGATCAGCCGAATTGATCAGCCTGATCTTGGTCCATACCATTTGGATGCCCTGATGAGTGGACCCATCCAGCCCGAGCGGATCCGACTGTGGCAAGAGGGTGATGCACTGATTCTTTCTGCCAAAGGCAGTCAGGATGAGACCGTTCAAGTGTCGCTTATTGCGGAGAGTTGGTCTGTACCATTGATGGCCTCACTGATGGTGGATCACCTTGATATCAAAGCTGTTTGGAATGGCGAAAACATCACCTTGAACAGTGCTGATTTGAACATGTTGGATGCACAACTTGCCCTTTCTGGTGTTGTTGATGTGTTTGATCATCCCAAAATAGCCCTTGATCTTATGTTGAAGGGACTGGACCTTGAAAAGGTCAATGCGCTTATTGATCAGGTTGTGCCGGGTCTGTCTGGTGAGGCTGGGTTTGAAGGGCGTATTCTTGCGGAAGCGGATGATTGGTCCGGTGTTGGTGATCGGTTGCGTTTGGTTGGGTTGCTTGGTGGACAGTCGTTGAATCTGGATAGGGTGTGGTTGGAAGAGCAGGGTTTGGTGTTGCATACTGACAACCAGAATAAGCCCACTTTGATCAACACTCTTCAAGCTGATATTGACGCAGGTATTTATGATGCTGTGCTGAAAACTGCGTCAATACATGCGTTGGACGCTACAACAGTATCAGCGTCCAATACTAAAATTTCCTGGAACAATGGTGTCAATGTGGCGGGTCAATTTCAGCTTATGCCGACAATTCTGAATCGGATTGTTCCGCTATTGACCGGTCAAGCGGGGCTGGATGGTGTGGCTTCTGCAAAAGGTTCTTTTAAGGTCGATCAGCCAGGTGATGCTGCACCGCTAACATGGCAAAGTCAGATTAAGGGCACCGTAAATCAGGTATCATTAGATCCAGCAGCTAGTGAGGCACTCAATACTCAATTGGCTGGACCATTAACTGTTGAAACCCTCACTGTTAGTGCCAATGTAAAGCCAGACGTAGTGCATATTGATCCATTGATCATCAAAATGATAGTGGCTCAACTTCATCCTGTCCGAGAAAAAACCACAGCCGCACCGGCAACGATTTCCATACCCGAATTGACATTTTCCGGGCTATTAACGCCGGAAAGTCTGACTCAATCCATACTGGACCTCAAGCTGTTTGAGGGCACACTACAGCTTGATTCCAATCTAAATTGGCGTAATGCCTTGAAGGCTGATGCAAATTTAACAATGGACCACCTGAATCTTGCGCCGTTGAACGCTTTGTTAGCGACAGAAGCCTTAAAGGGATTGGTGTCCATGAGGGGCACCGGTAATTGGCAGGGAGATGCTGAGTTGTGGCAGCAGGGGCTGGATTGGAATGGATCTTTTGATCTGACTGGGCTTGAAATTCCTTCAGAGTTGGTAGCCAAAGCACCGGAGAAAAAAACAGACAAACCCGAGAAAACCGGTGAATCACTGGTGCTGGAAAAAATCTCAATGGATAGCCAATTTGCAAATGCACACGCCACGTTAGAGCAGGTTGTTATTCATGGTTTGGATGGTAACATTTCAGGACAAGTCGTGGGTGATTGGACGGTCGAGCGTGATTGGGTGATCAACGGTGATTGGAAAGTGCAGGGCATACGTTTAGAGCCGCTGTTTCGCTTTCTCAATCAGGATGTGGTAACCGGTAAACTCTACTATACCGGTAGTGGCGGCTGGTCGGATAATAATCCATTAGCTCATGGCGATGTGTTGATCAAAGGCGGTGCGTTGCAAAAAGCGGATCTT
Organism: Magnetococcales bacterium; assembly: GCA_015234045.1. GTDB lineage: Bacteria > Pseudomonadota > Magnetococcia > Magnetococcales > JADFWU01 > JADFWU01. The sequence goes on from JADFWU010000003.1 coordinate 19,626, forward strand.
CAAAAAGCAGCAACTGATTTTACCGGTCAAGGTGATTCCAAAGGACAAACCCTTTTTGATACACTTGCGCTTCAACTGGATATGGCAAAGGGAAATCTCGCGCTCAAAAAGATGAAGCTAGACTCTAAATCACTTGAAGTTACCGGTGATATCAAACTGAAACAGATGAATAAATTAAACGGAAGACTTGAGGTTGGAGTTAAAGGTGCCAGCGCATTGCTCGGTATTCCGGTCAAGGTGTCCGGTACGGTGGATTCACCGTTTGTGCGGCCTACTGATGAGGTTTTGGCTGGTGGTTTGATCGGTTCTGTTCTGCTTGGTCCTGGTGTTGGGACGGCATTGGGTATGAAATTGGGCCAAGGGTTGCGGAGTATCGGGAAAGCGTTTTCCAGTGAGGAAAGTTCAAATAATGAGGCTGAAAAAGCCGCGCCTGAAATCTTGGAGAATGAAATCATTGCGGCTGAGACAGGAATCAATGTACCTGATATCGTGCCTTATCCAACTGCAAATCCCTGGAAAATCATAAAAAAGCAGTAGGATAGAGCGGCGAAACCTTGAATAAAAACCATATAAACGGTTAAATTCATGGTGGCTTTTATGGGGGAATAGGGGTTTCCTCTTTGTATTTGTAATGACGGGAATCTGACTCAATGGGATTGCTTGCCAGTTATCTGATCACCGGCCTTTCTGCACTCTGGATCATCACTATTCTGGTGATTTCGTACTATAGCGGTCTGGCTGTTTTTTCCAATGTCGAAGGCTTTTTGGCAGCGCTTGCACTGCCTGATTTTCTTGCAACACCGCTGCAACATCAAGCAGAAGCGCCGATTATTCGGACGTTATCCGGTGTTGTTGGTGCGTTGGTCACCTTTTTTTTGCTGGGTTATGTGTTCCAGGCATTTCTGGATGCACTGCGGGTGACGTTGGTCCGCTATCTGCTCAGAAAAAATGAGCTGGATGATCGTTTTAAAAATCCTCAAGATCCCATCAGTGCGTTCAACTGGTGGTACTTTCCACGTTTCAGTCGCCTATGGCGTGACTTTGCTAAAACCGTCCATGTCCAGATCTACAATGATGATTATGGTGACGCGCGTGTAAACTACCGTGCTACCGTACCGTGTGAGATGTTCTTCAACCGACAGACCTTGGTTGATGAGCCGATGCGGGTGGAGTTTTTCCGCCATCTTCCCGGTATTTTGACCGGTGCGGGTATCGTCTCAACCTTTGCCGGTATTCTTCTTGGTCTGACCGAATTTAATCCAACGGTCCAGCCGGATCAGGTAACCATCCAGCTACACAATCTATTCACCGGTGTTTCAACTGCATTTGTGGCCTCGTTCATGGCCATTTTTACCGCTATTTTAGTGACCGTACTGGAAAAACTGGTACTGCATTGGCGGGCCTCTCAGATCAATAATCTGCAAAGCCAGATTGATTCACTGTTTCCTGGTGCGGTGGAATCGGAGTATTTGGCGGATTTGGTGCGCCAAGAAACGGTCGGTTCCAGCGGAGAGATGGATCATGCCACTGCTGTGGTTCTACCTCGTTTGGAAAAGTTTCTTGAGACAGATTTCACCAAGGTAATCAAAGATGTTTCTGAACGTATGATGGTTGGTCAGGCTGAGCGCAATCGCCAGCTGGAGACCAGCTTTACCGTTGCGTTGAACACGATGACTGAAGTGCTTTCTCAAAGTTTGGATCTCCATAAAAAACAAAGCCAAACCCTTTCCGGTGTCGAAACTGTTCTGACCCGACAGGATCATGAAGTCTCCAATGCCCTGACAACATTGACCGACCAACTGAAATTGTTAACAGCTCAACAACAGCAGATGGGTGAACGACTGGCCTATACCAGTGATATGCTGGCAAGTAGTGAACAATCGGTTCAGTCTGGGGTGGAGATCCAATCTGGATTGAACCGGGATGATCATCTCGGTGCATTCCGATCCCTTGAAACACGAATGGAAAAACTCAACACCACGTTGGAGTCGGTCTTTCTCCAGTTGGATGAGTCCTTGGGTCTGATGCACAAGGGTATTGAGAACGGTCAAAGCAGTATGCAAAACGAGTTGTCCCGTCATTTTGATGTATCAACACCGGCAGATGGAGAGCAACAGAGTCTGGATAATGTGGCGGGTAAATTGGGTCGCCTTATCCAACAGAATCAGAACTTATCAACCAGTCTGGATACCATTCGTCAATCCATGGATCAGCAACATGAGAACCAACAACAGCGCGGTTCTCTGGATCAACAAGCCAATGAGGCGTTAGGCGCTATTTTAACGGCTCTGGAACGGTTGGGCACACTTCAAGAACACTCTGGCGATAGTTTGAAAGATGTCTCAGAGGCTTTGATTGCTCAACAACAGGAGCGTCAGCGTCTTGTGGATGTGTTGACTGAGCTTACCAGTGGTCAACAGCTAACCACTGATCAACTCAAACAGGCGCTTGTAGTGTTGGAAAAACAGAGCAATCTGCTCGCTAGTGGTGATGTTTGGGCTGAAAAAGCGGCCAATGGGTTGGCGGCTCTGCGTGAACTATTGGAAAAACAGCACCTGGTTACGCCGCCTGATTCTCATGAAATCCAACCTGTAGACACCGTGTTGGATGCGGTCCACGCTCATGGTGCCGCCATTGATCAGAAGGTTGCTGGACTTGAGCAGGTGATTCGCAGTCGGGCTGCGGTCTCAGATGAGCAGTTAGAGGCAATTCAAGAGCGTATCGGTGACCAGGAAAACAAGCTTGGTCAATCCACCGAGGATATCCGCAACGCGTTTGTAGAGCAGACTCAGGCTGGAAGCGCTCAACTCGAACAGATGATCCAGGGCATAAAAACGCAACAAGCGATGATGGAGAATAATCTTGTCCGTCTGGAATCCGCGTTGAGTGAACAGCTTGGGTCAACGCATTCGTTGGTTGTGGAAAGTAGGGATGCTTTGGCACGGGATCTCAACCAGTTGGAAGAGGTTACCCAACAAACCAATCAGAGCAGTGCAGACACGCATCAGATGATTCATGAGGTGCGACAAGCGCTGGATGGTCATGCAGAAAAACTCCATGAACGCGGTGAGAAAAATGTGGCTTTGATGGTTGAAAACCGCCGCGCTATTGAAGATTTGGTGGGAGAAAATCGGAGTCATGGTCAATCGGTTGTCGAACAGTTGAGCGCACTGAAAGAGCCTGTTGATAAAGGTTTGGCTCAATTGATGACTGTGGCCGAGAAGAACGACCAGTGGCAGAAAAAAATGGTCGAGACCATGGATGAGCATGCATTAGCACTGCTCGAACAGTCTGATAAGAATAATACCGCCATAGCGTCTGTCTCTGAACAGGTGAGCGCTCAGGATGAAACCCTGGATAACGGCTTTGCCACTGTGCGTCAGGCACTGCATGTGGCTGAAGATGGTCGCCCTGAACTCGATCCTGAAGGCCTGAAAGCGTTGCGGGTCATGCCGGAGTGGCTTGCGGGTGTTCAATCGGATCTGGATGCGCTTTCTGTGCGTGTGCTTAATGGCCTTGAAGGTGTTGAAGGCGTTGTACGCCGTGAAGGTCAGTTACTCGAAGAACAGCTACGGGCTCTGGTGACTGATCTGGATAGCGGTAACCGCGATCATAGACGCACTACCGCCAATACGTTGAAACAGAAGGTGGAGGGCATTGCCAGTCGTCAGGGTGATCTTTCTCAACGTTTCGATGCGATCCAGACTGTTTTTCAAGAAAATATGGAACGCCTGGATCAAACACTTGAAGGCGCGACCCGTCAATTGTTGGACCGATTGCTTGACCACGGTGAATTCCTTGTCAATCAAAGCGAAGAGGTGCAGACAAAGGCGCTCTCCAATCTGGAAGATCGTCTCAGTGGCGATATTTCCGCCACACGCCGCTATCTTGAAGAGATGCGAGAGAGTCGCAGCAAGAGTGAAAAAGCGCGCCATCAGGAAGTGGTTGCCCGTCTTGATATCCAAGAAAATCAGATCACAGAGCATATCAAGTCAATGCTGTTTAAGGGGATTCAAGACTCTTCTGATAAAGTGGCTGATCACCTCAAAGAGACCAGTGACAGCCAGAATAAACGTTCACAAGCCATCGCGGATATGTTGCTCTCCGCCATGGTCAATAAAGTGGAATCTACCTTTGGTAACCTGAATGATGATCTCAAAGGGTTGGCAGAGCGGTTCAGTGATGAGCAGAAAGGGGTACAGAAAGCCCTTGAAGCATGGGCTGAAAATCTGGCTCGTTCCAATCATCAAGAGGCTGAAATCTTGGCTCAACAGATCCGCGATATTATGAACCAGACTGATCAGCGTCATGATGGTTTGGTGGATATGCTCTCTCAGGTGAGCAACAATTTGAGCAGTAATTTGGATCAGTTGAAAGACGGTATCATTACCCAAAGTGATGCGTCATCCGATAAGCTGGCGCGTCATATGGAAGATCTTGTAACCTCGTCCGGTCGTGAACAGGCGGTATTTATTGAAATGTTGGGTGAACGGCTCAATACGCTGCGTAAACGTCTCAAGGTTAAATAGGGGCGTATTTTATGGATAACAAACAAGATAGAGTCGTTCGACTTCGGCTGAATTCGGCCTCGTCAGGGCAGCCGTTACTGGACCATCCTTTGCTGAATAGTGTTAAAGGTAAAGCGTATAAAAATAGCTTTGCCATGGTGTTTTATGATACACCCTCAGGTCACCTCTATCGGCGAGGTAATGTTTGGCTGCTCAATCGTAAGAATGATGATGATTGGCAACAGGCATTGGTGCCGGTAAACAGTTTGTTTCAATCTTCACGACGACCCATCGAAGCCAGTGTGAAAAAGGCTAAGAAGTCGGGGTCTGGCAAGAAAGGGAAAAAGGGTACTGTCGCTGGACCTCCCCGTGATGATATTGAACCGCTGTTTTCTCTTAACTTTACCCGTGTTCACCGTACGTTGGATCTGCCGGGTGCTGGTCTGATAGACTTTGCTGAAGATATCGGTACGCTGACCATCGGTGAACAGCGCAGCAGTTTTCATGAGTTGTTGCTCCAGGGTGCGCCCAAGGATGCAGACCGGATTAACCAGTTGGCATTGACGCTCTCTTTTGATCTCAATGGCCGACTGGCTTCCGGTTCATCCATGGCGCGGGGCTATGTACTGACCTTGCCTTCACGTCGGGTACTTCAGTTTCCCTCAGTTGAAAGTAATCCTAAAAAACAGAGTAGCGAAGATATCTTTATCCAACATGGCCATGCCATGCTTGATCAGCTGGAAACCATGCAACGGCCTGTGGAAATGGGCCAGGAACTGAGCGCAGGGCCCGCCGTGATGGGCTTGGGTCAAGCCATCCATCAGCTACGGACGCTGTTTATTCTTTATGCGCCTTTTACACCCTCCGGTGTTGGTCACCAGCTGGAAAAAGCCTTGATTGATCTCGAGGATCGAATGGCTTTGCCTTACGCTTGGGCTTGGTTTCACAGTCATGTTTTTGTTGATTTTGTTAACCGATTTCACGCCGATCGTCATTTAAACACCCTTCGTTCCCGGATCACTGAGCACCGCCAGACAGCGGTTGAGGATGTGTGTTCTGTTCTTTCAGAAATGGACTTTACCCGGTTGGTTCTCGGATTACGTAGTTGGCTTTCCTGTCGGCAATGGCGGGAAACATTGGATCAGGATCAGATTCATCAATTGACCAAACCGCCTGTGCGATGGCTTGGTGAAGTGCTCAAGCCTCTGGATGCCCAACTGATGGACCTTGGACGGCAGATGGGTGATAGAAATAGTGATCCCGCGCTTTTTCAGCGTTCTTTGAGCGTTGGTCACGCGTTGAGTTATGGGTCAAGTTGGATGATTGACCAGCCGGAGAAAAATAGCGCATTGAATCAGTTGCAGCAGCTGACCCAACAGCTTAAGCGTTTGGTTAATCTGCTCCGCGCTCAGGATTTGATTCACACCTTGTCAGCCGACCATCGTTGCGATACCGCTGATTTGTTGACAGGATGGCTGGCATCCATGGAAAATAGCGCTCAACAGCGTTTGAGGCGGGTATGGCAACGCTATGAACGCCAGACTCTCTGGAATGGCAAATGATACTGTTTCTAACCATATGGCTGTGACGATACCCTCCTAAAACTGTGAAGCAGGTTTCACGGTGAATCGTGATTGATCATTATAACGACCTGATATGAAATTAAAAAAAAGAATTCTAAAGAAGGCCAACGCATTGGCAAAGGATCTTTCGATTCCTTCTCGACCAACGGTAATGATGGCTTTCATGCGTCTTCAAAAGAGCTTTGCGCCTGATCCCAATGCATTGATTGAATTGATCGGTCAAGATCTGTTGATGACGGCTACGGTGCTCAGAGAGGCCAATACGGTTCAAATGGGTATCGGTCCAGCAGTGACATCCATTCGTGAAGCCGTGATGCTGCTTGGCTACCCAGAAGTGCGTGAACTGCTCACACAGCTGTTTCTGACCACCGATCTTGTCGGACGGGATGAACCTGTCCAAATGCTGAGAAAACGGGCAATCCGAACCGCTCAGGTTGCTTTTAAATTGACAAAAATGCTCCAAGAGACTGCTCCGGCTTTTGTGAGTGGTTATCTACCCAAAATCAGCCCGGAACAAGCCCATACCATGGGGCTTCTCCATGAATGGGGGGCCATTGCCCTGATGCGGGCAGTGCCTGAGTATGAAAAACTCTATTTTAAGTACGTCAGTAAGGGCAGTGCCGCTTTGTTGAACGTGGAAAGAAAAGATATTGGCATAACCCACTGTCAAATGGGTGCCTATTTGGCTGAACAGTGGCAGTTTCCAGACTGGTTTCAAGAGGTGATTTTGCTACACCATGAACCGGGTTACTATATTGCGCCCGGTCGAAAACTGGAGAATTTGGAACCCGCAGCGCGTCAAGGTATCTTGACCCTGGCTCAACGGGTTTGTGGATTGATCACCGATAAGGAATGGAAAAAAATAGGACCGGACGCGATGCGTTTTTTTGGGCTGGAGGAAAGCCAGTTCGACCAGTTGATGCAAACAGCGGCCAACGAGTCGTCACCGTCCGATCTGGTCAATTGAGGTCACTATGGCCCGTTTTTTAGCACGTCGTCAAAGAGCCGAAGAGACCGCAGATAGTCCGTTTTGGATCAGCTTTGCCGATCTTATGACGGCGTTGGTGATGCTGTTTCTGGTGGTGATGAGTATCTCCATGGTGGCCATAGCATCTCGCTCCATGGTGGAGAAAAAAGCACGTAGCACCGAGATTTCTACCGTGTTGGATACGCTTAATCAACAGGTTGAGGCGGAAGGGCTTCAGGGGTTGGATATCAACCGTGCCAATCATACCATCAGTTTTGGTATGAAGGCGAATTTTGCCCATAATAGTTTTTTCCTCAGTGAGGAAGCCAAGGAGAAGCTCCAGGCGTTTGTACCGTTACTGCTTGAAGTACACAATAAAGCCGAAGGTAAACGGTGGCTCAAACGTATCCATATTGAAGGGTATACCGATGAAACAGGAACGTACCTTTATAATGTGAATATGAGTCTTAACCGGGCTATGGCGGTTGTCTGTACTTTGCTCAGTGCGGATCTTCCGCCTGAAAAACATAAGCAGCTCAGAGAGTTATTGATCATCGACGGGGCATCGACCACCAGTGTAAAAGATAATCCTGATGACAGCCGTCGGGTAGAGATTCGTTTAGAGTTTCGCCAACTGGGTGAAGAAGAGTTGAATAAAGCGGCGGTGGATATGCCGTTGGGTCACTGTGCCATTCCGACAAGCCCGGAACAGGTGACCACAGGATGGTATGAGAAAAAAGGCCGTAAGCCCTCTCAAGCCATGCTGAAAAAGGCTCAAAAGATGATTCAACAGCAGAATAATAAGCCCATTGAACAACCGGTACAAAAGCAGATAAAATCAGCTGCGAAAGAGGCTCCGAAGCCGTTGGTTCCGCTGAACGTTAAAAAACAACAGACAGATACGCTAAAAACTGAATCAGTGCCTGTTGTATCAATTCCGGTCAGGCTGCCTGAAGTGCCTATTCCTTCTCCACTGCCTGTGCCAGATCAACGTTCAATTAATAGTTTGATGGACCAGGAAACTTCATTGGAAGAAAAACTGTCCAATGAGTGACTTGAGTAAACGTCAAAGATGATCAAACTCACCCTCAGTTGAGAGAACGCGCATGTCTGCTGGAAAAACAATGAAGTGTCCGATTTGTGGCGGTCGTCCGGCACGAATCTATAAGTGCACTGTATGTGGTGAAGTACGTTGTGGTCAGGACAAGTGTATTGGCAGTCTATCCACCTATCGAGGTTGGGCAAGTGCGGGTACACAGTGCCGCGCGTGTGGCAAAGGGCGTTATGCGTCCATGGATTTTGTTGGACGTGAAATGGATGAATTTTTGCGTGACTATAAACCCAATAAGCGCATAGAAGTTGAAAATCCCTAACAGATATGAAGGGCTTCGAACTGTTAGATCGTTGTGCTATTTATCATGTTTGATCCAGAAATAGCCAAATAAGTTTTCATATTAATGTGTCTTGGGAGAGTTTTAGAGTTTGTTATGGACCTCTGTTTTTGGGTTTTTAGCAAGGCTCAAAGGGGGGGGGATGGAAAGTTGGTTGCTTACAAATGAAGCATCGGTGCGTATTGGTGTTTTTATCGGCTTGTTTGTGTTGGTTGCTCTGATAGAGTATCTGTTTCCTCGGCGTGTTTTGACAGCGCATCGTGTTGGGCGCTGGTTTAGTAATATCTCTATAGTTGTTTTGAGTAATGTTTTAGCGCGTTTTATAATGCCTATCACAACGATGGCCATGGCTTATCTATGCCAGCAGAATGGGTGGGGGATACTGAATACCGTTAGTTTGCCTCATTGGTTAGAGATTGTATTGGCTGTTGTGGTATTTGATTTAGCGATTTATTTGCAGCATTTGATGTTTCATGCAGTACCCATTTTATGGCGTTTGCACATGGTTCATCATGCTGATCCAGATGTTGATGTTACAACAGGAACGCGTTTCCATCCCATTGAAATCATTCTTTCATTATTTATCAAGTTGGTGATGATCTATTTGCTGGGTCCACCTTTGGTTGCCGTGCTGGCCTTTGAGATTATTCTCAATGCGTTGGCCATGTTCAACCATGGCAATATTGCACTGCCGCTGTGGCTGGATCGTCTGTTGCGTCTGTTATTGGTGACACCGGACGTTCATCGTGTCCATCACTCTATTTTGGCTGAGGAGACTAACAGCAACTTTGGTTTCAATCTCTCAATATGGGATAGACTCTTTGGGACGTACTGTGCACAGCCAAAACTTGGACATCGGAAAGTCGTCCTGGGGGTGACCAAAATCAAAGGGGCTGAGAGTGTTAATTTGCTTTCGCTATTGTTGATACCATTTCGTAGCAATCCGGGCAGTTATGCCATTAATCGCCGCTGGTCGGATGATGAATCGTAGATTTCACCAACGTTTTCAGCATTGGTTGATGCTGAAGAATCATGGCGACCCTATTTGCTGGATTTCGTTTTCTCCGTATTGGACTTGGGCCGTATTGAGGATACGGATCTGTCTCGTGATGACCGGCTGCGTGGTGGGTTTCTAGCATTGAAATGGGTGTTCCAGTCAGGTCTATCATCAGAAATCGTAGCATCCATTGGTCGTGCATTGCACGAAGATACAGAACTGGCTCAACGTGCGTTACAGTATCTGGTTCAGACATGTGAGGATTTTGATATGAGCAGCATTCGGGCATTTTCTGAAGAAGCTTTTCCTGGTGAAGCGGATCAGTATGCTTCCCAGTTTGCCAGGGAGATGATTGCGAAGGGTGAAGAACAGGGTCTCCGAAAAGGCCGTCAAGAAGGCCGTCAAGAAGGCCGTCAAGAAGGCCGTCAAGAAGGCCGTCAAGAAGGCCGTCAAGAAGGTGAGACTGCCCTGCTCCTTTGCCAACTGCAACAACGCTTTGGCAAACTACCTGATTGGGCTATGGATAAACTGAACACCGCAGATCAAAAAACACTGGAAAATTGGGGGATTAGAATTCTCGATGCAGGGGATTTGGAAGCGGTGTTTTCGGATTGAATTGTCATTCATTTCAAAAAAATTGATTGATTGACCAAGAAAATGTCAAGCTTTGAGCAGGCGCTTTCTTTAGAAGGTTGGTGGATGCGGCGTTTTGGAGAAGATCCAATATGGAACAAACAGGATGAATAGATCTGTCTATCATCCTGTTTGTTAAGTTAATTAAGGTCAAGTCCATTCTAGTCTTGTTAAGCGTACTGGTCAGCTCCTGTTAAGCGTACCAATCAGCTTTCCTGTACATCGGCTTTTTCCAGCATTTGTTCAAACTCCTCTTCAGAGAGCGGGCGGCCAAAAAAGTAACCTTGGGCCATTTCGCATCCGCGTTCTTGTAGGAACTTGCCTTGCGCTTCTGACTCAACACCCTCACCAATGACGGTGCGTTTGAAGTTTTGCGCCAAATTGATGATGGACTCAACCAGGATTACCGTGTCTGTTTCGGTCAATACTTCAGGAACAAAGGCTCGGTCGATTTTGACACCACTGACAGGCAGCTTTTTCAGCACACTGAGTGAGGATTGACCGGTACCAAAATCATCCAACCAGAGTCTGACACCCAATTTAGCTAGATGATTGAGCATCATCATCGCTTTGGGTTCATCTTCTGTCAGAATGGTTTCGGTGATTTCCAGCACCAGATTTTCCGGAGGCAGTCCAGAGCGCTCCAAAATAGCAGGAATCAGCGTATCCGTGGTCAGGTCACGGCATCGGGTGCAGGATAGGTTCATAGAGATAAACAGATCCGATGCGTTAAATTTATGACGCCATCTTTCAGTAACTTTACAGGCCTGTTCCAACGCTTTTTCAGTCAATACGCCCAGAATTCCAGTCTCTTCAGCGACCGGCACAAACAGTTCTGGAGAGACGAACCCATGACCAGGACGGTCCCAACGGATATAGCCTTCAGCCCCATGAATACGGCGTGTATCAAGATCAACAATAGGTTGATAGTGGATAATGAGCTCATCGTTATGGATGGCCTTATGGAGATCTTTTTCCAGCTGCATGCGTTCTTTGGCTTCAGCATGCATATCCGGCGTAAAGAATCGGTAGGCATTTCGACCTTCAGTTTTTGCACGATACATGGCGCTATCGGCATTCTTCATTAAATCATCAAGATTGCCTGCATCGTCAGGAAAAACTGTGACACCAACCGAGCCAGAGATAAATGCTTCCTGGCCTTCCAGATAAAACGCTTTAGCCAGTTGACGCACAATCTCACCGGCTACGCGTTCAGCATAGGGTCCTTTGGCCATATCGGGCAGAATGACGGTAAACTCATCGCCAGCCAGACGGGCAACAGTATCAGATTCACGGTGACAACCAAGCAGTCTGCGTGCAACCTCTTTAAGGAGTTCATCACCGGCGCTGTGACCGAGGTTGTCATTAACCCATTTAAACCGGTCAAGATCGATAAACATCAGCGCAACACGACTATCAGTACGTTTTGCGCGGATCAATTCATGGTTCAGCTTTTCCATGAACAGTGTTCTATTGGGAAGTCCGGTCAGGGCATCATAGTTTGCTTGTTTACGGATTTTTTCATCGGCAGCTTTGCGGGCGCTCAAATCACGTAACACCGTGATAAAAGCATAATCTCCTTGCCAATCGTCAAGACGGGCAGAGTAAATTTCAACGTGAGTTATGACTTCTCGATCAACATGGATTAGTTCAATTTCCTGCGGAATTGGCAGTTCATCCCCCACCTGTTTTATACGATTAACATCCTGCCAAGTGGGTATGAAACGGGCCTGGACCCATCGTTTTACCGGTTGGCCCACCATTTCAGATGGATTGCTCAGACCAACCAGTTGTGCAATGGCTGGGTTGGCATAAAGCACAAGATCATCCCGATGAACAATAAGGCCATCAGGCAGTGTAGAAATCAATTTTTCCAGTTGATTGGTCACTGTAGGCGAACCCATTAAATTTCCTCGTTACTCTGCTTCTATCCAAAGGCTATGTCTTTAGAGGTGTATTATGTACTATTATGTGCAATCTTGCACCTATTCAAGTGCGCGTTCATATTCATGATGTTTGGATAAAAAGCATCCATGGTGTCACGTTTTGATTGGTTTTTTTTTGTAATAGGGTAGAATGCAATATGCGTGCTACTTTTGATTGTTTCAGGATATCTTCACAATGACTTTGGCAATTCTTTCTTTGGTATTTGCTGTTGTATTGATTTTTGTGCCCTTTGTCGGTGGTCAATTTACCTTTATTCCTGCACTGATGGCCGCGTTTTCGTCTATGCAGGCTTCTGTGTCGCCGCGTAGCATTCTTTTTGGTGCAGCAGCGGTATTTGTGAATTTGATCAATCTTGCCGTTTTATCACCCTTGGTTTTGTGGGGAGCAAAATCAGGTATTTATCATGGCGAGTACAAAGCGGTTATTGTTGCTGTCGGTTTGGTATTGGTCCAGGTTGGCGCAGGTGTGGTTCTGTTATTAGGATACCGCCGCTTGAAAGTCTCTAAAAATAAGGGGCAAAATATCTCAGAGGTCTAAGGCATAAGGTGCTTTGAGAGACTCTTTTTTTGCTTTTTTCCAAGTAATTCCAATTGAGAAAGCGTACACTCAATTGAGATTGAATTTTGTTTAACCTGCTGTGCTATAGCAGGATTTTACAGGGAGTTATCAATAAGGAATGGGACGGCCTTTATTCCACGCAGTCAATACGATGATCCTTTTGTTGGGACTCTCTTGTTTGGTGATTGGCGGTTATCCGTTCAAGAAATCGCAGGACAGCGAGGCGTGGACCAGTGCGTTTGGCACGATTACCGAATCCTCTCTCATTGCTGGGCAAACACTGAGCTCATTCGTTACTCTGACGCATCATGTTAATATAGGATATCAGTACTATACGCCTGATTATAAAAAACATATTGGTAGTCGTGTTGAGTTCGGAATCGGCTCGAAGGTGTTTTTTATGGAGAGCTATGCCAAGCGATTGGTTGATCGTTATCCGCTCGGCAATGAGGTGCGCCTTTACTACAATCCAAGCTATCCAGATGAAGCGGTATTAGAGCGCTCACCCTCTATGGGAAGTAGTCTTATCTGGCTGATGTTAGGATTTATATTTACAATTGCCAGCTTTTTGCTACGGTTCAGTCATCCCTATAATGAATAGAGATGACTGAACGAGACTGATAAGAAGCTGTTTAGAAATTTATTTCGTAGAACAACAAAAATTACGTGTTGTTTTTACTGCGGTTTTGCTTTTTTCATCAGAATACTGCCGTCAATGGTATTGAACAGAATTTTACGGCTGGCGTTTCCGCCAACATCATTGGCAACGACAGGAATTCTCAGTTCTGCCAATACATCCCGCGCCGCTTGAATATTCCGCTCACCCACATTCAATAGACCACTGGAGTTCTGGATAACAGCACCTCCGCCGAAGACTTTGGCTTTGAGGTTTCTGCGCTGACAGCCTATAAACTCCATTTTTTCTGTCAGTTTGGTGATGGCGATATTACCGAACTTAGGAGATGGCAATCCATCACCATTCCATAGAGGCAGTTTGAAATGATTCATGCCACCGTATTTAGTGGTGGAATCATACAGACATACAGCAATACAGGATCCAAGCACCGTAGTAATACGAAACTCACCCGCTTCGGCGAACAGTTGCCCTGGCAAAAGAAAGGGCTGTTTGGGATCTCTCCCTATAGCCATAATTCAGAAGGCCTCAACCTGGTCATCGTCAAAGAAAAATTCATTACCATCTACCGCGAATGCATCTGCTTCAATATCCATTTCTGTTTCAGGAATAGAGATGGTAAATGTACATCCCTTTTCCGGTGAGCAGTCCACGGTAACGCTACCTTCCAGAAGATCAACAATAGCCTTGGTAATACTCAGGCCCAGGCCATGTCCTTTATGCGTTTTGGTGGTGCCGCTTTCACCTTGTCTGAAGCGATCGAAGATTTTATCCATATCTTCAGGGTGGATGCCACAGCCGGTGTCAGTCACAGAGACGCTGAGGTGGTTATCAACAAGCTCGGCAAGAATATCAATAGAGCCTTCGGGTCTGTTGAATTCCAGGGCATTGGAGAAAAGATTGGCAATCAGGAGTTGCAACTTGGGCGAATCGGTTTTGAAATTCAGCGGGGCTTCAGGAGCATCTGGGGCAATATTGACAGTGAGTTGTTTCTCATCCGTCTGATGTTTGAAGGAATCAGCTACATCTCTGATCACTGTCATGACATCGGTATTGGATATTTGCATATCCGCTTCACCGGATTCAAGATCAGCGGCGGCAAAAATATTCCGAAGTTGAAAATCCAGACTGAAGGCTTCTGCGTGGATCATGTTTGCCACAGGAACGACCATCTCTTCAGGAATACCCGAGATGAGCTGTGCGGTCAGACCTAAAATTGAGGTCAGCGGGTTATTGATCTCATTTTTCATATGAGACACAAAGTTACTTTTGACCTGCTCAGAGGATTCAAGCTTCTTATTGACCGCTTCCAGCTTGCGAGTCATCACTTTGAGATCAAAAAGCGTTTGTTTGGTATGATCAAAACGCTTTTTCAGCTCTTCGATCAGTTCATCATCGGACAATCGATTGCTCATATTTTATCTCCTGGTTGATTCAGCCCGTTGAATTCTACTCCATTAACAAAACAGTGACCATGGAAAAAGGCTCACGGGCAATCACTATTCATTGATATTCAAATTTATACACAGGACGCTCATACTTTCTTCTTTAAGAGTTAAGGCGTTGTCGGTTGAAACAGGCATAAAAATGTGGTTATGGAAACACTTTTTTAAATGGTTTAACAGTGACATTGGCATAAACACCAGCAGTTACATAAGGATCAGCATCTGCCCAGGTTTGTGCGTGTTGGAGAGTGTCAAACAGCGCCACTACCAAAGATCCGCTGAAACCAGCTTCACCGGGATCTTCAGAATCAATAGCGGGTAGTGGGCCTGCAATGAGAAGGCGGTTTTCATCATCCAATTTTTTCAATCTGGCCAGGTGATCAGGGCGTGCTTTTAGGCGTTTTTGCAGGCTATTTTCAACATCTTGGCTGATTATGGCGTAGTACATGGTGTATTGGCTTTCTCGGTCAATGGTGTTGTGCTGGTGGATTGTGCTAGTCTATGCAGTTTAAACATACATCAAACTTGACTCAATTATAGCGGTTTTTCGATGGAAGAGAACGTTCAAAAAGTCTACAACATCATTCAGGAGAAACTAGTTCTTCTGAGGGGGCATCTTTGACTACGAAAATGGCAAGCGCCGTTTGGATGAGTTGTATGCCCTGAGTGAAGATCCCGATTTATGGGCTGATGCTGACCGTGCCAAAACCGTGATGCAGGAGCGCACACGCTTGGAGAAGACGATCTCAGAATGGGAGAGTCTGAACCAGGAAGCGGGTGATGCTTATGATCTTTACGAAATGGCGCTGGAAGAGGAAGACGACTCGGTAAAGGATGAGGTAATTCAACAATTCAATGACTTGGAAGCACGTCTTGAAGCGTTGGAATTACGGCGCATGCTTTCTGGTGAAGCGGATGCCAATAACTGCTTTATCGAGATCCATCCAGGCGCTGGTGGCACCGAGTCTCAGGACTGGGCTGAAATGCTTCTGCGTATGTATCAGCGCTGGTGTGATGCTCATGGTTACAAGTATGAGATGGTGGATTATCAGGCCGGAGACGAGGCGGGTATCAAATCCGTTACTGTCTATGTCGAAGGGGATATGGCCTATGGCTATTTGAAGACGGAAGGCGGTGTACACCGTTTGGTGCGTATCAGTCCTTTTGACTCTTCTGCCCGGCGGCATACCTCATTTACATCGGTCTATGTTTATCCAGAAGTGGATGATACCATTGAGGTTGAGATCAATGATAAGGATATCCGCGTTGATACGTTCCGTGCCTCTGGTGCGGGTGGTCAGCATGTTAATAAAACCAGCTCTGCGATTCGCATAACCCATCATCCTACAAATATTGTTGTTCAGTGTCAGAATGGACGTTCACAGCATCGCAATAGAGAAGAAGCCATGGCGATGTTGAAGGCGCGTCTGTATCAATTGGAGCTGGATAAGCGCAACGATGAAGCGCAAGCGGGTCATGATGCCAAGTCGGATATCGCTTGGGGTCATCAAATCCGCTCCTATGTGCTGCATCCCTATCAAATGGTTAAAGATCTTCGCACCAGTGTGGAATCGGGTAATACTGAAGCGGTGTTAAACGGTGACCTTGACAAGTTTATCCGTGCGGCTCTGTCCCAACGCATCGGAATAGAACAGGAATCATAAATAGAATGAGTAGTCAGGAAGAGAATCGGCAGGTCACAGTACGAAAAGAGAAGCTCGTCGCAATTCGGGAGCAAGGTGTTAATCCTTATCCAAATGATTTCAAACCAAAGCATCCCATTTCCGAGGTTTTGGATCAATACCGTGATCAGGAAGATGTTGAGGTCTTGAAAGCGGCTGAAATTCAGATTGCCGGGCGTGTGATGTTGTTGCGTAACTTCGGAAAATTGACCTTTTGCCATATCCAGGATGAAAGATCCCGGATGCAAATTGCCGTCATGCGCGATGAAGTGGGTGCTGATCTGTATAGGACGGTTTTTCGCAAGGTTGAAGTGGGTGATATTCTCGGTGTGTCTGGTCATCTTTTCCGTACCAAGACCAATGAGTTAACCGTTAGAGTGCAACAGTTTAAATTACTGGCGAAATCGGTACGTCCTCTGCCTGAGAAATTCCATGGTCTGGAAGATCTAGAGACGCGCTATCGTCAGCGTTATTTGGACCTGATCGTCAATCAAGATGTCCGTACGTTGTTCCGCACGCGCTCCAAGGTGATTCGCCTGATTCGCAACTACATGGAGGATCACGGCTTTCTGGAAGTGGAAACGCCGATGATGCATCCGATTCCCGGTGGTGCCACAGCACGTCCCTTTGCCACGCATCACAATGCATTGGATCGTGAGCTGTTTTTGCGTATTGCACCGGAGCTTTATCTCAAGCGATTGATTGTCGGTGGTTTTGAGCGGGTTTTTGAGATCAACCGCAACTTCCGCAATGAAGGGCTTTCGGTTCGACATAATCCTGAATTTACCATGATGGAGTTCTATCAGGCATATGCGGATTACAATGATCTGATGGACTTCACGGAAGCGCTGATGGGCCATGTCGTGGAAGAGATCCACGGTAAAATGGTGGTTACACATCAAGGCAATGAGATTGATTTTTCCAAAGGATGGCCGCGTTTGACCATGCAAGAAGCATTGGTGAAACATGCAGGAACCGATGCGGATAAAATGACCGATCGTGCCTACCTGGAAGAGCTGGTAAAAAAACAGGGCTTAGAGCCGGATTCGACTTGGGATGATGGTAAATTGACCTTGGAGCTCTTTGAAGTATTGGTTGAAGAAAAGCTCATACAGCCCACATTTATCATTGATTATCCGATATCTGTTTCACCGCTTTCACGGCGTTCTGATAGTCGGCCTGATGTGGCGGAGCGGTTTGAGTTGTTCATTAATGGTTGGGAGATTGCCAACGCTTTTTCCGAGTTGAATGATCCTGCTGATCAAGCGGATCGGTTCAGCAAGCAGGTAGAGGCCAAAGAGGCTGGTGATGATGAGGCCATGCACTTTGATGAAGATTATATCCGTGCCTTGGAATTTGGCATGCCGCCCACTGGTGGTGAAGGTATTGGTATTGATCGGTTTGTGATGTTATTGACCGATTCCAGTGCGATTCGAGAAGTGTTGCTGTTTCCTCAAATGCGTCCAGAAAGCAAAGGATAGCGTTTTATGCTGTCGCATCGCTATGAGTGGATGATCGGGGTGCGTTATCTGCGTGCCAAGCGGTCTCAACGGTTCATCAGTGTGATTACCGGGCTTTCCATCGGTGGCATTGCGTTGGGTGTCGCGGCGTTGATTGTTGTATTGGCGGTGATGACCGGCTTTAAGGAAGAACTGCAAAAACAGATTCTGGGTGTGACCAGCCATATTGTGGTTCAAGGCTACGGTGGGAAGTTGACCAACCATGAGCTTGCTATCCATAAAATTGAGAAAATTTCAGGCGTTGTGGGTGTTGGTCCAACGGTGATCAAGCAAGTCTTGCTCAGTGCGCGGGGCAATGCGGTTGGTGTGATGTTGCGCGGTATTGATCCAAAACGGGATGTGTCCAATCTGGTCAATATCCTGGAAGAAGGTGGTATAGAGTCGCTTGATGAACTAAATGGATTTGGTATCGTCCTGGGCGTTCATTTGGCTGCACAGTTGGGCGTTTATCCGGGTGACCATGTCACTGTTATGGCACCGAAAGGGTCGGTAACTGTAATGGGTACCATGCCGCGTGTGCGCCGTTTCAAGGTGCTTTCTCTGTTTGATTCTGGCATGTATGAGTATGATAACACGTTGGCGTATGTAAATATCCAAGATGCTCAGACATTGTTTCGGCTCAATGATATGATCACCACCATCGAGGTGTTGACCGATAATCCTGATAACGCATCGTCGATCCGACAAACCATGGATACCACGTTGAATCAGCGCTATTGGATTCGTGATTGGATGCAGATGAACCATAATTTTTTCCAAGCATTGAAGCTTGAAAAGGCCACCATGTTTGTCATCCTGATGTTGGTGGTATTGGTGGCGGCATTCAACATCATTTCCAGCCTGATTATGGTGGTGATGGAGAAGGGCAAGGATATCGCGATTCTAAAAACCATGGGTGCCGGTGCCGGTGGTGTTATGGCGATATTTTTAATCAATGGCAGTGTGATTGGTATTTTGGGCACCTGCTCCGGTGTTGGTTTGGGGCTGTTGTTGGCCTTTAATCTGGAATCGACATTGCTGTTTATTGAAAATCTGTTTGGTATTCAGATTTTATCGGGTCAAGTCTACTTCATCGATCATCTGCCTTCCGTGGTCTATCCCTCTGATGTGGTTTGGATTACCTGTATCAGTCTTTTGATCAGTGTGTTGGCGACAATTTATCCTGCGTGGCGTGCGTCACGGGTCGATCCAGTGGAGGCGTTGCGCTATGAGTAATACGTCAATTCTGGTGGCCAAGGGCTTAAAGAAGATCTTTAAAGCACCACAGGAAGAGCTTGAAGTGCTTAAAGGAATTGATCTGACACTGCACGCCGGTGAGATGGTGGCATTGCTGGGTGTGTCCGGTGCGGGTAAGAGTACCTTAATCCAAATTCTAGGCGGTCTGGATCGTCCCAGTGAAGGCACAGTAGAAATCAACGGTCAGAACCTGTACAGCGTTTCAGAGCGCGTCCGAGCCCGGTTACGCAATCAGCATATTGGTTTTGTCTATCAGTATCACCGGCTGTTACCGGAATTTAACGCTCTTGAAAATGTGATGATGCCGCTACTCATTGGCCGTAAAGCACTAAAAGAGGCCCGAAGCCGAGCTGAAGCGGGTTTAGAAGAGGTTGGACTCACACATCGCTTGACCCACAAGCCAGGCCAGCTGTCCGGCGGTGAACAACAGCGTGTGGCATTGGCCAGAGCATTGGTCAGCAACCCAAAACTACTGCTTGCGGACGAGCCCACCGGTAATCTTGACCATCACACCACAATGACGGTATTTGATCTGCTACGAGATATCGGCCACCGCCGACAAATGACCTGCTTGATGGTGACCCATAATCCAGAGTTGGCCAATGCATCGGATAGGAAAATCTATCTGGATGACGGAATGCTTGCAGTTGGGCTTGATTAAGTGGATGATTGGCTTGTTTATGGGGCAGACAGCACAGCTTATTTATTGCGATTATTAATTAAAACTCTAGTATGGTGTTTTTAGTCAAAAATTTACAATAGACGATTACACTATTTTTCTTGATGTGTGAAAGAGTCGGATAATTGAAATAGACGATGGGGAAACAGCATACAAAAGTATGTAAGAACTCTTTTTTATAACGAGTTCTCTGTAACCATTTTTGTTTGTTGGACGCCCGGCATTTGGGAAGTTTTCAAGCATTTTAACAGCTTGTTTTATTCGTGAAAGAATCTGTAATGCAGCATGTGGATTATCTTGACTAATATAGTCCATTTCATGCGTTAAATTATCTAGTGCTTCTGGTAGCCACTCAATCTTCATGTTTTCTAATTCGTTCTTTTATGAGTGATTCCAGACGAGTAAAGGTCATTTCAACCTCTTGGGGAGTAGCAAAAACGCCTCGCTTATGAGCCGCAATCGCTTTCTCTGTTTCAACGTCTTTCCAGGCATCAAAGGTACTCTGATCTTTCAGGGCGTTAGACAAAATATCGGTGATAAATTGATTAGGATCTGGAAGCTTGGCAATAGCGTTCCCAAGTTCATCAGGGATTTGCACCGTCAACTCCATAGCAGACTTCCTCTCGTAATGATCAACACTCTCGAATGTATGACGCATATCAACCCAATAAGTCTACCCAAATTTGCATTACTTTTGCAAACAAAGACTACCCAGTTTATGACGGGAGTAGGCAGTTTCTCTTGAGGCTGGTCTTTAGACTATCTTATTGATTTATAAGTAAAAATTATAAATTTATTATCTTGAACTCAGATTTAGAAAAGCATTTATATTCAAAAATAGTGCGGACAAAGAATCAACCCCCAAATGGCAACAGTCGCCACAAGAGAAACAAAAACAGCCGCAGAACCAAGATCTTTAGCGCGTCCGGCCAATGGGTGGTGTTCTTCACTGCACCGATCAACAGCGGCCTCTATAGCAGAGTTGACCAGTTCTAGGGAGAGGACGAGAAGTAGGGATGCTAATAGCACTGCCCGTTCTACGCCTGTTTCGCCCAGCCATATGGCGGATGGAATGAGTACAATACCTGCTATGCACTCTTGTCGAAACGCCATCTCATTGCGCCATGCGGCCTTGAGACCAGCCAATGACCAACCGAATGCTTTAAAAAAATGTTCAATTCCTGGGTGCATGCGCGTTAACTCTGACTGTTTGATTGTTATTGAGGATTCGATTTGTCGCGCTTTCGGCAAGTGGCGGTAAAGTCCAGTTCCGTTTGACGTGCAGTTGTTTGGACATTCATTAGACCAAGGACCGAATGGAATAGATGGTCATGAGAATGTGGCTTTTCTTTTAATCGATCTATACAGGCTGAATCCAATCCCTGAATGGCGCTGAATGATTTAGAAAGCCATAGATACAGTGGTACATGGGTTTGTTCTTTAGGTGCAATGGAATAGGGCAGGCCGTGCAGATAGATATTGTTTTCGCCCAAAGATTCACCATGATCGGAGACATATAAAAGCGCCGCATGATTGCGTTCCTGTCGTGCTTTGAGCAGTGTTAGTACCCTGCCTATTACATGGTCGGTGTAGAGCAGTGTGTTGTCATAGGTGTTGATTATAGACTGCCGTTCACATCCGGTGATGTCGGCTTTATCACAGGTGGGTGTGAAGCGGCGGAATGTGTCGGGATAGCGTTTATAATAGGCTGGGCCGTGGCTGCCTTTCAGATGTAATACAAGTACGAGCGGTTCGGTTCCTTGGTCTAGTATTTCTTCGATTCCATCCAGTAAAACTTCATCTATACAACCATCTTCGCCACAATATTCAGATGTTTCATGCTTTGTCATGTTTTCGTATTTGATTCTATTGCATGTTCCTTTGCAGCCTGAGTTGTTATTGCGCCAAACGACCTGTGCGCCCGCTTGAGCCAATACGTCAAGAAGGCCTTCGCTATAGCGGGAAGGGCTATATTTTTCACGGCCTTCTGGAGAAAACATGCACGGTAGTGAAATTGCTGTTGCCGTTCCGCAAGAAGAGACGTTTGAAAAATATATACCGCCGCCTTGCTCCAAGTTCGGACTGGTTGGGCGGGAGTAGCCTTGAATAGAATAGTTTGCAGCGCGGGCTGTCTCTCCAACAATCATGATAAAAACGATACGCTTTCCATCATTAATCGATTGATTTTTTATGAAAATTGCATCTTGTCCTACTTTTCGGATCGGCTTTTTTGTCGTTTTGAAGTGTGTCCGCTTCAGGTAGCTGGATGTGGCATAGATGGCATTGATCGGCGTGACCATATGGCGCACATGGCGATTATTACGAAAGAATACCGAATAGTGTGGAAATTGGAGAAATATGATTACCGCAATCAATACAAGGCTGGTCAAAAACACCACGCCCTGACGTTTGATTTCTTGCGGAACCGTTTGAAAACGAATACGAATACGCAGAATCAACCAAATAGGAATTGCAGCACCTACGATCAGATGAATGATTAAACGCAGAGTGATAAGGTCTGAAAATTCAGCGACATCGGTTTCAAATACATTGCGGATCATCTCCCGATCAATCATTACCCCAAACACGGATATAAAATAGTTCGCACTGGCGGTGATCAGGATTAAAATAATGGAGATTGGCTTTAATAAAAAAGACCAGCTCAACAAAGTGAGCACGGCATTCATTGCAAAAAAGATACAGAGAAACAGCGTGATGAGAAATATCCAATCACTGTTTCCATCAATGGATGTAAGACGCTGAACTTCCAGCCACATGGGACGATTGTAGAAGCTCAAAAACACCAGGGAGAGCAGGGCGGTGAAATATGTTGGCGTGGCGATGCGTTCAAAAACGGAGTAAAGCAATGAAACTCTGGAAGAATGGACCGTTTTTGTCTTTTCGGAACTATTATGCTTAGAGCTGGAATTGTTCAAAATCAAGGCAAACGTATCCCTTTTCCAACTATCATTTCGATAGTTGTCTGATTTTAAATATAATTTGATTAAGTGCTAACGGACCCCGAGTCATGAATGATAGATTCGATCTTATGTGATTTCAAGCGAGATACTTTGTCATGTCCTTCAATTCTTCTAAAAGCTGTTTCACATCAGCATCTTCTTTGGATAGGCCATCATGAATACAGTGCTCTATATGGTCCATGACAAAGGCACGTTTGGCATTGTTCAGGGCGTTTGTTACAGCGTGGAACTGTTGTGCGACATCAGGGCAAGGGCGATTGGATTCGATCATCTCAATTACTCGATTAAGATGACCAGAGGCCCGTTTCAGGCGTTTTACAATCGCTTCATGGCTTGAGTGTGTGGACACGCGAAAACCCTTATCAATGTGCCAAATGGGACAGACCAGAGTGTATCATGATACTACCAAGAATAATAATCACGCCACTGGTAAGAAATGGTGTATAGCGTGCAATCCTATCCAAACCACCCAAGCGGTTGCTGGCATGCTGAACGCCCCAAGCGGCAATTACACCAACACCAACCAGCGTAACCGCCAAACCAACACTAAATGCGCCAACCGTAGCCATACCCAACCAAAAATGATCCAACTGAAGACAGATGATCAACACGGTAACCGATGCAGGACAAGGAATAAGACCGCCGCTGAGACCGAATAGTACCACCTGACTGGTAGAGGCTTTGCGGTCAGCAAATTGTGTTTTAATTTCCAAGGCATGAGCGCGTTGATGGGCATCTTGATAGGCATCATCGTCTAAATCCATCTCGTCATCAACAGCATGATGATGGTGATGTCCTTCTGCTTCGTCATGGTGATGATGGTGTCCTTGTTCATGGGCTTGAGAGGCGCGAAAGTCCATCCAACCACGCCACAACATCCACAAGGCAACCACGATAACGATGCCACCTGAAACCATCATAAAGTAGGGTTCAGTATCTTCAGCAATCAATTCATCACCCCAAGCCATGCCAGCAATAGCCAGAATCCAGACAATCGCAGTATGAGAAGCCGCAGCGGACAGCCCCAACAATACCGCCTGAGGAATGGTGCCCTTAATGGCAATAATAAACGCCGCCATCATGGTTTTGGAGTGTCCTGGTTCCAATCCATGCAGCGCACCCAGTAACACCGCAGAAGGTAAAAACCACCATGCGTTGGCAGCACCGTGTTGTAAAAGCTCTGAAAAGGATTCCATGATCCGTTTTTCCCCTGAAAAAATCTCACCAGAAATGAGGTGACAATGATTTGTATCCTATCCTCCTCCATAGGATATGTATAGAAATAATTCCCTTCCATTGCACGCTATGAAAATGTATTGGCTTTATGGATTAATATGAGAGATTAATTGTCTTTGTCTTCAACTATTTCCATGCGTTCAGCGTCAGCCAATCGAACACGGCGACCATCCAAAGCGGTAAAGGTTCGTCCATGCACATCCCCTTTGTGGGCTTGGTAGGTTATGGTTCTGCCGGTTTCGATGTGGATCACTCGGATCACCACTTCTTTTTGGTTATCTGCCCAGTTACGATAGATAAACAGCCCGGTCATAAAGGTAGACAGTGCCAAAACGGCCAGCAAAATCGGCGTGTGAGAGCGTTTTTTTATCGGTGTAGATTGCCGCGCTACCGCTTTGACACCACTCTCTTCCTCTTGACCATGGGAGCGTCCCAAAAGATAGATGATGCCTATTACGATGGCTGGCAGAAGAATTTTATAGATCATAGAGTTTTGCGTCTTGGCCGAGTTGGGATATTATATGTGCATTAGAGTGTCTAACCGTTAGTATACCACCATTAGCATTGGTTGAAATGTAGGATCAAGCAAGGGAGAAACCGCATTGAAAGCCAAAGATATCATGACACGGGATATGGTTACCGTTAATCAAGACACGCCGGTTCGGCAGGTTATTGCCATGTTGACTCAGAACAGAATCAGCGGCATGCCGGTTTTGGATGATGAAGAGTGTCTGCTCGGTATTGTGACTGAAAAAGATCTGGTCGATACGGCTAAGGAGCTGCATCTGCCAATTATTATCAATATTCTTGATGCCATTGTGCCAGTGGTCGGTGAGCGCCAATATGAAGAGGATTTGCGTAAAATGACCGCCGTAAAGGTGGTTGATGTTATGACCGCCAATCCGGTGACTGTGGATGCTGATACGGATATGCGTAAAGTCGCAACCATACTCAGTGAACAGGTATCATTTCTACCAGTAGTGGAAAATAATGAACTGGTTGGTGTGATCACAAAACAGGATGTTTTAAAAGGTATGCTTGCTGAAGATGTATGAAATCATTGAGAATGGTATAGGTACGCTATCGCGTTCTGAGCAGGACACCATTGTGTTTGCCAAAACATTTGCACGATTTTTGCTTGATGGTGCCACAGTGGTTCTGGATGGTGATTTAGGGGCCGGTAAAACAGTCTTTGCCCGAGGCATTGTACATGGCTTGGGCGTGCAAACCGACTATGTAACCAGCCCAACCTTTACGTTGATGAATCCCTATGAGCAGGGACGATTACCGGTTTATCACTTTGATCTCTATAGATTGGGAGATCCTGATGAATTGGATGCCATCGGCGCGGAGGAATTTCTGGATGGATCAGGTGTCGCGCTTGTGGAGTGGGCCGAGCGCGGTGAGGATCGTATTCCAGAGGATCGATTGACGGTCTCTCTCAGCCATCATGATGATGATCCAACCATTCGGACGATAGCGTTAACCGCCAATGGCAGCCTATCCCGGAAAATTCTTGATGCATTCCTCAAGCACAACACTGAATAAACAGGCCCAGCATGTGCTGGACCAATGGATTAATGGACCATGGCAGGCCACACAGGTGGCTGGTGATGCCTCTTTTCGGAGTTATTACCGAATCCATACCGAGCAGGGCACCCGTATTCTAATGGATGCACCGCCGGATAAAGAGGATTCCAGGCCATTTCTCGATATCGGTCATTTTCTCAAAAACAATGGCGTTCAAACACCTGCGATTCTGCAAGAAGATCTGGCAACCGGTCATCTGTTGTTGGAGGATTTTGGTGATATCACCTTCCTGACCGCTTTGGAGCAAGGTGCAGACGCTGAAACCCTCTATAAACAAGCCATAGAGGCGTTGATTACCATCCAAAGAACGCCGCAAGACGGCTCTTGCATGGCGCATCAACGTCCTTTTGACCAGGCATTATTGCGTACAGAGTTGGCGTTGTTTACAGATTGGTTCATTGAAGGGATCATTGGAACGCCGATTTCCAAGCAGGATAGAGCCGCGTTTGATGCGGTGTTTCAAACCGTTATTGATACGGTACTCAAACAACCGGTGGTGCTGGTGCATCGGGATTATCATAGCCGCAATCTGATGCTTCATGATGGCCAAGTAGGCATCATTGATTTCCAGGATGCGGTGATGGGTCCGGTCACTTATGACTTGGCTTCCCTGCTTCGGGACTGCTACGTGGCTTGGGATCAGCCTTTTCGAGATAAAATGATGTCCTGTTGGCAAGCACAGCTGCCTGCTGAGATCGGATATGCGCCGGAGAGTCCAGAAGCTTTTCAACGAGATTTCGATTTCATGGCCCTTCAACGAAATCTCAAAGCAATCGGTATCTTTGGCCGACTCTCCATACGTGATGGCAAACATGGTTATCTGGAAGATATTCCACGTACCATGAGCTATGTGCGCGAGGTTTTGCCTAACTATCCAGAACTCAAAGAACTCAACGCACTGGTTATAAAATATGTGCCAGAGGATTTTATTCCACTACCGGTTCCTGCCAAGGATCACAAGCAATGAAAGCGATGATTCTGGCCGCAGGACGCGGACGCCGTTTGGCGCATTTGACCAATAAAATACCCAAACCCATGGTATCGGTTGCTGGAAAGCCGGTGATTGATCACACCATGGATCGTCTCACCGATATGGGTATTGATCAGATTGTCATCAATGTTCATCATTTGGGCGAGAAGTTGCAATCCCATCTCGGTAATGGACAACGCTGGAACGCCTCGATTCACTGGTCTCAAGAGAATATCTTATTGGAAACAGGTGGTGGTGTCTGTAACGCACTGCCGTTGCTGGGCGATGAGCCGTTTGTGGTGATCAATGGCGATATTTTATGGGATTTTGCTTTGGAGCCTCTGATTCAGAGTTTTGATCCAGCGCGCATGGATGCCTTATTGGCTCTGGTGGATAATCCTGTGGATGTGAAGGGTGACTTTGTTGTCGATGAGCACGGCCGTCTTCAACGCGGGCAGGGTTTGGATAGTTTCACCTATACCGGTGTACAGATTATCAATCCCAAAGCATTGCGTGAATTTGCTATCGAACCGTTCTCTTTGAATCGTTTATACGATGTGGCCATGAAGTCTCGACGATTGTTCGGAAAACCGATATCCGGTCACTGGTTTGATATGGGCACGCCAGAGCGTCTCGCACGGGCTGAGTCGATATGGAATAGGCTTTGTTGCAATTCAAAGGGTGATCAGGTATGAAAAAAACCGTATACTGATCAACTCCATCTTTTGACCTGGGCGCTGTTTTTCGCCACAATGGCAATCAACGCGGTTTTAGGTTAGTGTTAAACAGCGTGTTGCGTTTGTTTATTGTTGATGGATGGGAAAGAGGTTTCTTTCTCTATCGTTATGATATAAACGGTTTTTTTTAGGCAGTTAACGTCAGGAAGGTGCAGTCCATGGATTTTGCCACCGCGCGTACCAATATGGTCAAATCCCAATTGGTTCCCAATGGAATCAATGATGATACGATCCTTGGCTCTTTTAATCAGGTAGCCCGGGAGCAGTTTATTAATGACCAGTTCCGGGATTTTTCCTATTCAGACTATCCTATCCCGGTTGCTGAAGGAAAACGCCGTCAACTTAAGCCACTTCAGATGGCTTGGATGATTCAGGCCCTGAAAGTTACCGCAGGTGATCGAGTGCTTGTGATCGGTGCTGGTACGGGCTATGAAGCTGCTGTGCTTGAAAAAATGGGTGCCGAAGTTCATGCGTTGGAAAATGATGCCGCCCTTATTGAAAACGGAAAAAAAGCGACTGATGGACTGAATATCACCTGGCATTCCGGTAAACTGGATGAAGGTGTGGCCGATGTTGCGCCTTTTGATGCAATTCTGTTTTGTGGTGCTGTCGGGCAGGTTCCGGCAAAAGCCGTTGGACAGATGGCTAAAACCGGTCGATTGATGGTCATTACTGGTGAGAAAGACGCACCGGTAATGAGCGCAGTGCGGATGGAAGGCGTATCCGGTGCGGATCATCCTGAGTCAATGTTCGAGACTGTTGCTGATTTTCTGCCAGGGCTTGAGCCACCGGAACGGTTTGTGCTCTGATCTGATAGAGTTTGAATAGTACATTGCATGAGTGAAATGGACGCTGATTGTTTCAGCGTCCATTTTGCAACATTTGGGCTTTGTCTCAGTACAGTTCAAACTCAGGTGTCTGTTTATTAGCTATTTGATGAATGCCTTATAAACAGTCTATTTTTGAATTTCCAATGGTGAGGAGAAACCACCATGAATCGGATTGAAGCTGCTTCAAGCGGTTACCGCAGTGTTATTGGCGGTACATCGACTGGTTGGATTGTCGTCATTCTGATGCTGGTGATTGCCTTTTTCCTAGGTGGTTATCTGGTCATGCGTGCGATGGAACGCAACCGTAAGAATCGACTCTAATCATCCCTGCATGTCGTGAAATCGCAATCTGGCGTTTCACGGAAACTCATTTAAACTGGAATACGTTCGTGGCTCTTATCGTCCAGAAGTTTGGCGGTACATCCGTCGGTAGTGTTGAACGCATCAAAAATGTTGCCTCTCAGGCCATTGCAGAGCATAAAAAAGGCAATCAGGTGATTGTGACAGTCTCTGCCATGTCCGGTGAAACCAACCGTTTGGTGGCACTGACAGAAGGTGTTGCCGGCTATATGCAGAAGCGGGAATATGATGTTGTCGTTTCCGCTGGTGAACAGGTCTCTATCGGCTTGTTGTCGATGGCTATCAAATCCATGGGTACGCCTGCAAAGTCCTATTTGGGTTGGCAAGTGCGTTTTCTTACTGATAGCTCTTTCACTAAAGCACGCATTCGGAACGTTGAGAGCGAACGGATTCAAAAGGATCTTGATGCTGGTCACATCGTTGTGGTTGCTGGTTTTCAAGGTATTGATAGTGAAGGAAATATTACCACTCTTGGTCGTGGTGGTTCCGACACCTCAGCGGTGGCCCTGGCTGCTGCTCTTAAAGCGGATCGCTGCGATATCTTTACTGATGTGGATGGTGTCTATACAACTGATCCGCGAATTGTATCAAAGGCAACGCGCCTTGAACAGATCAGCTACGATGAGATGCTCGAAATGGCTTCTCTCGGCTCCAAAGTGCTTCAAACGCGCTCAGTAGAGTTGGCTAAGAAATATTCAGTGCCCGTGCGGGTTCTTTCTTCAATGGAAGAAGGCGGTGGTACTCTTTTGACAAAGGAAAGCAAAGAGATGGAACATGTCATGGTTTCAGGTCTCGCCCATAACAAGGACGAGGCAAAAATTACTATTCAAGGTGTACCAGACACACCGGGAATCGTGGCAACTATCTTTGGTGCGCTGGCTGATGCCAATGTCAATGTGGATATGATTTTGCAAAATGTCTCCGCCCGTGGCGAGACGGATGTGACTTTTACCGTGCCTTCGAGCGATTATAAAGAAGCCATGGATGTGCTGATCGGACCGATGAATCAGGTGAAAGCCAAGAGTATCAAGGGCAATCCTGATATTGCCAAGGTTTCAGCCATTGGGGTTGGTATGCGCTCACACTCTGGTGTGGCTCAACGGATGTTTAAAGCCCTGGCTGATGAAGGTATCAATATCCAAATGATCTCCACCTCTGAGATCAAGGTTTCTGTGGTTATTGACCAGAAATATACAGAACTGGCTCTTCGCGTTCTGCATGATGCTTTTGAGTTGGATAAGGATATTGGTGATCGGGTGTACAGCTGATCATCAACCTGCTTTTAAAAAAGCGCTTTTAGAGCCTGTTTTGATGCATATGCAGGCTCCTATCGAATGCCCGCATTGGTTTGGCCGATGCGGGCTTAATCACACCGTCTTCACGGCGGTTCCGGTATCCTCCCATGTCTTCTGACACAGCAAAACTTGAAATTTTTGATACCACACTCCGTGATGGTTCACAGAGTGAAGACGTGCTTTTTTCCGCCCGAGATAAGCTGAATATTGCCCAAAAATTGGATGATTTTGGCATTGATTTTATCGAAGGTGGTTGGCCTGGTGCTAATCCAAAGGATGTTGAATTCTTTGAAAAAGCACGTAAAATTCAATTTAAAAACAGTATGCTCACTGCATTCGGTTCAACGCGGCGGGCAGGCTTTACTGTTGAGAAAGATCCTACGCTTCAGGCTCTGATTAAGGCTGAAACACGGGCGATTACCATTTTTGGTAAAACCTGGGATCTGCATGTTACAAAGGCGTTGGGTATTACCCTTTCCGAAAATCTTGAATTGATCTATGACTCTGTTCGTTATCTGAAGCGGTTTGTGGATGTGGTTGTCTATGATGCCGAGCACTTTTTTGATGGCTATCGCGCCAATCCTGAATATGCGCTTCAAACCTTGAAGGCCGCTGCCGAAGGGGATGCTGATTGTCTGACACTGTGTGATACCAATGGTGGTCGGTTGGTTGCTGATGTAACTGAAATAACTAAGAAAGCGGTTGAGATTGGTAAGCCGGTTGGTATCCACTGTCACAACGATTCCGGTCTGGCGGTTGCCAATACATTGGCCGCAGTTGATGCAGGTGCTGTGCATATCCAAGGCACTATCAATGGTATTGGTGAGCGGTGTGGTAATGCGGATCTTGTGACAGTATTGCCCAATTTGGCGTTGAAAATGGATCGTCGCTTTAAATCAGCGGATAGTCTCAGTCAATTGACGCGCCTAAGTCGGTATGTTGATGAGATGCTCAATCGACTGCCGCGAAAAAATCAGCCGTTTGTCGGTTTGTCTGCCTTTGCTCATAAAGGCGGCATTCATGTCTCTGCGGTGCGAAAAGATTCCAAAACCTATGAACATGTCTCACCTGGTTCTGTTGGAAATCGTCAACGAGTGTTGGTGTCTGAACAATCCGGGAAAAGCAATCTGATCTACAAGTGTGAAGAGATTGGTATGAAGGATGTGGACCCAAGTGATCCACGTCTACAAACATTGCTTAAACAGATTAAGCGACTGGAGCATGAAGGTTACCAGTTCGACGGTGCGGAAGCTTCCTTTGAACTGCGTGCCAGACGGGCTTTGGGGCAAGTGCCGGAGTATTTTCAGCTTCAAGGATTCCGGGTGCTGGATCAGCGTCGGATTCTGGAAGATGGTATCACGCGCGTGCTTGAGTCCGAGGGTACGGTCAAAGTAAGAGTTGGCAGTCAGCTTGAGCATAATGCAGCGGAAGGCAACGGGCCGCTCAATGCCTTGGATACCGCCTTGCGTAAGGCGTTGACCCGATTCTATCCACAGTTACATGGAATGAAGTTGATCGACTTCAAAGTGCGTATTCTGAGCCGTGGTGGTACGGGCTCGGTTGTCCGAGTATTGATTGAGTCTCGTGACGATAAAGGCAGGCGTTGGGGCACGGTTGGTGTGTCTGAGAATATAATAGCCGCCTCTTATGAGGCGTTGGTAGATGCGGTCAATTTCAAGCTGTTTAAAGATGGCGTGCAAGCGCCGCAACATGTTAAATCGTAAATAGTCCGCTGATCTTTCATGATCAGAGGTGTTAAGGGCGCTCTATCTCCTTTATATGTGCGTTAGGGTTGTGAAGTCATGGTACAAAATGCGGGAGTGAATACCTGATGAAGAAACTGGAAGCAATTGTCAAACCCTTTAAACTGGATGATGTCAAAGAAGCGCTTTCTGAAGAGGGTATCCAGGGCATTACCGTCACCGAGGTTCGAGGTTTTGGTCGTCAGAAAGGCCATACAGAACTATATCGAGGCGCTGAGTATGTGGTGGACTTTCTGCCTAAGTTGAAAGTTGAAGTGGTGATGGAAGACGATATGGTGGAACGCGCCATTGAAGCCATCGAGCGGGCAGCCAGAACGGGTCGGATCGGTGATGGTAAGATCTTCATTTCCACCGTGGATGATGCGGTCCGAATTCGTACTGGTGAGCGTGGTAGTAATGCGCTGTAGACGGATTTTATAGTCAGAGTTTTTACTCTGAGTTGCATGAAGAAGGGGTCTGTGATGGGCCTCTTTTTTTATCTGAATAATTGTCAATCATTATATGGCGGATTTAGTGTTTGTAGAATTTTAATCGATTGCGTCAATTTATGTTTGACGATTATATTTATAAAAAACAGCATATTACGATGTTGTGCGGAAAGATTAGAGAAACAGTATACTAACCGCTTCAAACAGCATTTTTTTCAAGGAGTGACCATGGCCATTTATTCTTTTGACGGTATTGTTCCGAGTATTGATCCAACCGCGTTCGTTCACCCCGATGCTGTAATCATTGGTGATGTGCATATTGGTCCAGGTGCTTCTATATGGCCAAATGTGACGATTCGAGGCGATGTCAATAAGATCCGAATCGGCGCACAAACCAATGTTCAGGATGGCAGCGTTCTGCATGTCAGTCGGCCCACTGAAAAGAATCCTGAAGGCACACCGTTGATCATCGGTGATCGCGTTACTATCGCCCACTCTGTGACGCTACATGCGTGTCGTATTGAAGAGGGTTGCATGATTGGGATGTCATCCACTGTGATGGATAGAGTGGTTGTAGGCGCGTTTTGTCTTGTGGCTGCGGGAAGTCTGGTGCCGCCGGGTAAGGTGATGACTGAGAGGAGTTTGTGGATGGGATGGCCTGCCAAGTTTAAACGAACGATGGATCAGAAACAGATTGATGGAGTGTTGGCGACCAATGCCAATTATGTTCAGTTGGCCAAGAAGCATCAAGCGGGATTGGATGTTTTGTAGTTTAGGAGTTACGCAGTTGACTGCGTCAGCCCCGCGTGGCCCAAAAGGCCACACAATTAATAGGCTGCGTAGCAGCCGTCCCAGCCCAAAGGGCTGGCATGCCGAAGGCATAGCCGCGAAGCGGCGCAAAACACAGACAGGCCACCAACTGCGTAACTCATAATTCTATCAATTTATAGCTTGAAAGGGCGTTTTCCCTCTCAAGCTATAAATGGAGATGTATACAAAATATTCAGCTAAAAACCACCAACCGGTGCCACAGTTGCGCTCATTCTGTTCCGATTCATAAACGAATGCATGGCATTTACGGCAGAATCCTTGCTGGAAAATGGTCCTAACCGTACCAACCACCACATCCGATTCTTGGTATCCAAGCGGCCAAAAATGTAGGGATCATATCCACGACGTTTTAGCATTGAGAGCGTTTTTTCGGCATTTTTTGGGTCTAAATGAGCACCGACCTGAACTTCATACTCAGTCTCCATCGGCGGAATGACAGAGGAAAGCGGTACAGCTGCACGAAAAGTTGGCTGACTCTGAACACTCGGTTGCATAGGTTCTATTCTCCTTGGTGCTACACGTGGTACTGGATACGCTTTTTGAACGCTTTTTCGCTGAGGAAGCGCAACCAAAAATGCTGACATCCGTTCACGATTCATAAATTGAACTCGGATCGATTCAGCCTGCTCCCGGTTGTCATGACGACTGATACGCACGGAATGAAAGCGGCGTCCATCCGGCATGGTGACATCTACAATGTACGGGCGATAACCGCGTTTTTTGAGCTCTGTCACTTTTTCTTGGGCGTACTCCATGTTCTGGCAAGACTCGACAGCAACATCAAAATAACTTGTCGGGCCTTTCCGTGGATCATTGTGGTTTATATTTTTTGCACGTTTTGTTGGAGCCTGAGTTGTTTGTGCCCGAGCTGTTTGTGCCTGTTGCGCTATGGGGCGTGCTGGTCTTTGATAACGTTTGGGCGGTACCTCTGGAGGCTTGATAGCCACCACTGCTTTTTGGCTGACTGTTGGTGTTTTAATAACTGGGCCGTTAAAACGTCCTTTACGCGATAATGGTGGTATGGATGGGAGCGGAATTGTTGCCAACATTTGAAGCGCAGGTGTCAAGGTCGTTTTAGCTGTTGCTGTGGTTGGCGTATTGGGTGGTGTTGCGTGGTACGCTTGTGGTGGTGTTTGAGTAGAGTTGTGGACCTCTGTGGTCCTTTTGGTTTGGGCTGGTTCTGCAATGGGTAAAGGTTGGTCAATTTCTGGCATTTCGCCACGGGCAAACCCCATGTGCAAACGCTCATGGCTGCGCCATAAGTGGTTGATCACCTTGCCTACGGCTCTGTTTACCGCATCGGCAAGCCCCTCTTTGCTGGTCATGGCAAAATGGGTGATCCAAGTCATCTGCGGTTCTGGTGGACGGTATACTTCCAAGGTTAAATAGCCGGTTTCGCCAATCTCAACGGCTCCGGTAAGCACATAGGATACGCCCATTTTATGCAGAATATGAGCCCCTTTTTCCGATCTTGGATCGGGTAAATTGGTTGCCTCTGTCTCTGCTGATAATGGACCGATGGAAAGCATCTCTGATCGGCCTAATGCCATGGTTTGGTTGAGTAGTGTTTGGTGAATCTGTTGTTCAACCGCAGCCGGTTCAGAAAAGAGGTGGCCACCCTGAAAAGGCATGATCCAAACCCGTGTACCCTCGACTGGTAGCAAGCGAGGCACAGCATCTTCAGCATCACCCGTAGA
Source organism: Magnetococcales bacterium (assembly GCA_015234045.1). Taxonomy (GTDB): domain Bacteria; phylum Pseudomonadota; class Magnetococcia; order Magnetococcales; family JADFWU01; genus JADFWU01. The sequence continues at coordinate 54,124 of JADFWU010000003.1, forward strand.
AGCAATAGAAGGGATCACTGTGGGTACCGTGATTGCCTGGACATCCTGTGTCTTGTTCGGCTCAGATGCACAACTGGCCACCAACAGACCGGTGCTCATGGCAGCCATAAGGATCAGACGCCGATTGGGCATATATTTGAACAACCGTTTCATTGAAACGATAACTTTATTTACTTGATTACTGGACATCGCTCTCAATCCACTATGCCTTGACCATCTCTTTCAGACGAAACAGTGTTTCTAACGCCTGACGTGGGGTTAGGTCATTGGGTTCAATGGCCTTAATCTCATCAACAACTGGTTCTGGCTCTGGGTCCAAAAACAGACTGTATTGCTCATGCTCTTGATATGTTCCTCCACCACGGCCCGAGATTTTAAAGTTCATGCTTTCCATCTCGCGCAGTACCTCATTGGCGCGCTCAGTCACAGAGCGCGGCAAACCCGCTAGTTTAGCCACATGAATGCCGTAGGAGCGATTAGCAGCTCCAGGAACAATAGCATGTAAAAACAGTATCTTATCTTTCCATTCCTTCACATCTACTGTATAATTCACAACGCCATCCAATATTTTAGATAGATCCGTCATTTCGTGATAATGGGTAGCAAATAAGGTGCGGGAACGACATTTATCATGGATATGTTCAGCAACCGCCCATGCGATGGATAGGCCGTCAAACGTTGCCGTTCCTCGACCAATTTCATCCAGGATGACCAGTGATTGATGTGTGGCATGGTTCAGAATATGTGCTGTTTCAGTCATTTCAACCATAAAGGTGGACCGACCACCAGCCAGATCATCCGCCGCACCAACGCGGGTAAAAATACGATCAACCAACCCGATTTCCGCACGTGTTGCCGGTACAAAAGAACCGACATGCGCCATTAAAGCGATCAACGCCACTTGTCGCATATAGGTGGATTTTCCCGACATGTTTGGACCGGTTAACAGAATGAGTCGCTCTTTTTCACTATCAACTTGCGCGTCATTGGGTACAAAATCTTCGTCAATAAATGCCTCTACAACAGGATGGCGACCCTGAACAATGGACATGCCGGTACCCTCATTTAAATCAGGGCAGCAATAGTCACGGCTTTCGGCTGAATGGGCAAAAGAACAGAGCACATCAAGCGTTGCCAACGCTTGAGCGGTTTGTTGTAATCCAGCCGCATGTTTGGCAACCTCTTCAATAAGCTCTTGAAAAAGTGTTTGTTCCAAGGTGACCAGCTGCTCTTCTGCATGTAGAACCTTTTCTTCAAGTTCCTTTAATTCGTCAGTAACAAAGCGCACCGAATTGGTCATGGTTTGCTTTTGAATATAGTGTTTGGGCACCTTGCGTAAATTGGCTTTGGTGACATCAAATGAGTAGCCGTAACTGCGGTGAAAGCGGATTTTTAACGCGGTAATACCGGTTTTCTGCCGCTCCTGCATCTCCATTTTAGCCATGTAACTTTTGCCATCCCGAGATAATATACGGGCCTGGTCCAATGCCGGATCGTAGCCGTCACGGATGGTAGGTGCATCTCGAAGTTGGATCGGTAATTCATCCGCCAATGATTGCTCAAGGCGATGGCACAGTGTGTCATGTCCTTGCAGGCTCTCACTAAGAACAGCTAATAGTGATGCCAATGTGTCATCACTATTTTCCCCGTTCTGTAGGCTTTTTTGAATCAACGGCAATGTCTGTAAAGTAGCTCGTAAGCCACCTAGGTCACGCGGTGTTGCACGGCGTAAGGCAACACGACTGACCAATCGTTCAACATCGTGTAGAGCGCGAAAACTGGCGCGAATATCCTGACGACTTTCTGGATGCATCAAGAGCCAATTCACCGCTTTTTGACGGGTCTCAATCGGTTGTAGTTGGCGTAATGGTGCGTTGAGCCATTGAGTCAGAAGTCGTCCGCCCATGGCAGTCACCGTTTCATCCATCACATCCAATAAACTGCCGGTGCGTTTGCCATCCTTGAGGCTGACATTCAATTCAAGGTTGCGGCGTGCATCAGGATCAAGAATCAGGTATTGATCCGAATAGGTGCGCGTTAAACCGGTGACATGTCCCAAAGCCCCTTTCTGAGTCTCTTGGCAATAGGTGAGCAGGGCACCTGCTGCTGATTGGCAGGCCGGAGAATCACCAATGCCATACCCATCTAAATTTGAGACATCAAAGTGGTCCATTAAAGTGCGTGTTGCCTGATCAGGAATAAACGACCACTCACCACGCAGTGAAAAGCGCTTGCGCCAGGGATCTAAAATAGACGGCGCTTGCCATTCATCCGGTAATATCAGTTCTGCGGGATCAAGTTTGGATAATTCAACGCCCACCTGATCCCAAGAGTGTAATACAGCGGTCTGAAACTGACCTGTGGAAAGATCAATGGCTGCCAGCCCGGTTTCAACACCCGGTCCAGCCGCTTTTCGACCCCTTTTATTGCCGGATAGATGAACTTTTTCCGGCGCAATAGCCACAAGAAAATTGTTCGATCTGGCTTGTAAAAGGCCATCTTCGGTTAGCGTACCAGCGGTAACAATGCGCTGAACCTCACGCTTTAATAAGCCTTTGGTTTGTCCTGGCGTTTCAACTTGCTCACAGATCGCAACCTTATACCCAGCGTTGACCATGCGTGAAAGATAGGTTTGCAACGCACTGGCCGGAACGCCCGCCATGGGGATCGGTTCCCCTTGTGACTTGCTACGGCTGGTGAGTGCAATTTCCAGTACTTGTGCTGCAATTTTGGCATCTTCATAGAACAGTTCATAGAAATCGCCCATTCGATAAAAGAGCAATATTCCAGGATGTTCTGCCTTCATAGCCAAATACTGAGCCATGGCTGGTGTATGTTTTTTTCCGCCCATATTAAGCGTGTCTCTGCATTAGAAGATGGAGTCCCAGTCATCCCATAATGCAAGTATGGTGCACATGTATTTAACGTGTTGTTTTTAAGGTTTGTTTTGATTTGTTGATGCGTGGAGTGTCAACAATTCGACAGGGTCGGTATGTGACATGAATGGACTGAAAATATTTCTCAGGTTACGTGGAAAATTTGACAATAATGCCATTTTATTTCGTTATAAAATGATGTTTACTACGTAAGGGAAAATGAGGAATGATGTCTGTCTCCGGTGATTCGCTTGTTATTATTAGCAATAAACCAAAATGGTCCATTTTTAATTTCAAGAGGCATTTTTTTGGCTGGAAAATGATACGCTTATCCGATTAACGCTGATCAAGTGATGTGCAATCAAAAGGATGAAAAATATTGGTCTGCTTCATGCTTTTGGTCTGCTTTATGCTTATTGCCATTATGTGTAACAAAAGGACCAGAATAATTCAGCTCATCATGAGCTTGTGAAGGAGATATGGATAATGGCTACAATGCACTTTCAAAATTCTATGGAACAGACTAGCCTTTATGGTGATGGTCTGACATCAGATTCTTATATTCAACATCTGCGCAGCCGCTTTAAGAAAAGACCCAAGGCAAAAGCAGAATATAAAATGCCGCTACGGAAATCACAGGTACCGAGCAATCCATTGCAAAAACTGTGTGAACGACTCTATGGTTTTGGCATGATGCCTAAGGTCTATATTCGTGCATTGGCGCGGGATCTAAATACCCAGGAAAGTATGGTTGCTCAATGGTGGAATGCGGGCAATGGTTTTCTACCTCAAGCCGCTATTGATCTGTTAGACAATATCCAGTATCAACGCAGGCGGCGTTAGGGATCCAATATCAACGCAGACGGCGTTAGGGATCCAGTATCAACGCAGACGGCTTAGATGTTCGGAAAATATTAACCGTTCCAGTCGCGCAGGAAATTGGATTGTCCGCAAGGCTCAGAAAGGGTGCGTGCTATATTCCACGTGACCCTTTCAGGAGAGAAGTGAACTGACCGATAGAACAGTCACCTTTATTAAATCTGAAAAGTATAGCGACTACTTCAACAACCTATGTCAATATGTGTTGTGCTATCTGCCAGTCAAGTTCCGTAGTGATCTTTATATTGGATTCACTACCCGCTACCATGGTGGTGCGTCGTTTTGCGGCGTGTAGTAGCTCTACAGTAGATTGAAACGCCCAATTTCTCTCTTTTGCTAATTCATAAATTTCTAATAAATTATCACGGCGATACGCCTGAGGGGTCTGAACGCTAAATGTATTTTTACTCGGGGTAAGATGTTCGATTACCGTTGGATCAGAGGTTATGATATTGGGAACTGAAGCGGGCAAACACGGAATGGATGCACCGTATTTGGGAACTGTTTTCAATAATTGCTCAATAATCTGAGGAGAAGTAAACGCCCTGGCGGCATCGAAAATCACCACATAAGAAGCTTCTGTGTGTTCAAGCAGTCGTTTCAGACTTTGTTGTCTGTTCGAACCACCAGCAATAATAGTACACCAGGGTAATAAATTTTTACTCTTCTCAATATGTTCTGGTTGAACGGCAATGGCTATGTTTTGCACAAATGGGCGGGCCAGAATGGCAACCCGCTCGACAAGTGTTTGTCCTTTAAGTTCTAAAAACGCCTTTGGCCCGCGACCCAGACGTTTTCCAACTCCGGCAGCGAGGATAAGGCCGTCAACCTTCATGATGTTCAAGCTTTCTTTTTAACCAAACCGTGATGTCTTGAATAGTGCTGTCTTCACGCAACGCAAGGAGTTGTTCACAGTAGCGTATTGCACGACTCCATTCACAATTTTTCATCCGGCTGAATAGTTTATGACAGCCAAAACACCAGCGCCCTCGGCGTGATTCTGGCGTTTGACATTGGCTTGATAAAATTGTATCAAATCCCGGATCTGGATGTTTCCAGTTTTCTCCATAATAGTCGGTGAAATATCTATCCGTGTCATCTGGAATGAGCCAATTGCGGCCATACCACGAAAACTGTTTCAAGTTAAAGCGTTTTGGTTTGCTGGTAATACGTAGTGGCGTGTTAAAACCACATATAAAATTGTTCTTATTGGGTTGGTGAAAAAACAGGTCTAATGCCAAACCGGTTGTATAGCGTAATGGGATATAGATCTCTCTGTCCTGTTTCGAATGATATGCTGCACGATAATCTTCAAACAGACCATCATGACAGAGTGAGTGCACCACTAATTCGCGATCAGTCTCCCAAAGAAAACCAATGTCCAAATCCTTATCATACGGCATAGTGTCACCATCCCGTACGATACCCAGCAAAGTGCCACTGGAGAGAAAAAAGGGAATCTGAGCTTTCTCCAATCGTTCGTGGGCATCAAACAGTACCTGTCTGGCAAATTGGGATGAAAATGAGGGGACTGTTTGGTTTGGCGAATAACATGGATTGGAATCCAATTGAGCGCACAACAGCGTCAGGGATTTTCTAAGACTGGCATCTCCTGCATCAAAATCACCACAAGCCGCCAGAGATAAACCAAGATTCAGATGATATTTACAGTTGTTTGGAGATCTGATCAGAGCCAGTTTCAATACCTCTGACGATTCTTTGAATCGGCTCTGTTTAAAGAGAACCAATCCAAGAGTATTGCATGCTTCGTGATATTTTGGGTCAATGTGCAATGCTTGGCGACAGAGGGCTTCTGATTGTTCAAGATGGCCAAGATCTTTTAAAATTAAAGCGAGATTGGCTTGTGCGCTGATGAAACCAGGTTGAAGAGATACCGATTTTCGGCACTGCTTTTCAGCCTCTATCAGATCGCCTTGTTCTAATAAAAGTGCGCCAAAATTATTATAAACCTCCGCGTCATGAGGCAGTAACATCACAGCTTTGCGTATGGCCGTTAAAGAATCATCCAACTTTCCCTGTTGTTGTAGTGCAACAGAAAGTGCTTTCCAACCAAATCCAAAATAAGGATGCTGGGCCGTCATAGTGCGTGCAAGAGTCTCTGTTTCGGCAAAACGACTCTGCTCGAACATGCCGACCAGATAATTGATATCATGTGCAGATGGCGTAGAATTCGATGCCATTCTTTATCTCATTTTGATTCAAAATGACCATATTGAGGAAGCCTGAATCTGTGACCCTAAGATGAGTTCAACATGATTCAGGCTTCATCTCTATCATTTCAAGTACAGGCTGCAATTTGAAGCAAAAATGGGTATAAATTCATGCATTACTTCAATACATCCAGCGCTGCTTGAATATGTTTGGTAACCTGATTGGCGACCGTAGTCACACCCGCATTATTAACCACAGATTCCATCATATTTGGATTCAGAGCTGCTACTTCTACACTGCCGTTTTCGTCTTCACGCACAACAACATTGCAAGGTAGAAGGGTGCTGATATTCTTTTCCGCGCTCAACGCCTGATGGGCAAATTTAGGGTTGCAGGCACCAAGGATTACACTTCTGGGATAGTCGATATCCAGCTTTTTCTTAAATGTCGCAGAGAGGTCAATTTCGGTCAGGACACCAAATCCCTGTGTCATTAGGGCGGCTTTGACGGCTTCAATTGTAGCATCGAAATCGGTACTGACTGTCTTGATCAGGGCATAGTTACTCATGCGTTAAGCTCCGGGTAGCCATGTGTAGGGGAGATAGATAGCTCAGATAATATAGAGTGACCTATTCATCAAATCACTCTATTTCAAGTGCCTAGGCCCTGTTGACATTCACCATCTTTCGGCCCCTGGCGGCGTTAAATCCGCCTCAAAATGCTCACGTACTACAAGTACGCTCCGCTTTTTCGTTGGATTTGCCTTGCCAGGAACCGAAATCTGGCGAATGTCAACACGCCCTAATGTCGAAATTTCTTTTTGGACTCTTTGAGCAGGGTTTTTAAGTGCCCATGAGAATAGATGCCTGCACGCCGATGGACAATGGCGTTGTTGCGAACGACAACCAATGTCGGCACACCTTGTACATCGAATTGTTGGGTGATTGTCGGGTATTTTGCGACATCAATAATCAACACATGAACATCATCACTGTTTTTTTTATACCATTTTTTCAGACTCTTATAGAGGTTTTTGCACGGTGCGCACCACTCAGAGGTAAAAGTCATAAAGACAAACTTACTTGCGGAAGTGCGTAGTAGAGTTTCCCTGAGGCGCTCTTCTGGATTAACCATGTCATGTGGAAATTGACTCATTTCTATATTTTCCTTTTGGTTAATCAAAGACTGAAAATAACAGCTTGATACCCTGAAGAATCAAAAGACTATCAGTTATTTCTCTGTTTGAATAGAATTTTCTTCGAAAAAAAATGATACCCTTTATATATTAATAAGTTCAACACAAAAAAGCACCCATTTCCGGGTGCTTTTTTGTGATTTGTCGATAGATTATAAAAGGGCGATCAGGCCGCTTTTTCAATCAATAGCTTAGCCAGATCTTCTTTGGCGGTGGAGGTAAGATTTAGATTAAAGGTCTGTACCAAAAAGTCCAATATTGCACTGTTGACGAACTGTGGTGCATTGGGACCAATGTAGATATTTTGGATACCCAGGCTAAACAGTGCCAGCAGAATGATGACCGCTTTTTGTTCCATCCAAGAGAGTACGATGGAGATGGGCAGGTCATTGACCGGTACATCCAAAGCATTGCTGATTGCCAGTGCGATATGCACAGCACCGTTGCTATCGTTGCATTGTCCCAGGTCCAAATAACGTGGAATTTCAGTGCCTGGAACAGTGCCGAAGTCGATGTCATTGAAACGGAACTTGCCACAACTGGATGTCACGATCACACAATCATCGGGCAGGCTTTCTGCCATTTCACGATAATACTCACCACCGCTACCTGGTGAATCACAACCCGCGATAACAAAGAACTGGCGAATCTGACCTTTATTGACCGCATCCAGTACTTGAGGAGCCAGAGTCAGGATGGTTTTATAGTGGTGGCCAGTGACGATGGTTGCATTGCTGTCAAATCCTGTCACATCAGGGCATTTGAGTGCATGTTCGATTACGCCTGAAAAATCATCCCCTTCAATAGTTTTAATGCCGGTCATACCCACTACTTTATAGCCGTACATACGGTCTTGATAGGTGCTGTTTTTTTTAGGTGGTGCAATGCAATTGGTATTGACGATGGCAACGCCGGGCCATTTTTCAAACAGTGTGGTCTGATCATACCAAGCACCACCGATATTGCCTTTCAGGTGGCTATATTTTTTCAGTTCAGGATAACCATGGGCAGGCAACATCTCGGAGTGGGTGTAGATATTGATGCCTTTTCCATCGGTGGCTTCCAGCAGTTTGGCCAGCATATCCAGATTGTGACCGGAGACCAGGATGCCTTTGCCTTCTGCACTGTTCTGCGAAACCGTGACCGGTGTGGGAATACCCATTGCACCGGTGTGTGCTTCACTGAGCAAATCCATTACTTCAACACCGGCTGAACCAATTTTCATCAGCTGGGCGATATGCTGATCAAAGTTGAAGTTAACGTTGGTCATGGTGAAATAGAGAGTTTCAGAAATCACATCGTCAACGGATTGCGTATCCGCATTCAATTCACGTGCGTGTTCACGGTAGGCAGCCAAACCTTTGAGGCCGAACACCATGATATCTTGAAGGCGTGCCAGATTTTCATCTTTGCCACAGGTGCCGAGTGTTTGACTCTTTGAGCCACAGCCTTCAGGAGCGCTCATGGCGCATTGGTAGCAAAACATATTTTGTTCGTTGTTACTCATTGATAATCCTCTCATTGAAATCGGCTAATGATTCACCGATTGGGGGGCTGGTTAACTGTATAGTCACACCGTGAATTGCTGCTTGAAGGGATTCGCGGTGACTCATTGGATTGTTACCCTGTTTTTGTTGATGTGATGTAGACTGAGTAACGCTGAAAACGTACTATTATCCGGTCATTGATAACGTCGTTTAGCGAAAGTGGTGTGGAGAGTAGCGGCTTGTCCAGAACAATGAATTGATTTGGATCAAGTTGTCATAAAGAAATATGTTTGAAGGAGAAATGGAGAATGGACTCTTTGGGATCGGCTCAAGAAATCAATATTCCCAATCTAACGTGGTTTAATGTCTCTGATCCGCCGTGTTTGGATCGTTTGTCAGGTCATCTGGTTATTTTGAATTTTTGGAACTACAGTTCCATGACCAGTCTACATCTTCAGAATGAGTTAAAACGCATCGAACGGCGTTATCCTGATGAGGTCATCGTAATCAGCGTTCATTCACCCCGATTTTTGGTGGATAAGCGTGAGAAAAATCTCCGCGCTGCACTTGAACGCTATAGTATTACCTTTCCAGTAGCACAGGATGAGAATCTTGTTCTTTGGGAGCGTTACGGGATTAAGGATTGGCCTACGGTGGTAGTGATTTCACCAAAGGGTGAGATACTATTCAAAGAGCTATGCGGGACTGATATCTCTGGATTGGACAAACGTATTCATACGTTTTTACAAGAAGCGAAAGCCCGTGGTGAGATGAGTTCTGAAAAACTCACGCTTTCTGCAACGGCAAAACCACCGGGCAATCTTTCTTATCCTACTCGAATCAAAGAGATGCCCTGTTTTACCAGCAATCAAAAACGCTGGGCATTGGCAGATTCCGGGAATCATCAGATCGTAGTATTTGATGACGATGCTGATGAGATGGCACGATTTGGCTCAGGTCAAATCGGAATGACCGATGGTGTGAAAGGTGTCGCCCGCTTTAATCAGCCTCAGGGATTGATTTGTTCTTCGCAAGAGATACTGGTTGCAGACACATTTAACCACGCCATTCGCCGCATTGATCTCACCAAGGATGAAGTGTCAACCTTGGCTGGTAATGGACATTCAGGCAATGTTTTTCATCAGCAGGAGTCAACATCCCGTGCCATGCTGGCCTCGGTGACCGATTTGGAACGTCTGGGAGATCGGGTCTTTTTCAGCAATGCCGGAACCCATCAAATCTGTGCATTGGATCTTGATTCCATGGAGGTTCGTCCACTGGCTGGATGTGGTATCAAGGGACTGAAAGATGGTCCGGGAACAGAAGCATATCTGGCCCAACCAGCTGGTTTGCATCTTGATGAAGCGGCTGGACGGCTCTATTTCACCGACTCTTCGACATCCGCTATCCGTTATATGACCTTGGAGCCACCCTATAATGTTACAACGCTAGTAGGACAGGGGCTCTATAAATTTGGTTATGGTGGTGGTCCCTATGGGATGGCGTTAACACAACATCCAACCAGCGTTTTCATGTGTCCGATTAGTAAAAAACTCTGGGTGATGGATAGTTACAACTCCATGGTCCGCTATCTGGACCTTGATATGGAAATGATGCTTGATCTGGGACGGGAAGGGGGCTGGAAATGTGCTGATCCGCACTGTGCGCCACTCTCCGAACCTATTGGTATGGTCGTGGATGAAGGTAACCGTATCCTGGTGGCTGACACGTTGAATCATCGGGTGGTTGAGTATTACATACCAAGGAAAATCCATTATACGTGGTACGAATAGCCATCCTTCCCTGGTGATGTTTTGCTCTGATGATCTGCTTCGCATATCAAAAGCGGCGAAAAAACATCACCAGGGCTTCCGCTCAGGTTGTGATTTAGTGTCAAGTTTGGATCGAAATGACTATATAATGGGTAAGAGAAAGATGTGTGTAAGGCAATAAATAGGCAATAGATGCGGTTATGGATACTCAGAAAATTGGTAAAAATGAGGGCGTTGTTGGTTTAAAACCGTTCCGTTGTGGCGCTACTTGTCGATTGATGATCGGTTTAATTGGATTGGCCATGCTGATTCTATTAGGCTATGGCGCAAGCCAGTTGATTGTCGGTGATGTATCTCAGAACCCTATCAGCTATCTCTCCATTACCCTGTTTGTCACTCTGTTTGGCAGTGGTGTGCTCCTCTATTTTCTGTTCCATCGGCCTCAGTTGCGGGAAGTGATTGAAAATGAACAGATCCTTTCCAACAGTGCGCGATTAAATACACAGATGCGCGGTACGCATGATCCAGAACAGCTTTGTCAGGCTGCTTTGGATTTTCTGGCACCCAAACTTCACGCGCAGATCGGCGCTCTTTATCTACTGAATGATGATGAACGCTCTCTTACTGTGGTTGCAGGTTATGGTATGGAACCGGGTTGGATAAAACAGGCTGATCTTTCTATCGGTGAAGGATTGATCGGTCAGGTGGCGCGGGATAAAACCACACGCATGTTTCATGATTTGTCAGCGGATCAGGTATTGGTTCAAGCCGGGCCGCTTTCTTTGCATCCAAAAAGCATTTTGTTAGCTCCTTTGGTTCATGGTGAATTGGTTAAAGGGGTCATAATGCTTGGATCGATCCACGGCTTTGAGGATCTAAACCAGCGTTTTTTGGATCGTGCATTCAGTTCAATTGCCATTGCGGTTGCGGGTGTCCGTTCTGCGCTACGTCACCAAGAACTGCTCAGTCAGACTGAAAAACAGAAAAACGAGCTGTCCAACCATCAACAAATGCTTCAGCACACCATCAAGGAACTGGAACAGGCCAGTCGGTACAAATCCCGATTTTTGGCCAGCATGTCTCATGAGTTGCGCTCACCACTCAATAGTTTATTGATTTTATCTCAACTTCTGGAAGAGAACCGCGAGGGCAATCTGTCTGATAAACAGGTGGAGTTTGCCCAAACCATCCATTCAGCGGGAACGGATCTGCTTTCACTGATTGATGAAGTGTTGGATTTAGCACGAATCGAGGCGGGTAAGGTCCGTATCTATCTGGACCGGGTTAAGCTGAGTGAATTGGCGGATAGTCTGGATAGACTCTATCGCCATATCGCATTAAACAAAGGCATTGGGTTTCGGATTACGCTTAAAGGTGAGCTGCCCATCCATATCCATAGTGACCGTCAACGGGTTGAACAGATATTAAAAAATCTACTCACCAATGCGATCAAGTTCACCGAGCAAGGTGCAGTGACCATGGATATCAGACCATGGATTCCGCCGATTGAGCGTAAAGAACAGTTCAGCGCCGGTTCTCGTTGGATTGCTATTTCTGTAAAAGATACCGGTATTGGTATCCCGGAAGCACAGCAAAAGTTGATTTTTGAGCCCTTTAAGCAGGTGGATGATACCTCTACGAGAAAATATGGTGGAACCGGTTTAGGCTTGGCTATTTGTCAGGAGTTGAGCATCCTTCTGAAAGGTCAGATTGAACTGAGTAGTCGGGAAGGCGAGGGTAGTCGTTTTACCCTTTATCTGCCTTGGGAAGAGATGTCTGATGAAGAAGAGAGCCAGGAAGAGCAGGACAAGAAACAAGAGGATAAAAAGAAACTCACAGATACCGATGTAGAGTCTATTCGAGATGATCGGCGCAATATGCGTCCACATGACAAAGGTATCTTGATAGTCGGCAATGATCATGAGCAGGTCCGTCACCATCATGAAATCATTCAAAGCCGTGGTTTTGGTGTGGTGGTGGCGGGTGACTTGAGTTCTGCACTCTATCTTACCAACTATTTTCAGCCAATTGGTGTTGTGTTGGCAACAGCACTTCCGGGCGTGGACTCTAAAGGATTGATTGAAAAACTACGTCAAGCAATCGGTGGTGAGCGTGTATTGCCGGTATTTTTGCTCTCTTCCACCTCACTTCCAGCCATTGTTGGTAGTGATATCAAGGTGGTTAGTGCTGATGCACCGAAAGAAGATGTTACAGCCCAGATTGAGGCATTTTTGGAGTTGGCGGTAACCAATCGAGTTAGTGATTCCAAAGAGGCGTTGACGAAAACAGTATCTGGCATATCTCAACCAAAAGAGGGACCGCATCAACTCAAGGGCCGTAAGATACTCATAGTTGAAGATGATTTGCGAAACATCTTTGCCATGACCAATCTGCTTGAAGGAGAGGGTGCAGAGGTGATTATGGCAAGAAATGGTTTGATTGGTTTGGAAAAACTCAAAGAGATTAAAGATATTGATATCGTTCTACTTGATATTATGATGCCGGATATGGACGGCTATGAAGTGCTTCGTGAAATGCGGAGAGATCAGTCGTTACACGATATGCCGGTATTGGTTCTCACTGCAAAGGCGATGCAGGGCGAACGGAATCGCTGTTTGAAGGCTGGTGCGTCTGATTATCTGCCTAAACCTATTGATCCGCCAAAGCTTTTGGCTATGATTCACACTTGGCTGAACCAATAGCAGGCCATTTGACACGATCGGAAAATGGCCTGCTTGTTATCACTATCAGAGAAAGACTTTTATTGCTTCGATCGTGTGGCGGTTTGGAATGCACCAACTGTTTCATGAAGTTCCTGCGCCATATTGGCCAAATCATCGGACATGCTGGCGATTTCTGAAGCAGATTTTGAACTCTCCTGCACAACCGCATCCAACCGGCCAACGGATTCACTGATCTGTTTGGCGCTTTCGCTCTGTCCGCTGGATGATTCGCTGATCTGGCGTACCAATTGGAATGTGTTGTCAATTTCAGGCACCAGATTGTCAAACACTTCCCGAGTGGATCTGGCCGCTTTTACGCTTTTTGCAGAAAGATGACCGATCTCTTCAGCCGCCTCTTGACTGCGTTCTGCCAGTTTGCGGACTTCCGCAGCAACCACGGCAAATCCTTTACCAGCCTCACCAGCACGGGCAGCCTCAATGGCTGCATTAAGAGCTAATAAATTGGTTTGACGGGCAATTTCTTGAATGATACCGGTTTTTTCAGCAATCTGTTCCATTGTTGACGCACTTTCAGCAATGATTTCACTACCGGATGTGGCACGTTCAGAGGCTTTACGGGATATTTTTTCTGTCTTCTGGGCATTTTCAGCACTTTCCCAGAGGTTCTTAATAATTACTTTCATGAAGCTTGCAACTTCTTCAGCAACACGGTGTGTATTGGTAGAGCCCTTTTCCAATTTTTGACGGATCTCAAGAAACGTATCCATATTGGCTAAAAGCCGGTCTGATTCAGTCTCAACAGCACCAATAGTGTTGGACAGATTTTCAGTCATGATATTTACATCACGCGAGATCATGCCTACTTCATCCAATTCACGGGCCGGCACATCAAGACGTTCCGTCAAGTTGCCTTGGGCGATGGTCTGAATGGCACCTTGTACCTTGGTTAGCTGTTTGGTCACCATAAAACGGAGGATCAAACCAAGCAGCCCAAGAAATCCAAGAACACTGATCGCCAAAATGGTCATGGACCAAAAACGGGCCTCAGATACTTTGTTATTGATTTCATCAAGAGATACAGTCAGCTGAAAAATACCACGCACAGTGTGATCATCACCGTGACACTCTTGGCAGGGCTTTTGGTTTTCCAGAGGAATTAAATAGGTCTCAAGTATCTGATCACTGTTGCTTTCTTCAGGATAAGCACTGGCCTTTAGAGTGGTTACCGCATCTTGAAACGCTTTTTGATTTGGTTCAAAGATTGGTTGAGGTTTGTTCGGTGTGGTTGGTGTCTCTTCTTCATCTTCTTCATCTTCTTCAGAGGAGCGGAACGCCTCACTACCATCTGTTCTCAAGACTCTAAATGAAACCAAGCCCTCCACACCTTTGAGATTGTCTGCATAGGCGCGTGCGATATCCGAGTAACCTGCCAACATGATGGTTTGCAGACCTCGAATCATACTGTCAGCTGTTTTCCATTGGCTTTTATCGTTCTCTTCAAGCAGCGTGTCCTCCATATATTGCACAAATATCAGACCCATTGCCGTCAGACTGACAATGCCAACACTGCCTATGATAGCCAGAATTTTTAGCCCAACAGAACGACGTACTACATTAAAAGCCCCTAACATGGTTGATTCTGCTCCCCCACAGGATGTGTGCTTCTATATTAACTTTTTTGTTACCCCAAATTTATTTATACCCTGCTGACACAGAAAATGCCCGTTTTTTTTATCAGTTTTCATTATAGCATTAAAGATTCAGTTATTCCTGATTCGCAACAGACTTGTGGTGACTGGGTGGTCACTGTTGTTGGTGTTGTTGGTATTGCTTGTAACTATTTGAAATAAAAGTATATTTATTGTATTGGATAAATAAAAAAATATTATTTAAGCATCAGTAAAATTGTCTCTGTTAAGAGCACTGAGGCGTTAGTAATAGACATCCACAAAGAACTGATTCTTATCCGCAATGAAGTATTGACGCATCATATGTTCAGAAGTGGAGTAGTTCATGTTGATCCGGCTGTTAAGTAGAATTCGGGGTGTGGTTCTGCGGATTCTTTTCAGTAGTGAACCAGAAAGTTGAGACTTTACCGCGCCGCTAATCATGTTTGCCAATTCTGCCAGCGCATCTCTTACATTACTATTGAGTCGGTCATTGTATTGTTGTCCAAATGCATTGGCTAAACAGATAGCCATATTTGGTGGTGCGATCAGACAGAGACCACCATGAACATCTCCTTCAAAATCAATAGCAGCGGTAATGTGTTCACTTGGTATGATTTCAGGCGCATCGTTTGCCGTGGAGATGGTCGGGCCAGGTTGAATGCCCATATAGGAGAAAAAGAGAGAAGATTCAATATCTGCCATCACAGCTATAATGGTACGACTCAGTTCCCGATGCATGACTTGTTTTCCTTGCTCTATTCTGAATTGGAAAGGGCATCAATTCTGCCTGATAACAACTCAAAATATGCGCCAATATCATGATTTATTTATCATTATTTGTTATCTATCTGTTATTGTTAAGTTAATTGTTATAAAACATCATGATGGCAGATAAAAATAGAGTTGGGAAGGGGTGTGAAGAAATAGAAACAACTTTGTCATTTGTGATGGATTGTTAATTAAAACAGTTTGTTATGTAGAATGTGAATTGCACACACTGTGAATATTTTCACACCTGTTTCAATTAATTTAGGCGTTACGCAGTTGAAATAGTTTGGTACTCGTCATTCCCGCTGAGTTGGGAGTTCAGTTTGGTTCCATGCTCCTTGAATTCCCGCTTCAGCGGGAATGGTGGTACACACTTTGATGTTTGTTTCAACCGGCAATTGCTTAACTTTTATGGTGTTATAAGGGGGTTGGATCCGTCAGAAGGTCAGCTTGGTTAATTTTGTGTTCTGGTGTTCAAAACAGAAAAAAACGCTGGAAATAATGGATCCCCAGAGAATCCGGTCTAACTTCCCAGGCAGAAAGTCAATTTGGATCCATACTGGGGATCAGGGGGGGAGAAATTGATTAACAAATCGTACCGCAAAAAATAATAAGGTTGATCCCCAGAAAATCAGTTTGAACTTCCCAGGCAGAAAGTTCGTTTAGATCCATTCTGGGGATCGGGGGGGGAGAAATTGATTAAAAATTTCTCTACCTTTTCAGTGCAGTACGTTGGGGCGTTCTGCGCTGTGTAATGTTCTTATATACTACAAGAGACGCGCCAACATGGAATTTCTATGAAATTATATTTGTAACATGTTGTTTATATATTGTTTTATATGATCTGTTGTGAAGGTGTGATTGGTGTCTATAAGGGAAAATAGGGTGTGTAATTTCAAACATTTTTTTTGATTTTTATTGATTAATAACAATAAAAATCAATAAGTTATATTTATTTTGGAATGAGTTATAAGTGTGAATTATTTCACACCCCTTTTGTTGAAGATAATTATCAATACAGGGGAACGATTGATTGGTCAGCTCTGTCAAATAAGTGTAGCGTATCGAAAGAGATATTCGATCGCATTTTTGTATCTACATTCAGACGATTAAAATGTAGATATGCCTATTTCCACAATACCGGAAGGAGGACTATGTACCGATCCCATTAAACCATAAGGAGGAGAAAATGAAGCGCAGGAGTAAAACGCTCGCTGTGTGCTCAGTCGCTCTGTTTGTATCTGGCATGATGATCGCGCCTTCAGTTGCTGCTTATGAAACTGAGGAGTGTGGTCCTATGTGCCATCATGCGGACAGTTGGGCAAATTCTCATGGTAAAACTGCGCCCTATGTCGGGGGAAAACAGGGTTCTTTCGCGGATATGAAACGTCATTTCCGCATTGGGCCAAAGCAGGAAAAAGCTTGGGATTCTTTCCAAGCGGCTGTCTTCAATCGTATGCTCGCCGCATTTGATACCGAAACACTCACACATAATAATCTCAGTACAACGCCTACCGATTTTAACACCGCCACATTGGAGCCCAGCATGTCTGTGAAAGAGCTGGCTAACTGGGACCGGGTGCTGAAAGCGTATCGGGAAATGACGTTGGTCTTGCAGCAGGATCAGAAACAGATCGCACAACGCATCAATCTGATTTGTAAGGAGCTTAATCAATAGAGACAATCGCTGGAACTATCGTGGTGGCCGTATGAAGAATTTCATGGTGTGTAAAAGGTGGAAAACACCCTCTCCATGGCGTGTTTATTCATACGGGCAGAATTTTGTAGTGGCTTTGGAAGCATCACAAATTTTTATGGAATGTGACTACTAACGTCGGGCATAACTGCCCGGCGCTGTTTTTTTTTGCTAAATTTTTTTGGCTCAATTTTATTACTGCATGGCCTCATTTTTTGCGGAGTCGATGACTCAAAGCAGAGCGGGAAATGCCCAATAAACCAGCGGCAATGCTTTGATTACCGTTGGTGCGCCGTAACGCTTCTTCGACCTGTTGGTGCTCAACCTCTTTCAATGTAGGAAAGGGGCCGGAAACCGATTGAAACAGGTTGGCCAGTTCAGTTTGTTGCTCTTCAGAGGGGGGATCAGTATCAGGATTGCGTAGCAAAGCTTCTCGAAGACTGTCCAGGGAGAGCACTTTTGATTGATGGCGGGCTACTGAATCAAAGAGAAGCCCACGCAGTTCACGGACATTGCCGGGAAAGTGGTAGGTATTGAGCAGGCTGAACATCTCTTTTGGGGGGGTAGGTGGTTTTTTCTTCATGATTTTAGCGGACTCACCGATAAAGAAATCTACCAACAAAGGCAAGTCCTCTTTGCGTTCACGCAGAGCGGGGATGCGGACATGGTGAACCGAGAGACGATAATAGAGATCAGAACGGAATTTACCGGATTCCATGCGTTTTTTCAGGCTTTGATTGGTCGCCACCACCACACGCACATCACTGGATACCGGTACGTCAGACCCTAAAGGCCGGTATTGACGTTCCTGAAGTAGTCGGAGCAGTTTTACTTGATTTTCTGGCTGTAAATCACCAATTTCATCAAGAAACAGTGTACCACCTGCGGCTTGACTGATTAATCCTTCCCGATTGCTATCCGCACCGGTAAACGCGCCTTTTTTGTGACCGAATAGCGTATCGGAAAACATCTGTCCATCCAAGCCCGCGATGTTTACCGCTTCAAAAGGGCCGGATAATCCACTGACTAGATGAACGGCCTCGGCAAACAGTTCCTTTCCGACACCGGTTTCACCGGTAATCAATACCGGTTCACCAGTTCCGCCGATGGCTTCGATATAGCGGAACTGATTGATCATTTTTCGGCTTCTGGTAATGATGTGAGAAAATGCATCACCGCGTGGGGGTTCATCACTGAGCAAAGAACGGCGCAGATTACCGACCTGTCGTCTCAAAGAGAGCGTTTCCCAAGCGCGTTTAACACAGGAGACAAAGCGGGTTTCTTCAGCAGGTTTGACAAGATAATCAAACGCACCATTGCGCATACAGTTGATGGCTGTTTCCAGCTCTTGAGTTGCAGTGTTGACGATGACTGGAATATGCGGATAACGCTCATGGATCATCGGCAGTAGTTCCTCACCGGTCAACCGAGGCATCATCAGATCAAGCACAACAACAGCATTATCCAACTTGGCCAGTTCATCCAGCACTTTGCGACTGTCAGAAAGGGTTATGATATTGCGAATTCCATAACTTTGCAGAATGACTTTCGAACTGAGCAGCATATGGGCTTCATCATCAACCAGTACAACAGGTATTTGATGAATCGGTTGAGTCTGACTCATTGCGATGATCCTTGATCTTTCCAGGGAGGCAGGGTGAGCGTAACAATGGTACCTTTGTCGATTTCTGAGAAAAATGACATGGTACCACCGTGCTCCTGAATAATTCGTTTGGAAATGGATAGCCCGAGTCCGGTACCGCCTTTATCAATTCGGGTGGAAAAAAAGGGGTCGGTAATACGCTGAAGGTCAGCATCACTGATACCGCATCCCTGATCCTGGATGGAAAAGGAGATCATACCCTCATTTGATTCAGGTGGACTCATACTGATATGAATACCCTGATTCCGATTAGGTAAGGATTGGAGTCCATTCATCAAAATATTGATCAGAACCTGTTCCAGCCGTAGTGGATTGGCTCTAAGAAGAATGGGGCGATCGGGTAAAGTGATTTCAAAATGGTCGGTGTGTTTGCGAATCTGATGGCCAAGCAGAGAGATGACTTCATTGATGACATCATTGATGTCCACTTTTTGAAAGCCGGTGTTGTCTGGATTGCTGCGGGACAGTCGTTTTACATCTTCAACAATCTGTTTAATGCGCTCAGAGTTGTCATTGATGCCGCTTAGTAGTTGGGGAATTGTCTCTTCCAACTCGTCAAAGGGGATCCCTCCCAGGTTATAAGCACCATTTTCCTTGGCATATTGTTTCAAGATGGGCATGGCATCCTTGAAGGCTCGGGTCAGGAAACTGGCATTGAAGTGAATGGAGTTATTCGGGTTATTGATTTCATGCGCCAAGCTGGCTGAAAGGGTACCCAAAGTCGAAAGATGACTGCTTCGCATGGCTTGCGCCTGTGCTTTGCGGCGCTTTTTAACCTCTTGGGCCATTTCGGTATTCAGTTTTGAAAGCCTATGGGTACGCTCAGTAATCCGTTGTTCCATTTTCTCATTGGTCTGTTTGAGAAACTGTTCGGTCTGTTTGCGTAACGTGACATCACGTATCAGCGCGACAATATATTGAACACCATCCTGTTCATGAAGTTTGATATTGGCTTCGGTATGACAAATCTGGTCACCGTTACCGGGTTGAACATTTTCTAGTAAAATACTGGAACGTCTTGCCAAATCAGAGAGTAGGGCGTGATGATCATAGCCGTTGGGCAGAATACCGGTATCTGTCAGTGTCAACGTTTTCAGGGCTGTTTCATGATCCAAACTCAGCCGATTAAGTGCGGTCATATTAGCTTCGACCAAGTTGCATTCTGGTGCCTGAAAGATCAGCATTTCATCATCAATATCATTGACCAGATCTTTGAAAAGCTGAAGTGCCTGTTTTTGTGATTCCAGTTCACGGGCCTGTCCACGAATAATTGCACCTTGTCGAAACAGGTCCAAAAACACTTTGATTTTGGTGCGTAAAATCTCCGGTCGAAACGGTTTGAGCAGATAATCCACAGCGCCCAGGTGATACCCTTCTGCCATGTGATCTTCATCTTTAAGAACCGCAGAGATCATGATTATAGGTAGATTGCGCGTGCGTTCTGCTTGTCCCATCAGGCGGATGACTTCAAATCCATCCATTACCGGCATATGGGCATCAAGAAGCACCACAGCAAAATCGTGATCCAACATATGGGCAAGTGCTTCATAACCATCCGCAGCGGGAACCACTTCGGCATCCAAGTCTGAAAGCAGATTGCTGGTTGCCAGAATATTTTCCGGCATGTCATCGACCAGAAGTATTTTTGGCTTCATGGAAACTCCGACTTCCTGGGTGCTAATAAAAAATTATAAAATCAATCGCTTTTGCTTTTCTAATCGTTTGGCAGAGATAGGAATGCTGGTTTTTAACTCCTGAGCAAACAGTGAAACACGAAACTCTTCCAGCATCCAACGAAACAGTACCAATTCACCGTTGATTTCCCGATTTTTCCGAGCATGTTCCAGGCGTTGAGTGTACCAACTTTCCCAGTGTTTGAGTTCTGCTTGTTTTTGATCATCACGTCCAGGGTTTTCTGCACGGCGCTGAAGGCGTTTTCGGATTGCCTCCAGATAGCGTGGATAGCTGTTCAACCATTTCCACGGTGTTGTGGTAAGAAAACCGGGATGAATCAGTTCAGCCAGCTGGGCGTTGAGTTGTTCAACAATCGGTTTTTGATTGGGAATCAGTCTATTGCCTTTAAGCAAGGATTTGGTTTCCTGAAAGCTCAATAGAATGCGTCCAGCCAGCTTGGAAACCGATTCAGACTGTCGAACAAACAAAGAACGACCCTGTTGCAGTTTGTTGTTAAACGTTTCTTGATCACGAATGCTGTTTGGTTTGTCACTGAGAAAAACTTGATCAGCGGTACGTTGAATGATTCCTTTGCGTAGCTGATCACATTTGCCTAACGGTGCAAAAGCCACACAGATTTTAGGATCTTTGATCAAGTTGCGTTCGATCTGTTTAACCTGTTGGTTCATCTGTATTAAAAATAGCCTGCGTAATCCGTTGTGTGTATGATTCCATGCCTGTTCCGGTGAATCAGCCAGAATGAGAGAAACACTTTTTTCTTCATCACGCAATGCAGGGTAGCCGTAGACTATCCGTGGTGTTTCCGTAATGGCAATACGGTCAGGTAGAGGTCCAAAATTCCATTGTGTAATCTGTGTGCGCTCGAAATCATTTTTTGGTAATGCCTGGAACTGCTCCCTAGTTTCACTGCCCAAATTTTTCCTAAGTTTTTCAATGTCTCGACCACGTGCCAGCACCTGTTTGTTCTTTTCATCAACAATGATGAACTGCATGCGAAGATGATCCGGCAGCGCGTCATCCTTCAAGGTGTTGGCAGGAATGCGTAATCCTTTGCGTCTGAACAGTACCTTTTCCAATGCCTGAATCAAGGCACCATCGGCTGTTTTTAGTTCCTGTATACAGAGCTGAACCGTTTGTGGCAGCGGCACCAGAGGACGGCGTAAACTTTTTGGTAGCTGACGGAGTAGTGCTTGAACTTTCTCTTCCAAAAGACCAGGCACCAACCACTGAAATGCCGATTCGGTCACTTTATTCAATAAAGAGATTGGAATACGCACACTGATTCCATCGGACTGGTTGCCGGGATCAAAGTGGTACTCCAAGCTGAACTCCTGACCACGAATGACCAAATGACCGGGATAGAGATCCGTTGTAATCTCCTCACCAGCATGACGCATCAAATCTTCTCGTGACAGATAGAGCAGGCGCGGTTTGTTTTTTTCTGCCTTGCGCCGCCAACTGTTGAGTTTGGTGACTGAATTGACGTTTTCAGGAATAATTTGATCAAAAAACTGATAGAGCGTTTCATCATCTACCAGCACATCACGACGTCTGGATTTATTCTCAAGTTGGCTGATTTCAGCAAGCAAGCGCTGGTTATGTTGAAAGAATTTTGCATTGATCGTCATCTCACCAGCAACCAGTGCAGCGCGTATGAACAGCTCTCTGGATGTCTCTGGATCAATGGGACCAAAGTTGACTTTGCGTTGTGGTACGATGATCAATCCGTATAGCGTCACTCTTTCATAAGCCACAACCTGACCGGCTCTCTTTTCCCAATGTGGATCAGAATAGCTTTTGCGGATCAGATGAACAGCCGCACGTTCGATCCATTCCGGTTCGATGCGGGCACAGGTTCGGGCATAGAGTCGAGTAGTCTCCACCAGTTCTCCGGCCATCAACCATTTGGGCGATTTTTTGAACAGACCAGAACCAGGAAAAACATGAAAACGGCTCCCATGGCCGCCGGTATAGCTGTGTTTCTCGCTTTTAAAGCCAATATTGCCCAATAGACCCGTTAAAATCGCCTGATGAATCGAATTATAATCCGCTGCTTTTTGGTTGCGGTGGCCGCCCATACCTCGGATTTGGTGGCTGATCTGTCGGTGAATATCCTGCCACTCTCGAATACGCATGTACGCTAAATAGTTTTTCTTGAGCCATTTACGGTATTGACTGCGTGTTGGTGCATTTTGTCGTTGGGTTTCAATGGTATTCCACAGATTGACCAGGGTAATAAAGTCGGAATTGTCACCATTGAGCAGGGCATGTGCTTGTCTGGCACTCTCTTTGGCATGGGCTGGACTCTCACGCGGATCTTGCACACTCATGGCTGAAACGATAATCAACAGCTCGGTTAACGAACCATTCTCTCTGGCGGCTAACAGCATTCTTGCCAATTGTGGATCAGCAGAGAGTTGTGCCAGTTGTCGTCCGGTCTCAGTGAGTTGATCATCGTCATTGAGGGCGTTGAGTTCATGGAGTTGTCGCCACCCTTCACGCACCGCTTTAACTTCGGGTTGATCCACAAAAGGAAAATCCTCAATCACACCCAGCTTCAACCAAGCCATTTGCAGAATGACCGAAGCAAGAGAGGTACGTAGAATTTCTGGATCAGTATAGACCGGTCGATTATTGAAATCCTGTTCCGAATAGAGCCGAATACATATGCCTTCGGAAAGCCGTCCGCAGCGTCCTTTGCGTTGATCTGCCGATGATTGTGAAATTCGCTCAACAGGTAGTCGCTGAACAGCCGGTCGCCCGGAAAATCGACTGATTCGTGCCAGACCAGAGTCCACTACATAGCGAATACCGGGCACTGTAATGGATGTTTCAGCAACATTGGTGGCCAGAACCACACGCTGCATTGATCCAGGGTGAAAGATCCGCGTCTGTTCTTTGGCAGAAAGTCGGGCGTAGAGTGGAAGAATTTCAACGCCAGGCCAGAACTGTTTTCTCAATAGATCAGCAGATTCACGGATCTCACGTTCACCGGGCAGAAAAACCAATACATCGCCCAGATCTCGACGCAATTCATCAACCGCGCGGACAACGCCTTCACTGAGATCTAATTCCGCCTCTTGAGAGCCTTCTGCTTTTAGCGGTTGATAGCGCACTTCAACCGGCCATGTACGGCCAGATACTTCTAAAATAGGTGCATTATTGAAATGTTTTGAAAATTTATCGGTATCCAGTGTGGCAGAGCTGATAATCAGTTTGAGATCTGGGCGTTTTTTTAGTAAATGATGGATATAACCCAGCAGAAAGTCGATATTCAGGCTGCGTTCATGGGCTTCATCAATAATCAGCGTATCGTAGCTGTTCAGCCAGGAATCACCTTGAGTTTCAGCCAGTAACATACCATCGGTCATGATTTTTATGCGCGTATCCGGTCCGGTCTGATCGGAGAAGCGGATTTTCATGCCAACGCTTTGGCCCACTTGGGTTTTCAGATCTTCAGCCAGATAATTGGCAATGCTCCGAGCCGCAATACGGCGTGGTTGGGTCATACCGATCATGCCTACAACACCACGACCCAGCCCCAAGCAGATTTTAGGCAATTGTGTCGTTTTACCTGAACCGGTTTCTCCACACAGCACCACCACTTGGTTTTTTTTTATGGTGTGTGCAATCTCATCACGGCGGTTAACAACGGGAAGATGCTCAGGAAAGTTAAGGGTAGGTTGACTCTGCCTACGCGATTTGGCGCGATTCATGGACTTGTTGAATCGCTCTTGTAGTCCAATAACCATTTGGTCTACCGGCGCTTTTTTGCGAATGCGTCCGCGAATGCGTTGTAGTTGCTGACGAAGCCAACGTCGATCAGTCAGCATGGTTTTATCCAAGCTGCGTGAAATTCTATTGATAATTTGGTGTGGAGATTGGGCGTTTGGTTTGTCAGAGGTCATGAGCACGCGTTGGTTGCAGGCGATTTACAAAGTCCCAATTGTGTTAAATCGGAATGAGGCATATCAACCAGCAGATGCACCCATTGGCAGATGCGCCATTGGCGTGATACCCCACCGTTTGGGCTGTTCAAAATCATCAATCTGGTACTCAACGGTATGGCGAAAACGAATCAGATTGATGGTCTGTGGCCGGACAGGTGATTTCTTGTTGATATCATAAAGAATTTTAACAACAGGATGCAATAAAGATGATCGATTATTCCGAACTACCAAGCCAAGAAGCTGATTCTTGAGTCGTACAAGCGAACCAACAGGATAGATGCCAATGGTACGAATAAACTGCTCAAAAAGTGCTTCATCATACTGTGCAGGAGACCATTCCAGCATCTTTTTAAGCGCATTGTGACTATCCATGCGTTTATGATAGATACGGTGTGTGGTGATGGCATCATAGGTGTCTACTATTGCTGCCATATGACCAAATTTATGGATACGAGCATTGGGCAGTTTGTTGGGATAACCTTGACCATTTTTTTGTTCGTGGTGTTGGGCTACAACGGTTAAGGTGTTGCGATTGATTCCGGGCAGTCCGTCAAGTATTTCCAGTCCGATAGTAACATGCTGTTCAACAATGGCACGTTCACTACTACTCAAGGGGCCGGGTTTTTTGGATGGATCATTAAGCTGTTTGGCACGACCAATATCATGGAGCAGGCCACCGGAGCCCACATCAACAATGGTTTGTTCATCCATGCCCAGGCTTTGGCAAAATGCGGTCAGATAGATGGCAACATTAACAGAGTGTTGATAGATGGTATCATCACTATCACGCAGAAGTGCCAAACTGATCAAAGCATCAGGATGTCGGCGAATGGAACCGATCATCCGGCCAACTGAACGCTGGACCAGACGATTATCTACCTTTTTACCCAACCTTACATCATCCATCATCTGACGCATGATTTTCTGGGCATCATTGCCGATCCGGGCAGCTGAATGGATAGCGTTTTGCCATTCCTGTGCTGTGTAGTCCTCAGGACCATCGTGGACGATATCTGGTGGAGAAGGCGCAGCAGGCCCTTCAAGTTCCATTAACTGCTCATGCAGTAGTCTTTCAACTTCCTGTTGCGTTTGACCGGCCTCTGTACTCACTCCATCTGAAGTGTCAATCAAGACCTCTTTGATGCCGCATTTCAAAATAGTTTGAATTTCATTATCAGATTCCAGCGTACCAATCTTCAGGTCGTTATTACCAACCTGATAGTCCACAAAACTGTGAACTTTCATACCAACGACTAACTGTTGGGTGGAAATTTTTTTGACCATAGATCAATTCCTAAGAACCCGTTTCGAAATGACTGAATATAGGTTACCATAAAATAAGCTACTTTGATAATGGCGTTCAGATTATTCAGCCTCTATAAAATATCACAATAAATAGAGAATCTGATGCAAAAATCTGAAGTTGGGGATCTATTGTATGTCGATTTCTGGTGTAGGCAGTGTAGAAAATCTACGAATCCTTCTTGTGGATGACCAGGCACTGACAGAAAAATTGTTGCGCCGTATGTTGGAAGGTGAGCGCGCTCTTACCCTGTTTTACTGCCAAGAACCCACTCAAGCAATAAACAAAGCACTGAATATACAACCATCGGTTATTCTTCTGGATCTTGTTATGCCAGGTATTGATGGTATGACACTTCTGGAACAGATTCGTGCTGATTCCTTATTGAGTCAGGTTCCAGTGATCATGCTGTCTGTTCAGGAAGATCCTGAAACCAAGGCGCAGGCTTTTGCCAAAGGGGCAAATGATTATCTGATTAAACTGCCCAGTCGAGAGGAGATGATCGCTCGATTACGCTATCATGCTTCCACCTATGCCACACTCCTAAAGCTCCAAGAAACCGAATCCCGGTTTCGTAATATCTTTGAGCACTCTGGCGATGCTATTTTTATTACAAATTCAGAAACACAGTTGATTGAGGATTGTAATGATGTTGTTTGTTCTCTTTTGGCAATGCCAAGAGAGAAAGTGATCGGTTTTCCGCGTATTGCACTCTTTCCGCCCGGCAGTGACCAACGCCTGGACCAATTGGCCTTGCTCTATAACCAAACAGGCCATGGTCGTCTGAATGATATTAAGTTGCTGACGGGCAATGGAGATCATATTTCGGTTGATATCTCGGGCGTAGTCTACGCCCACAAGAACGGGCACTATTATCAAGAAATGGCCCGCGATATTACCGAACGTAAAAAAACAGAATCCGCCTATTTGGCTAAAGAGGCAGCTGAGGCGGCCAGCCGAGCAAAAAGTGATTTTCTCGCTGTGATGAGCCATGAAATCAGAACACCGCTCAATGTGGTGCTCGGTATGGTGGAGTTGTTGAAAGCGTCTGAAGATATGACAGGCCCTCAGCGCGAAAAAGCAGAACTGGCTTTTAGTTCAGGTCGGACACTGCTTTCACTGGTCAATAATATCCTTGATTATTCCAAGATTGAGGCTGGTCAGTTTGTTCTGGATAACATGGATTTCGATCTACGTGATCTGTTGGATGACGTAGCGCGCACGCTGGCACCTATGGCATCCAGTAAGCAAATTGAATTAACAGCCTTTATTCCTGCTCAACTGCCAACAGCCTTACGCGGTGATCCCAACCGATTACGGCATATTTTTAATAATCTCATCAGTAATGCCATAAAATTTACTCCGGAGGGCGGGCGTGTTGAGTTCCACGGCGGCCCGGTCAGCCAGATGCATGGCATGATTGAGTTTCTGTTCGAAGTGCGTGATACAGGGTTTGGTATTCCACGTGAGCAGTGGAAACGGATTTTCAGACGGTTTACCCAAGTTGATGGGCCAGGAGAAAATCCAACCGGTGGATCAGGTCTCGGATTGACCATCTGTCGCCATTTGGTTCAGTTAATGGGTGGAACCATTGGTGTGGATGATAATCATTTTTCCAGCTCTGGTAGTGTGTTCCATTTTACAGTACGTCTTCAAAAACAAAAATCAACCGCTGTAAAGTCTGAACATAAATCTTTGGCCGAGTTTCGAGCTTTGATTATTGGCAGTAGCGGCCTGCAATTGGCCATGTTGCAAAATAGCATGGATTCCTGGGGTATCAAACATGGTTCAGTGGCTGAGTCTCAGACCGCTGGTGACCTGTTTTTTCAAACGCAGGATCATGAACAACCATTTAATCTGGTTCTGTTGAATCAAAAACCCAATCATGACTGTAGAATATGTCTCAATGCGCTGGCCGCACTGAAAAATCCACCAGCCTTTATTTTGATGGCCGATCTATTGGATCAGGGATTGGATAGAGCCAGTGAACTACCTGGAAATACGCTCTGTTTGAAAAAACCGTTCAGTGCTGATCAGCTTTACAACGCCATTACCTGGTTAAAAGAAGGTCAGAACAAAAAACCAGGCTCTCGAAAATTGGTTCCATTGAGAAATGATTCCTCAAATTCAATGCGTGGTCTGAACTATGTAGGACGTGTTTTGGTAGTGGATGATCATGAAGCAAATCTAAAAGTGTGTTCAGGTATGCTGCATAATTTGGGTATTAGCACAGACCGGATTGGACTCGCTGCCAACGGTGCCGAGGCGGTAGAGCTGTTTGAGAAGCAACAGGGCTATGATTTGGTTCTGATGGATTGTCAGATGCCGGTCATGGATGGCTATCAAGCCACCAAAAATATTAGACATTGGGAAAAATCCCAAGGACGAGAGCGGATGCCGATCATCGCTTTCACTGCTGACATCACCCGCGAAAACCGACAAGCCGGAGCCGCGTCCGGCATGGATGATTTTCTGGCCAAACCCATCATTATGGAAGATATGAAAGGGGTTCTGGATCGCTATCTGAAAACAGAGTCTGATCAGACCTCACTACAGTCCATAGAACCGGATCCAAAAAATCAACAACAGACAGATGATGATGCGATATCAGGCACAGATGAGTTGGTCACCATGTTCAAGTCCATTGGACTATTGGATAACGATGTCAAAGAGATAAGCCAACTACTACTCAGCCAGATACCAACCTTGTTGGATGGTATAGAACGGGATGTTGTCAAAGAGAACTTTGAGGCAGTCCGAGCCACCAGTCATGTACTCAAAGGGTCGATGGCAAACACCATTTTTCCTGATTTGCGCAAAGTAACATCAGAGTTGCACGAAAAAGTGCGTGAAAAAGCGTGGGTAGAGGTTTTGGAATGGATAAAAAAGGCCCACAGTGTGTTTATACCGTTAAAAGGACCTCTGGAAGTGTTGGCTAAAGGGTGATGTTATACGGAATGATTTGTGACTATTTTTTCCGTGGCCCTAACTTTATGTAGCGTGCTCAAAAATCATACTGTTTGGGCACGCTACATGAACATCTCATTGATCAGTTAATGCTTACTCTTGCAGTTCAAAATCATCTTTGGTTACGCCGCAGTCCGGGCATAGCCAATCATTTGGTACATCTTCCCACTTGGTGCCAGCGGGAAGGTCATCTTCCGGTGCGCCTTCAGCTTCGCTGTAAACATATCCACAAACAGTGCAAACATACGTCTTCATTTTATGCTCCCAAATCCATATCAATAATGAGTAAAGCTTACTTCCAGTGTCAGACTGGCCGCAACCACTGGAAGTTCCTTGCGAATATTTCTACGCAGATTCAAAAACCGTACAAGGCCATTTTTCCATAATTGGGTGTTGATTGCTACCTTGTATGCATTCAGCAAAAGCTTCAATAGCCATTCTGGCGCTGCCAAGTGGTGTGCCGAACAGCTCCCAGTGGTCGTGGCTCTCTCCATCGTAGAGTGGAATGACATAGTCAAAGTTGGGTGCGTGATTCAACTCTTCCCACGCTTTGGCAGCACGTCGGGCCACATCGGCATAGTCGGGTAGGTGAAGCGATTGTTGGTTTCTGCTACGCAGTGTCAATTTACGTCGCTGGATACCTTCCACCACATCCTTGACCACCGTTAAGCCATGTCTTTTTATCAGGCGTTGCAGCTCTGACAGGCTGACAGGCGATAAAAATAGGGTGATGGTCTTTTGCTGCTCAAATAACCCGGCTTTACGCATGGCATCCACCATGAAGACATTGCCTTCATAAATCGGCCAGTTGCCTTGGTTCTGAATGGTTTCTATCTGGCTGATTTCCAATCCTTGAAGATCGCCTCGATTCTCCACTACCAAATGTCCTGGTTTTTCTCTAAGCGCCTCAATTTCATTTCTATTTCGAAAGAAGTAAGCAACACTTTCCTTTTCACCGGGTCGTTTTGCTCGATCATTGTAAAGAACCAGCGGTTGAAGCTGTTTACCCAGGTCAGGAAAAAGTTGATTCAAGCCTTTTAGCAGAGGAGATTTTCCTATGCCGGATGGTCCAGCGATAACGATAAATGGGTTGGCTGAATTCATGACCTGATACTCCGAGTATTCAACAGGATTAATTACCCTGTTATCCATATATCCTAGGATACAATTTTCAAAATGCTTAGTCGCAGGCGCTCCATAGCAGCTTCTTCCAGCTGTTTTCCCATCAAATCAGTAAGATAAAAAGTGTCATGAACATAGGGACCATCGGTTGTAACCGTCAGTGAACGCACCCAAACCATTTGTTGTTCCATGATGCGACATATGACGTATAGAAAACCCAGTCGATCAAAGGTGTTGATGGAAAGAAAAGTGTGTGTGCCAGTGTGTTCATTGGTAATTTGAACGTCGGAGAGATGGTGCTTTTCCTCTTCGGGTAAATGGGTATTCATCTGTTGCCAGGATTGGGAAAGCACCTGCTCACTGAGTCGTTCTTTACCTTTTAAACTGCGGTGAAGTGTTTTTTGAATTTTTTCAAATTGAGTACTGTTCTGAAGCCAATCACCTGCCGGACGGCGCACTATGACAACATGGAGAGTCATGCCATTTCTCAAATTATGGCGATGAACGGTCTGGATTGAAATATCATGAAGTGCCAACGTTGCGGTTAGATCACCCAACAGAGCTGGATGGTCAGGCGCGTAGAGCATCAATGCAACTTTTGCAGGGCTGGAGTAGGGTATGAAGGCAATATGCTCTGCTTCGTCAATGTTGGGCTGTAGGACAGAAAGCACAGCTTTTTGACTCTCGAGCGTATGGCAAAGGTAGAAGTCCTGGTAAAACAGCTTGAGATGCTTACGCAATTCAGATGGATCATGTGATGTATCAAGTTCTTCCAGAAGCTGCTTGCGGCGACTGCTTGCCAGTCGTTTGCGTTCTTGATTTGAAAAAAGTCCGCGGGATAATGCCTCAGAAGTCATCCATTGTACTTGTTTTTGAAGCGTGCGTTGCCACTGGGTATGGATTTCATGATCCATAGAGTGTTTGTTTGACGAGGCCAGCTTGCGGACCAACATTCGATGATGTCGGCTCATCACCGATGGATTGTTTTCAATAGGCAGATTCGGAGCAGGTAGAACACCTGCTTGATTTTCCATCCGCCGAAAAGCTTTGCCAAGAATGCGCATGGCAAGAGAAGGATCTTGTGATAGACGCGCAATCAGCTGGCTCTGGTCCAGCTTCATTATCCTGCAATCCCCTTTTGCGCGGGCTGTTACAATACGAATATCAGAGCTAAAAAGGGCGGTTATGCCAAAGATCTCACCTTTTTTCAGAATTTCCAGATGATGTATTTTACCTTGGATCTCTTGGCTAAGTTCAACTTTTCCTTTTTGGATGACAAAGGCTTCATTGCTTATGTCACCTTGGCGAAAAATAATAGTCTGATCTGGATAGAGCTGACCCAATTGACGATTTTTCTGTAGGAAAGTAAAACCCAGTTTGGCCATGAGAGAATATGCCGGAAAGGGAAAAATTAAAGCCCATTCAGGTCATATTAACATTCACCGGACGTTGGTCCATGGTTAAAAAAATCCAGTGAATATCAATATGCCGAACACCTGTAGGGCCACGGAAAAAATGAATCATCCCAGTAGCGCAGGATATTGATTCGTCCGCAAGGCGCGTGCTTATTGCACGTAACCCTTTCTGGAACGCAGTGGACGGATCAAGAGACCAGTGAATGGGATGATTCATTTTTTCCATGGCCCTTACTGTACCATTATGTGAATCAATACCGGCAAGTGTCAAACAGGCTTTTGTATTTTGCTATTGATGGCTGATCAACGCTTGGCTGCTGTGGCCTTGATGACCCACTTTGAAGAATCTCAGTGCATCACGAATTTCACCAATATGCATAGAGAATTCGTCAGCATTAGCGGAAATTTCTTCAGAGTTGGCAGCATTTTCCTGAATGGTTTTATCCAAACGCTGCAACGCTTCGTTGACTTGTGCCGCACCTGAATTTTGTTCCTGACTGCTGGCACTGATCTCTTGAACCAAATTGGCTGTTTTTTGGATATCCGGTACCAACTGCTCCAACATGGCACCGGCATTTTCAGCCACTTGAGAGCTGGAACTCGAGAGTTGAGTGATTTCCGCTGCTGCCGTTTGAGCGCGTTCAGCCAGCTTGCGAACCTCAGCCGCGACAACGGCAAATCCTTTGCCATGCTCACCAGCCCGGGCCGCTTCAATAGCGGCATTCAAAGCCAGAAGATTGGTTTGACGGGCGATATCTTCCACGACAGAAATTTTCTCGGCAATCTCCTTCATGGCAACCATCGCTTCTGAAACAGCTTGGCCACTCTTTTCCGCACCTTTGGATGATTTAACGGCAATTGTTTCGGTTTGTTGGGCATTTTCAGAGTTTTGACGGATGGTCCCGGAGATCTCCTCCATTGTTGCTGAGGTCTCTTCAACAAAGGAGGCCTGCTGGGTAGAAGAGTCAGCCAGGTTTGTTGCAGCGTTGGAAAGTTCACTGGAACCATTGGTGATGCCATCAATTGAGGTTTGAATCTGATCGACGACATCTCTGATTTTTTCGGTCATGCCTCCCAGTGATCTGAATAACAGACCAATTTCATCATTTCTGTTCATGGTACAACTGACGGTCAGGTCACCATCAGCCAGTTTAGAAAAGAGATGACGACAATTATTGAGAGGACCAGTAATATTGCGCGTCAGAACGGTGATGACGGTGGCACTGATTACCAGAATAATGATACTCATGGTAATCAATACAGTTCTTAAACCTTCGATCTCTTCAATCAGACCGTTGATCTTTCCGTCAGCATCTTCAAGGCGTGGATCACGCAGGCCATCCATTGATTCAATGAGCTTGGAAGAGGCTTCATCAAAGTCACCCATGATGACGTTGCCAGCGTCAATACCTTTTTCAATGTAGGCTTCAGCCATGGTAGAGCCAACCTTGTAAAGGTCGTCAAAAGCAGCATTCAAATCTTCAACCTGTCTCAGAGAATTTGGCTGGTTGGTGCGTTGGAAAAAGGCTTTAAATTCAGAGATGCCTTTTTTAAAGCCATCAGCAGAATCTTTAGCATCACCATAACCATCACGATTGTGTGTGGCTGACACATCAGTTAACCACTGTTGGGTTTCAGAAATATTCTTTGCCATCTCACCAGCTGTTACGACATAGGGTATGACATTATCTCTAATAGAAACAGTAGCGTTATGAGTAGTATTTAAAGCAGAAAGTGTAAAAATTTGGATGATAATGACCATAGCAATAATTATAAAAAATCCTACGGTCAATTTTGTTCCTACACGAAGATCATTAAGTCCCATGAGTTGTCTCTCCCAAAGCAAGTCAGGTTCCGGTTTCCACTAATTTGTGATGAAAACTTGGGCGTACACCTGTGAATTTTCCTGTTTCTCCCCCGAAAAACAAGGTAATAGGCATAGCTTGTCTGACTTGAAATGTCAATCATTCTCAACAGAATTGTGTATTTTATTCACATATCATAATAGCTGCAAAACAGACAAAGGAAGCCGATGAACGACTTCCTTTGTCAATGGGTAACGCTTTCTGAAATAATGGGCTGTCAACACGCCATAGTTTACTCAATACCTAACAGTTCAACATCAAAAATCAAGGTCGCATTTGGACCGATTCCAGCCTGAGGAACACCACTGCTGCCGTAGGCCAGGTCGCCAGGAATAGTCAAACGATATTTACTGCCTACGCTCATCAACTGAAGACCTTCTGTCCAACCCGCGATAACGCGATTTAGCGGAAAGGAGATGGGTTGGCCGCGCTTATAGGAGCTATCAAACTCTTTGCCATCGGTTAGCGTACCTGCATAGTGGACTTTAACTGTATCGGTAGCTTTCGGTTTGGCACCATCGCCCTCAATAAGTACTTCATACTGAAGTCCGCTATCTGTAACCGTAACGCCTTCTTTCTTTGCATTTTCTTCCAGAGCCATTGTGTCACCTTCGTTGGTTTGTTGAACCTGATCCGAGCATCCTGTCAAAGCACTGATGAACAGTGCCAAAACCAGTGCAAGAATCCTGAAATGGGTAAGTCTGATATTCATGAATCTACCTGTATCATTAGATAGGGATACTTAATATATGGATCATAGTGTTACACCATTATGTATTATTGCCAACTGAACAACCACCCGATAAAGCGGCTGGGTTCGTCTTGCGGACGGAAAGTCCTGATACCGGCTAAAGCCGGTGGTTTGAACCGTGCCTTGGATAATCATAAAAATGCGTATAGCCCAACCCTCAGGACTATTGGAGCAATCTAACTATTACCTACAAGCCATCTCAATCAGTTGACCAAAGGCAAGACCTGCATCATTACACGGTACGATCTCATGGAGCAGGGTTGAAAATCCATTGTTGTCCAATAATGTTACTGCCAGTTCAGTTAAAATACGGTTTTGAAACACGCCTCCGCTTAATCCAACACGATTCACGCCTGTGTGATGGCGAATCGTAATGGCTTGGTCCAATAGGGCTTGAGCCATTGTGATATGAAAGAGCATACTGGAATGGGTTTTATCTTGGTTTTGACGATCCAACAGAGAGATAAATAACGGTGCCCAGTCAGTCACCCACAGGGCGTTTTGTTCATCCCAATCCAAAGGTAGAGCGATTGGATTAACTGGTGATGAGTGGTGTGCAGCGGCTTCCAGACATATGGGGCCTTGGCCTTCATAACTGACGGTATTCATACCCAGAATCAGCGCTGAGGCACCATCAAACAGCCTGCCAACCGCACTGGTGGTTGGTGCGTTGATACTGTTTTTCCAAGCATGTCGCAGGAGTGCTTTGTTCTGTTTAGTCAGTGGATCCGGGTTGTATGTTTGTCCTATTTCCCAGCAGACAGCCAACGCGCTACGCCAAGGTTGTCGAGCCGCTTTGTCAGCACCGGGTGGTCGAAAGGGACGGAATGTTGCTTGACGATGCCAAGATCCTGGACGGCCTAAAAGTGCTTCACCGCCCCAAAGTGTACCGTCAGATCCCAATCCAACACCATCCCAGGTAAAAACCAAGGTATCTTCTTGGATACGTCCGTGTTCGCCAACCAATGCACTGGCATGGGCGTGATGATGGAACACTGGAATAGTGATCTTTTGTTGCTGTTTGGCCCAGCGGGTTGCGTCATGTCCTGGGTGAGCATCATGGCAGAGGATTTCTGCATGAATGCCAAACAGATTCTGTAAATCATGGGCTATTTGATCAAAAACCTGCATACCGCGCAGGGTATCCAACTCTCCGATATGGGGTGAGAGGATGGCGCTGTTATTCCAGGCCAAACAGAGAGCGTTTTTCATTTGTCCGCCCACCGCTAACACAGGGCGGGGCACTGTTAAGGGGAGCGGAATAACCACCGGTGCAATACCGCGTCCCAAGCGGATAGGGCGTGCTTTATTGTGGATAATTCGGAAAACCGCGTCATCGGCTGGACGTCGTATTGGTCGATTATGGTGTAAAAAATAGCGTGTTACTGCACCTAACCGTTGTTCTACGGTTTCAGCATCAGTTAACACTGGTTCGCCGCTGATATTGGCAGAGGTGGCCACTACCGGATGTCCAATTGCCTTCAACAGAAGATGGTGTAAGGGGCTGTATGGCATCATCACACCGATTTCATCAAGTCCGGGTGCGATGTTGTCGGCTAAGGGGGTTTCCAGATGCTGTGGTAGCAGCACAATGGGACGCATGGGGTCCATCACCAATTTCAGATGAATTGGTGTGGGTTGGGTGATGCGTTTCAGCCAGTCCAGCCCTCTTGGTCCGCTCATGGGAACCATGATGGCTAATGGTTTGTGTGGTCGTTTTTTATTGTCGCGTAGGCGCTGTATTGCAGCGCTGTTCAGTGCGTCACAGATCAGATGGTAGCCACCAATCCCTTTGACAGCTACCGTCAGTCCTTCTTTAATTTTCTGAACGATCAGTGAAAGGGCGGCTTCATTATCGCTTATGACTAAACCATCAGGCCCATGAAGTTCAAGGGTTGGACCGCATACTGGACAGGCCAGCGGTTGTGCATGAAAGCGTCGGTCCAGCGGGTTTGTATACTCCGTCAGACAGGCAGGACAAAGCGGAAACCCAGCCATGGCCGTATTGGGTCGGTCATAGGGCAGGGCATCGATAATGGTATAGCGTGGTCCACACTGGGTGCAGTTGATAAAGGGATAGCGATAGCGCCTTTCTGACCGGGTACTCATCTCTTCCAGGCAGTCATCACAGAGAAAGTAGTCGGGTGGAATGACTGGAATTGAAGCCGAACCGGCTTGGCTGGGTTGGATGATAAATGCATCTTGCCGCGAGAGTGCGCATTTTACACTGTTGAGTAACTGAGGCTGTGCCAATGGTGGCGGGTTGTTGATCAGTATGTTTTCGAATGCGCTGATGTTTGTTGAGCTTCCTTGAACCAGGATTTCCACACGTCCAGTTTCGTTGCGTACCCAGCCGGTTAGCGCACACTCATGGGCAATGCGATAGACAAAGGGACGAAAGCCAACGCCTTGAATGCGTCCGGTTACTGAGATACGTCGGGCAGACTGGTGTTCAACTGACACGATGGGTCCACCAGATACGACAGGCACCTTCTTCAGAAACCATACATGGGCCAACAGGATGTCGTGGTGAACATGCCTCACCATATAGACGACAATGTGTTGGCGGTATACGACCCAGAATTACGGCGGCACAATCACATCCTGGTGGCATCTGTCTTGCTCTGAGTCGATTTTTTTCTTGATCGGGGATGGGAAAGCGGCGCTGTGCATCATGATCCTGCCACGCTGATTTCAGTTGATAGCTAGAGTTTGGAATAATGCCCAGACCACGCCAGGGCGCATCAACGATATCCAGTGTGTCTTGAAGCAATTTTATGGCACCGGGATTACCGCCGGGGCGCACCACACCACCATAACAGTTATCCAAAAAGGCCTGTCCTTCAACCACCTGTTTGAGTACGGAAAACAGACCAGCCAGAAGTTGATCCGGTGTAAAGCCTGATACCGCCACAGGCAGGTTATGGTGTTGGGCAACAAACGCCCACTCCTCTGGACCTGCTACGGTTGCCACATGTCCAGGCGCGATTAACGCATCAAAGTTAAGGTGTTCAGAAGAGAGCAGCAGTTTGACCGCTGGCCAAGTGAGTCGGCCAGAGATCAACAGAGAGAGATTGTCAGGCAGATCCTGTTGGATCATAGCGGCCACTGGGGCCATGGTGGTTTCAAAGCCAGCGGCAAAAAAAACGATTTGTCGATCAGGGCGTTTTTTGGCCAGTTGTACTGCTTCCATGGGTGATGCGATTGGCAGGATATCACCGCCAGCGGCTTTGGCCTGTTCAAGGGAGCGCGGCATGGTTGGGGGCAGGTTAACGGGAACCCGTAACATGTCACCAAAAGCAACTACTGTAACAGGGTTGTTCAGGGCAATGTGTATGGCGGCGAAAATGTCCTCCTCCGGGCAGACGCAGACCGGGCAACCAGGACCGGGAATCAATACCACCTGGTCCTTGAGAATAGTGCGTATACCGGTCTGGGTTATAGTGCGTTCATGACCACCGCATACATTGATAACGCGGATTTTTTTATCCGGAAACGCAAGGGATGTAATGCGTTGCAGCCATGTGTGAGCAGTTAATGACATGTCTGATTGCCTGAAATGCTATGTAAGCTTTTCTTCAAGCAATGCCAGCCATTTATCCATGCCATTACCTGTTTTTGCACTGAGTGCCATGATTGGAATATCGCGCCCCAATTTTTGCATTGCGTTCCGAACGTGTTCACTATCAAAGTCATCGATAACGGCCAACAGATCGGTTTTGGTAATCAGGGTTAAATCCGCTGCGCGAAACATGACTGGATATTTGGCAGGCTTGTCATCTCCTTCCACCACGGATAACAGAACCACATTCAAATGATGACCCAGATCGTAAGACGCGGGACAGACCAGGTTACCAACATTTTCAATAAACAACAGATCAACGGTGTTGAGATCGAGTTTATGAAGCGCATTGTGGATCATGTTGGCATCAAGATGACAGGCGCTTCCGGTGTTGATTTGGACTGCTTCGATACCATGAGCGCGGATGCGTTGGGCATCGTTTTCTGTCTCCAGATCACCTTCGATAACAGCAATACGATACCGGTCTTTGAGTTTTATAATAGTGGATTCAAGTAACGCTGTTTTACCGGAACCAGGAGAGGACATCAGATTGATGGCCAGGACATTATGTTCATTGAGATGATCCCGGTTATGTTGAGCCAAGCGGTCATTTTCCGCCAACAATCCTTTCATCACCTTAACAACGTCATTATTTTCTGTAGCAGAAGGGGATGGTTGATCAGGAATGCCACAGCCACATGTATCACACATAAATCAAGCCTCTCTAATTTTCATTCGGTTCCAACTCAACTTGGGCTAGTAATAGCCGATCTCCTTGAATAATCTCCGTATGCCAATCACCGCAGTGTTGGCAGGTTAGATTATTTGCGACAACATCGCTTTCCAAACCGCAGATTGTGCATCGTACACGTAAGGTTTCTGACTCTATTTCCAACTGCGCTTCATCTGCAACCGTACCCTGACAAGCTATGGTATAGGCTTGTTCCAAAAGCACTGTTTCCACGCCGGACAAGGGCCCATTAATGACAGAAATTCGACACACACTTTTTGAGTTGTGCTGTATGGCAATAGCGTGGACCTGATCCAAAAGAGCCAGACAGATTGATAATTCATGCATTATTTACTCATCCGTTATTGGCTCTGATTGTTCATCCGCTCGGATCAGCATTTCATCATACAGGGCCCAAGCTGAACCTGCCTCTTCACTGGTCATTTTCTGGATGGCATAGCCCACATGCACCACGACAAAATCACCGACAGTGACTGGATCATGCTGGAGTAGAAATAGATTCACCTGTCGTCGAATACCTTTTGCTTCACAGCTTGCCATCAAGCCATCTATTTTTTCCACGCACATGGGAATACCCAGACACATGAGCGTCTCCTTAAACTACTATTACACATCTAAGATATTGATTGTTCATATTTCGACCAGTATTAACTATTGTATTAGATAGATTTATGGAACTATTTGCAACAATTTCCATTCAAAAGTAGCAGTATCAGAATTTAATGAATCTCTAATCTTTGCCATTGTGAGTGCGTGACATGGTCAATAGGCGAGATGAAATGCGTATCATGGTTCTTGGGATTGGTAACACTCTCATGAAAGATGATGGTGCTGGTGTAGCTGTTGTCACCTGTTTGTCTGCTCAGGTGTATTCTGATGCCTATAGTTCGATTGTAACCTTCCTTGACGGCGGCACGCTCTCTTTTCCGCTGATACCCGATTTAACAACGCACGATGGCTTGATCCTTGTAGATGCCATCAATCTGGCTAAGCCGCCAGGCACAGTCCAGATTTTTTTTGGTGACCAAATGGATCAATTTCTCACCACTCATAGAGCCAGCGCCCATGATATCTCCCTGATGGATCTTTTTAACATGATGGCCATGTTGGGACATAAACCAAAGAATCGGGCGCTGATTGGTATTCAGGTAGAAGAAATTGGATGGGGGGATCAACTCACAGCAGTCGTTGAACGGGCCATTCCCACGGCAGTACACAGTGTCCTAAGTACGATTCGACAATGGGAGACCCAGAACCTGCCATTTATGGAGGATCAGGCTAATGTTCGGCACCACGAAGTTGATCAAAGCGCTTGAAGAAAAAGGGGTCACACGCCGTGATGTACTGAAGTTTTGTGCCATTACGGCTTCGGTGATGTCTCTGCCTGCCGGATCGGTCAGAGCAATGGCCAGAGCCTTGGAGAAGGCGCAACGCCCTTCGGTTGTTTGGCTTTCTTTTCAAGAGTGTACAGGGTGTACCGAGTCGTTGACCCGCTCCCATGCCCCTACCGTAGAATCTCTCATTCTTCAAAGTATCTCCCTCGATTATCACCACACGTTACAAGCCGCCGCCGGAGAAGCCGCAGAAGCTGCGCGTCTTGAGGCTATGAAAGCGCACCATGGAAAATACATCCTGGTAGTGGATGGTGCGATACCGCTTGGTAATCCGGGATTCTCTACGATTGCTGGTATTGACAATCTCAGCATGCTCAAAGAGACCGCCAAAGGCGCTGCTGCTGTGATTGCTGTGGGTAGCTGTGCGGCGTTTGGTGGTCTGCCCATGGCACAGCCAAATCCGACTGGTTCTGTCGGTGTCTCAGAGGTGGTAACCGACAAGCCTGTGATCAATATTCCAGGCTGCCCGCCCATTCCACAGGTGATTGTCGGTTTGCTGGCCTATTTTCTCACCTTTGGCAAAATCCCCGAATTAGATCATCTCAACCGCCCAAAAGCATGGTATGGAGAAACCATCCATGATCGTTGCTATCGTCGTCCTTTTTATGATCAGGGGCTGTTTGCTGAAACCTTTGATGATGAAGGCGCTAAAAAAGGCTGGTGTCTCTATAAACTGGGGTGCAGAGGACCAACCACCTATAACGCTTGCGCCACCTTGAAATGGAATGGGGGTGTGAGTTTTCCCATTCAATCAGGTCACGGTTGTCTTGGTTGTTCTGAACCAAAATTCTGGGATGGCGGTGGATTTTATCAAACAGTTGCCACACCTTTCAGGCCAACAGGTCGGATCATTGCCATCACCGCAGTAGGTGCCGCAGCGGTTGGGTTTGGTGTTATTGCGGCCAATCATGCGCTTAAAAATAGAGCACACAAAGCCCATGAGCCGGTTACTGTTGATGACCTGGAGTAAATCAGATGAACGCTTTTGCAACCGAGTTACTGCTATGGGTTAAAGGGCCGGGTTTTACCATAGCAGTCATCATATTGATGCTGGGTCTGTCCATCCGTTTGATGGAAATATTCGGTATGAAAGCGCCGGATAAGTTGGTGTACTCGCAATCGAATAGACAATCCGGTTCAGGTGTGCAAACCATCTTTCGTCGCTTTCTTATCCCCAAAGGGATGTTGAGTCGTGCGCCTGGAATCTATTTGGCAGGAATTCTGTTTCATATTGGCTATGCGGTTGTATTTTTTCTGTTTGAGCCGCATATCGCTCTGTTGAACAATCTGACAGGACTCAATTGGCAAGGGCTGCCCAATAGTGTCATAGACTTTGTGGCAGTGATGACCTTGTTTAGCATGATAGTGGTGCTGGTTTGCCGGATGGGGCGGCGTGCGATGCGTTTTCTATCCGATCTGGAAGATTATCTGGTCTGGTTGTTGACTTTTCTACCGTTATTGACCGGTTTTGTTGCTTTCCGTCATGTTTTGTTGCCGTATACCTGGGCATTGGCGCTGCATCTGTTATCAGTAGAGTTACTGATGATCGCCATTCCTTTTACCAAATTGATGCACACGGTGACTGCTTTTTCTTCACGTTGGTATAACGGTGATATCTACAGTCGAAAAGGGGTGATGTCATGAGCGCATCATTTACGCGTGCTATCAATGTGCTGAGAGAACAGGTTGATGCCTCTGTGGCCAGCTTTTTTTCAGCATGCACGCATTGTGGTCTCTGTTCTGAAGCGTGTCTGTTTTATACGGAAACAGGTGATCCAAACTATATCCCAATCTACAAGTTAGAGCCATTTCGGCATCTATATGAACAGGATTTCACTCTGGCTGGCAGGGTGAAACATATATTCGGATTATCGCCCGAGCTAACTGATGTGGCATTGGCTCAATGGAGTGAACTGGT
Organism: Magnetococcales bacterium; assembly: GCA_015234045.1. Taxonomy (GTDB): domain Bacteria; phylum Pseudomonadota; class Magnetococcia; order Magnetococcales; family JADFWU01; genus JADFWU01. Next base: position 95,679 of record JADFWU010000003.1, read on the forward strand.
CTATGACAGCTGCACACTATGTGGTCGTTGCGCCATGGTTTGTCCGGTGGGCAATAATCCGGGAGCCATGGTACGCAAGCTTAGAGAAGGTATGTCTGTAGCGGGATATGCACCGGATAGCTTGGTAGATGCGACTCAGCGGAACGTCCATCTTGGCAGTGCCATGGGTGTATCGTATAAGACTTTGAAGGCACAACTCATTCATCTGGAAACGGATATTGGTTTAACCGTACCTGTTGATGTGCAGGGAGCAGACTACATGTTATTGCTCTCTTCAATGGAGATTGTGCAATTTCCAGAGTTTATCAGTGCGGTAACACGCATCTTTCATCAAGCGGGTGTTTCCTGGACCATTTCAAGTACCGCTTTTGAGGCATCAAACAGTGGTATTCAGATCGGTGCTTCTGATATTGCCCAACAGATCGTCGAACGAACGATCAAGGGTGCCCAAGCATTGGGTGTTAAGACTGTAATTACGCCGGAATGTGGGCATTCCTACACCGCTCTGCGTTGGGAAGGGCCCACGCTGATGGGTAAACCGCTTCCCTTTAAAGTACGCCACATCCTGGAGGTGGTAGACCAGCTGCATCAGCAAGGCCGAATTCATTTTGATCCCAATACAAAGGATACCAGGCCGTTGACCTATCACGACCCGTGTCAGATAGCCCGTCAAGGCGGTGTTATTGAGGCACCTCGGCGCTTGCTCAATGCCGTTGCATCTGATTTTCGTGAAATGGCAGCCCATGGAAAAATGAATTGGTGCTGTGGTGGTGGTGGTGGTGTCAGTGCCATTGAGCGTGCTGATCCTCTTCGTAGCACGGTATTTAAAAAGAAAAAACAACAAATTGAAGAGGTTGGTGTGCACACGGTCGTTTCAGCCTGTTCTAACTGTCGTATGATGTTGGAACAAGGAATTGAAGACAATAGTATGGATGTTGAAGTTATCAGCCTGACTGAACTGGTTGCTGATCATCTTGTGTCTGTCGAGCAAACAGTAAGGGACGTTGCATAAGCGTATAATGTGGCATCACGGTGGAGAGTGGCCGTCATGAACAAACGCATCGTTGTTGATCCTGTTACCCGTATTGAAGGGCATCTGCGTATTGAGGCTGAAATGGATGGCAATACCATCAGCCAGGCTTACTCTTCTGGCACCATGGTGCGTGGTATTGAACTAATCCTGAAAGGGCGTGATCCTCGGGATGCATGGGCCTTTACTCAACGTATCTGCGGTGTTTGCACCTTGGTGCATGCGATAGCCTCTGTACGGGCGGTTGAAGATGCACTGGATTATCCGATTCCTAAAAATGCACAGATTATCCGCAATCTGATGATTGCCGCCCAATATGTCCACGATCATGTGATGCACTTCTATCACCTGCATGCGCTGGATTGGGTGGATGTTGTTTCAGCGCTGAAGGCTGATCCGAAAGCAACATCGGAATTGGCCCGTTCAGTGGGCGGATATGCCAAATCGTCTCCCAGCTATTTTGCCGGAATTGCCAAACAATTGAAGACATTTGTCGAAGGTGGACAACTGGGTATCTTTGGTCACGGATACTGGGGTCATGAAGCCTATCGACTACCACCCGAAGCCAATCTGATGGCTGTTGCACACTACCTGGAAGCGTTGGAATGGCAGCGGGACGTGGTTCAAATTCACACTATTTTCGGCGGGAAAAATCCACATCCGAATTTTTTAGTGGGTGGTGTGCCTTGCGCCATCAGTCTGGAATCTGGTGCACAAGCTGGGACAGCCTTGGATATGGCTGGTCTGGAAACCATTCGCAACGTGATCAAAAACATGCAAACCTTTGTCAATCAGGTCTATGTGCCTGACACCTTGGCCATTGCCGGGTTTTATAAGGATTGGGGTGCTATTGGTGAAGGGGTTGGTAACTTTCTGAGTTATGGGGATCTGCCTGAAAATGGTGTGTATGATCCTAGCAATTTCCTCTTGCCACGCGGTGCAATTCTTAACCGGGATCTCTCTACGGTACATGATGTAGATTTGCACGATTCTGAACAGATTCAGGAGTTTATTTCACACTCCTGGTATGATTACAACAAAGGAAAAGATAAAGGGCTGCATCCTTATGAGGGGGAAACCAACCTCAACTATTCTGGACCCGTACCACCCTATGATCAATTGGATGTTGGTGGTGCCTACTCCTGGTTGAAATCGCCTCGTTGGAAGGGGCATGTCATGGAGGTTGGGCCGCTGGCACGGGTGTTATTAATGTATGCCAAGGGACATGCACAAACCAAAGAATTGGTAGGTATGACGTTGAGTAAACTGGATATTCCAGTCACTGCCCTGTTTTCCACCCTGGGACGAACCGCGGCGCGAACGCTGGAAACAAAAATTATTGCTGATAATCTCATGTCATGGCTGGATCAACTCATCAACAATATCAAAGCAGGTGATACCAAAACCTTCAACAGTGATCTGTTTGATCCGGCAACATGGCCCAAGGAGGCTAAAGGGGCTGGATTTATGGAAGCACCCAGAGGAGCATTAGCCCATTGGGTGGTGATCAAGGAGGGTGTCATTGACAACTATCAAGCCGTGGTGCCCAGTACGTGGAATGCAGGACCAAGAGATAACAAAGGACAGAGTGGTCCTTATGAAGCAGCGTTGCAGGGGCATGTACTACATGATCCCAAACAACCCATTGAAATTTTACGGACCATTCATAGTTTTGATCCGTGTATTGCATGTGCTGTGCATGTCAATGATCCTGAAAAGGGCGAGTTGGTACAGGTTAAGGTGAGGTAGGCATCGGTAATGGATGAAACCCATATCAGTTTGGCTCATGGTAATGGTGGACGCTTCATGAGAGCGTTGATCCGTGATGTGTTCGCCCGTCATTTGTCCAATCCTCTATTAAATACCGATCTGGATGCCGCTATCCTGCCATGGCATGTTCAAGGGGAGATGGTGGTAACAACGGATGGTTTCACCGTGGAGCCGCTCACCTTTCCAGGTGGTGATATTGGTGCGCTTGCAGTCCATGGAACGGTAAATGATTTGGCTGTAGCTGGCGCAGATCCGCTCTATCTGACGGTGAATGCCTTTATCGAAGAGGGGTTTCCCATTGAGCAGTTGGAGCAGTTTGTTGTTTCCATGGCGCAGGCGGCAAAGCATATGGATGTCAAAGTGATTGCCGGTGACACCAAAGTGGTTCCTCGCGGTGGTGTGAGTGGTGTTTTCTTTGCGACAACCGGTATTGGTGTGCGCCCTGAGTCGATCAGATTGATGCCTGAAGAGATTCAGGATGGTGATGTGATATTGGTCAGTGGGCCTATAGGTGATCATGGAACAGCTGTGATGTTGGCTAGAGAACAGTTTGGTCTGTCTGGTGATTTGTTATCTGATGCGGCTTCAGTCTACCCGATCACTCGGATGATCCGTGATATTGAAGGTGTGCGCTTTATGCGTGATCCAACCCGAGGTGGCTTGGTGACAGTGGCACACGAAGTGAGTCGGATGACCGGTATGACGGTGCGCCTTAAAGCGGGTGCTATTCCGGTTCGTGATTCTGTCAGAATGGTTTGCGAGATATTGGGATATGATCCTTACTACCTGGCCTGTGAGGGAAGATTAGTGGTGATTACCTCACCTGATTCTGCCGCTGAGGTGCTGAAACGCATGCGTCAAGCGGAAGGTGGAGCAGAGAGTTGTATTATTGGACAGTTACAAACCGGTGCTGCCCAGGTTGTGATGGAGACAGAACTTGGTGGTGAACGGATTATTCCTGAGTTGGAGGATGATCCTTTGCCGCGTATTTGTTAATTGAACAACCATCTGCTTCCGCAGGAATGACAGGTTAACGGCCTGATGCGTGTTCCAACTGGTAACTGCGTAACGCCTGGATATTCCGGATTAGGGTCACGGTAAAATTAAACATCCCAACCGCGCGGTATATTGGTTCGTCCGCTAAGTGCAGAAAGGGGGCGCGTGCTGATTGCGCGTACCCCTTTCTGGAATGTAGCAGACGAACCAAGAGACCAGCGACCAGGATGATTCGTTTTTTCCGTGGCTCTTACTGCATTTGGTAAAAGATGCCTAAGCACAGAGCCAATACAATCAACCCCAAAGCGCCAGCGGAGTTAGTAGAGACAGTCCGAGCCAGAATGCCATCTACACCATTGTAGCGTTCCACCAGGGAAATCAAACGATCCAGGCGATTTTTGAACAGATCAATAACGCGACCATAAATCGGATAGATGATTCTGCCTAGTAGATCAAATAGCGCTGGAAACAGACGGCGATAGAACCAATCAAAGTCCAACGAAATGGTCAGGGTACGTTTCATCATCGGCAGCATGACAAAGAATGCCAAACCAGCCATCAACAACAGTTGCAGCATATTGACCACATGCGTCACCGTGTAGGGCACATAATCAACCTGATAAGGCAGCAGTGCATAGAGTTGTTCTGGAAAGAGTCCGATGACAATACACAGCGTTGCTAACAGAATCATAGCCGATTGCATGGATACAGGTGGATCCGGTGGGCGCATTCCAGAGTCTTTCTGGAAAAAGACAAACCACGGAAATTTAATGCCCGCATGCAAAAACACGCCTGCTGACGCGGCTTCAAGGAAGTACCATACATAGGCCATATGCTGATCTGCTGCGGCCTGGGCGATCATTGATTTGCTGACAAATCCAGAGGTAAATGGAAATGAAGAGATGGCCAACGCACCGATGGTGCCACAAATGGCAGTAACCGGCATACTCTGAAATAAACCACCTAAATCAGTACATTTACGCTTGCCAGTACGATAGAACACAGCGCCAGCAGACATCAACAACAGCGCCTTATAGATGATATGGGCAAAGGCATGGGATGCGGCACCATTGAGCGCCATCTGTGTACCAATGCCGATTCCCGTCACCATAAAGCCAACCTGATTGATGATCGAATAGGCCAGAATACGGCGCATATCGTTTTCAAGCAGGGCATAGATGATGCCGTAAAACACCATGTAGAGTCCAAAATAGATCAGTACCTCTTCACCAGGAAAGCCACGAATCAACACATAAACAGCGGTTTTGGTAGTAAATGCAGAGAGAAATACCGAACCACTGAACGAGGCTTCAGGATAGGCATCCGGCAACCAGGCTGAAAACGGCGGCGCACCAACATTAACCAGAAATCCGATCAAAATTAACCAGGTGCTCACTGAGTTCAGAGACATGGCCTCAAATAAGACAGGATTTCCTTCGCCCAGATAACCTGCTAAACCCGCCATCAGAATCACGCCGCCCAACAGATGGATTTTGAGATACCGCATGGAGGCTTTAATCGCGCCGGGCGTATTGGCAGAGCGGATAACCAGCGTAGAGCCAATGGCCATCATCTCCCAGAAAATGAACATGGTGATGAGATCGCCAGCCATGACCACGCCAACCGCTGAACCCATATAGAAAAGGGCGGCAACCAGTTCGGTGGTGCTTTTCTGCTTGAAGGCGAACAGACCGCCTGCAAAGCCCATCAAGGTAAAAATCGTACCGAACAGGCGACTCAAGGCATCACCACGCAAAGGGATGAGTTCAAAGCCCATAAACGAGGCGGTTATCACTGGACCATCCGGAACCATCCAGACCAGCCCTAAAGCCATTAACGGAATGATCAGCATCAGCGGACGACGCAAAGCACTCTGAGACGCGAGAGCCAGTATCGGCGCACAGATAATCAAAAATAAACCGGGTGGAATGACACTATCCATCATAGTAAGTGTCCTTTCTCTTCAGGAAAAAACCGAGTCCTTTGGCAAAGATCACCATGGCCACACAGGTAAGAAAACCGTACCAGGAGAAAAAGCCAAAAGTGCCATCCAAGCCAAAATGAGGATGGTGTTCAATAACGAGATCCATCAGGGTCAAGATCACCAGAATACCGATCAGCAAACGCCACAGCAGGCGAATGGTCGATGGCCTTACCAACCAGTGTTTATCTTGAGTATTCATAGTCATACCTTGCTAGTTGTCCAGTTGGAACACCCATTCAGGGAATCACCATCAAACCCGTAACCATTTTGGCCAGAGTGAGCGGTATTTCGTGGAAAAAAAACAGCGCTATGGTCAAAGCAGCCGTAGAAGTCAGAGCAATGACAATGGGCAATGGTGCCTCGCCATGGTCATGATGGGGATCTTCCACCGGCGGAGGTGCCTTGAAAAAGGCACGAAACACGATGGGAAACAGGTAACTGGCTGCAAGCAGTGAACTACCCGATAAAATAGCCACCACCACCAGTTGATCCGATTGTAACGCGCCCACCAGCATATGCCATTTACTGATAAAACCCGCTGTAGGCGGTAAACCCACCATACAGAGCGAACCCACGGCAAAAGCACCCATGGTCCAGGGCATTTTACGCCCGATACCATCCAATTGACTGATTTCTGTCTTATGAGCTGCGGTGTAGATGGAACCCGCCGCAAAGAACAGCGTAATCTTGCCAAAAGCATGCGCCATGATATGAAATATCGCACCAACCACCGAGATCGGTGTCAGAATGGCCGTAGCCATCACCACGTAGGAGAGTTGACTAATGGTGGAGTAGGCTAATCGCCGTTTCAGGTTGTCTTGAAACAGCGCAATGGTTGAGGCGATGAGAATGGTTCCTCCGGAAACATAGAGCAACCATTCGCTATATGCATTGTTGGCCAGTAGATCAATACCAAACACATGGACAACAATGCGGACTACCGAGAAAACACCGGCTTTAACCACTGCCACCGCATGTAACAGAGCACTAACAGGGGTAGGGGCAACCATCGCCGCAGGCAACCAACGGTGAATAGGCATTAAAGCCGCTTTACCAATGCCGTACATGTAGAGGAAAAGCAGTATGCCCACAATGACACCATCCGCCTTGCCAGCGAGGATGCCGCCTTCGGTAAAATCCAAACTACCGGTGATGATCCAAGTGAGTAGAATAGCCAGTAATTGTAATCCCACCGATGTTGCCAACAGGATGCCCAGATAGGTACGCCCGGCTTTTTTGGCCTTTTCAGTGCCGTGGTGGGTGACCAGAGGAAAGGTAACCAGGGTCAGCACTTCATAAAATACAAACAGCGTTAACAGATTCGATGCCATGGCGATACCCATGACACTGGAGAGTGCCAGAGCAAAACAGAGATAGAACCGGGTTTGGTTTTTCTCTTTGTTGCCACGCATATAGCCGATGGAATAGATCGAGTTAATGATCCATAATCCAGAAGCTACCAAAGCAAACACCATTCCCAAAGCATCGGCTTTAAGAGTGAGGCTCAATCCGGGCATCATTTTCCACAAGTGCAATTCCGGCTGTGCGCCACCCATAACGATGGGCAATAGTTGCAGAACAGTCCAAAACAGCGCACCTGCCGTGATCAGCGTTGCTCCTTCGCGTACATTGGGTATGCGTCCGGTGATGACAATTGCCACACCACCGATCAAGGGAATTAAGAGTAATAGTAGGAGTAAATTTTCCGGGCTCATTGTCCGCCTCCCAGAAGATATTCAGCGGCCATCTGAGAGATCAACCCGGTGGTTTCAGCATCAATACCGAAGTAAACCGCCAATAAGGTCAAACCCCACATCGGCAACAGCATGCTGAGCGGTGGATCGGAAACCGGTTGTGCATCAGCCGGTGCAGATTGAAAATAGGCGACTTCTATGATTTTCCAGATATAGAAAATCGCCAAAAGTGAGCTGAACAGAATTAAAATGGCAACCAGCCAATGACCACTCTGCAAAACACCAGTGACCAAATACCATTTACTGATGAATCCCGCAGTTAACGGTACGCCAATCAAGCTGAGACCCGCTGTGGTAAAGGCTGCCATGGTCAAAGGCATCTGTTTGCCCAAGCCACGCATATCATCCAATGTGCTGGAGCCAACACGGTAGAAGACCGCACCAACTGCCATAAACAGTGCGCCTTTGATCAGCGCATGGTTGAACATATGGACGATACTGCCAGCCAGCGCCATCTTGTTGCCGATGGAGACACCCAGAATGATGTAGCCGATCTGAGCAATACTGGAGTAGGCCAGCAGACGTTTAAGATTGACTTGCCAGATTGCCGAAAGCGAACCAACAAACATGGCCATAACAGCCAAAATAAGCAGTGCTTCATCAAACATTGTGGTCGCAAACAGATCAACACTGCCAAACACGGTAAACAGCACGCGCATCATCAGATAAACAGCAACTTTAGTGGCTGTAGCTGCCAGAAAGACAGAGACCGATGAAGGTGACTGTGTATAGGCTTCAGGCTGCCAGAGGTGGAGCGGAAACAGCGCCATCTTCAGGCCCAGACCGACAATCAGGAAAGCCAGAGCAACTTGTAATGTTCGGCTGTCAGCCACACCGCCAAGCTCTTGAATACGTGCAGCCATATCCAACAGGTTGAGCGCACCGGTTGCCATATAGATCAGACCGATACCAATAACAAAAAAGGTGCCGCCGATAGTACCAAGGACCAGGTAGCGGAATGAGGCGACCAGTGCTTTTCGGTTGATCCGATAGCTACTACCAATAGCGATCAGGGTATAACTGGACAGTGCAGCAACTTCCAGATAGACAAACTGATTGAACATGTCACCGGTTACCGTCATACCTAACAGACCGGAAAGCGCGAGTAGATAAACGGTGTAATAGAGATAAACCCGTGATTCAGGAATCTCTTTCTCCACCGGAAAGCGTCCATAAATGGAGACCAACGCACCAATGATGGTAATGATGATCAACAAAAAAGCGTTGAGCAGATCAATACGATATTCAATGCCCAATGGTGCGGCCCAACCGCCAAGAACATAGCGGATCGGGCCATCATCCATCACGCGCATCATGAGCTGAGTGGCAATAAACAGTGCTATCCAGGAGGCCAAGGTGGCCACATAACGGACGATGATATTATTGCGAACAATGACGCACAGTGGTGCAGCCATCAGAGGAACGATCACCTGAAGAATGGGATAGTGGTTGGCAGCAATCATGATCCCTTCTCCTGAGCAGATTTAAGGCGTTCAAGGGATTCGATCTCGCTGATATCCTCTTCTTCAATAGTGTCATAGGCGCGTCGAATACGTACCACCAGAGAGAGTCCCAAAGAGGTTGTCGCAATGCCCACCACAATCGCCGTCAGAATTAACACATGGGGAACAGGATTGGAGTACACACTGAATTTGGCATCCAAAATCGGTGCAGTGCCACCCTGTACTTTGCCCATGGTGATGTAAAAGAGAAATACCGAGGTCTGAAACAGATTCAGGCCAACCAGTTTTTTAACAAGGTTGGAACGTGAGATAACCACATAGAGTCCGGTCATCATCAGTATCACTGAAACCCAATAGTTGAATAGACCGGGTAGATAGTCGGGAATATTCATGAGTATCACTTCCGGGGGTTGTGACCAATAAACGTGAAAAATATGGTGATCATGGCCGCAGCCACGGTGACACCAACACCAAACTCCACCAGCAAAATACCCAGATGTTGGCCATGAATCGGATCATGAGCCAAGGCTGCATAGTTGAGAAAGTTTGACCCGTTGAACAGACTGTAAACACCGACACCCGCGTAGAGCAAAACACCCACTCCCAGAGAGACGCGTAACAGGCCCATGGGTACAACCCAACGCCCGTGACCAATGCCGAAGATCAAGGCGTAAAGAATAAAGGCCGAAGCGAAGATAACGCCCGCCTGAAATCCACCACCAGGTCCAAAATCACCATGAAATTGAACATATAGGGAAAATACCAGAATGAACGGAATCATCAGTTTGGTCAGTGCTCGCATGATCGAATGATCTTTTAACGAATGCGTCGCTTGATCGGTCTGAGGAATCAGTTTTGGTAGTTTTTTCAGAATCGGTTTTTTAACCCGGCCCAAGATGGCAAGAACGCCAATAGCCGCAGTGAATACCACGCATGTTTCACCCATGGTGTCGTAACCGCGATAGCTGGCCAGCACCGAAGTGACGATGTTAGGTAAACCGATTTCAGCTTCAGAGTGATTGATAAAATGTGGCGCCATGAACTGATTGACAGCGGCGTTGGCATCGCCCCACATCGGCATATCCATCGTGCCGTATATCAGCGCAGCACCGGTGACAATACAGATAAGCATCGGCACCAACACGCGCCCTGGGGCATGTTCTGCTTCATCCCGTGAGGTGAGAGAGAGGGTTGCCAGCATCAGCATTGGCGTTACACCTGCGCCCACCGAGGCTTCGGTAAACGCCACGTCAACCGCATCCAAAACCACAAAGATGGATGCCGATAACAAACCAAAGATCCCAGATAACATCACCACAGCATAGAGACTGCGCAATCGCACGATCTCATAGGCAGTGATCATCAGAAAGATCAACAAAGCGATATTTATGAGGCCTTCGATGACACTTCCTCCTGGTTGGAAAGTGTGTGATTCACTTTCGGTTCAAACTTGTCCGTTAGTGCGGCCCGCGCCAATGCATGGGTTGTCACCGGACTGGTAAAAAACAGAAAGGCGATTATCAAGCCGAGTTTCAGGGTAGGGGTTCCCCAATCACCCAATAACATCAAACCAATAAACACCAAACCGGAACCCAGCGTATCGTTGATTCCGCCAGCATGAATCCGGGTATACATATCCGGTAGGCGAATGAGACCAATACCGCTGATCATCATCATAATGGTGCCGCTGATTAGAAAAAATCCGCTGAGAATTTCAATGGCCAGATCCATCACATGTCTCCAATATCATCTTCATAGTGCGGCGCACCAAGATGGTTGTAGGTGACAAATTTCACCACGGCGAGTGTGCCGATGAAGTTGATACCCGCGTAAATAATGGCAATGTCAAGAAAATCAGGTCGGCCTGTGAGATAACCATAGACACCGATAAAAACCACCGTGGTCGTACCAAACATATTGACCGCCAGAATGCGGTCATAAATGGTTGGTCCGCGAATCGCCCGAAACAGCGCCATTCCCAAAGTCAGCATGATACCGATGGTTACAATCGACAAAATCATGGGTTACTCCTTGGTTGAATAGAGCTGTTCATTTGAAAGGGTCAGAATGCCTTTTGACGGCATTGGCTTGATATATTTATCAATTTCAGCAACACGTCGATCCATTTCTCCCTCCATGAGAGATTCAGCAGCCTGCTTTGTAATGGCATGGATCATCATACCGCCGTCCTCAGCGATAATCGTGGCCGTACCTGGTGTTCGAGTAATAGAGTCAGCATAGATAACGCGACCCAGTTCTGTCTGTTGACTGACTTTGATATGTGCCACAGTTGGATCAATGGGCAGCTTTGGATTGATGATGATTTTGGCAACATCAAGACTGGATATGATGATTTCCTTGACCAGCCAAGGCATATAGAAAACCGTCAGGCGTAACAGATAGAGCGGATGTCCTTCATGATCCATTACATCCATGCGATGCACGATCAAGACAGTCACTGCACATGAAACAGCGCCCAATGTTAACAGTAAAATATTGTCATAATATCCTGATAATAAAAGCCAAAACCCATATAGAAAAAACCAAAGAGTGATGCTGGGTACAATTCTGTATTTTAGTTTTTTCATGATTATCTGAATTCCTTATGAACCGTTATCAACCTTGCCATGAAAGCGGCTAAGAGTGTGACGTTTCTATGATTCTGTTATTATGTTCCTATGACACCACTATGAAGTATTTTGACGTATTGCTCAATTTAATTTGAACAGAAGGATATAGCTACAAGATAAACTGAACCTGAACTAGAAGCTGTTTTTATTAAGAAATGGATAGTGTGTTTTGAAGTATCATTTTTTTGTATACCACATCCACATGGGAGTTACGCAGGCGGGTGGGTGTTCAGTATTTGATGAAAAGTGTAGGGCGCTGTCGAGTTGATAACAAAATTACAACAAAAAAAACAATAAAATCAGTCAATTGATTATATTTTTATGTGTTAAGGTACTTTTTTGTCAGTATTCAACTTGGTTTTAACTTGATGTCTTATCATGTGACTCAGTTGTACAGCGGAGGTGAACGGTTCCTAAGACAAAACACAGTTTCTGGAGAAATGACATGAGTGAATTGGTGTGGATTCAAAAAACGTTGAATGAGCAGACTGAAGAGATGAAAAAATTTCAGAAATGGCAACAGGACGTCGGCCAGAAACTGGAACAGCTGTCCGAACGTCATGCTGCTTTGCTGCGCCGCCAACACAAGATTCTCCAACGGATGGAAAGTAGCAGTGAGCCTAAAAAGAAGGTGCGGTTTCCTGCTTTTGCCACATCTCGGCGCAATGCGACTTTTGCAGCCGTGTCAAGTCGGTAAACCATTTTGGATTAGATCGTTGACAGTTCGTTGCTCTACCTAAAAGGATACAGATTCGCTTAAGCAATCTTAACATTGAGTGTGTGACGAATCGGCGCTGGAATAGTTTATCTATCGGAATGGTTAGAACGATTCCAGCGCTAATTTTTTATTTATTTCAAACCTTCCTCGACAAAACTGAATATTATTCAGGTTCAATTTATAAATAGCCTCTATACTCTTTGAGCAAGGGACAGGCACCACTCATTTTTGCAGGGCGCCATGTTTCCGGAACAGCTCACTCAGAGCATGTCTGTCAACCGACAAACCATGTGAGGCAATGGAATCATGGAGATAACATTCGTATTGGTGATTCAACTCATCGTCTTTGCAGTTCTGCTGGGATTTTCAGGTTTTTTTTCCAGCTCTGAAACCGCATTCTTTTCCCTGAATCAGATCCAACTGGAACAGATGAACCGGGATGGCAATCCCAAAGTACCATTGATTGAAAAATTGTTGTCAAAGCCACGTCAACTGATCGTCGCTATATTGATTGGCAATGAATTTGTCAATGTGGCAGCCTCTAACTTATCAGCAACCATTTTGCTGGCATTTTTGGCCTCACCGGACGATATGTGGTGGGCTAATATTGCTATCATGTTGCCATTGTTGCTCCTGCTCGGAGAGATCACGCCTAAAACGCTGGCTGTGCAAAATAACGTCGCGTTTGCGTCGTTCCTATGTCGTCCAATTGATCTGTTTTCCAGAAGTGTTGCACCGCTACGTTGGATCATTCGGCACATCGCCGAGTTTTTTACCACGCTGTTGATTGGTAAAGATCGTGGAGCCGGCAGTCTGGTTACTCAGGATATGGTGCGTACACTGGCTAAACAAGCGGCGGATGAAGGCGCGATTGATTCCACTGAACACAAGTATATCGATAATATTTTCAATTTTGGCATTCAGACTGTTGGGGACATCATGACCCCACGTGGCAACATAGATTTTGTCCGTCTGAATACGCCAATCAACGAAATGCTTACGATACTCCGAAAAAGTCACCATACACGTATTCCTGTCTACAATCTCACTCGAGATGACATTGTTGGTATTCTTCACTATCGGGACCTGCTTAAAACAGACATTAACGCGCTAAACAGTTCAGAAGATATTAGCGCTTTGCTGAGAAAACCGGTGATGGTGCCTGAAGGGCGTCTTGTTACCGACTTATTTAACACGTTTTGCCAACGTAAACTGTCCATTGCTCTGGTTGTGGATGAGTTTGGAAGCGTCACCGGCCTAATTACCATGGAAAACATGCTCAAGAGTATTTTTGGTGAGATCGGCGGTATTCATCATTCTGCGGGATCGACTGATGACGTGGCAGGCATTGTTGAAGAACCGGAACCCGGTGTTTTCTTCATTGATGCTGCTATGCCTGTGGCTTCTTTTAATCGCAGTCTGTCTGCGCAATTAAATGCAAATGGAACCACAACAATTGCTGGTTTGTTACTCAATGCTTATGGAGAACTTCCTGGCGTGGGTGAGCATATCATTATCAATAAATGGCGTTTTCATATTGAACAAGTGGCCGCCAACCGGATCACTTTGGTCAAAGCGTCTCAGGTTGATATAGAGGAAGAAGAAGAGCCAGTTGAAGAACAAGACGAGCAGATGCCTCTGCCTGTTCATCACTGATAATCACACTACGCTGAACTGTTTTGTGAATACTCAAGAATCGACCCATCGTTTGGGAGAATAAAATAATGTCTATCGAACTCATTATCTCGCTTATGTTCGTCTGTCTGATCCTCGAAGGATTTTTTTCCGGTTCGGAAATTGGTGTCGTTAGTGCTGATAGAATGAAATTGCGTCATATGGCTGCCAAAGGAAACCGAGGCGCTCGTCTGGCAATGGAGATGCTCAATAAACCGGAATGGCTGCTTTCAACCACGCTGGTAGGTACCAATATCGCCATTGTAACCAATACAACATTGGCTACATTGCTGTCAGTGGAGTTGTTTGGTCAGCAGTATAGCTGGTTGGCAATTCCTCTTGTCGCACCGTTAATCTGGGTGTTTGGTGAGATTGTGCCTAAAAGTGTCTTTCAACAGCGGGCAAATGTTCTGACACCCAAAGTGATATACATTTTAAAAGCCGCCTCAATTCTATTTTTCCCACTTCTGATCATTTTCACCACAATGACTCGAATTTTGACTAGAATTGTGCATGGAAAACAAGAGAAAAGCATGTTCACTCTGAAGGAAGAGTTGGATTTGATGTTGCAAATGGGCGGAACAGGTGGCGATATCTCTGCAACAGAGAAAAAGATGATTCGCCGCGCTTTTGATTATGGAGCTTCCAGCGCCAGAGATATCATGATTCCCTATATGGATGTCAGTTCAGTACCCAATACCGCAACATGTCGGCAAACGTTGGATATTGCTGGTAAACAGGCCCATCCATTGGTGCCTGTATATGATGGTCGTATTGATCGTGTTGTTGGACAGGTCAATACCATTGATTTGCTTGGCCAGTCAGATAAAACGCCGATTAAGTCTTTCATTAGGCCGATCCGCTTTGTTTATGGTTCAAAAAAGCTTGAAGCGCTTTTGACCGCTTTCCGTCGTGATGGTGATCGCATTGCCATCGTTGTTGATGAATTTGGCGGTGCGGAAGGATTGATCAGTATGCAAGACATTGTGGAACGGATTGTGGGTGACATCGAAGATGAACATGCCATTCCTCACGGTGGTGATAAAATGGCTCAGGACGTTTCCAAACTGGAAAATGGTGAATTCCTGATTAATCCGCGCCTCGACCTGGTAGCATTAAAACAGGCCACAGGCATTCAGTTGGACAATCAAGGCGGTTTTGAAACGCTGTCTGGCTTTCTTCTGGAACAGTTCGGTGATATCCCGACCCAGGGAGCTCAGTACGAACATAACGGTGTAACGTTTACTATTAAAACATGTACCGAAAAGCGTATTGAATCCGTGCATGTTTGCTTGTCAACCAGCTAACGTATGTCGATTGTGTAAAATTCGCCATAATTTCGTATCGTTTATCTCTCTTCGACCATGGAAGCTGTTTGTAGGCTTCCATGGTACGATGGACCAGATACTAATCTGTTAATTGAATGAAAAATTTAATGAAACAATGGCTCCACCATTTATGGAGAGCGTGTCATGCGAATTCTGATAGTGGAAGATGATCCCACATTGAGCCATCGCCTTAAAAGAGCGCTGGATCATGCCGGTTTTGCTGGTGATGTGGCCGATAACGGTACTGATGCTGAATGGATGGTAGATCATACCGACTACCAAGCCGTTATTCTTGATCTGGGTTTGCCAGGTCAATCAGGATTAACCGTGCTGAAAATATGGCGTCAACGCCGGTTGCCAATTCCGGTGTTGGTTCTGACTGCGCGTAATGCGTGGCATGAACGGGTGGAAGGGTTCCATGCTGGGGCAGATGATTACCTTGGTAAACCGTTCCATATGGATGAGTTGATTGCACGCCTTCAGGCATTGATTCGTCGCTCAACGACCGGTGAACAGAGTGCTATCCAGATCAGTGGATTCAGGTTGGATGAACAGCGTCAAACAGTAAAAACACCTGAGGATGAGATCCATGAATTGACTGGTATGGAGTTTCGTTTATTACGCTGCTTTATGCTGCGCCCTAATGTCATCCTGTCAAAAGAGGTTTTGATTGATCAAATTTATGATCATGATGCGGACAATACGCCCAATATCATTGAGGTGTATGTCAATCGTTTGAGAAAAAAACTGGGTCGGGAAATTATTCGCACCAAGCGCGGGCAGGGATATCAGTTTCAAGGAAGCATTAGATGATTACAGCACAGCGCTCGATGAGATATCGATTCTCCTTTATCATGGGGATTATCCTGGTTATCTCTCTGACTATACTCTGGATCATAACCGGAATGGCGACGCGCATGCTAACAGAAGAGTACATTACTGAACGTGTAGAACACGAGATTGATAGCCTGCTTACCGAACTCAATCTTGATGATCATGATTATATAAAACTGGATGAGGGGCATACGGATGTGGTATTCCATCATGCTTTTTCCGGTCACTATTTCCAAATTCGATTACTGAATGAAGTAGGGCAGGTGACACAGTCCCAGCGCTCCCGTTCTTTAGGAGAAATGGATCTTGCGCCGTTGGATATACAGGTGGTGCGCGAGAGTCGTTTTAAAGTTACAGGTCCGCAGGGTACGCATTTATTGGGTGTAACAAGAACGTTACCTCTTCGAGAACAGCGGCTTGTGATTTCAGTTGCTGAAGAGGTGGATCTTTATGAACAGCATTTCAGATGGTTTCAAGTTATATTTGCGCTGTTTTGTTTAACGTTATTTATTGGAGTGTTTGGTGCGCTTGTCTTTCTTTTGAAGAGAGAGTTTCGTCCTTTCAAGCGATTGGAGAAACAGCTAACACTGCTTTCATCCGGTGAAATACGCCGTTTGGATACAGAAGTACCCAATGAGATTCAGCCTCTGATTCATCAATTTAATTGGATGTTGGAAACAGCGGAACAACGGGTCAAACGTACCCGCATTGCTTTGGATAATTTGGCCCATAGCTTAAAAAGGCCATTGACGATATTAATGCAGACGGCTGATGATCCTGAATTGGCTTCTTTAGATGAACAAAGAACTTTGCTGACGAACAACTCCCGTCTGATGCATGGTATAATAGAACGCACATTGCGTCGTGCTCGATTGGTGGATATCTCTCTACCAGGTCAGCAGTTTGTCATTAGTCATGAAGTACCCATTTTGATACACACCGTAAAAAGTCTTTATTATCAAAAGAAACTTGAAATCGATTTGGATTTAAAAGTCGATACAATCTGTTTGTGTGATCGGGAAGAGATGTTAGAGTTGTTAGGTAATCTTCTTGATAATGCATGTAAGTGGACCAAGATGAAAATTTTACTCACCATTGAAGCAGATGATGAGGAAATTCGCTGTATCGTTGAGGATGATGGTCCAGGTTGCTCAGAAGAGTTAATCCATTCCCTGACCGAGAGAGGTCGGCGCCTGGATGAGGAAGTTGAAGGTCATGGCCTGGGGCTCGCCATCGCCAAAGAGATCATTGACCAACTGGGCGGACACTTGGAACTTGGCAGATCCAATCAACTGGGTGGTTTTCTTGCCCGATGTCATTTGCCAAAAGTATGGGATCAGATGGGTATGCATCCACCATCACCAAAATAGTTGGTATTTGATCGACTGTGAATGCTTTTCGGAGATTACCTATCTAAAAAAGTGCCTTGGCAAATCAGACTCAGCTCTCCACGGGTTGGAACCAATGACTTGTATTCAAGCAAAACCTTACAAGCATCAGCATCAGAGGTACTTCGATTAAAACACCCACAACGGTTGCAAGTGCTGCCCCGGATGACAGTCCGAAGAGCATGGTTGATGTGGCTATGGCAACCTCAAAATGGTTTGATGCACCGATCATTGCCGCAGGCGCAGCATCTTCATAACGAAGATTGAGTAGCCGTGCCATCCAATATCCGATACCAAAAATCAGTACTGTCTGTATGAAGAGAGGAATGGCAATCCAGAGAATGGTTAAAGGATTTGCCAGAATGACATCTCCTTTAAATGAGAACAGTAGAACCAATGTTGCCAGCAGGGCAATGATGGTGATGGGTGTCAAAATGGGTAGAAATGTCTGTGCAAACCATATTCTGCCTTTTGTGGCAATGATCCATTTTCTTGAGAAGTATCCCGCTACCAAAGGCAAAGCCACATAGACAGAGATCGAAAGAAGAAGCGCCTGCCAAGGGACAGGAAGACGACCAACGCCTAACAGAAAGCCTCCAAGAACCCCATACAGAACCAACATGGTCAGAGAGTTGATTGCAACCATAACCAACGTTAAACCGTCATTGCCGCGTGACAGATATCCCCAAACCAATACCATGGCGGTACAAGGCGCAATGCCCAACAGAATGCACCCTGCCAAATAACTACGCCACAAAGGTACTTCCAACATTTTGATTCCATTGTGCATGACGACTTGTCCAGAGCCGTAAACCTCTCCAGGTTGAAGATCTAACCCAAAAGGCATCTTTACCAAATCGGTTGCTTCTGGTCCTATAAACCCATGAAACAACATACCGAGAAAAAGTGATGCAATGCCATACATGGTGAACGGCTTTACACACCAGTTGATAAACAGGGTCAGTGCAACGGGTTTTCCGCTTTTTCCTGCTTTAACCACTTCTGTAAAATCGATTTTAACCATGATGGGATACATCATGAAAAACAGACAGATCGCAATGGGAATAGAAACCACCGGGGCATCATTGACGTAAATGGCCATGCCATCCAAAGTGCTGGCAAAGTTGGGAGCCATTTTTCCCAATAGAATACCACCGAGAATACACAAACCAACCCAAACGGTTAGATACCGTTCAAATATCCCCATGTCCCGTTTGACGCTATTCATGATACATCTTCCTTTCAGGTGTACACCTATGCGCGCTAAGGGGCGCGGAAAGGATAATTTATTTTTTGCGCGACCCTAAATCTGATGGAACGAAGACACCATTTGTTGAATTGCGTTGATCAGATCTTTTTTCTTTATGGGTTTAACCAGATGACGATCACAACCTGCTTCCAGGCTTTTCATCTTTTCCGATTTCAATGCATGGGCGCTCAATGCAAGAATAGGTAGAGGTGATTGGTTTTGCAATTTTTCCCAAGCACGGATTTCTCTGGTTGCTGTATACCCATCCATGATGGGCATTTGGATATCCATCAGGACCAAATCGAATTTTTCGTTATCTTTCACTTTTGTAACTGCTTCTAGACCGTTCACAGCTGTGATTATCTGCCAAGGCGTTTTTTTCAGATAGGCCTGGATTAATAATTGATTATCAGGAGAATCTTCTACAAGCAAAATGGTTAGAGGCGAGTACGGTTCAGATGAAACAGCCAGATTTTGATCATTAACCTTCGAGACAGGAGATTCTATAGTAGGTAAGGAAATTGTGAATTTAAAAGAACTTCCTTTATTCACATGACTTTCAACCAGAATGGTGCCACCCATCATTCTAACCAGATTGTTAGAAATAGCCAAGCCCAATCCGGTGCCGCCATAACGCCGGGATATGCTTGCATCCGCTTGGGTAAACTTGGCAAAAACATGCTCAAGATGTTCTGGAGCGATGCCGACACCCGTATCCGTTATGCTGATTTGAAACAGACTGCCTTGAGACACATACGTTACACTGAGGACAATCTGCCCTTGGTCAGTAAATTTGATCGCATTGCCCAATAGATTAATTAAAATCTGCCGCAATCGTCCTTCATCTCCCAGAATCCATGACGGTAGATCTGGTGGAATGTCGATGGCAAACGACAATCCCTTATCTTCAGCGCGGGGTTTCATCATATGGCTGACTGTTGAGAACAGCTCTTTGATTTGGAAAGGCGCAATCTCTAAGACAACAGCACCGACTTCAATTTTGGAAAGATCAAGAATATCGTTGATAAGATTAAGGAGATGATTGCCAGCTTTATGAACCAGTGCCAGTTGTGTGCTCTGTTCATCTGTCAGACTGCTTTCCTGGAGGATATCACTCATTCCCAATAGCACATTGAGCGGCGTTCGAATCTCATGGCTCATGATCGCTAGAAATTCACTTTTGGCAAGATTGGCTGCTTCAGCCTGAATACGGGCCTCTTTAAGAGCCTCTTCAGCTCTCCTGCGCATAATGAATTTGTGTATTTCTTCAGCGACCAGTTCAAGCTGTTTAATATCACTGTCAGTATAGGGTTGATTTTTATTGCCCACGCCAACAATCATATATACGCGTCCCGCTTCCATGACCGGGGCACTCATATGACGCAGTACCTGGAAATGACCTTCTGGATATCCTTTTTTATTGGGTTCATTGGGATAATCATTGTGAACCACAGTCTGTTTCAGTCTAAATGAGTCTGCCCAAATGCCTGCCTCTGAAATAGGATAATGTGTGGCATGTACAGCAGTGCATAGCTTTAATGCAGCAGCATTCCAGGTCACAAGTTGTATGGTTTCCTGGTCTTCATTGATCATATGAAGATAGCCGATTTTACTTCCTGTCACCTCCACTGCAATATCCAATGCACGTGTACAGAGCTCTTTTTCGTCCAATTTTGAAGCAACTCGGTTCAGATCGAGCAGCATTGAAAGGCGGTGTTCGTTGATGCGCCGGTATTCATCCGCTTTTTTGCGCTCGGTGATATCTTGTACGCTGGCGATAAACACAGGCGGCACTTCGATTTTGGAAAGCTGAAGATGAATTTCAACATCATATGTTGAACCGTTCTTGCGCTCATGCCTGGTTTCAAAAACAATAATCTCAGTATTATCTTGATATAGGGTTTGAATCTGGTTCTGAAAAATTTCCAACGTAAAATCAGGTTTGATATCAACGGGGGTCATGTGTTTCAGTTCATCAAGACTGTATCCGAGATTTGTTCGTGCACCTTCATTGACAAGAATAAATTTAAGGGTTGTGGCATCGAAGATAAAAATTTCATTGAGTGAACCTTCGACAATACGACCAAAACGTGTTGCCAACTGCTCAGCCTGTTTACGTTGTGTAATATCTTGAATTGTACCGATAATTTTTACCGGATTTCCTTCAGGAGTACGAACGATTTCAGCCAGTTCGTGAATAACTTTTTCCTTATTTTCCGGCAATACAATTCTGTATTCAGCTCTGTATGTGTTGTCGCTTGTTAATGCCTTGTCCAGGCTATCAGAAATAAGGGTACGATCATCTGGATGGATGAATTCAAATAACGATTCATAGGTAATGACTTTATTGGTTTGCACGTCCAATCCAAGAATACGACACGCTTCATTGGACAATTGAAGTCGATTGGTTTCAAGTATCCAAATCCAGTGACCGGTATTGCTGATTTGTTGTGCTTTGGTTAATCGATCCTCATTTTCTCGAAGTTCTTGTGTGCGTATATCAACTTGTTCCTCCAGTTCCTGTTTGGACTGAGTCAGTGCAATAAGATATCTGTTGGAGGATTTGAGCAACCTGTTGACCGTATCCACAAGGATATTTAATTCGTCATTTTTATGCCCTTTTGGAAAGTCAATCAGTTTAATATCAGGTGATTCAGGATCAATTTTTGAAATGGTCTGAATAATTCGAACCAGCGGTTTGGAAAGGAAGAAAAAGAATATGATGGATAAAACAAATGCAAGAAAAAGGTTACGTACAATGCCTGAAACAAGGACGACTGCGGATCTTTCAATGAAACCCTCTGCCATTCGGTTTACATCTGTAAACACGATCATCTTGCCAATTTCACGTGCTGGTTCATCTAACATAGTCAACGATGTGTAGTAGCGTCGATCTTCTCCAAAAATGATTCTCAAGAACCAGCCATATCTGTATGTGGGTGCTGTCTTGGTTTTATTAATGAGTAGTTCATCGGTATCGGTCAGAATTTGTACTTCAGAGATCGCCCCAAACTGAAAAAGCCCATCGACGACATCAGCCGCTGCATCAGCATCCAACACATAGGCTGCACGAGATGCCGACGATTTTGTTATTTCGATAACCTGTAAAATTTCATTGTCAAAATGTTCGCTATGCTGGTTAAAATCCAGATAGATCTGTAACACGCTGAGTAGTACACCAATAATGAAAGCCGCTAAAACAGCGTATTGAGTTTGACGGAAAGCTATTCCGGAAAAAATAGATGAACGAGTTTTCGAATCCATTGGCCAACGACCTGATAGGAATTTCAATATGTTCCTGCATGCTAGCCAGGAAAATCAGCTTACTTCATATGGTTATTGCTCAACATCTTATACAGGACAAAATGACTACACAGTGTTAGTCACTACCATCGCATTTCAGGTTCCTAGATTTGTTATCAGTATTTATTATAGCAGACGAAGTTATGCTTTTCTTGGATTTGCATGGTAGGTTAGTGACAACCTCTTGAGAGGTTTAGACTAAAATTGTCAACGGGCTTGAAAACGATGTAACCATCGGTGCTACCGTGTCGATTCGAACACGCTCATACCGTAAACAAGACTCGTAGTGAATGGATCACAATAAAGGAAACGATGATGAATTATAAAATACTATTGTTTCTCATAATGGCTGTTTCTCCTCTTATATCCATTGCTGCACCGCTTCCAGAATCAGAAAAACCGATCCGCATCATCACAAACAATTGGTCCAGCCAGATTGTTCTATCGTATATTCTAGGCGGTCTGTACCAAAAAATGGGCTATTCTGTTGAATATGTGGAAAAAGAGATATCTACGCAATGGGGCGGGATACATCGAGGTTCAGAGCACATTCAAGTGGAAGTTTGGGAAGGCACCATGCAGGAGGCTTTTTACCGGATCAGCAAATATGGTCAGATGGTGGATATGGGCTCGCATGATGCCATTACTCGGGAAGAGTGGTGGTATCCATCCTATGTTGAGGACGTGTGTCCTGGGTTGCCGGATTGGAAGGCGTTAAAAAAATGTGCCGCGCTATTTGCCACCGATAAAACCGCACCAAAGGGACGTTACTTGGCTGGACCTTGGGAAAAGCCGGAAAAAGCACGTATCCGCGCTCTTGAATTGGATTTTGAGGTAGAAGTTGCCAAAACAGCTGATGATCTTTGGATTGAGCTGGAAAAAGCCTATAAACACCGTAAGCCCATCGTCCTTTTTAACTGGACACCCAACTGGGTAGATGTGCGTTATGAAGGAAAATTTATCGAATTTCCAGTTCATACTGCTGAATGTGAAACAAATCCCGAATGGGGCGTGAATAAGAAGTGGACTTTCGATTGTGGCAACCCGCCATCAGGATGGCTAAAAAAGGCAGCATGGGTTGGCATGAAAGAGCGTTGGCCTTGTGCTTGGGGTGTCCTTCAGAACATGAACTTTACCAACATCATGATCGGCACGGTTGCTGCGATGGCAGACAAGGATGGAATGAGCCACCAACAGGCCGCCCAAAAATGGCTTTCTGAAAATGCAAAAGTTTGGTCATCCTGGCTGCCGAAGCAGTGCTCATTACCTATGAAGTGATGACCTTTTGTATCGTTATTTCGACTTAAAATTATACAGTAAGCCAGGACCTTAACGAAGGTCCTGGCGATGTTTTTAAGTGGAGCAGATCATCGGTGTGATTCAAAAACAGCGGATTTCTCAGACAAGGAAACGATTCAATTGGTTGTTCAAGGTGCGTCCCAGTTCCGCAAGCGTATTGGCTTGTGTCTGTACTGAAGAACTTAACGCTAAAATCCCTTTCGCAGATTGCGCGCTGGTTTCCATTGCCGTGACAATATGTTGAGCAGAATTAGCTACTTTTACAACAGTTTCAGCTGATCCTTTTCCTTGGTCAGCACCGACTGTTACAGCCTCAGAGAGTTCTTCCATATTGCTGCTGATTAAAACGACATTCCTGGTTACCTCATCAATACCCAAAGAAATTTCACTCACATTTCTAGCCGATTCTGAGATTCCGGCTGTAGAGTCGTTGATGAGACCTGTTACATCAACCATTTCCTTAACCGATTCAGAAATGGCATGGTTGATCTCTTTTAGAGTGTTATTCTGTTCATCAATCGAAAGGGTGATTTCGCGGTTGATGATACCAACAGCATTAATCATCTCTGAGACGTTGTTTGTTGCATTAATTGCTTTTTTGCTCTGGGATTTTATTTTTTCAATGTCTTCGGAAATAGTGTCCGTTGCGTGAGATGTTCTATTGGCCAAGTCTTTCACCTCATTGGCAACGACGGCAAACCCGCGTCCAGCTTGTCCAGCGCCTGCTGCTTCAATTGAGGCATTCAACGCAAGCATATTTGTTTGCTCTGAAATCTCGCGTATTTCATCGATTATACTGGATATTTTATTGGTCTCTTCATTCAAAGATTCAACAACAGCTGAGGTTTCTTTAGAAAGTTTGATTGCTTTATCTGAATCCTCTTGAGCCTTTTCGCAGTTGGCTTCAACATCATTAAAAGATCTACCAAGTTCTTCTACGGACGATGCAATAGTATTGAAATTGGAAGTGCTTCGATTGGCGGCCTCACGGACTAATTCCATATGAGCGCTCATCTCTTTTGAGTTGTTTGCAACGCTACGCAGATTGATATTCGCTTCTTCAGAGGCGGCAGAGATTGTTGACATGCTTTCTCGCGCTTCATCAACTTTGTTAACACTTGATTCCAGCATGGCAACTGCGCCCATAGTCGCTCGAGAAACATCTTCCATTTGATTTCTCATCGTATGAGCCAAGTCGGTTGAAGAGATGGACTGTTCATTGACCCCATCCACACCATCGCCCATATACTCAGAAGCTTGTTTGAGCCTATCAGCCAAATCATCAAGTGTTACGGCACTCTGCTTAACGCTTGTAATGATTTCACGAATGACGCTAAGAAACTGATTGAACCAGTGTACCAACTCTCCCATTTCATCCTTTGAAGAAAAAACGAGAGGTTGGGTAAAGTCAGGCTGATCTCCCTCTGCAAACTCACGCATCCTGGATTTGACCGTGTTTAGTGGGATGAGTACCAATTTCCGCAGAGAAATACCAAGAAGGAGGAGAAAAATCGTAATGCTCACCAGCAACATAATGATCAGATCAATACGTGTTTGAGAAATATTGCTGACCAGGCTGTCAATGGATACTGTGAGTTTCAATACACCACGAACAGCGTGTTTATCACCATGACAAGCATGGCAGTCCTCTTTGTTTAGAATTGGGACAAGATAAGTTTGTTTGTTTTCACCAGTAGTTTCTTTTAAATTAAGGGTTACGGGGTTTTGTGTTTCAACAGCCCGAGCAAAATCTGGATCGACTATAGTCGGATCAAATTTGGTAAAACCCGCCCATTCTGATTCTTCTTCATTTGCCGAGTCAGCCAAACTTCCAGCGGCATCCTGATCTTGTTCAGAAAATGCTTCCTGACCATCAAGACGAAGGATTCGGAAGCTTTCTACTCCCTGCATTTTCTTGAGTCTATGAGCTAAATTCCGTGCTAATTCCGCATCACCGGCCAGCATGATATTCTCAAGACCATTCACAACGCCAAAAGTTAGTTTATTGACTCCTTGGGCGTTTTCTTCAAGGATAGCTTGCTCCATTTTATACATGGAAAAAGCACCCATACTGATGAGGGCCAAGAGACCAGCAAGGCCGGCACCAATCATGATTTTTGTGCCGAGAGAGTGTCTACTAATCATGATACGCTTTCATAATTGGAGGTGAACCGGTGCAATTCAGTCGCCATGTCCATTGCCATCCGATAGCCTCATAGTGGCGAAAAATCGTAACACCACCACAATAGAACAGAGTTGAAAATCTATCAAAAAAATAATGTCATGTTCTTGAAATTAGTTTCAGTATAAGTAGTCGATGATATGGCATTTAAAATGTGTGTTGGCGATATAATGAAGTTCAAAACATGCTTCAAGTGCATGACGACCAGCAACTGCTTCCTGAGTTTCTGGCCTGGCAGATCAACCAGGAGCCTGTTCAGCGATATTTACAGAGGTCGGCTACGGGAACCATTCAGCGTGGTCTACGGCGTGGTGACCTGGAGAGTCTACCGGTTTCGGTTCTCAGTTTGGAAACTCAGAGAGTGGTTATCGCTCTTCAGGATGTTGTTCAACGGGAAAAACAGCTTTTTCAAGATTTGATCCAGAATCGGAAACAACAAATGCTGGCAGTGGTCCAGCAGGTTCTCAAATAACGACTTGTGAAATGGATAACGACAATGGTCAGCAAGGCAGTTAGTCAGGATGAAATCAATAAGGCGGTTTGGAACGCTTGTGATACCTTTCGAGGAACGGTGGACCCGAGTATCTACAAGGATTTTGTTCTCACCTTACTGTTCGTCAAATACATCAGCGATGTTTGGCGTGACCGTGAAGAACACTATCGATCAGAGTATGGCAACGAGCCTGCTTTGATTGCTGAGATGATGAAGAATGAGCGGTTTGTTCTCCCTGAAGCCGCTGGCTTCTACTCTCTTCACAAGCACCGTCACGAGCCTGGTAATGGTGAGCGTATTGACAAGGCGTTGCATGCCATTGAAGAAGCGAATATCAACAAGCTGCGTGATGTCTTTCAGGACATCTCTTTCAATAGCAATAAGCTGGGTGATGAGGCTCAGAAGAACGATATCCTTCGCCACTTGCTGGAAGACTTCGCCAAGTCTGAACTGGATCTTCGTCCCAGTCGCGTGGGTAAGTTGGACATCATCGGCAATGCCTATGAATTCCTTATCAAGAACTTTGCTGCGACATCGGGTAAAAAGGCTGGTGAGTTCTACACACCACCAGAGGTTTCAGAACTGATCTCTGAGTTGGTAGAGCCTCAGGAAGGCGATGAGATCTGTGACCCGGCTTGTGGTTCAGGCTCTTTGTTGATGAAGTGTGGACGGCAGGTATTCAATAAGATTGGTTCCAGAAAATATGCCCTGTTCGGTCAGGAGGCTATCGGCAGTACCTGGGCATTGGCAAAGATGAATATGTTCCTTCACAGTGAAGACAACCACCGAATCGAGTGGGGAGACACCATCCGCAACCCCAAGTTGCTGGATGGTGATGATAAGCTGCGTCACTTCGATATCGTCGTAGCCAATCCACCCTTTAGCCTTCAAAAATGGGGGCATGAACAGGCGGAAACTGATCGTTTCAGTAGATTCCGCCGGGGCGTTCCACCCAAGACCAAGGGTGACTACGCTTTCATCCTCCATATGATCGAGACTTTGAAACCAGGTAGTGGACGCATGGGTGTTGTTGTTCCACACGGCGTTCTCTTTCGAGGAGCTGCTGAAGGGAAGATCCGAAAGAAGCTGATTGAAGAGAACCTTCTGGATGTAGTGATTGGGCTCCCTGAAAAACTCTTCTACGGCACCGGAATTCCAGCGGCGATTCTGATTTTTCGGAAGAAGAAGAGCGATAAAAGCGTTCTGTTTGTCGATGCCAGTCGAGAGTACCGTGACGGCAAGAACCAAAATTTCCTTGAAGAAGAGCATATCAACAAGGTTGTGGAGACAGTTGGTGCACGGGAAACAGTAGA
Source organism: Magnetococcales bacterium (assembly GCA_015234045.1). GTDB lineage: Bacteria > Pseudomonadota > Magnetococcia > Magnetococcales > JADFWU01 > JADFWU01. The sequence continues at coordinate 123,087 of JADFWU010000003.1, forward strand.
CAAATACGCTTACCTTGCCACCCCTGAAGAAATCGCTGAAAACGACTTCAATCTCAATATTCCTCGCTATGTAGATACCTTTGAAGAGGAAGAAGAGATCGACCTGATGGCGGTACGCGATGAACGGGAGAAGTTGAAAGCAGAATTGGTGGAGCTTGAGGTGGAGATGGAAGGGTATTTAAAGGAGCTGGGGTATGAGTAAGGAATTACAACAGCAGCATGTTATGACGTTTGAGGAACTCAAACAAAGTGATCAAAATGGCGTCGAATTTTGGTTTGGTCGGGATCTCCAAGGACCACTGGACTATGATTCATGGCGCTCTTTTGAGCGCGTGATTATCAAAGCGCAAACCGCTTGCAAGAACTCTGGTCAGATGATCGAGGACCATTTTGTTCAGGTGGACAAAATGGTCCCAATCGGATCGGGAGCGGCACGCAACATATTGGATTATAAGCTATCTCGCTACGCCTGTTATTTGATTGTACAAAATGCTGATGCGGCTAAGCCGGTTATTGCACACGGTCAAAGCTATTTTGCCGTTCAAACGCGCCGTCAGGAACTTCAGGACAATGATTCGTTCAGAAGTATGTCCGAAGATCAAAAGCGTTTAATGTTGCGTAATGAACTGAAAGAGCATAACAAAAATCTGGTTGCCACAGCTCATAGAGCCGGAGTTGAGAGCAATCTCGACTTTGCCATATTTCAAGACCATGGTTACAAAGGGCTTTATGGCGGTCTTGGTGCCAAAGAGATTCATACTCACAAAGGGTTGAAAAAAAGTCATAAAATATTGGACCACATGGGCAGCACCGAGCTAGCAGCCAACCTGTTTCGCGCAACACAAACTGAAGAAAAATTACGTCGAGATGAAGTCCAAGGGAAAAAACAGGCCAACAGCACCCATTATCAAGTGGGGCGCAAGGTGCGACAAACCATTGAGGAGTTGGGTGGTACCATGCCGGAAGATCTTCCTGTTCCAGATCAATCCATTCAGCAGCTGGAGCGCTCGCAGAAAAAGAGGGGCATTGCCTCCAAGTCACGGGGAAGTAAATGATGGCGGTACGTGATGAGCATGAGAAGTTGAAGGCGGAGTTGTCTGCACTTGAGGTGGAGATGGAAGGGTATTTGAAGGAGCTGGGTTATGGTTCCTGAGGGGTGGAAACTATGGAAACTTTGCGATTTGAGTCAAACAAAGATCGGAAATGGTGCTTTTAATGATCCGAAACGAGTTGGTAAAGGTTACAAGTTAATAAATGTCGTGAACCTTTATACTCCAAGGCAAATCAATCCTAACGAATTGAAAAGGCTTGATTTATCAGAAAAAGAATTCCGGACTTTTAAAGTTGAAAAAGGAGATGTTTTTTTTACCCGCTCATCTCTTAAGGTCGAAGGGATTGCGCATTGTAATATTTACGACACATATGAAGAAGATGTGGTTTATGAATGCCATATAATGCGTGTCCGACCTAAACAGAATCTTGTTGTTCCAAAATTTCTCCTTGAATTTTGTATATCATATCAAGCAAGAAAATATTTCATGTCTCACGCAAAAACTGGGACGATGACTACAATTGACCAAAAAGGTGTTGGTGGTCTTTCAGTTCCACTTCCACCACTCCCCGAGCAAAAGAAAATAGCCCGCATCCTCTCCACCTGGGACCGAGCCATTGAGACCGTGGAGCGGCTGATCGAGAACAGTAAGGCGCAGAAGAAAGCCCTGATGCAGCAGTTGCTGACGGGGAAGAAGCGGTTTCCTGGGTTTGGTAAGCCGAGTGTTGATGGTGAGTTGCCTGAGGGGTGGGAAGACATTCGACTTGGCATGCTAGGTTCAAAATCACGGCCTGCAATTAAAGCTGGTCCATTTGGATCATCCCTCAAGAAAGAAACTTACTCAATAACGGGATACAAAATATATGGTCAAGAACAAGTCATAGCCGATGATCCCTTCTATGGGGACTATTATATCCCTGAAGAAAAATACCAAGAACTAATTTCTTGTTCTGTACAGCCTGGAGATATCCTGATTAGCCTTGTTGGAACAATTGGCCGTGTTCTTCTCATACCTAATGATGCAGAGTTGGGCGTCATAAACCCGAGACTTCTCCGTCTTTCATTTGATAGTAAACGAGTTTTTCCACAATTTGTGAGACACCTCTTTGACTTTCAAATAATTATTAACAAGCTCCGGAGTTGGGCACAAGGTGGCACGATGGGAGTTCTGAGTGCAGCTACACTAAAAGCACTACCAATCCTACTTCCATCCCTTCCTGAGCAAAAGAAGATCGCTCACACTCTCTTTTCCTGTGATCAAGGTATTCAAAATCTAGAACAGCAATTCACCAAACTCCAAACCCAGAAAAAAGCCCTCATGCAACAACTCCTCACTGGCAAGCGGCGGGTGATGGTCGATGAGGTGGCTGCATGAGTGGTTGTGTCTATGTATTCCTGGATGAAGGGGGTAACTTTGATTTTAGTGTCAATGGAACCAAGCACTTTGTGATCACCAGCGTGACCGTCTCCCGCCCCTTTCCGGGTCATCAAAAGCTTGATGTTTACAAACATGATTTGATTGAGGATGGTTACCCTCACGAATACTTCCACTGCTCGGAAGACAACAGCCATGTTCGTGGAAAGGTTTTCGGTATCATTGCTGATCATCTGGGCGGTATGCGAATCGATAGCCTGATTGTTGAAAAATGTAAAACCGGTCCATCTCTTCGAGAAGAGAGTCAGTTTTACCCCAGAATGCTGGGCTATCTTCTGAAACATGTCCTTGAGAGAATTCAGGCTGCCAATGACCGTGAAATTGTGGTGATCACCGATACCATACCGGTTCAGAAAAAGCGAAGAGCCATTGAAAAAGCAGTGAAGGTGACGCTCAAGGAAATGCTGTCAGCAGACACACCCTTCCGAGTGATCCACCATCAATCACGCTCTCATTATGGATTGCAAATCGCGGACTACTGCAACTGGGCTATTTTCAGAAAGTGGGAACGCGGCGACAGCCACTTTTATGACATGATCAAAAGTGCGGTCAGGAGTGAGTTTGATATCTTCAGGACGGGAAATACGAGGTACTACTGATGAAAATGCGACCCCCTCGACTACTCCCGGAGGAAAGAGCCCCTTGGGCTCTTGTCATCGAGGGGGAACCTTTTATCGGTAACAGCGGTGCAGAGACAAAATCCTACACTGCTTGCTGTTTGATCAGTCAACTAGACCTGTTACCAGAATCAGCTTTTACAGGTGTTCTGTCAACAAAAATCGCATTGCCTTTTGTAATTTATGAGAGGCACACTGATACAAACATAACCGCCGCGCCTCTGCTTACGCATGCACAACCTTGGCGGTTTTTTTATGGTATTCAACGATGAGCAGAACACCCAGAACCAGTGAGCAGTATAGCTCTCACATCCCAGCCTTGAAGACGTTGATGCTCCTTGAATGGGAATATATGCCAGCCTCTCAGTGCTTGAGGATGCGTGGTAGTAACCGCGAAGTACTGTTGCGGGATATACTGGTTTTCGTATTGAAACAGCGCCGGTTCACCTTCAAAGGAAAAGAATACCCGCTCTCTGACAATGGTATTGATCAAATTGTCAGAGAAGTCACTTCACTCGGTTTAAATGAAGGGTTGCTCACAGCCAACGAGCGTTTCTACACCATGCTGACCATGGGCATAACGGTCACAGAGTTTATTGATGGGGTGAAGGTGCAGCCCACAATACCTATTGTGAATTGGGAAGATCCCTCCAAAAACAGTTTCATTGTGACGGATGAAATGGAGGTTCTTTCGGCTCAGGGGACGCATACTCGGCGACCTGATATTGTCCTCTTCCTCAACGGAATCCCGGTAGTCGTCATCGAAGCCAAAAGACCTGATGCTAAAGGTGTTGACAAGCCTATGGTGATGGAGGGAGTGAGTCAGCAGATCCGCAACCAGAAGCCAGATGAGATCCCCTCACTTTTTTCCTACGCTCAACTCCTCCTTTCCATCAGCGTCACAGATGCCAAGTACGGTACCGTTCACACTCCAGCTAAATTCTGGTCAAGTTGGCGTGAGGAACGGACTGAAGAAACGGTCAATTGGGGTGAGACGTGGCATCCTGAATTACGACCTGATGAACAAAAATTGCTGCTGTCAGAGAAGTCAAAACGGGTACAGTCCTATTTCAAAATCGCATGGTCTGGAACGCGTGGATCAAAATCCAGGACTGCTGATCGCAAATGGTTAGAGGCTCAGAATCAAAGGGATTGTATCAGGGGTAAAGAACATATGCGGCTTAACGAGCAGGAGGTCTTGCTGACTAGCCTTCTGATCCCACACCGTTTTCTGGAATTCATACGCTACTTCATTATCTTCGACAAAAAGGTCGGCAAGATTGCCGCCCGTTATCAACAGTTTTTCGGTATCAAGGCTCTAATAGAACGGGTTTCGACAAAGAACCGGAAAGGTGCCCGGGAAGGCGGTGTAATCTGGCATACCACCGGCTCAGGAAAGTCCTTCACCATGGTCTTTCTCTGCAAGGCAATGCTCCTCCACCCCAACCTGAAAGAGTGCCGTATCATCGTGGTGACCGACCGCATTGATCTTGAAACACAGTTGGCCAAAACCTTTCTGTCAGGTGGTGCGTTCGGCTCTATAATCGCCAGCCGCAAGGATGGTGAACGAGCCAAGGTCAAAACCGGGAAGGATTTAGCAAAACGCATCGGTAAAGGCTCTGAACGCATTCTTTTTTCCATTATCAACAAGTTCAATACCGCCTCCAAGCAGCCGGAATGTTACAACGACAGTGAAGACCTGATCGTCTTAATTGATGAAGGGCACCGGAGTCATGGCGGTGAAAATCATGAGCGTATGCGCACGGCACTTCCCAATGCCGCCTTCGTTGCCTTCACCGGAACGCCTCTGCTGAAGGATGATAAGACGACCAATAAGTTTGGTCCCATCGTTCACGCCTACACGATGAAACGGGCTGTGGAAGACGGAACCGTCACCCCTCTGCTTTATGAAGATAGGAAGCCTGAGCTGGACGTTAACGCCAAGGCGATCGATAACTGGTTCGAAAAGATCACTGCTGGCCTGACAGAAGAGCAGAAAGCGGACTTGAAGAAGAAATTTAGTCAAAAGGGTCGAATTTACGCCTCTGCAAGCCGTATCGAATTGATTGCCTGGGATATTGCGGTTCACTTTGACAAGAACTTCAAGTCTCTGGGATTGGGGCTGAAAGGACAGTTGGCCACTGAAAATAAACAGTCCGCAATCCGCTACAAAAAGGCCCTTGATCAAACCGGAATGGTCACCAGCGCAGTCGTGATCTCTCCACCCGATACCCGAGAAGGTCATACAGCAGTTGATGAAACCAAGATCCCGGAGGTTCAGCAGTGGTGGAAGGATAATATCGGTAACGATTCCGAAGAGTATGAACGCGAGGTAATTAAGGCGTTTGCAACGGATGGCGAGCCAGATATTTTGATTGTTGTGGACAAATTTCTAACCGGTTTTGACGAACCTAAAAACGCGGTCCTCTACATCGACAAGCCGTTGAAGGAGCACAACCTGGTTCAGGCTATTGCCAGGGTCAATAGACTCCACGAACAAAAACAGTATGGTCTGTTGATCGATTACCGAGGAATCCTCAAGGAGCTGGATACTACAATTAAAAGCTACCAGGATATGGCCGACCGTACCCAAGGTGGCTATGACGTTGATGATATCGAGGGGCTCTACAGCCAAGTCAGCACTGAATATAAACGGTTACCGACTCTTCATGACCGTCTATGGACGATTTTTTCCGGAGTCAAAGACCGACAGGATTTGGAGCAGTACCGACAGGTTCTGATGCCCAAAGCCAAGACTGGGAAAGATGGACATATCATCAACCCTGATACCCGGGCCAAGATACGTGATGACTTCTATGAAGCCCTGACCGAGTTCGGCATGTGCCTCAAGACAGCTCTCTCATCACGCCACTTTTTTGAAGACAGCTCATTTCCAGAAACAATAATCGCTGAGTACAAGAGCGACCTGAAGTTCTTTTCAAGTCTGAGGACTATTGCCAAGCAAGATGCTCAAGAGACGGTAGACTTCAGTGCCTATGAAGAGCAGATCCGCCGCCTTGTTGACCAACATGTCATCGGTGAGAGTATTCAAGAACCAGAAGGTGTGATCATTCTTGATGAATCTGCTGATGATCCTGAAGAGTGGTCGAAAGAGAAGACACGTAACGAGACCGATATCATTAAAACCAGAGTCAAGAAGACCATTGAGGTAGACTTGGCTGATGATCCCTACGCCCAAAAGGTATTCTCTGAGCTTCTACGAGAGGCTATCGCTCAAGCCGAGGCATTGTTTAAGCACCCCAACAAACAGTTCGTTCTGTTCAAGGAGTTCGAGGAGAATGTGAATACCAGAAAGGTGGAAGGTGTTCCCGATGCCTTTGGAGATAATCAGCAAGCCAAAGCCTACTATGGAACCTTCCGAATCGTGCTGGGTGATGACCACTTTGAAGCCATCGACGAGACTGAACAGAATCAGTTTATCGAGGAAGCCAAGGCGGTTGATGAGGTGGTGAAACAAGCGGTCTCTGAACACTCTCTCAACCCTCAGAATATTGAAGCTGAAATCCGTAAGGGATTGTTACCGCGACTCTTCAAACGAGTTGGACTGGATACCGCAAAAGAGGTGATTGAAAAGGTTATTCAGATCACCAGAATAGGCATTAACCGAGGAGAGTTGTAGGTGACCAGTCACAGCATCTTCTATGGTGAAGACAGGATCGATTTTCAAACAGTGACCTTGACTGATTACCCAAAGCGTAAAGTGGCTATTCACGTCCACCCTGATGGATCGGTGCAGGTTGATGCTCCTTCAGAGACCACTGACCTTGAGATTGAGGAAGCTGTACGCAAAAAGGCACGTTGGGTGCTGAAACACATCACTGAAGCTCAACAACAACGCGCTCAGGTTCTTCCAAGGCAGTATATCAGCGGTGAAAGCTATTTCTATCTTGGGCGGCGACATATCCTGAAGATAACTGAGGAGCCAATTGAAAAAGCATCAATTAAAATGCTCCGAGGGCGCTTGGAAGTCAGGTGTGAAACAGGAAATCCTGGTATCATCAAGGATCTGTTGAGAGGATGGTACCGTAAACGTGCCAAGGAGGTTTTCCAACGTCACCTGCACGCTCAAGTGGAACAGATACCTTGGCTGAAGTCACCACCGCCCTGGAAACTGGTAGTGATGCAGAAACAATGGGGTAGCTGTTCGCCAAAGGGAAAGCTATCATTGAACCCACATTTGGTGAAGGCTCCCAGGGAATGTGTTGACTACGTTCTGTTACATGAACTCTGCCATTTGAAAGAGCACAACCACAGTGATCGATTCTACCGCTTGCTGGATGAGTTGATGCCAGGGTGGAAAGCGGTCAAAGGAAAGTTGGATGGTATGGCGGAGTTGTTGTTGAATGAATGAAAAAGTGGTCCAACTCAAACCGCCTAGTGGTCCAACTCAAATCGCCGCGTTACAAATGCCAAACCATATGCAATATCACAAGAATCACAGCACAAATACAGCACAAAAAGAAAAAAGGAGTTAGCGATTGTGGCGCTAACTCCTTGATCTGATTGGTAGCGAGGGGGAGATTTGAACTCCCGACACATGGATTATGAATCCACAGCTCTAACCAACTGAGCTACCCCGCCAAAAGACGGGCGAATTCTGCCCGGTTCAGGGGGTAGTGTCAACCCCCCGCTGAATCTTTTTTACCAGTTTGCAGTACATCCCACTTCTGAATGACCGGAACAGCCAGGCCAAGTCGTGTAACTGCAACGCTCACTTCTCTTGCTTTTTCATGGTCCGGGAAGGGGCCTAGTAGCACTTTTCTGACTGGAAGATCCGTTTCAACCTTTACCATACGCACACGATTCACGCCCAAGTCTTTGGCTTGTTCCATATCCTGGACTGCATAGCCGAGCAGGAAGGATTTGCTCAAGGTGATGATATAGCCTTCCCAGGTTTCTTCAACCAGTGCATCCATGCCGCCCGCTTTGAGCACGCCCTCAGCCTGTTTGGCTTCGTCAAAATCACTGAAGGGGCCTGCTTGGACAGAGTTGAGCTGGACCAATTCCCGTGATTCTTCGGTACGCGGTTTCATGCCGTGGTACTCCAAACGCTGGGAAAGCGAATGAGCGCCCATTTTCAGCACAAAACTGCCGACCTGTACCACATAACCACGGCCCACCATGGTGGACTCTTTTGGAAGAATGGTATCAGGGGGTTGGATAATAGGTGAACGCCTGGCCACAGCGGCAAGCTTTGGCTGTTTCGGTATCTCTACCGGTGCTGGAGGCTGTTTGGCCACAACTTTCTGTTCCATACCAGCCGGGGCAGGGATTTGACGTTTCTTTTGCTCAGGCGCGGGCTTTGCTTCGGCAGTGACTACGCCTTCAGGACGTCCGGGAAGGGCCATGGCCTTGCCGGGCATTTGGGGACCAGTCCATATATCAGCAGTGGTCTCCTCATCCTGTTGGATATTATCCCAAAAGACCCATCCATTGACCGCCACAAGAGCCGCGACAACACCCCAGGGCAATATCCGGGTTACCACCGGAGGAAGTTGAGCCATAACAAAGCCTCCTTATTGGTTCCGTTCATACAATAGCCTTAAACCTGTCAAAGTCAAAAATTCATCCACTTGTTTGATCCGACTGCTTTCCGTTGAGATCAATCTGGCCAGACCGCCGGTTGCAAGTACTTTTACATCGTCAAAGCCGCACGCATTGACCATCCGATTAATCAAACCGTCCACCATTTCAACATATCCCCAAAACAGACCCGACTGCATTGCCGTCACAGTGTCTGATCCGATAACGGAAGCGGGCTTTGCCAGCTCTATACGTGGAAGCTTGGCCGTTTTTTCAAACAATGCATCAAGGGAGAGGCCAAGCCCTGGAGCAATAGCACCGCCCATATAGGACCCGTCAGGGCCGATTAGATCAAAGGTTGTTGCTGTACCAAAGTCCACCACCACTGCGGCACTGTGCAAAAGGTCGTAGGCAGCAACTGAATTGACAATCCGATCCGCACCCACTTCTTTAGGATTGTCGTAGCGGATTCTCATACCGGTTTTTAATCCGGGACCGATCAGTAAAGGAGCCATTTTCAAATAGCGTTTCACCGCGCGTACCAATGCAGATTGAATCGGTGGTACAACGCTACCAATGATCACGCCTGAAATGTTTTTCAGCTCTATATCAGCCAATCGAAACAGGTTAACAATTAGGATACCGTATTCATCTCCGGTCCGCTCAACCCGTGTTGCAATTCGCCAATGTCGAACCAACTCATGTTTATCATAAACACCCAGAACAATGTTGGTATTGCCAACATCCACAACCAGCAACATGCTGCTACTCCTTCATCAGGGTGACATCACCAGCCATCACCTGTTGAACAATGCCCACACCATCTTTGACCATCAAATACCCTTCAGGATCCATATTTATGGCGATGCCACTAAATTGTCGATCTGTTAGATTAATTTGCACCCGTTTTCCAATGATTCCAGCCCGATTCATCCAGGCGGTTCGAATCGGAATAAAGCCCTCTTTCTGCCACAGGGTATACCAGTGGCTGAACTGATTAAGGAATTGATTTAATATCTTTCCTCTCAGATTGAAACCACTGTGATCCACACCTGTGTCATCCAAAGCCTCAGACCATGTAATCGCGCTGGTGTGCAACGCTTCGGGCAGGAGTGTTTTAACCTGACCATATACATTGATTCCGACACCAACCACCAGATAGTTGATACGATGGCCTTGAATACCCATTTCTGTCAGGATGCCAGCGCTTTTTCTATCTTTTATCAACAGATCATTAGGCCATTTTAGCGCTACATCAGGCACCTTCAACATCACCGCTGACTCTGCCAGAGCAACACCAGTCAACAGTGTGACCTGTGGTGCCAGTGCAATAGCCAGTTCAGGACGTAATACCATACTGAAATAGAGATTAACCCCTGGTGGTGATTGCCAAATCCGTTGAAGTCGTCCACGGCCAGACCGTTGGCTATCTGCAACGACCAACGTACCTTCCGGCGCACCCTCTCTGGCCAATTCAATAGCGGTTTGATTGGTGGAATCCAATTCAGAATGGAAAAAAGCGCGTTGTTGATCAAACAAAGCACTTTGAAGGTTTCCGCTGATATCTTGCCACTGAATCATATTGTCTCGGGCACATCCAAAAAGGGGCCAACCGCAATCTGTCCAAGAGATGCAAGTTCCAATCCAGTAATGGAAAAAAATTAAAAGTAGTATGTATTGAATAGGGTAGGCGGCAACGGTTAAATATGGAATTTAGAACACATGCGGCAATAAGTTGCCTTTTGTGCAGAAAGATAGGCAGAAAAGCGGGTAGAAATAGGCGAAGCGACAGGATTAAAGCACCTCTGAAACCAAGAATCACTTGATTAACCATGCCGACCGGCTTAAGCCGGTATCCAGACTTTCAGTCAAGAAAACAAAACCACCCGCTTTAGCAGGTGGTCCAGAATACGAAACCACCCGCTTTAGCAGGTGGTCCAGAATACGAAACCACCCGCTTTAGCAGGTGGTTGTTTCGTTCAGAGGTATTGAAAGCAGACTATTTCAAAGCGTTCAGAGAGCGTACAGCGCCTTTTGCGGCGGAAGTGGTCAGTGCCGCATAGGCTTGGAGCGCTTTTGAAACAACACGCTGACGATTAACCGGTTTAAATGCCGCAGATCCTTTGGCCTGCATGGCCTCACGCCGTTTATCCAGATCAGTATCGGAAACCACAAGGTTGATGGTACGGTTCGGGATATCAATTTCAATGATATCGCCTTCTTCCACCAGGGCGATGGTGCCCCCTTCAGCCGCCTCAGGAGAGGCGTGACCAATGGAGAGTCCCGAAGTTCCTCCTGAGAAGCGACCATCAGTGATCAGCGCACAGCGTGCACCCAGTCCTTTGGATTTCAGATAGGTGGTGGGATAGAGCATCTCCTGCATACCCGGTCCCCCCTTCGGCCCTTCATAGCGGATCAAAACCACATCCCCCGGATTGATCTGATCATTCAAGATCCCTTCACAGGCATCATCCTGACTGTGAAAGATTCGGGCTGGCCCGGAAAACTGCCAGATGGACTCATCCACACCGGCAGTCTTAACAACACACCCATCCAGTGCAATATTGCCAAACAGAACCGCCAAGCCACCATCCTTTGAGTAGGCGTTCTCAACTGTTCGGATAC
>JADFWU010000040.1 GCA_015234045.1 Magnetococcales bacterium
TCTGCAAAGAGCTTGGAGTAGTTGATGCGATAGTGCTTAAAACCGGAAACATCCAGCACGTTATATCCTCGCCAGCAGTCAGAATAGACGATGCTATCAGGGACAACTTTATCCTGAATAATTGGCATCAAAGTAGATGAAGAAGCATCGGGAATGATCTTCGTGTAGACCTTTCCTTTTCGCTTTAACAGGCCAAATACTGGGACCTTTCCCGCTGCACCTCGACCACGCTGGCCTGCGAGGGTTTCTCACATAGGAAAAGAATCATCTACCTGTCACCCATCCATTGTATCCACGCAAAAAAACAATCCTCTAAAATCATGATGTGCTGACAATGCCGTTGCATTGAGCACACAAGCACAGCTTTGCAGGCTTTTTTCATGCCAATTGCACACTGAATAGACACAATTATCCTTATCAGATTGCATTCAATCGCACAATCTCCTGGTAATTACACCTCAACTCAGTCTACAATTCACTTTTTTAAGATCGTGAAGGAGTTTTTAGATCATGTCAGAACGTGAAACCGGTACCGTCAAATGGTTCAACGACGATAAAGGCTTCGGCTTTATTCAACGTGACTCGGGCCAAGGTGATGCTTTTGTTCACCACACAGCTATCTCAGGCAGCGGATTCAAATCCCTGTCCGAAGGTCAGAAAGTGGAATTCACTGTTGTTGCCGGCCCTAAAGGCCCAGCTACAGAGAACGTCATCGCTATCTAAGCTGACCCAGCACGCTAGTTTCATTAAAGGCCGTCCTTTTGAGGACGGCTTTTTTTGGTTGTGGGTCCGGGGCCACGGAATAAATTAATCATGCCAATCAGCCCGCTCAATTTTACAAGCGATACTTTTTCAGTATCAAATAAGAGTTACGCAGTTGCCGGTTGAAACAGACATCACAGCGTCTACCCATCATCCAACTGCGTCACTCCTATCAAAATGGATGCCTACATGTTTACGATTATACTGAGCAATATCAAATCAGGTTTTAGAATATTTTCTATCATCGCCACACTGTGTGCAACACTGTTTATGGGCGGCAACGCCACCAGTGCTACTGAGCCAAATGAAGCGAAAGGTGATGGATTGGCGCTTCCGGTACATGGTCGGTTTTGCGGGCCAAACTATCCAAAACTCAACGCTGAAAACAAGGCGGATGAATTAAAAGAACTTGAAAGCATAAAAGCGTTTGATACCATTGATAGTGCCTGTAAAAACCATGATATCTGCTACGCACGAAAAGGCTATTTTGATTATCAATGCGATCAACAATTCGTCATGCATCTGCAACGGTTAACGCTGGCAACACCTGCTTGTCAGACATTGGCGTATGAGATGGGTATGTTTGTCGCACGCATCAATCCTTCCTACAATCGTGAAGCTGACGCGGTTTCGCGTCTGAGCTATCTACCCGGAAAGGCCATGGGTAGCATGATGTCCTTCCCTTTTGATGCGGTGGAGTACGCAACAATTCGTTCCAACAGTGCGGCTGCCGAGCGCTGGGATCATTGCGAAGAAAAATAGAGTCCAAACCGGACAGCACTAAAAGAGGACTGCCCTTTGAAAATCCCTGAACTGTTGGCACCAGCTGGCACTTTGCAGAGTTTACGGTATGCGCTGGCTTATGGTGCTGATGCGGTCTATGTCGGCCTGCCTCGCTATAGCCTGCGCGTGCGTGAGAATGAATTTGACAACACCATTTTGAAACAGGCGATTCAAGAGACTCGACAACACGGTAAAAAACTCTATCTGGCCTGCAATATTGCCGCACATAACAGTAAAATTGACTCGTTTCTAAACGATATGGCACCGATTATTGATCTCGGTCCTGATGCGTTGATCCTGTCCGATCCTGGGATTATTCATCTGGTGCGGCGTGACTACCCGGATGTGCCGATTCATTTATCGGTGCAGGCAAATGTGGTGAACTATGCTGCGGTACGCTTTTGGCAACAACACGGTATCCAACGCATCATTCTATCCCGCGAACTCTCTTTGGATGAGATTGAAACCATCCGCAACCGCTGCCCGGATATTGAGTTGGAGACCTTTATTCATGGTGCGCTGTGCGTGGCTTATTCGGGCCGGTGTTTGCTATCAGGCTATATGAGTCATCGGGATGCCAATCAAGGTGCATGCACCAACGCCTGTCGTTGGAACTATCAAGCCAAGGAGGCCGAACAGACACCTGAAGGAGATATCATTCCAAAAACCAGTCACGAACCACTGTTTCTTTTGGAAGAGAAAGGACGACCCGGCGAATGGCTGGCCGCTGAAGAGGATGAACATGGCACCTATATTTTCAATGCCAAGGATCTACGCGCCATCCAGCATGTGGAGCGTTTTGCCCAAATGGGTATCCATTCACTGAAAATCGAAGGCCGTACCAAATCCTATTTTTATGTCTCCCGCGCAACACAAATTTACCGTCAAGCATTGGACGCTGTAGCTGCTGGAGCGCCTTTTGATCCACAATGGATGACTGATCTTGAAGATCTTGGTAACCGTGGCTACACCGAGGGATTCTATCGCCGCCACGCACCGGAACAGATACAAAATTATCGATTTGGTCATTCGCAGAATCACCAAAGATTTGTTGGCGAAGTAATCAATCAAGAAAAAGGAAAAATGCATGTCGCGGTCAAAAATCACTTTGAACAAGGTGATGAGATGATGCTGATGACACCGCGTGGTAACATTCATTTCACTGTAGAGGACATGACAAATTTGAAGGGTGAAGCGATGGCCGTAGCACCAGGCTCTGGTCATACTGTAGTAATGGATGCTCCGACACAAAAGACGCTTGACTATGCACTACTGGTCAAGACCCACACCTCAAAAGGACAAAATCCAGCGTAGATAATACGACAGACAAACCTCTATGATACCAATCCAAAAATCTACGAGGCACTAAACAGATCTCCAACTGTCTAATTCATCTATATAGCGCCCCTCTTTGCTCAGGATATAGCCATGGTTACTAAAAAAAAGCTGAAGAAAATTCCGTTTTTTTGGGGGTTCTCAGAGAAACAGCTCGATATGTTGGTTGAACAAGAAAGTCTGCTGGCCAAGTTCAAACCAAATGATATAATTATTCAGGAAGGCGATGATGTTAATAAGGATCTCTTCATTATTTTAGAGGGCCGTGTCAACGTAACGCGCACCACATCAACCGGTTCAGAACATGTGATCACGACCCTTGAAGCAGGTGCGATATTTGGTGAGATCTCCTTCTTGATTGGTCGCTCCAGAACGACCAATGTGGTTGCCGCTGATAAAGTAATGACATTTCAGATCAGTTCCAATGCGTTACAAAGCTTCGGCTATCAGATCCATATCATGATTAAAGACAAATTGATTGAACTGCTGGTCCGTCGCCTGGAAAAGATGAACGATATTTTTATTCAGAAAGACCGTTCAAATCAACAACTGATTGATGCGCTCAGATCAGCAACGCTTCTTGGCCAGTGACATTCCGATCTCCGACAACTTCCACAATATCGTCATTTCGATCCAAAAGTTGACAATGAATCACAACCTGAGACGAAGGGCCACGGAACAAACTGAGTACTTCGGTTGCACAGAACGTTGATTCATCAACAATAGACAAGTGAATGGGGTAAGATATAGTATTCGTGGCCCTAACTCGCCGTACAATTTTTAGGAATAATAATGGATAAAACAGAGATTATCGGCTATTTGGCAATGCTGATGACAACACCAGCGATACTACCTCAAGTGGTTCAGATTATCCGAACACGTGATACAAAGGCAATCTCGCTGGGCATGTATATTTTGATATCCTGTGGCCTTGGCCTATGGATGACGTATGGCATTCTTCTGGAGCAATGGCCGCTGATCATCGCCAATTTTGTCGGCTTTTCACTGGCCTGTGTCGTACTGGTCTTAAAGCTAATCTATAAATAAGGATCACAGAATCAACAGGGTGTTCCATTCACTAATCTATTGATTCCATAGCAACAAACCTATCAGCGCTGCCAACCAAACTGAAAACACATCGCTTCAGGCATGTGCTCAAACATCCATTCCTGTTGTTGCTCGGTAAAAACCGAACGCCACTCTTTGGGATCGCCTTTTCTAAAGCGTACTTTATTGTCTCGTTTGGGAATAATAATCTGCTCTGGATGATGATCCAACGCATCACATAGAGAGCGGATAAAGGGCTTTTGTCCCATGGATAACATCGTATCAAAGGATGTCAGATTGATCTCGACCGGCTTATCGGTTTGTTGTTGATAATCCATCCACGATTGAATCCAATCGATCTGCGGTTGAAAATAGTGGTTAACCATCCATTGCAACCGTTCGGACTCTTCCATTTTATAAAAGTTCTGATCCTTGGCAAAACAGCGGAACAGACCACGCCCACCACAACAATGATGGTGATAAGAGAGCAGTGCTTGCCGAGGATCACGGACATGGACCAGAATTTTTTTAATACCAACCGCTGCGATAACAGCGATATTGGCAGCTGAAGCATTGGCATGATTGTGTACAATGCCACGCTGGCTGGTGGTGACACGAAACGCATCTTCCGTGAGCAGAATATCGGGAAACATGCCATCATCGATGGAATATTTACGGTCTTTTACTTCAGAATTTAATGTATTTGCTAAGCTTGTCGCCAAAAAAGTGCCGGCAGACTTGGGCAGCGCACAGATACAGATCGTTTCAGGATCAGCGCGTAATTGGGCAATATCCGCAACATCGGTATCATATCTGGCAACGGCATCCAACACGCTGGCAGCGTTATCCGTCTCACCGCTGAGTTCATAAGTAAACGCCAACCCTTCAGCGGAAGCATAATGATCTGGCTCCAATTGGAGCGCATTTTTATAAAACTTCCGCGCCTGATCAAAATATCCTTGGTCAAGGTAGATGGTGGCCAGATTAAAATGGGTCGTCATATCTTCTGAATCTAAAGTCAACGATTTGAGATAGAGTTGCTCGGCCATAGCAAACTCTTTCGCTTCATAATTAAGCACAGCTAAGTGTCTATAATAGTGTGGTATTTCTGGATGATGACGGATAGCACTTCGAAGCAGTTTAAACCCTTCCTCTCTGCGTCCTGTTCTGGCTAACGCCACACCCATCAGATCAAGAGTTGGTCCATTGATTGGAAAAGCACGCAAAATGGGCATGCACCGAGTGACCACCTCTGGCCAATCCTCCTTGATATAGGCATCCAACGCTTTGGCATAAAATGCCTCCAGATTGGCCTCTGTGCAGAGGCTTGTGGATGTCGTTTCATTGGACAGTCTCATTTTGTCTGACATTATGTGATCTATTCGTCCTGAAGCAATGCGTTATTTCTTGAAGACAGGAAGTCAATCCGTCAATTTCCTGATGATTATATCTCCTTCCTATCAACTATGGTGCCACTTTTACCCACAACGCCTATCACACGTGTCATGGTGATTCCGTCGCACTTGGCACTGTGGTTTGCAGGCTTTATTTCTAGCGATATATATCGGTAGTTTATCGATTTTATTTTGCTTGCCGGTGATGGAATCATAGCAGTAGCCACTCCACCGACCTTTATAGCAGTCATTTTTATCCAGGCAGTTTGCAATTTCCAATGTGAATGAGAACCACTCGTCATTTTGTTTAAAGCGTCCCTGGATCTCTGGGCCATTGGTGCCTGTTGTAATATCGCCTTCCAACGTGAATTTATCTGAACCGGAATAAAATGCGCCGCTGAGATGACGGTTGAATATCTGGATAAATTCAACCGAACCTGTCCGAAATTCATCACGATTAGGATCACATTTCCAACAACAACACCAGGTGCCATACAGCTTATGCTTAGAAAAAAGACGAGCCCAGACCACACCAAGGGGATGGAAGAAAAACAGCGTAATGCGTACCAACAAATATAATGAATTCATGGCCTGTCGCCTTTACAGAACGAATCAATAAAAACCATATTGAAATCCTGCACACCATGCTGTCAAACGACACACTTTTGCACAGGTTGGATAGTTGGTTGTGCTCCTGCGATGAACGCTTCATACTCTTTCAAGAGTTCGGGGGAACTGTTTCATGTAGGAGTGTGCATGAAAAAGAATCACCTAATCATATTGCTTATCGGAACGCTCTTTCTGAGCGCTTCTTCATTATTGGCTGAGAATCTTACTCAAGAACCGATTCGGCCACTGCCTACTAAAATAGTTCTAAATCCTGCCAAAGTCGAATTAGGACGGCAGCTTTTTCATGATGTCCGTCTTTCTGGTGACGACACCATCAGCTGTGCCAGTTGTCATAGTTTGACAAGTGCGGGTGTAGACAATCTTGTCCACTCAGTTGGCATTCGCAATCAGACAGGTGCTGTCAATGCGCCTACGGTTTTTAACAGCGGGTACAATTTCCGTCAGTTTTGGGATGGACGTGCGGCAACGTTGGAGGAGCAGGCAGCGGGACCGATACATAATCCCATAGAGATGGATGCCAGTTGGGCGCGTGTTCTGCCCAAGTTGCGGGCGGATGCAGACTATGTAAAAGCGTTTTCAGCGCACTATTCTGATGGTATTCAGCCAAAGAATATTCAGGATGCTATCGCCACTTTTGAGCGTTCGCTTATTACCTATTCACGTTTTGATCGCTATCTGTACGGCGATACAAACGCGATTACCGAGCGAGAAAAAGAGGGCTATCGACTGTTTAAATCCTACGGCTGCATTGCCTGTCATCAGGGTATCAATATTGGTGGCAATCTCTATCAAAAATTAGGCTTTTTTGGAGATTTTTTTGCAGATCGTGGATCAATCACCAAGCCAGATTTAGGCCGCTACAATGTCACAGAACAGGAGTCAGACCGGCATCGTTTCAAGGTGCCAAGCCTACGTAATATTGCCCGGACAGAGCCCTATTTTCATGATGGATCAATACCGGATTTGCAAACAGCGGTAGCGATTATGGCACGGTATCAGCTGGGGCGATCCATTCCAGCTGAGCATGTGGATTTGATCATCACATTTTTACATGCGCTCAATGGTGTGGATCATGAGTAAGTCACTACTGCAACGGTATGTTGGTGTTATTTCAGGATTGGTGTTGGCAGTGTTGATGACACTATTTGCCTTCACGGTCAGCATTGATCAAGAGCAACATAAACGGGTAGTGAGCACACTGCACATGTTTCGACAGCACAACGCTGATTTGAGTCGGGACATGTTGTTATTGCGCCATGGCATGTTAACGCATTACGACACGCTGGAAGCCACGCTTACAACCATGAATGGCTATGTTTCTCGGTTGAAACCGGATAATAGCGATACAACCGAATATGATGCACTGCTTGCTGCGCATAAAAATCTGCTTGCCGGCATGGTACACAAAGTGATTGTGGTGGATCAGTTCAAATCGGACAGTGCTCTGTTTCGAAATTCATTAGCCTATTTACCAATAGCGACAGAAAATCTGATCAATCAGTTGAATGGTGATATTAGTTATAAAAAACAGCAGGATACTCATTTAGAGTTAATTCATATCAGTCAAAAACTAATCCGCTATTTATTGGTATTTTCTCAGACAGAGGCACGGCATCAGAGCGATAGTGTAACGCAGTTGATTTTACAAATGGAGCAGCACAAGGCACGTGTTGCTGTTCCGATTCAGCAGATGATAAACAATCTTATGGATCACGCTCGGATTGTGATTCAATATAAAAGTCGGATTGAAGGTCACCTTTTTTCGGTAATCAATTCCAGCACTGATCAGCAGGCAGCCAACTATTTTCAGACGTTCAACACCTGGTTTGAAAACCGGCTGGCCTGGGTCAATCTGTTTCGGCAGTTATTATTTGTATTTGGCATGATGCTGTTTGTCTATGTGATGGTAATGATCTACCGTTTGCGTCGCAAATCCCATCAACTGGAGCAGACACATGAGGCGCTGCGCGAAGAGATGGTGCAACGTCAGAGAGCTGATGATCAATTACGTAAACTGGGTTTAGCGGTGGAACAGAGTCCGGTTTCAGTTGTGATCACAGATACCATGGGCACCATTGATTATGTGAACCCAAAGTTTGTCCAGGCAACCGGCTTTACGCGAGATGAAGCAATTGGCTGTAATCCGAGAATTCTTAAATCTGGTGATATGTCATCTCATTTTTATCGGGATTTGTGGGATACGTTGGCCAGCGGCAACATCTGGCGCGGTGAATTCCATAACCGCCGAAAGGATGGAAGCCTCTATTGGGAATCAGCCACCATTTCACCGGTTAAGGCTGATAGTGGTGAAACGAGCCATTATGTCGCGGTAAAAGAAGACATTACCCAGCGCAAACAGATGGAAGCCGAGTTGAAACAGACATTGGCCAGTCTGGATGAAAAAGTTGCGCTGCGCACCCAGGAGTTGAACGAGAAAGTAGCGGAGTTGGAACGCACGCGCCATGTATTGATAGAAAATGAAAAAATGGCATCACTGGGTCGTTTGGTAGCCGGTTTTTCACATGAAATCAACACGCCAATTGGTGTTGCTGTCGGTTCAGCTTCGCACAATTTGGAGGCAGTTCAAGAAGTCATCACCATGCTTGAAAATGATCGATTTGATGAAGGTCGATTTGTAACACTACTCGAAAGCATGGACGAGACCGCCAAGCTCACGCTGGCCAATTTGCGTCGCGCGGCCAATATGGTACACGGCTTTAAGCGGACATCTTTGGATCAAAGTGAAGAGAAACAACGTGTTTTTTCCGTCCGTGACACCATTGACGATGTGATTCGCAGTTTTCAGCATGCATTCAAAAATACCGGTATTGAGATCAAACTGATTTGCGATGCCGAACTGCGGGTAGAGAGTTATCCGGGTTGTTTGGACCAGGTGATTGGTATTCTACTAAGCAATAGCAGAACACATGCTTTTGATGACGATACGCAAGCAGGAATCATCAGCATAGAGGTAACCGGTGAGCACCGGCAACTTTCGGTTGTGTTTAAAGATAACGGTATTGGTATGGACGAACTGGTACTATCCAAGCTGTTTGAGCCATTTTTCACTACTCGACGCGGTGCGGGAAACAGTGGATTGGGCCTTTATATCTGCTACAACCTCATAACCAGTAAATTAGCAGGTTCGGTGACCTGTTCCAGTCAGCATGGACAAGGGGCAATTTTTACGATTTCCTTTCCGGTAGTTAACGCATGAAAGATAGTCTGAGGATCGTCTATTGAGTATCACTTCAGCTTGGAAAAATCGACATACCAAACAGCCAGAGCAACCGTCAGAACAGCAGGATTCTGATAAATACTGGAAAGTGCTGATTGTTGATGATGATCCCGATATTCTTATCCTGACACGGATTAATTTAAAGAATTTCGTTTTTGATGGTCGTCCGTTACAACTGTTGGAAGCCAAGAGCGCCCAAGAAGCAAAACAAGTCATGGCAAAAGAGACCAATATTGCCCTGGCACTTGTGGATGTGGTGATGGAGACCGACGATGCGGGTATTCTACTGGTTGAATATATTCGTAACACATTAAAACAAAAAATGATTCGCCTGGTGATTCGAACAGGTCAACCAGGCATGGCACCAGAGCGATATGTGATTGATAACTACGATATTGATGATTATAAGGACAAAACCGAACTCACCTCTCAGAAGCTCTACACCACGGTCAGAACGGCCATCAAAGCGTATCGTGATCTGCGAGAAATTGAGGATCACCGTCAGTCAATGTTGCGCCACCGGGATGGATTGAATCAAATTCTGGCCGCAACACCACAGCTATACCGCTATCGTGTAGAATCTTTTGAGCTGTTTTTTCAGGGCATTCTCTCTCAAGTCGTTGCACTGTGTGATTTGGGCACCAATGGCTATTTTTCATCCATCAAAGGGATGATTGCCACCATGGATGGCCGTAAAGTGGAGATTCAAACCGGTATTGGTGAGTATGCTGATCTGGATGAATCGGATCAGAAAATCAAGGCTGTACAAGAGTACAGCATGAAAGTGCTCAACAATGAGGCCATTTCTACCGAGCCGTTTGAAAAGGCCATGGTCATGCCATTAAAGGTGGAAGACAAACTGCTGGGCTTTATCTATTTTGAAACACCCAAACCATTGGAAAAGGGCAGTCGTGAGTTGATTCAGGTGTTGGCCAATCAAAGCGCCTCTGCATTGGAGAATATCCACCTGCATACCAATCTGGAGTCTGCCTATAACCAAGCCATCAATATGATGGCTCTGGCAGCGGAGTTTAAAGACACCAGCACCGGAACCCACATCATGCGTGTGGCGGAATTGACTGAGCGGATGGCGTTGGAACTGGGATTGGATGCCAAAGCATCCAAACAGATGGCTGAGGCCAGTAAACTCCATGATATCGGTAAGATTGGCGTACCGGATGCCGTATTGCAAAAACCAGGAAAGCTCACTGAATCCGAATACGAGGTGATTAAATCGCATGCAGGCATCGGTGCGCAGATTTTGAAGGATAGTCCGGCTTTCGAACTGGCTCAGGATGTGGCGTTGAGCCATCATGAGCGCTGGGATGGTAGGGGTTATCCCAGAGGCATTAAAGGGCTGGAAATTTCTCTAATCAGTCGGATCGTTGCGGTGGTTGATGTGTTTGATGCTCTGGTCAATGTTCGGCCTTATAAACAAGCCTGGAGCGTTGAGGATGCGGTCGCTGAGATAAAAAATGGTGCGGGAACGCAATTTGATCCACAGGTTGTTGAGGCATTTGTTCGGCTTTATGAGAATAATACGCTTTCAGCAAACAGATCTGAATGATACCCTTTTGGGCTGGAATTATGAAAAATCATTCATTTGAGGTCTTTTTTTGTGGATAAGAAGGAACTCGTACGACTCGACCTGCCGCAACTCTACCGCTCCATGTATCGTATTCGACGCACGGAAAAGGCGTTGGCAGAACGCTATGCTGATCAGGAAATGCGCTGTCCATTGCACCTGTGTATCGGTCAGGAAGCGATTGCCACCGGCATCTGCTCTGCACTAAAGCGGGAAGACAGTGTTATGGGCAATCATCGCTCACATGGTCACTATCTGGCCAAAGGCGGTGATTTAGATGCACTGATTGCAGAGATCTACGGCAAAGCAACCGGATGTTGTGGCGGTCGCGGTGGTTCCATGCATCTTATTGATCATCAAGCCGGATTTATGGGCGCAGCACCGATTGTTGGTGGTACGATTCCGCTTGCTGTTGGACTTGGCTGGGCGAATAGACTGAATCATTCTGATCATGTAGCGGTTGTCTTTTTCGGTGATGGCTGTTTTGAAGAGGGTGTGTTGCATGAGTCGATGAACCTTGCTTGTTTGAAGAAGATTCCCGTTCTGTTTGTCTGTGAAAATAACGGATTGGCAGTCTATACCGGACTGGATGAACGACAACCAGACAGAACAATTGCCCAAGTTGCACGTGGTCACGGGATCAACACCTTTGAGGGAGATGGCAACAATGTCCTCGAAGTGAGACAACTGGCAGACAAAGCAATAGCGCTGGCTCGGCGGGGTGCAGGTCCGCAGTTTTTGGAGTTAGACACCAACCGCTGGATGGCGCATGTGGGTTGGCAGGAAGATGATCACCTCAATTACCGATCCCACGAACCCGCCCTGCTACGCCGAAAAAACTGTCCTCTGAAAAAAGCCCGCGCTCTGCTGAAAACAGAGATGATGTGGACAGACAAGCAGTTTAAAGCCATCGAACACGCGGCAAATCAAGAGATTGATCTCGCCTTTGACAAAGCGCTCAAAGCACCCACGCCTGAACCCAGTACCGCATGCCACCACCTCTATAAAAAAACAGAACAACCGCCTTCCAGCATACTGGATTCCGTATCGTCAGAGCGGCGCTTGCCCTACTCCACCGCGTTACAAGAGGCCATGCGTCAAGCCATGGAGCGCGATGATCGCGTTATGGTTATCGGTGAGGGCGTACCTGATCCCATGGCGATATTTCGGACTACTGAAGGGTTGCAGGAAACATTTGGTGCCGAACGTGTCCAGGATATGCCATTAGCTGAAAATGGGCTTACTGGTGCGTGTATAGGGCTGGCATTAAGTGGCTGGCGGCCTATCATGACGCATCAGCGGATTGATTTTGTTCTGCTGGCATTGGATCAAATCATCAATAATGCGGCCAAATGGTTCTACATGTTCGATGGTCAGGCATCAGTGCCCATCGTGATTCGACTGCTGATCGGTCGCGGCTGGGGTCAGGGTCCGCAACATGCCCAGAGTCTGCAAGCATTGTTCGGTCATATACCGGGCTTGAAGGTGGTCATGCCCACAACAGCACGGGATGCCAAAGGGATGTTGCTGGCGGCGGTGGATGATCCCAATCCAGTAATCATCATCGAACACCGCTGGCTCTACCATCTCAAAGGCGTGGTTTCAGAACAACCGGAACCAACGCCATTGGAAGGTGCCCACGTTGCCAGATCTGGCACAGACATCACCATAGCGGCATTCTCACACATGACTGTAGATGCCCTTTGGGCGGCACAGATTCTTACAGAACACGGCATAGAGGCCGAAGTCATAGACATGCGCGCCATCCGCCCACTGGACAGCGCCACGGTTGTCAAATCCGTTCACACCACAGGCCGTTTACTGGTAGCCGACACCGGATGGTCCACCTATGGTGTCAGCGGCGAGTTGATCGCGCGTGTTTGTGAAACGGGTTTCAGCGCGCTAAAACAACCGCCCCGGCGTGTCACTCTGCCAGACTATCCCTCTCCCACTGCCCAAAGCCTGACCGATGACTATTTCCCAGATGCTGAAACGTTAATTCGTGCGGTATTGGAGATGGTTGATCCTGAACAACATCATTCTCACGAAGAGATCGCCCTCAAAGGACACCGCCCAGCGCCTCGGGATATTCCGAATCGGGAATTTAATTCGCCGTT
The DNA here is from genome assembly GCA_015234045.1 of Magnetococcales bacterium. Taxonomy (GTDB): domain Bacteria; phylum Pseudomonadota; class Magnetococcia; order Magnetococcales; family JADFWU01; genus JADFWU01. Next base: position 12,892 of record JADFWU010000040.1, read on the forward strand.
TTGAGCAATTTATTATTCATAAAAATCCATGGCATTATAGCCATGTTTCTTTATCAATTCATCACGCTTGGCATCTTTCAAATCACTGCGAACCATCTCGGCAACCAATTCATGAAACGTGATTTTTGGTGTCCAGCCCAGTTTTTGTTTGGCTTTTGAGGGATCGCCAAGCAGGGTTTCAACTTCGGTCGGTCGGAAATAGCGCGGGTCTATGCGTACTATGGCGCGGGGTTCTGTTTCAGAAGAGGTGTGCCAGTAGCCGATTTCATCAATGCCTTCGCCTTGCCACTCTATTTTCATCTCCAACTCTTTCGCAGCGGCTTCTACGAAGTCGCGCACGCTGTACTGTACGCCGGAGGCGATGACAAAATCTTCCGGTTGTTCTTGTTGGAGCATCAACCATTGCATTTCCACATAGTCGCGGGCGTGGCCCCAGTCGCGTTTTGCGTTCATGTTGCCCAGATAAAGGCACTCTTGCAGACCCAGTTTGATTCGGGTCAAGGCGCGAGTGATTTTTCGGGTGACGAAGGTTTCACCACGGATCGGGCTTTCATGGTTGAATAAAATGCCGTTGCAGGCGTAAATACCGTAAGCTTCCCGATAGTTTACCGTGATCCAGTAGGCGTAGAGCTTGGCCACGGCGTAGGGACTGCGCGGGTAGAACGGTGTCTTCTCGGTCTGCGGGCTCTCCTGGACACGTCCGAATAGCTCGGATGTGCTGGCCTGATAGAAGCGGGTCTTCTTTTCCAGTCCGAGAATACGAATCGCCTCAAGGATACGCAATGGGCCCAACGCATCGGAGTTGGCGGTATATTCCGGCTCTTCAAAACTGACCGCGACATGGCTTTGCGCGGCGAGATTATATATCTCGTCTGGCCGTACCTTCTGGATAATATGGATCAGGCTGGTGGCATCGGTTTGATCACCATGGTGCAGAAAAAAACGCACATTCTGCTCATGTTGATCTTGATAAAGATGATCAATCCGGTCTGTGTTGAACAGGCTTGTCCGGCGTTTAATGCCGTGGACTTCGTAGCCCTTATCCAACAAAAATTCAGCCAGATACGCACCATCTTGGCCGGTAATACCCGTGATCAGGGCAACTTTGCTTTTTTCCATATCGCTCATTGAGATATTTTTTGTTTGAAATCGTTATAGGCACGTGCAAGACCGTCCCTCAAGCCCACTTCAGCCTGCCAGCCGGTATCAGTAAGTCGGGTGCTGTCCATCAGTTTCCGTGGTGTACCATCCGGTTTTGAACGGTCAAACACAATCTCGCCGGTATAACCAACCACATCAGCAATTATCTCAGCCAATTCTTTGATGGTGATGTCACTGCCTGAGCCGACATTGATATGGCTACACATGGGTTGAGTGTGCTGTGCATAGCGGTTTTCATCAAGGTGCATCAGGTGCACACAGGCCGCCGCCATATCATCCACATAAAGAAACTCGCGCCTCGGCGTACCACTACCCCAAACCACGACTTCAGCCGCCTGATTCATACAGGCTTCATGAAAACGGCGAATCAAGCCTGGAATCACATGGCTATTTTCCGGGTGATAGTTATCACCAACACCATAAAGATTGGTCGGCATGGCACTGCGATAATCAATCTGATGGCTGGTTCCATATTGACGGTTATAGCTTTCACACAGCTTGATACCGGCGATTTTGGCAATGGCGTAGGGTTCATTGGTCGGCTCAAGCGGTCCGGTCAATAACGCCTGTTCCTGAATGGGCTGATCCGCCATCTGCGGATAGATACAACTGGAACCCAGGAACAGAAGTTTCTTAACACCGGATCGAAAGGCAGCATCAATGATATTGGCTTCCATCATCATGTTTTGATAGATGAACGCCGCAGGATAGGTTTCATTGGCGTGGATGCCGCCCACCTTTGCCGCAGCCAGATAGACTTGATCAGGCGTTTCACTGGCAAAAAAATCACGCACAGCGGCTTGCTCAGTCAGGTCAAGTTCCGCATGACTCCGCGTGATACAGCGCACACCCTCGCGTTGATCTAAAAGACGAACAATAGCAGAACCAACCATGCCGTTGTGGCCTGCAACATAGATTTTTTGATCACTACTCATGACTGTTTGGCATGGCGTTTCCACATGGAACGAAATGCCTGTTCCATATTCTTAGCAAACAGTTTGGCATCAAACAGCGGTGATTTTTTCAACCGATCACGCATGGTTGAACGCAGCGTCTCCAGTCGATCAACATCCTGAGCAAGGGCAACTACCATATCCACATAGGAATCAGCATCCTCGGCAATCAGTTTATCCAATCCCACTTGATTCAACAAACTGGCACCCACCCGCGCTGCATGTCGATCACCACGCAGCGCCACAACCGGCACACCCATCCATAACGCCTCACAGGTGGTGGTTGTACCATTGTAAGGAAACGTGTCCAATCCGATATCCGCCTGACCATAAGCGCCCAAATGATCCTGTAATGATGGCACTCTGGAAAGAATGGTCAAACGATCAGCAGTGATCCCTTCCTTTTCGAGCAATGCGGTAAAGCGCTTCTGAACCGTCGGACTGGCCATGGATTTGTTTTTTATCAATAGCCTGGAGTCTGGCATGCGTCTGAGAATTCTGGCCCAGATTTGAATCGTTGTTTCTGAGATTTTTGTATAATTATTGAAGCTGACAAAGGTGACATAGCCCTTGGATTTTGCAGGCGTTGCCACAACATCCGGTGATTTGTCAGCCGGACTATAACAGAGAAAACCATCCGGCAGGCGCATCAATTTCTCTGAATGAAAGGCTTCAGAATCTCCAACCGGATCAGCAACAGAATCGGTAATACGATAATCAATAGCAGATAAACCCGTGGTATTAGGATAGCCCAACCAAGTCGCCTGAACCGGTGCCGGTTTACTGGCAAACAGTTGCAGCCGGTGGCCTCTGGTATGACCGGACAGATCCACCAGAATATCAATCTTATCCTTTTGGATCATCTGAGCGGCTTCAGCGTCTGATTTATTATCAATCCGCCGCCAACCAATGACCAATTTGCGTAATTTATCTGTGATGTGGTCTGAATGTCTATTATTGGAATAGCAGTAAAAAGAGAGTTTTTTGCTGTTGTATTCCTTAAAAAAGGTCAACAAAAAATAGCTCACCGAGTGGGTAATAAAATCACCTGATACAAAACCAATCTTCAACCGTTTCTTATTGGCTTTGATGGCGCGGTCTTTCAGTTTGACTCTCTTAATGTGTTCACAGGCAGAGTTCCAAGATTGATGCGCTTCAAACAGCTCACTTCGGTCACAGGTGCGGTAATTCATGCCGAATAAAAGACCGCTATGTGCTTTCAGATGATTCGGATCAAGGGCAATCGCCTTCTTGATGGAAGCCGTACCCGCTTCAAAATACCCTTGGCTGTTTAAAGCGCTACCGAGATTCATATGTGCGTCAGCACAGTCTGGATCAAGTGCAAGCGCTTTTCGATATTGGATAACAGCCCCGTCGAGATCACCAAAACTTTTCAACAAGTTGCCAAGATTATTGTACGCACTGACATAGTTCGGATTGATGGCAAGCGCGCGTTCACAGCAGTGAATCGCTTTCTCATGCTCTTTTTGATCTTTATAGGCATTGGCAAGATTGTTATAGGCTTCTGCATAACGCGGCGACAGCGCAAGCGCTTTTTGAAAGTACTCAATGGCCTTTTGTGGATCACTGCGTTTTAAGAAAACATTGCCCAAACCAAAATAAGCCAACGATGAATCAGGATTAATGGCACAGGCGTTTTGGTAGCTTGATATCGCCTCATCCAATTGGTCCAACGCTTCAAGCGCATTGCCGAGATTGATATAGGCGCTGGAGTGAGAAGGCGTAATCGACAACGCTTTTTTACAAACCGAAACCGCCTCTTGTAATCGCCCCTGATCTTTCAGCACACTACCTAAATTACTCAACGCCTCGGTATGATTCGGGTTGATGGCAAGCGATTGTTGATAGCTGGCAATGGCCTCCTCATTGCGGCCCAATTGATGAAGAGAGATAGCCAGATTGAAGTGCAGCTTCGCGTTGGATGGATCAATTTCAAGCGCTTTTTGAAACTGTCCAACAGCCAGATCATGCCGACTGATCTGTTGTGCAATCACACCCAGTGTATTGATCGCACCAACATGGTTTGGCACCACCTTGATGACGGCGGTAAGTAGTTTATCAGCTTCACTGAATTGCCCGGCTGTGTAGTGTTCAATAGCCTTGGAAAATGCAGACTCCACAGAGAGTTTCAACGGCATATCCATCTTGGAAAGTGTTGAGTATCAAGAAAAGAGAACCATCGAACTATACAAGATTTTTTCTGATTTTCCAATACATGCCTGCTTGCGAAAACGCTGTTCCAGCAGCGCACGAGAGCCCTTACCGGCCCTGATTTTTCATCACCGATAAAGCGTTTTGAATCTCCGGTTTTTCGAATAACGCATCCAATGAAATAGCCAAACGCCGTTGCCAATTGGGATGTTGATCAACGGTTCCAGGCAGGTTGGCAGCCTCCAACAGCATCAAAAGATCTTCCAGTTGAATCAACTGTAACCGCCCCGGTGTCCAGGCTAACCAAGTATGTGCCGCCTGTATCAACGCCTCGGAAAACAGTGGATCAGCAGCATCCGCATAAAGCCCGGACACATCCAGACCCGCTTTGGCAAAACTGGCCAGCAGTTTCTTTCTGAAATCAATCCGGTCCAGACGCTCTTGGCGCTCTACCAACGGATTGGGAAACAGCTTCAATTCAGAACGCCACTCCAAATCCCGACCCAACCACCACCCTTTCAGGGTTGGCAGATCGTGGGTAGATGCGGAAACAGTGGCATCACGATCATAAAGATGTGGCGCTAACGGCTCGCCAGTAGCATCCCGTTCGAAAAAGAGTAAGCGATAGGAGAGGATACCCCAATGCGCCAATTTCTCGCGGAAACCATCCGGCACATTGCCCAATGCCTCACCCACCACCAAGGCCCGATTACGTTGACTCTCCAACGCCACTATGGCCAAAAGATCATCCACAGGATAGCGGACATACGCCCCTTCCAGCGGTGTTGCCCCTTCTGGAATCCAGAACAGGCGGGCCAAGCTCATGACATGATCCAGACGCACCGCGCCAGCGTGTCGCATGCTGGCGCGTAACATCTCGGCAAAGGGCGCATAGCCCATCTTTGCCAAACCTTGAGGATGAAACGGCGGCAAGCCCCAGTTTTGACCCTGTGGATTAAATGCATCCGGTGGCGCACCAACCCGTGAACCATTTACATAGGCAGCCTGTTGACGCCAAAAATCACTGCCATCAGGATCTACGCCGAGCGCCATATCAGCATAGAGCCCAACTTTAAGGCCGCGTTGCAGGCTGGTTTTACCACAGGCTTCAAGTTGAGATTCTGCCAACCAGAATAGATATTGATAAAAGTGCAACCGCTCTGGATGTTCGGCCATGTATCGCGTACAGGCTATTCCATTGGGCTGATGGTATTCACTGGGCCAGTCCGACCAGCGCGGACTGTTCTCTTTTACAGTAGCAAAATGTTCGGAAAGCGCTTCAAACAGTGCGCCATGACGCAGTGCATCACCGCCCTGCTCTACATACTGTTCAAACGCCTTGCCTCGTTCGGTTAACGCACCCTGTTGCAGATGATCACGAACAAACACGGTGAACATCTTCTCAAAGGCGACCATTTTCCAACGACATACCGAAGGATAATCCACCAAACCATTTTGATTGATTCCTTCCCGCGTGGCCTTTGTGGCCGCCAAATAACGCAGCACAGCAGAGTCACCCGCTTCTGGCACGGAAAGAATATCCACATAGAGCGGATTAACCAAAGTGCGGCAGGACGGTGAATAAGGGCTGTGCCGTTCAGGAATCTGCAACATCGGTGTATGGAGTGGATTCAACCCAACCGTGGCACCGCCGAGATCAGCAGTATGATTGACCAGATCATTCAGTACCGAGAAATCACCGATACCCTGTTCATTACCATTCCTTAATCCATACAGCTGAACCGAAAAACCCCAGCCCCGCCATTCAGGCACATCAAATGATTCCGGCTGATAACAACGCCGTGGTGCAACAATCAACGTGGTCTCGGCAACGCCTTGATCAAACGCATCACCCATCAATTGGAATGTGTGATAACCCAACGGCAATGGATCATGCACCCAGAATTGCCGCCGATCCATTTCGCCAATCTCACCGGTAAAGCGGGTGCCCCAAGGCAGTTCATCCAGGTTAAAGAAATTCTGTCGGGTTTCGCCCTCTTCCAGAGTCAACGTCCATTGGGTCCAGCTGTGACCCTGGTGGCGATAGTGGACAATGGGAATAAAGAATGGCAACTGATCTTCAAACACCACCATGACCGGTGGCAGCCCAGGTTTCCAGGCCGCCTCTTTGGCACGGATCAGGCTTTTTTCAATGGCCGCATCACTGCTGGCATCCAGATCTAAATCAGCAAGAACCTGTATCAGTGTCGATTCAGGCACCTGATACCAAGTGCCACTGGGTGCCCAATATCCGGTATCCACTCCAGCAGCTTCGGCCAGTTGAGCGAGATTTTCAGGAAGGGTTGATTCAGGTTGGCGTGTTTTGGCGTTCATATATCTTCCTTAACCTGTGCCTGAATAAAAACAGCCAAAGCACGAGACACCAATACATAACGGCTATCACTGATCAGGTGTTGCTGTTCGGGCTCTGGATCTGCTGTATCCACCAACAGTTGCCAACTTTCCGCATTCTCAGCTTTGGGAAAATGACAGGTAATCGGCTTGTCATGGGCATTCATCATCACCAGAAAAGTGCTGTCCGGCTCTGGTTGGCCAATACTGGACAGGTGATCCTGACCCGCCTTGCCACTGATCAGAAAACAGAATGCACGTCTTTGTGCCGTACTCCAATCTTGATCTTTCAGCTCTTGGCCTTTTTCTGACAACCAGGTGATATCCTTACTATTGGTACCACGAATCGTGCGCCCTGAGAAAAATCGATTGCGCCGAAACACTTTATGATTGCGCCGCAGTTCGATCAAACGTTGGGTAAAAGCGATCATCTGATCCCGTTGTGCATTACCCTTTTCCCAGGAAAGCCAGTTGATGTGATTATCCTGACAGTAGGGATTATTGTTGCCTTCCCGACTGAAAGCCATTTCATCACCAGACAATATCATCGGCACACCTTGAGAAAGTATCAGAGTGGCCATGAAATTACGCATCTGTCGTTGCCTGAGCGTCTGGATTTCGGCATCCTCGGTTGCCCCTTCAACACCGCAATTCCAGCTGTTATTTTCGTTACAGCCGTCGTTATTGTTCTCCTGATTGGCAGTATTGTGTTTCTGGTTGTAGCTGACCAGATCCCGCAAACTGAAGCCATCATGGGCGGTAACAAAGTTCACGCTGGACCACGGACGACGGCCACTATGATCAAACAGGTCCGAAGAACCGGTAATCCGATAGGCCATATCGCCCACCATGCCAGGATCACCCCGCCAGAACTTACGCACCGTATCCCGGTAACGATCGTTCCACTCCGCCCAACCGCCGGGATAGTTACCCAGCTGATAACCATCCATACCCAAATCCCACGGCTCGGCAATCAACTTTACCTTGGATAGCATGGGATCCTGACGCAGCACATCCAGAAAACCGGAACGCCCGTCAAATGCGCCCTGCCGATCCCGCGCCAAACTGGAAGTCAGATCAAAACGGAAACCATCCACATGCATCTCGCCTACCCAATAGCGCAACGAATCCAGCACCAGTTGTAATACGTTTGGATGCTCCAGATTCAGCGTATTACCACAGCCGGAGTAGTTTTCATAATAGCGCAACTGATCCGAACAGAGACGATAGTAGGACAGATTATCAATGCCACGATAACACAGCGTTGGACCCAACTGACTGCCTTCAACAGTGTGGTTGAACACCACATCAAGAATCACCTCAATGCCCGCCTCATGCAGCACGCCCACCATGGTTTTAAATTCTCTGATATTGCCGCTGGAGAGATATCGAGATGAAGGTGCCATGAATACGAGCGGATTATAGCCCCAATAGTTGCGTAGCCCCTTTTTCTCTAACTCAGACTCATCGACAAACGACTGCACCGGCAACAATTCAAGGGCAGTAACACCAAGATCCTTCAGATAGCGCACCACTTCCGGCATTGTCAGCCCGGCACAGGTGCCACGCAGCTTAAGCGGCACGTCGGGATGGCGTTTGGTAAAACCGCGCACATGGGTTTCGTAAATGATGGTGTCCCGCCAGGAAGTCGCGGGTGGTTTGTCGTGTCCCCAAGTATAGGCGTTTTCTACCACCACACTTTTGGGTACATAAGCAGCACTGTCGCGCGTGTCAAAGGAGAGATCCGGGTTTTCCTGTTTCTCTTTTTGAAAACCAAACAGCGCAGGATGCCAACGCAGTTCACCCACCAAACGCCGTGCATAGGGATCTATCAGCAATTTATGATGATTAAACCGATGACCATTCTGTGGATCATAGGGACCGTATACCCGGAATCCATACACCTGTCCGGGTCGCAAATCAGGAAAATAGCCATGCCATATTGAGTGCGTATACTCCGGCAAGGTTACCCGCTCTTTTTCCATGATACCTTTACGATCAAACAGGCATAATGCCACCTTCTCGGCATTTTCGGAGAAAAGCGCAACATTAACGCCCCGACCATCCCAGGTGACACCCAAAGGAAACGGATTTCCAGGCCAAATACGCTGAGAACCATGACTCATGATAGATCCGAAGACTCCGTAGCCGGTAACAGAATCAATGCCCCAAGCGGCGGCAAGGTCAAAGAGAGCGAATAGGGTCGCCCATGCCACGTATGATCATCTGCTTGCATGCCACCCTGGTTGCCAATGTTCGAACCACCATAATAAGCGGCATCGGTATTGATCCGCTCACGCCACAAACCCGAAAACGGCACACCAATGCGATAATCATGGCGCACCACCGGTGTAAAGTTGAACACCACCACCGCACAGGATTTGGGTTCCTGCCCCTGACGAATAAAAGCGATAACGCTCTGATCCTCATCATGACAATCAATCCATTGAAACCCCTCAGGCTTGGTATCCAACACATGCAGAGCCGGTAACGCTCGATAGAGCAAATTCAAATCACGTACCAAATCCCGGACACGGGCATGCAGGCTTTTGTCATCATCCACCAACTGCCAATCCAGACCGATATCATGATTCCATTCCCGAATTTGACCGAACTCGCCACCCATGAAGAGCAGCTTTTTACCAGGATGGGTATATTGATAGGCAAATAACAGACGCAGATTGGCGGCTTTTTGCCATGCGTCACCGGCCATCCGAGTCCAGAGAGAGCCCTTACCATGCACCACTTCATCATGAGACAGCGGCAACACAAAGCGTTCGCTATAGGCATATAACTGACTGAAGGTCAGACTATCATGATGGTATCGACGGTGAATGGACTGCTTGGACAGATAGTTGAGCGTGTCATGCATCCAGCCCATATTCCATTTATAATCAAAACCCAGTCCGCCCAATACTGCGGGCGCTGAAACCCGTGGCCATGCGGTTGATTCCTCTGCAATCACCACGACACCCGGCGCTTGTTCCGACACCTGATGATTGAGCTTCTGAAGAAAGGCCACTGACTCCAGATTTTCATTACCACCATAGCAGTTTGGCACCCATTCACCCGGCTTGCGGCTGTAGTCCAGATAGAGCATGGAAGAGACCGCATCCACACGCAATCCATCCACATGGAACGACTCAATCCAGAACAACGCATTGGTGATCAGAAAATTAACCACCTCCGCCCGCCCCAGATTGTAGATGCAGGTTTCCCAATCAGGATGCCACCCCTGACGCGGATCTTCATGTTCATAGAGAAACGTCCCGTCAAAGGTACGTAAACCATGTTGATCTTCCGGAAAATGGGCAGGCACCCAATCAACAATCACACCAATACCGGCCTGATGACAACACTCAACAAAGTAGCGAAAATCATCCGGTCCACCAAACCGATGCGTAGGCGCAAACAGCCCCACCGGTTGATAGCCCCAGGAACCATCAAAAGGGTGTTCCGATACCGGCAGCAACTCGATATGCGTAAAGCCCATCCCCTGAACATAGGGCACCAGATCAATAGCCAGTTCCCGATAGGTCAGAACACGTCCATCCTCATCCAAACGCCGTTTCCAGGAGCCCAAATGCACTTCATAGATACTCATCGGCGCATCAATAGCACCGGTTTGAATTCGGTTTGCCATCCACTCTTCATCCGCCCAAACATAGGGCGTTGGATCCACCACCACCGATGCCGTACCAAAATCCGTTTCCATGCTTCGGGCCATGGGATCGGATTTCAGCATCCGCTGTTGACCGCTTTGATCTAAAATCTCAAATTTATAGAGCGCTCCGGGCTGCACACCGGGAATGAACAACTCCCAAACGCCACAATCATGACACAATCGCAACACATGATGCCGACCATCCCAGCCATTAAAGTCACCAACCACACTAACCCGCTTGGCATTGGGTGCCCAAACGGCAAAATAACAGCCGTAAACACCATCTACACTGATAAAGTGGGCACCGAGCCGATCATATGACTGCCAGTGATTACCCTCTTTGATCAGATGTTGATCCAACGTGCCCAACATGATGGGAAAACTGTATGGATCGCGTATTTTCTGTCCACCATCAACTTCTATAAGGTATTGAGGCTGACCCATGCTCACCTGTGCGGGCCGGTCGGTGATCTCTACCAGCGCAGCAAAAAGCCCAACCTCATGCAACCGCGTCATGGATGACCACAGCGCCAAACTCTGACTGTTGAACAGATCCACCGTGCGCGCACCTGGCCAGAACACCCGAATCAACCAATGATCTCGGTCCACACGATGCGGTCCCAACACGGAGAAAGGGTTGCCATGGTTACCCTGAACCAGCGCGTCCATTTCAGCAGGATCAAAACCCAGATCCATATCAGCGATTGAATCCTCAGATTGGGACGTTGTCACAGTGACCACCCATCAAATACGTGAAGAGGGATAGAAAGGATGCAATGGTTCGATATTCCAAACATCCTTGGCATAGGTGTGTACCGTTCGATCAATGGAGAAATTGCCCATCCGCGCCACATTGAGTACCGCCATCCGCGTCCACTCTTCCGGACTGCCGAACGCATCATCCACACGACCCAAACAGGCCATATATGACGCATAGTCGGCACAAACCAGATAGTGATCACCGTCTAAAATCGCATTGACCAGAGAGTGGTAGCGCCCTGGATCATCCGGCGAGAAAAAACCATCCCGGATCATGTCCAGCACCTTACGCAACTCCAAATTATCTTCATAATATTGGCGCGAATTGTAGCCGTTATCACGCAGATCCTGAGCCGCTTCAGCGGTCAAGCCAAAGATGAAGATATTCTCTTTTCCAACGGATTCACGGATTTCAATATTGGCACCGTCCAACGTACCAATGGTCAACGCACCATTCATGGCAAACTTCATATTGCCGGTTCCAGACGCTTCCGAACCAGCGGTTGATATCTGCTCGGAAAGATCACAACCCGGCACAATGGTCTCTGCCATGGTGACGTTATAGTTCGGTAGAAATGCCAACTTCAACGCATCACGCGTATCCGGATCACTATTGATGGTCGCCGCCACATCATTGATCAAACGAATGATCAATTTGGCCAAAAAGTAGCCTGGCGCGGCTTTACCAGCGATCACGACAGTACGTGGCAGAGGATCAGAGGCGATCCCCTCTTTGAGCCGATTATAGCGTGTGATTACTGAAAAAAGATTCAACAGCTGGCGCTTGTATTCATGAATACGTTTGACCTGAATATCAAACAGTGACTGATAATCCACCTGCACGCCGACTTTCTTTTGAATCAACTTAGCCAGCCGTTTTTTATTTTGGTTTTTCACTTTGCGAAAAGCCCTCAGAAAACTTTCATCGTCTGCATGGGCTTCCAGTTCTTTCAGATACGCCAGATCGGTAATCCACTGATCACCAATACGCGCAGTGATCAAACTTGCCAAATTGGGATTGGACTGCAACAACCATCGGCGCTGTGTCACACCATTGGTCACATTGATGAACCACTCCTTATCCATCCGATGGAAGGGTTCAAAAGTGCCTTCACACATCAACTGGGTATGCAACTCTGCCACACCGTTGACCTTATGACTGCCCACTACGGAAAGATGCGCCATCCGCACCCGTTTGGAATCTTCATCAATCAATGAGAGCCGATTGGGCATCTCTGCATCCGCAGGAAACTGTCGCTTAACGTTGTTGAGATGTTGATGATTGATCCAGTAAATCAAAGCCATATGGCGCGGCACTATCCGCTCCAACATATCAACCGGCCATGTTTCCAGCGCCTCGGGCATCAAGGTATGATTGGTGTATGAAAACACCTGCCGTGTCATTGCCCAGGCTTCGGCTTTTGGCACCATATGATCATCAATCAAAATCCGCATCAACTCAGCGATGGCCAACGACGGATGAGTATCGTTTAAATGGATTGAAACCTTTTCCGGCAAAGTGCGAATATCTTTGAAAGCCCGTTGATGACGCTCGATGATATCCATGATGGACGCACTGACAAAGAAATACTCCTGCTTCAATCGCAGAATTTGACCTTTCTCTGTCGCATCATTTGGATAAAGCACACGGGACAAGGTTTCCGACAGCGCCCGACCTTCAACCGCTGCGGTATACTCCCCTTCATTGAAATCCTGAAGATTAAAATCCGTAATGGAACGCGCCGACCACAGGCGTAGATTCACCAACGTATTGGCACGAAAACCAGCCAAAGGAATGTCATAGCCCAGTGCCATGACCTTTTCTGTATCGACCCAAAGAGTCTGTTCATCGCCATCACTCTCTTTATGAGTCACCGCTTTGCCGTTAAAGCGTACCGAATGTTTGACGCAATGACGCTCAAACTCCCAGGGATTGCCAAATCTCAGCCAGTTTTCCGGATACTCCACCTGTTGGCCATGCTCCACCCGCTGATGAAACATACCGAACTCATAACGGATGCTATAGCCGTAGCCTGGATAACCATGGGTTGCCATGGACTCCAATATACAAGCCGCCAATCGACCCAAACCACCATTGCCCAAACCAGCGTCCAACTCACAGGCTTTCACCGTGTCATAATTCTGCCCCAACTCCGACAAGGCAACTTTGACAGGGTTGAGCAGATCCAGAGCAAGCAGGTTGGAAGATAACAGCTGACCAAGCAGGTACTCCATTGAAAGGTAATAGCTTCTGCGTACATTACGCCGGTTCTGTTCCCGCTCCATTTTGATATAGCGTTCGCTCAAAAGGCCACGCACCAGATAGGCAAGAGCGTAGAACCAATCATGACTGGTGGCTTCATCCGGGTTCTTGCCAACGGTGCGTACCATGTTATCGATAAGCCTACTTTTGATGGCAGAAGTTTCCCAGGAACTGGGAAGATCCGAACCGAGCATAGGCGCGTTGAGCGGAAGATTCATTACGCGGAAGACTCCAGATACATGACGATCATGGGAAAGAATTTATAGGGCAGAGCTATTGTTACTCTACCTTCTGCACTCTTCTCCTAACAAAATAAGTACCAACTTGTCATAATTGGGCAATAATTCTGAAAAAAATAGCCCAGAAACAGTGTCAACCATGCATTGCATAATAGAATGAATGCCCGCCTCAGAGGGAATGACGGGTACAAAACTCTTTCAACTGCGTAACGCCTACCATCATGATCCATGAAGAATGTTTTGATAGTGTGCAACATAATGCTTGGCAGCATGTGACCAACCAAAATCCTGTTTCATTCCCCGCTGTTGCATCGTCTGCCAAAGCACAGGGTTCTCATAGGCAACCAATAACGCCCGCACCGCACCAGCCAAACTCGCCGCATCCGCTTGATCAAACAGAAAACCAGTGCCCTCTTTACCATCCTCGGACAGATTCACTACGGTGTCCGCCAAACCACCGGTTCTACGCACCAACGGCACTGTGCCATAGCGCAGCGCATACATTTGTGTCAAACCACATGGCTCAAAACGAGATGGCATGAGAAAAACATCCGAACCCGCTTGAATCCGGTGCGAAAGCGCTTCGTCATAACCGATATACACGCCCACCTGACCAGGATTGGCATCCTTGGCCGCGCGGAATTGTCGCTCAAGCTCTGGATCACCAGACCCCAGCAACGCCAGTTGAGCACCAGAATCCATCAACTGATGAATGATATCCGCCACCAAATCCAACCCTTTTTGATCCGCCAGACGACTGACGACACCAAACAGCGGACATGTTGGATTTACATGTAGGCCCATCTCTTTTTGCAGAGCCGCTTTATTATGGGCTTTGCCATCAAGCGTATCTTGATCATAGTGATGCCCGATATGCGGATCAGTAGCCGGATTCCATTCACCATAATCCACGCCATTTAGAATCCCGATCAGTCGATCCGAACGATGGGACAACACCCCTTCCAAACCATGACCAAATTCGGAGGTTTGAATCTCTTTGGCATAGGTTGGACTGACCGTGCTCAACCAATCGCTATAATGCAAGCCCGCTTTCATAAATGAGATGTGATCGTGAAACTCCAATCCTTCCAAACCATAAGCATGCTCAGGCACTCTCAAATCATGTAACAACGCCCGAGAAAACATACCCTGATGTTGCAAATTATGAATGGTGAACAGCGTGCGACACTGCCGATGTTCGCGGAATTTCAAATACGCCGCAGCCAATCCGGTTTGCCAATCATGGGCGTGAAGAATATCTGGCTGCCAACCAAGCAACGTACCAAACTCAACCAACACAGCACCAGCCAAACTCAACAGCGCAAAACGTTGAGCATTGTCCGGCCACTCCTGTCCGCTCTCATCCTGATATGGACCACCATCACGTTGATAAAGCGCCGGACAATCCACCAACCACACCACCACGCCACTGTCTGGCATCCGACCTCGGATCAGGTTGACGTTTCCACTACCGAGCAGATTACCCAATGAAATGGGCTTTCGTGGATAGCGCATCTTCTGTTTCAATCCCGAGTAGGCAGGCATCATCACCTGAGCATCAACACCCAAACCCGCTAATGCCGATGGCAATGCGCCTGCCACATCACCCAAGCCACCGGTTTTGATCAAAGGAAACGCTTCAGAACAAAGGTGCAGGATTTTCATGTGCTACGTCCTATGATAAGTTCATACTTTGTAATTTTATGGAACAGATTCAGAATCACATCGACACGCCTCTGGAGGGGTACATGTCAAAATCCAGCCTCACACTTACGGATGCCATTCGCAACACACTTGTTGTGGTCCTGGCCGGTGGTCGTGGCTCCCGTCTTAAACAATTGACCCATGTGCAAGCCAAACCGGCAGTACCCTTTGCTGGGAAATTTCGCATCATTGATTTTGCTCTGTCCAACACGGTGAATTCCGGCTTTCGTCAAGTAGGCGTTTTGACTCAGTATCACATGCACACGCTGATTCAACATGTACAGGCTGGTTGGGGATTTTTACGGGCTGAATTCAATGAGTTCATTCAGGTTTGGCCGGCCCAGCAGACAATGCAAACCTCCGAATGGTACCAGGGCACAGCGGATGCGGTATACCAAAACATCGATATCATCGAAGCCCACAAGCCCAAGTATATCCTGATCCTCGGTGGTGACCACATCTATAAGCAGGACTACCGCATTCTTTTGGAAGAGCATATCTCACGCAATGCCGATGTGTCAGTCTGTTGTGTGCCGGTGCCGCGCAAAGAGGCCAGCGGGTTTGGTGTCATGGATGTGGATGAGACCGGGCGCATTGCTCAATTCATCGAAAAACCAGAAAATCCACCAACCATGCCGGATGATGATACACGCTCGTTGGCCTCCATGGGTATCTATCTATTCAGCGCGGACGCTCTAACTGAACAACTGCGCCGAGATGCTGTCGAAGCCGGTTCCAGCCATGATTTTGGCAAGGATCTGATTCCCCATATGGTGCCCCGCCTCAACGTTTTTGCCCATCGCTTTACCGATAGCTGTGTGCGGCGGCACAAAGATGATGCACCCTATTGGCGCGATGTGGGCACTGTGGATGCCTATTGGGAAGCCAACATGGATCTTGTCTCGGTAACACCTGATCTCGATCTGTATGACCGTGACTGGCCGATCTGGACCTATCAGCGCCAATATCCCGCAGCTAAATTTGTCTTTGATGACGATGAACGGCGCGGTATGGCGGTGGACTCCCTGGTTTCAGGTGGTTGTATTGTGTCTGGCTCTGTGGTGCGACGCTCCCTGCTCTACTCGGATGTTCGGGTACACTCTTATTGCACTATTGAGGACTCTATTTTACTACCTGGCTGCGAAGTGGGCCGCAATTGTCGTTTGAAAAAAGTGATCGTTGGCCAGAACTGCACCATTCCACCAAATACGGTGATTGGTGAAGATTCGGTTGCGGATGCAAAACACTTTTTCCGCACTGAAGAAGGTGTGGTATTGGTATCCAGTGATGATCTGGAGAAGTTGGCGGATGAAAATGGATAGCATGGTGATTTCGATCCGAAATTAGACAATTAATCACAACCTGAGTGGAAGCCCTGGTG
>JADFWU010000041.1 GCA_015234045.1 Magnetococcales bacterium
TTCTTGACCTGGAACTCGCGTGGGTGACGTTGCCATCATTCCCTCTTCGTCAAGCCCAAAAAACTTGAACATCGAGTAATCAGGATGCCCTTTCCTTTGTGAATATGAGGTGCGGCCTCCTGCCAAAGGGGTTCTGTATCTGGAGTTAACCGGTAAAGCAGGCGATTAATGGCATCATGAGAAGGCATGTTAGGGCTGTCCGGTTGCACTCTCTCGGCCTCAAGACAGCTATAAGCCCGCTGGGTGCTGACAAGAAAGTCTATATAGTCGTTTTCATTGCATCTTTGAGGATTCATGCAACCAGTATACACAATTTTCAAGCTGCCATTGGATATTCAACTGCGTAACTTCTAAATATATGGGATGATTATTTTTCCGTAGCCTCAAGCAGGAATTTAGCACCAACTTTGCAAAAAAAGTGGTTTCTTGAGCAAGCCTTTACCATTGATAACCAACGGTAAAGGCTCAATCCATTATGATCATCTCACCCCATCAACGCCCGCAGAGCGGGTTGATTTTCTGGATCTTTATCAAGAATCAACTGAAACTGAGTACGCGCCTCTTCGCTTCGTCCCATTTCCGCAAGCAAATGACCCAATTTCAACCGCACGATATGATCCATACTTACATGTTTTAAATACGCTTCAAACACCCCGACAGCCTTCTCTTTCTGACCGGTCAAGCGGAGCAAACCCGCATAGTTAGGCATATGGACAGGCATCAATTCAGCCATGGCGGCCAACGTTTTTAGCGCGGGTTCCAAACGCTTTTCACGCAACTGCACAGCTGAAAGACGCGGAAGAGAATCCACTTGGAAAAAAGCTACATCCACCGCTTGATAATGAGTTTCAGCCTCCGCAAAGTCACCGCGCAATTCTGCATGATACCCTTTGACCAAATGAAGACACTGATCCAAATATTCCAGATCACTGCCTTCCAATCCGGTTATAAAGTAGCCCATACGCTCCACCTCACGGTTGCGGAAAAAGCGCAATGCTTTGGCACGAACTGTCAGTGGATTGTGCTGATTTTCCAACTCATCCCGGTAGGGATTATCCTCACGCGACATCAGGGTTTCAAACTGCTCTTGCATCGGTTTCAAACGCGCGATGAGCGGCTCAGGTAGATCTGCCAAGGTTTGTCCACGATGATCCAATACTATCTGAAGGCGGCCCGGTGTATCGTCTTTGCTCCATTGCGTCATCAACTGCCGGTAATTGGGTTTGGGTTTTTCCTCCTCCTGGCGAGAGAGTAAACGCTGACGTGTGTCATCCAGAAATTTTATCACATCCGAAGCACTATCCCGGTACACTTCATAATAACGCTGTCCGGTCTCTTGGATCTCCTCATCACTCCACTCACGCTCTTTGTCCGGTCTGGTGAGTTTTAAGAAATCCCGAATACACCAGCGCCGAACAAGAATGGACAGTCCTTCAAAATCATCATCCAAACTTTTTTCAATCTCATCCATGCGCAACTTGAATTTAAAATCGCCGGGCTTACCATTTTTACCAAACAGGCGGGTATTGCAAACCAACGCTTCTTTGGTCAGATCTCGGATACGCACAACCTGTTTACGTATCCGCATCACCTCATCAGCCATGGATTTATAGTGCTTGATACGGCTCTCTGCGGTTTCTTTTGGTAAGTATTCAGCAATGACTTTAGACGGTTTTTCAGGCAGTGCTTCAAGAACAATTTCTGACCAAGGTGCATGATTTACATGTGGAATTTTAGCCGCTCCAGGGGCAGGGTTTATGACTTCAATACCCTGTTCTTGTGCAGACATGGCCAACTGGCCAAGACTTTCTATGGATTGATGCAGCACTAACCATGTTTCCGCTTGCCACCCCCCATTGGTTTCAACCAACAGGTTGGACGGCTCCATATCCGGGCCCATGCTATGTTCCATACTGCCTTTGAAGTGGGTAAACCCTTCACGGCTGAAACAGAGATCAAAACCAGCCAACAAAATACGCGAAAAACCCATTTTCGCCGCCAAACCAAAGGCCTGATGAGACACCGTTGTGCCCGCGAACATATAGTTAGGCGGAGAAAGTTCACTTTTCCAGGGTATAACCGGTCCCATGTAAACGCTTCTGCCACGCCACTGCCCAGTTAATAACGAACTGGCATGGTACATATTGACAAACAGACTGTTTTTATAATGATGCAGCATATCCCGTGAAACAAAAAATGAGACATCAAACGGATCAATGGAAACCAAAATATCCGGATCAACCCCTTCATCCAGCAGCAATTTCGATAAACGTGAAACCGCAATGACCACCAGTTTATCCCGATTTTCTTTCACCCAAGGCAATGCATCACTCACCGAAGGCCCACCCGCCAACAAAACGGCGGTTTGTCCTTTAAAACTGTCGGATAAACAAGTAGACGGAATACGATTTTCACCCAGATTTGCCAATCCTTTCTGAGTAAAGATCAAAGAACCCAGTTCGTGACCAACCTTGCGTTGGAACTGTAACAAACGCTCCTGAAATCCATTCCACAGATCCAAATAAGGCGCATAAGACGCATCCACCACTGCCAAAGATTTAACAGCGCGCACATTGCTTAGATAAATATAGTCGGTCAGCGAAAATTCTTCAGCTTTCTCAAACCAATTCTCCAAGGATTCAACAGCCATCCAATCCGGCAGTTTGGCGGGAAGAATCTGCTCTTGCTGCATGCGTTGAATGATTTCAGGAAACTCGATAAAAATACATCGAACACCGGATTTCAGTTTGCTATTGATCAAATGATTGATCAACAATCCCCCATCCGTACCGACAATCAGAAACAGCGTGTCCTCTTTGTCAAAGCTTTCGCCAAAATGACGTTGATAGAACGCCAGTGAACCAACCTGTGAAAAGGTTTCCCGATTCACCGATGGCAGATAGCGTTCATCGAATTGATTGGTGAGAAAGGGACCAAAAATATGCGCGTGTTCTTGCATTATGAGTCGATCTTTTTCCAAACTGTGAATAGGCTTTTCTGACCGCAACGCCTTGGAAGACATAACGGCAACTTGAGTTTCTCAGGTGAGTACCCTACATTAATCGAATCAATTAATAACCCCTTTTCAGGGCGATTTAGACAGACTATGTCCAACCTCACTGCCGATGAGCTACTCACACTGCTTCAGCAGGCTACCGCTTTACAAAAACAGAAGCAGTACCCTCAGGCTATTGATCTTTTTGAAACCATATTACAACGGGTTCCCGAACACCCGGCCACACTCTTTCTACTGGGCATTACCTACTTGAATGCAGGCAAAATCCGGGCCGCTGTGGATCGGCTCACTCGTGCAGTGATGCAAGAGCCTGCTAACGCTGATTTTCATAACGGATTGGGCACGGCTTTACGGCGGGATGGACGCTATTCGGCTGCCCTGGATCGCTACAAAGAAGCACTCGAACTCACACCAAACCACGATGAAGCCCGATTCAACTTGGCTGATCTGCACATGGATCGAGGTGCCCATGCTGAGGCTCTGAATTGGTATGATCAGGCTCTCAATTCAAACCCAACACTCTACAGTGCATGGATAAACAAAGGATTATGCCATAAAAGCCTGCAACAGTTCGACAAAGCTGAAGCCTGTTTTCTAAAAGCAATTCAACTGGATAGAAAACAACCCGATGGTCATGTCAACCTGGCAACAAATCGATTGATAACCGGCCGCTATTCGACTGCCTGGCCGGAATATGCATGGCGTTTTTTGCTTCCTGACATGCAAAAACTGCTTAAACTTGTTCCCAAAGGTTGCAAACGCTGGAGCGGTGAATCCCTGCAAGATAAACACATCATGGTTATGGCTGAACAAGGTTTTGGCGATAATATCCAGTTTGTCCGCCACCTGCCCAAGCTCAAACAAATGGGCGCAACCGTTACATTTATCGCACCCACTGCACTGTTTCCATTATTTAAAACAATTTCATATCTGGATCATCTACAGGCCATCAATACCTACAAACCACAGGATAACCAGTTCGATCTGTTTACCATGTTGATGGATCTACCACAGTGGTTGGATATCACACCTAAAACCATACCAAATCAAGTACCTTATCTGACACCCGACAGTCACTATCAAGAAAAATGGCGTGACCCCTTTGATTCCAATAATTTTAACGTAGGCTTAGTCTGGTATGGTAACACGCTCTACCACGATGATCCCAGCCGCCGCCGCGCGTGTACACCTGAAGCACTTAAGGAGTTGCTGGCGTTACCCGTCAACGGTTTGACCTTCTTCTCTTTGCAAAAAGGAGAACAAGAGCAACAGATCCAAGAGTATGCTGGCAAAAATCTGCACCTTTTGGGCGACAAACTGGTCGATTTTGCTGATACCGCCGCTGTAGTAACTCAACTGGATTTGGTCATTACCATAGATACCGCCATGGCACATCTAGCCGGCGCTCTTGGAAAGCCCGTCTGGATGCTGACGGCTCAAACACCAGACTGGCGATGGCAAACCAATAGAGACGATTGTGATTGGTATCCAACCATGACCCTGTTTCGTCAACAAAATCCTGGAGATTGGTCATACCCAATCAAGCAGATTATTGAAAAACTACCGCAGCATATTGCGCGGGAAATGAAATCATGACTCAAAATCCAGCCGACATATCCATGGAAACACTCTGGAGTCAAGCCAGCAGTGCCTACTACGCCGGAGAGATGGGCAAGGCAGCCCAGCTTGGCAAACAGATCCTGCAAAGTGATCCCAATCATGCGGAAGCGCTGCATATGATCGGCATGATTGCCAAAGATTTTGGCCAGTCTGAAAAAGCCTTGGAACTGGTCAGCCAAGCAGTGATGATCAATCCCAACAACGGCTATTTTCATCACAGTTTGGGCTTGATTCTGCTCGGTCAAAACCGCTTGGATGCGGCAGCTGAACGGTTTAAAGCGTCCTTAGAGTTAAAACCGGACCTGGCCAGCGCCATTACCAACCTTGGTTCCATTGCCTTCAGAAAAAATGATTACAGAACAGCTGTAAGATATTATCAACAATCCCTGCAAGCCGATCCCAATCAACCGACGATTCACTATAATCTCGGCATCATTTTTCAAGAATTCGGTCAACATGACAGCGCACTGAAATTCTTTCAGCAAGCCATTGATCGCAATCCCAACTATATAGATGCGTTCATGGGTCGTGCCTTTTCACAACTGATGACCCAGGACTTTGCCAACGGATGGCAAACCTATGAATGGCGATGGAAACTGCCGCACATGGTGCCACGGAACTATAAACAACCCAAATGGGATGGCATAGCCCGCCCCGGTGAAACCCTGTTCATCTTCGCGGAACAAGGATTTGGTGATGCCATTCAGTTTGGTCGTTACCTGCCTCAACTCCGAAAGATGGGCCATAAAGTTATTTTTGAGTGTCAAAAACCGCTGGTAAAACTGTTTGAATCCAGTGATATGGCTGATGAGATCGTTATTGGTGATCATAAAAATCCCTGCAATCCACAGTTTGACCGATATGCACCACTGTTAAGCCTACCCGGCTTGTTGAATACCCGTGCAGATACCATTCCCGCAGATACGCCCTATTTTTCACCCGATCCAAGCCGGATTGCTTTCTGGAAAACCGAACTGGCACGTTATCCCGGCCTGAAAGTGGGTATCAATTGGTCAGGTGATCCCACAGCACCCGCCAACCATGGCCGCGCTTGCAATCTGGCTGATCTGCACCCCTTACTCACACAACCCGGTGTATCGTTTTTCAGTCTCCAGAAAGGAATGCCAACTGAATCAATCAAGGATCTGCCCGCAGAACTCACTCTGCATGATCTGGATGCACAACTAACCGATTTTACTGAAACTGCCGCTGTTCTCAGCAATCTTGATCTACTGATTTCTACGGACACAGCAGTTGTTCATCTGGCTGGCGCACTCCATCGGCCAGTCTGGACCATTCTGCACACCAGCTCTGAATGGCGTTGGCAGCGTGAACGCACCGACAGCCCCTGGTATCCCTCTATGACACTATTTCGCCAAAAACTCCCTTGGAATTGGAAAGATCCAGTCAATGCGATTGCAAAACACCTGTCCCAGCGCGTGACTGGATGATGGATGATCCAACCCAACCTCCCAAGTCCGAAGCAGAGTTAATGGACCTTTTGGAAGCTAT
Organism: Magnetococcales bacterium; assembly: GCA_015234045.1. Taxonomy (GTDB): domain Bacteria; phylum Pseudomonadota; class Magnetococcia; order Magnetococcales; family JADFWU01; genus JADFWU01. Next base: position 6,149 of record JADFWU010000041.1, read on the forward strand.
TTTAAATCAGCATCCTGATGGCATCCGCGAGTATGATCTGGTTCAACACTTAAAAAAGAATAAAATTGAGCCTTTTTTCTCCGCTGCGCTTAGTGATGATCTTACTCTGTTTAAAATTCATTTTTTACTGTTTCATCTGCTGTATAAACTACGTAACAGGCTACATATTCTTGAGAAGAATAGACTTAAAATTCATTGTCTTGAAATAATTCTCCAACCTTGGAACACTTCGACAGACTCCCTACCAGATCTACACGACCCACTCTCGGCATACTACCTCAACGCAGACAATCTGGACCACACAACGCAATCCGATGTAAAACAAATGCTGGACGATTTTTGGAAAAGGTTCCAAAATCACTTACATAAAGATACCGCTTGGCACACCCTCGGTCTTGAACCAGGCACGCCCAATGAACAGATAAAAAGCCGTTATCGAGACTTGGCCAAGAAACATCACCCAGACCATGGTGGTTGCCGAATCCGCTTTCAGGAGATCGCTGAGGCAGCACACACGCTTCTGGCAGGTTGATTTAGGGCAATGGAATAATACGTTTCCATTGCTCTTACCCTTTTATTGCACTCTCAGATCATTTTGAGAGGACAGTGAATCATGATGACTTGGACGCTCTACTATGACGCTGTTCACTCTGTTAACGCCTATCACTTATTGGCTGCTGATCCTACTTTGGTCTTATATCATTCTGTTCTATATCCGTGAACATCGGAAATGGGGACAGTCTGGCCAGGCCATGCGTATTCTATTATCGATTCTCATGGTAGATGCAGGACGGACTTTCTTTGAAAGTGCCTATTTTGGTGCCTGGTATACCGCTCGCGTTGGTCTTCTGCCTCAATGGATTTTTGATGTACTCGTTCAACCTCACCTTGTCATTATTCCTAAATTAATCAATTTAATCTGTGGCATATTGGTCTTAGTTCTCCTGCTGCGTCGCTGGCTGCCAAAGTTTTATGAAGAGCGTATTGCCCGAGAAAAACGTATCATTACCTTAAAAAATGAGATAGATGAGCGACTCAAAGCAGAAAAAGTACTGAAACAGACTGAGTTTCAACTCAAGCGCTTTCGTCAACTTATTGATCAATCTCAAGATGCTATCTATCTTTTTGATGCCGGCACCGGAAAAGTAATTGATTCCAACCCTTCTGGTTGGACAAACCTTGGCTACAACCGAGAAGAACTGTTTCAGCGTTATGCACAAGAGCTTTATGGTTATCTTTCTGAGGTTCAATCCTGGTCAGATTTGGTTGACGACCTTAAAATACACCATGAAAAAACAATAGAAACCAATCATATACATAAAAATGGTGACACGATTCCCGTTGAAGTAGCCATTCACTATGAAGGAGAGTCAGAAAACGGTGGTGGCATTATCATTGCCACAGCAAGGGATATCCGGGAAAGAGTGCATGCCCGAGAAGAACAACGAAAAAATCAAGCTCTACTCACAAGTATTTTGGAATCCTCACCAGCCGGTGTAGTAGCCATTAACAATGAAAACGAAATCACCCACTACAACACGCGCTTTTTAGAGTTGTGGCATATTCCCTCCTCACTAATTGAGGATCAAGATGAATCCAAAATGCTGGACCATCTGCTTGAACAGCTGGAAGCGCCTGAAAAATTTATAAAAAATGTCAATACACTCAAATATACCAACCGCTCCAGCCAGAAACTGTTGCGCCTTCGCAACGGCAATCTCTATGAACTCTTTTCAGCACCGCTAAAAGTAAGAAATACAATCCTTGGCCGCGTCTGGAGCTTTGAAGATACCACCCACTCAACGCGCATTGCAGAAGCGCTTGAGCAGAGTGAAGGTCGTTTCAGAGGTGCATTCGAGGCCGCTGCACATGGTATGGCGCTGGTCTCAATGGAAGGCGATTGGCTCAAGGTCAACAAAGCATTGTGTGATATTGTCGGCTATACCGAGTCTGAGATGTTACGCATCAACTACCAAAGCATCACCCATCCTGCGGATATGGAAAAGGATGAAAGACTCATTGCAAAACTGCTTTCCAATACCGCATCAACCCTGCAAATTGAAAAACGCTATATCCATAAACAGGGAGAAGTGGTTTGGATTCTATCCAGTGTCTCTCTGGTCCGAGATAGTGAAGGAAAACCAATTCACTTTGTCAATCAGATCCAAGATATCTCGGCACAGAAACAGGCAGAAGCTGAACTGGCACGGATCAATGAAGAACTTGAACAACGGGTAAATAAGCGCACCAATCAGCTTCAAGATACCAATATTCAACTTCAAAAAGAGATTCAAGAGCGGCTGGAAATTGCCTCAACTCTTGAGGAAAAAGAGCAACGCCTGCGTTTAGCCCTTTCTGCTGCAAATATGGGTACCTGGCACTGGGATGCTCACTCCGACCGTGAGACACGTGATGCCAGCTTCAATAGAATCCTCGGTCTGGATGAAAAAGAGAGTACACAACCGCTGTCAGACTTTATAAACCGGATCCACAGACATGATCAGCCCATTATTCATAAGGCGCTTCAGGAATCCATAGAGAACCAATCACCACTCCAATCAGAATTCCGTATTGTCCATCCCAACAGTGAAATCCATTGGCTTCGTGCTCAGGGACTACCGTTTTTTAATCACAATGGACGCTTGGATTATATGACCGGTGCTGTCGTAGACATCACCGAGAGAAAACATATTGAAAACAAATTATTGGAAAGTGAACGCAGATTAACACAAGCGCAGCAAATCGCCCAAATGGGCAACTGGGAATACGATATTATCAAAGATAAAGTAATTTGGTCCGAAGAGGTCTACCATATGTTCGGAATCGAGCCCGGCACACCTCTGAATTACAATATGGTCCGGGAAAAAATCCATCCTGATGACCGCACCACCTATGATCGACTCACCGATAGCTGGATTACAAATGGTGGTGGTGATCCATATGAATATCGCATCGTTCTGGAAAATGACGATATCAGAAACATCTTTGCCATTGGTAAGATGGATTTTGATAAAAATAACAATCCGATTCGAATGTATGGTGCGATTCAAGATATTACCCAACGAAAACAATCTGAAACTGCAATCCTGGATAAAGAACGCGCCGAAGCCGCCAACCGGGCAAAAAGTCTTTTCCTGGCTACCATGAGCCATGAAATCCGCACGCCTATGAATGCCATCATCGGTATGGGCGAACTGCTTCTGGAATCACCACTTTCTGAAGAACAGACACAATTTGTTCGAATTCTACAAAATGCCGGTGACTCTCTGGTTGATCTTATCAATGATATTTTGGATCTTTCCAAAGCAGAAGCCGGTGAACTCGGTCTATCACCAGAACCGTTCTATCTGGAAGAGGTGATCGACAATACCATTTCCGTGTTGGCTATTCGCGCCCGTGAGAAAGGCTTAAACCTTTATTATCGCATTAATCCAGAACTACCTATGCACTTGATCGGTGACTTTCGCCGTCTCCGACAAGTTATCGTCAATCTCATTGGTAATGCGATTAAATTCACTGAAAAAGGCGATGTATATTTAGAAGTTAACCAGGAAGCAGACCAAGAAGAAGGCCGTTTACTCTTTGCCGTTCACGATACGGGCATCGGCATTGACAAAGCACAACAGGATGCCATATTCCAACCCTTTACCCAGACAGATACATCCATAACGCGGAAGTACCAAGGCACTGGTTTAGGCTTAACGATCAGCCGTCGTTTGATGCGTATGATGGATGGTCAGATCTGGGTTGACAGCATACCGGGCAAAGGATCGACCTTCTATTTCAATCCACTATTCACTATTGATCGCAAACCTGCCCCATTAGAGCAAAAATTACCGGATCTGCCAAAAAATATTCATGTCGTTCTGATTGATGAAAATGAGACCAATAAACTGATTTTGCGTGAGATACTTATCAAAGCAGGCATTCAGATAAACGATATCGAACATGATCAAACAGACTTGGCATCAAAAATCATCAAACAGCGTGAAGCAGGTCGCTGTGATCTGGTATTGATGGACACACATAGCGATCACGACCTGTCAATCGTGAATGCCATCAGATCAACGCAGGATGGAGAGAAACTCCCTATCTGTGTTTTAGGTACTGATCAAAGACATTCGGCATCAACGTCTATCAAAAGCAAGAACGTTACCTATCTGCTCAGACCCGTGCGACGTAGTGAACTGATTTCTACCATCTCCCGGTTGATGGACATTCATCCGCCACCCGAACCTCAGCCAGACAAACCAAAACCCGCACCTGACACCTCGCTTACTGGCGTGCGCCTGCTGCTGGCAGAAGATTCTGAAGATAATATACTGTTAATTCGTAGCTTTTTGAAAAAAAGCGGTGTCATCCTAACCGTGGCGCAGAATGGTCAAGAGGCAATCGATCACTTCCAAACTCAAATCTTTGACATGGTATTAATGGACATGCAGATGCCCATTTTAGACGGTTATGCAGCAACCCAGGCTATCCGTACTTTTGAGAGCAAAAAAAACCTTAAACGCACACCTGTACTGGCACTGACAGCATATGCCCTGGTAGGTGACTCAGATAAAAGCCTCAAGGCAGGCTGTGATGCTCATATCACCAAACCCATCAAAAAAGCCAAGTTGATCTCAATCATTCAAGAGCATGCTTTGAAAAAAAACGACCGCTGAGAGCATGCTCTTAGCGGTCATTGATCCAACTATTTTATCTCAGAATACTGACTGAATGCTTCTGAGTTACTCTACAACGATCTTGGGAAAAGCCTGTTCATTGTGGCGCAGAGTGGCGACCTTGGCAGCGATTTTTGAGGCGATTTCCTGGTAGCGTTTTCCTTGAAGACCATCAGGATCTGAAACCATGGTAGGGTTGCCAGAATCAGCATCTTTACAGATCTTCTCATCCAACGGCAATTCACCTAAAAATTCAATGCCATCCGCTTCAGCTTGTTTACGCGCGCCACCATGAGAGAAGATCTCCGCACGATGTCCGCAATCTGGACAGAGATAGTAGGACATGTTCTCAACCACACCCAGAACTGGCGCGTTGACTTTCTTGAACATGTTGATGCCTTTTTTGACATCCAGAAGTGCGACATCCTGTGGTGTGGAGATAATCACCACGCCGGTCAGTGGCACTTTCTGTGTCAATGTGAGTTGGGCATCACCGGTTCCGGGTGGAAGATCAATAATCAGATAATCCAACTCGCCCCATTCAATATCCCGCAACAACTGCTCAACAGCCATACCGACCATGGGCCCACGCCAAACCATAGGTGCCTCTTCGGGTACAAACAACCCCATGGAGATGGCCTTCAGGCCATGGGCCATGATGGGCTCAACACCCTTACCCTTTTCACCAACTTCGTCAGGATTGGGGCGTTCGGTGATGTTAAGCATGCGTGGCAAACTCGGGCCATAAATATCCGCATCCATGATACCAACGCTGGCACCCATGCGAGACAGAGCCAGGGCCAGATTGACAGCAGTAGTGGATTTACCAACACCGCCTTTACCAGATGCCACAGCAATGACATTTTTTACATGGGGCAACAACTCAGTCGCTTGTTTTCCACCTTGAACTTGGGCCGTCATCTCCACGTTGACAGTTTCCACGCCATCCAGCGCACTTACAAGCGTTTGCGCCTGTTGACGGAACTGCTCTTTGACTGGACAAGCCGGTGTAGTCAACTCAATGGAAAATGAAACGGTGGTGCCATCAATAGTCAGATTTTTTACAAAACCCAGAGTGACGATATCCTTTTTCAGATCAGGATCAATGATCTGTTTGAGGGCATCCAGAATGTGTTGTTCTTGAACATGTGACATAGTGTCTCCAAAATATCAGACTGTTATAGTCCGTATTGTATTGATTGCCAGGTCGGAGAGTATAAATCCTCTCCTCCTATCCTGCATGCAACCTGCTTGCGCCTTATTGCACGAAAAAGTCACCGATAGTGTAATCACGACATTCAGACAGTCAAGGGTATGCGGTTTCTGCTATTGTTTAAAAATCCCTTGTTTCCCATAGGGTTATTGCTACTTTTTACCGATATTTTTTATAGAAATACCAAATATACATTTGCCTGACCTCCCAGATTGTTGTATTTATTCACCGCTTAGGACAATACGCGCACAACAGTATCAACTTGTTATAAAACGCCATTGAATGGATAGTTTCCCATGGATTTCATCCTGATTCTGGTCAGCACGATCTTTGTAAATAACTTTGTTTTGGCAAAATTTTTGGGGGTTTGTCCATTTCTGGGCGTTTCCAAAAAGGTCGAGACAGCCATTGGTATGACATACGCGGTTATGTTTGTCATGACCCTGGCTTCGGTGATTTCGTGGCTGGTTCAGTACTACATTCTCAACCCGTTTGAGTTGGGTTATCTGCAAACCATCTCATTTATCCTGATTATCGCCTCTCTGGTGCAGCTCACCGAGATGGTGATTCGCAAGGTAAGTCCGGTACTCTATGCATCGCTGGGTATCTTTCTACCACTGATCACCACCAACTGTGCTGTACTTGGTGTGGCTCTGCTGAATATCCAAATGGAAAACAATTTCCTTGATGCCTCTGTCTACGGCGTTGGTGCTGGTTTGGGATTTGGTCTGGTAATGATCCTGTTTGCTGGCATGCGTGAACGCATTGATCTGTCCGACGTGCCCCGGTTGCTCAAGGGTTCGCCTATCTCTTTGGTCAATGCGGGTTTGATGTCCCTGGCTTTTATGGGATTCGCAGGTCTGGTTAAGTAATCGTTCAGCCCGATTTTTTGAAAGTCGGGCTTCACTTTTTTTTAGGGAGCCAATCCACATGATTGAGGCGGTTCTCAGCATCAGCGGCATAGCCCTGGTTGCCGGTCTTGGACTCGGCTTTGCTGCGAAAAAATTTCATGTAGAGAGTGACCCACTGGTCAGTAAATTAGATGAGTTACTGCCAGCCACCAACTGTGGCAACTGTGGTTATCCAGGGTGTATGCCCTATGCCGAAGCACTTGCCAATGGTGAAGCTGCGGTCAATCTTTGTTCGCCTGGCGGCAAAGCTACCATGGAAGCGTTGGCTGCAATGTTGGGTGTTGAACCACAAGCTTTGGATGATGAAGGCCCCACAATAGCCTGGATTGACGAAGACAAATGCATCGGCTGCACTGCCTGTATCAAGGCATGCCCGGTAGATGCCATCGTGGGTGCCAACAAGCAGTCACACACGGTCATTACGGTTGAATGTACAAGCTGTGAGAAGTGCATTGAACCCTGTCCTACCGACTGTATCCTCATGGTGCCCAAGGTAGCGACACTTTATGATTGGGTCTGGGATAAACCCCAAGGCCCTTATACGATTCAATGAGTTCTCCCGATTTATCACAAAAAATCGGTATCCGGTAATTGACGCGAGGAACCAACAGAATGGGTATTGCCTCCAAAATAAGGCGTCTGTTCCACGGTGGGGTTCATCCCCCGGAGTACAAAGACCTTTCGGAAAATTGCGGCATCGAAGCGATGCCCATGCCCGAACGCCTGTTTGTACCACTTCACCAACACATCGGTGCGCCCTGCGACCCCTGTGTATCGGTCGGTGACAAAGTACTTAAAGGCCAGGTCATCGGTAAGCCTGCCGGTTTTGTCTCATCGCCCGTGCATGCGCCCACATCGGGCACTATTGTCGATATCAAAGAACATACAGTTGGCCACCCCTCCGGGCTGACCATGCTTTGTGCAATCATTGATACCGATGGCGCAGACACATGGTTGGACACGCTCAAGGGCATTGACGATCCCATGAATGCCGAGCCATCCAGCTTGCGTGATCAAATCCGCAATGCCGGGATTGTCGGCCTGGGTGGCGCAACTTTCCCAACGTTCATCAAACTCTCTCCGCCCAAAGGCAAAGTTGCAGAGTTATTGTTGATCAATGGCGTTGAGTGCGAGCCGTATCTCACCTGTGATGCACGGTTGATGGAAGAGCAGACCGAGCGGGTTATTGATGGTATCCACCTCACACTGCACGCCCTTCAGACCAAGAAATGCATCATCGGCATTGAGAATAATAAGCCACGTGCCATTGAGGCCATGCAAAAAGCGGTTGCCGATGAGCCGAACATAACGGTCCAAGCACTACCGGTCATGTATCCTCAGGGTGGTGAAAAACAGCTGATTGAAGCGGTCACCAAAAAGCAGGTGCCTTCCGGCGGTCTGCCTGTTGACGTTGGTGTCATTGTTCATAATGTGGCCACAATTGCCGCTATCAGCGATGCGATTCGTGATGGTAAACCATTGATCAATCGCCTTGTAACGGTGAGCGGACTGGGCATCAATCGTCCCGCCAATGTAGATGCTTTATTCGGCACACCGGTTCAGAGTCTGATTGATCACTGCGGTGGACTCAAGCAAGAGACCAAACGTGTTGTGATGGGCGGACCTATGATGGGTGTGACCTTACATTACATGGAAGCGCCGGTTACCAAAGGCACTTCTGGTCTATTGGCGATGACTGCCAAAGAAGCCCATGAAGAGCAGGAACGTCCCTGCATTCGTTGTGGAAGCTGTCTCCAAGCGTGTCCGGTCAGCCTGATGCCAACTGAAATGGCTTGGTTCTCACGGACAGAACAGTTTGACATGGCTAAGGATTACAATCTTTACGACTGTATTGAGTGTGGTTCCTGTGCGTATGTGTGCCCATCGAATATTCCGTTGGTCCACTACTTCCGTTTTGCCAAGCTTTCTATTGGTGCTGCTGAGCGTGAAGCCAGACAGGCAGAAATCTCCAAGAAGCGCACCAAGATCAAAGATGCGCGTGTCGTTAAAGAGCAGGAAGCTCGGGCTGCCAAGAAAGCCGCTATGAAGGCTAAGATGGCCGCCAAACGAAAAGCCAGCGCTTCAGCGACCAAGAAACCAGCTGCAACAGATAGCACCGCAGCGGGTGATGATAAGGCTGCTAAAGCGGCACGGGCCGCCAAAGCCGCACAGGCTGCCAAGGCCGCACGAGCAAAAAAAGCCGCCGCCAGTGGTGACGCTGGTGGCGATGACGATAAGGCTGCTAAAGCGGCACGGGCTGCTAAAGCGGCCAAAGCGGCACGAGCTGCCAAGGCGGCCAAAGCCGCGCGGGCTGCGAAAGCGGCTAAAGCTGCCACTGAACAATCTGAATAGTCTGGACATCAACCATGGCTCAAATGTCTCTTAATGTAATCTCTTCACCGCATGTCCATGGAGGCGACTCCATACCCAAGGTCATGAAAACGGTGATCTATGCCCTGATGCCTGCAACTGCGCTCTCTGTGGTTATGTTTGGCTGGCCGGCTCTTTTGGTGATATTGCTCACCACACTCTCCTGTATGGTTACAGAGTGGGTGTTCATGAAGATCCGCAACCGGGCTTCAACCCTTGATGACTACTCAGCAGCGCTGACGGGTCTTCTACTGGCACTGACGCTGCCGCCGCATACGCCCTGGTGGGTGTGTGTTGTTGGTGGTGTGTTCGCCATTGCGGTCGGCAAGCAGATTTACGGCGGTTTGGGCAATAACATGTTCAACCCTGCCTTGATCGCGCGTGTTTTTCTGCTGATCAGTTTTCCAGTTGAGTTGACCACATGGCCAATTCCTGTAGATATATTTGGTCCTGCTTCTTATGGGTTGTACGACTCATTTGCTATCATCTTTTCTGGCGACTATGGCTCTCTCAGTATGGATGCCATTACCGGTGCAACACCACTTGGTCAGTACCGGATGGAAACAGGGCTGGGTAAAACGGTTCAGGATGCGCTGTATGGTCTCTACAACTTTGACCATGCCCAGGTTGCTGGTGGTCTTGTAGGTGGCTCGATCGGTGAGACCTCTGCGGCTCTGCTTGGCCTCGGTGGTATCTGGATGATCCGCAAAAAGTTGATCACCTGGCACATCCCGGTTTCCATGATCCTTGGCTGCATTGTACCGGCTGGACTTTTTTGGCTGGCAAACAGTACGGTCTATCCTGATCCCATTTTCCACTTGGTGACAGGTGGTTTGGTGTTGGGTGCCTTTTTCATGGCAACGGACATGGTTACCTCACCGGTAACATTCAAAGGTCAGCTGATTTTTGGCTTCCTGTGTGGTCTTTTAACTTGGATTATTCGTACTTGGGGTGGATACCCGGAAGGTGTCTCCTTTGCAGTGGTTATTATGAACACAGCAGTCCCCTTGATTGATCAGTATACACGACCCACCATTTACGGTGCTGTCAAGAAAACGGAACAATAGGAGTCCACCAATGCCTGAATTTGTACGCATGGGTCTGATTCTCATGATCGTCGGCGCGGTGGCCACAACCATTCTGGCTGCCACCGAACAAATTACCCGTGAACCAATCGCTGAAGCCAAGCGACAGGAGATTCTGAAAGCGCTCCGTCAGGTTCTACCGCTTGGGTTCGACAATGATCCTGACCAAGATACATTGGTTCTCATTGATCCAAGCCTGAATCGTAAAGAGAAGCCGGTCACTTTCTACCGCGCCCGCAAGGGCGGTTCTCCTCTGGCATCTGCCTATGTGGTCACAGCGCCTGACGGCTACTCTGGGAACATTGATATCATGATGGCTGTAGCCCCTGGCGGCATCGTCACGGGTGTTCAGATTGTTGGTCATGCTGAGACACCCGGTCTGGGTGATAAGGCGGTGATCACCGATTGGCCAGAGAGCTTTAAGGGCAAGACCCTGGACAACACAAAATGGGGTGTGAAAAAGGACAACGGTGACTTTGATCAGTTTGCCGGAGCCACGATCACACCGCGTGCCATTGTTGGTGCTGTTCATCGTGGTCTTAAGTATTTTGTGGAAAACCAGGATAAGATCCTTGCCAGCGGGAGCAACGCCCAATGAGCAATACAGATACCAAATCCATCATTGTTGACGGCTTTTGGAACAATAACGCCGTTTTTGCTCAACTGCTTGGCATGTGTCCGCTGCTTGGCGTGACTACCACGGCTATCAACGGTATCGGTATGGGATTGGCTTCAACTGCCGTTCTGCTCGGTTCTAACATCGTTGTTGCCATGGTGAAGAATTTCATTCCCAGCCAAGTGCGTATTCCATCCTACATTGTGATCATTGCCTCATTCGTGACCATTGTAGATTTGATGATGAACGCCTTTGTCCACGATCTACACAAGGTGCTTGGCCTGTTCATTCCACTCATCGTGGTGAACTGTGCCATTCTTGGCCGCGCTGAGGCGTTTGCTTCCAAGGTTTCGGTCGTTAAAGCCGCCATTGACGGCATAGCCTCTGGTCTTGGTTTCACCTTTGCTCTATTTCTTCTGGGCGCGGTACGTGAAATTCTCGGTGCTGGCGCACTGTTTGGCTATGACATCCTCGGCCCCTCTTTCCATCCAGCCATCGGCTTTGTACTACCGCCAGGTGCGTTTATCGCGCTGGGCTTCATCCTGATGGTGGTTAAATGGATTGATGAAAAACGCGAAGCCAAGGCGGAAGCACGCGCCAAGGCAGAAGAGGCGGCAAAACCAGCTGAAACGGCCACCGCCACCGCTTAAAACAGACACAATACCACACAAAAAAACCCGCTCTAATGCGGGTTTTTTTGTGTTTGATTAAAGCCAATCCCCACCGTAACACCAAATCATAAAATTGCTGTCCCTTTCTGTTTCTGAATTAGTCGGATATGTTTGATCCACTATCAATTAATTCATCTATGTGCAATTGTGGGAATTGAGCATTCTGAAGAGATGATCAGCGCATTTGCCTATGATGTTCAAGAGGAAGAACTCAGAAAAGGCGGTCACCTTATTGAAGCCAATGACCTTCAGGACAACTTATAATAATCAGATACCTGACGAAATAGTAAATCATATATCAACTATCCAAAACAGTTCATCAACATGATTGATTACAGAAAATTTGAACAATCATTACACCACCTGCAACGTCAATATGACAATCGTGTCAGCCTGGACACCGATCTCCCTGAACTGATGCGCGAAGCTGTTGATGAATCCGTTATTAAACGCTTTGAAGTGTGCTATGACTGTCTTTGGAAAGTGCTTAAACGCTATTTACATGTAGAACTTGGCTTGCCAGAAGTACCCAGTAGTCCCAAGCCTATTTTTCGTATGGCCAATGAAAATGGCTTGCTTCCCTCTGCTATAGAACAGTGGTTGAACTACGCCAATGCCCGCATAGGTACAACTCACGATTATAGCAATAACAAGGCCGCTCTTGTTCTGGAATTGGCAAAGCCCTTCATAACTGATGCTATACAGCTTTATCAAACCATGACCACAAAGGAGTGGTCATGAACAAAAAAATTGACATATCTGAGCACCATTACAACCTGCTTTGTAAACTGCTTGCCGAGCATATTCCAGATATTCATGTTTGGGCCTATGGATCTCGTATCAACGGTACTGCGCGATCACATTCTGACCTTGATTTGGTCGTCTTTTTACCACCGGATCAACAGAAAAAAATCTTTCAGTTACGAGAGGCTTTCGAAGAAAGTGATCTCCCGTTCCGAATTGACCTGCATCGATGGGATGAACTCCCATCCACCTTTCATCGAACAATTGAGGTCCACTATATCGTGCTCCAATAAAAAAAGGGTGACGACAATTAAGCCGCACCCTTTTTTCATAACCTGACAGACAGGCTTTTTTCGCCTTCTAACGGCTCAAAATCTCATGTTAAGCGGCCCCCTAAGGTATCCCCTCGGTTTCCTCTCCATGCGAAAAAAGAGCCATCAGAAGCCGATGTCTACTGCTTGGCACTTATGCTTCATCATCACCGACAAAAACAGGCTCACCCATTTCGGCGAAATTGAAGTTGTTCATGACGCGTTGGCCGTTGATGTCCACCACGCGGATGTCATCGTCACCGGTCATACGGTTGACTACGGTGAAGTAACCCGCACCGTAGCGTTCTTCAACACGCGCGGTAGGAATTTCAAACGCGATGTAGCGCTCCATTCCTTTTTCCCGCAGCTGCGCGCGACAGGTGTCGCCTTGCATGCCGCAAGAAAGCTTGGTGATCACCAGAAGGGCACCGTTGCCACTCATGACGATATAGGACCTGATCATGGATCTCTCCTTTTCCTCGGTTTAAACGAAATTTCAGTTTCTTGTTATTGAGCGCGATATATTTACGCTCTTGTTACCGGGCCACCCCCACAACTGCTTGAAGCATGGTTGCGGCTATGTTAGCTTTGCCCGATCCCTTTTTCCAATCCTTATTGTTGCTAATTATTCCAGAAATCGCCACCCTGCCTGTTAATTTGGCAAAAAAATTATGGCATACTGGAAAAAATGGCACAAACTGAGTATCAGAGTCACACAAGATGGCCATAGAATCCGAAGTCGTCAAGCATGTTGCAACACTTGCCCGTTTAAATATCACTTCTGAAGAGCTGACAACCTATACGGAACAGCTCTCCAACATCCTGGGAATCATGGACCAATTGGACCAAGTTCCCACCGATGGCGTGGAGCCTATGTCCCACGCAGTGGACGTACAGATTCCCGAACGGGATGATGTTGTCACAAATACAAATAACCAATCCGCAATGCTGGCCAATGCCCCAGATTCCGAGGAAGGCCACTTCCGCGTACCGAAAATTATTGAATAATCCACTGACAAATTGGAGCACGCAACTGTGGAACGCGCCAACCTGACTATCAAGGAAGCCTCGGATCAGCTCAAGGAAAGAAAAATCTCTGCTGTTGAGTTGACCCGCGCTTACCTGGGGCGGATAAACGCCCTGAATGAAAAAATCAATGCCTATGTTACCGTTGATGAACAGAGCGCTCTAAAGGCCGCTGAGGCCGCTGACGCTCGCATCGCCAAAGGCGAAGCCACGCCGATGACCGGTATTCCCATCGCACACAAAGACCTCTTCTGCACCGAGGGTGTGCAGACCACATGCGGTTCACGCATGTTGAAGGGGTTCAAGCCGCCCTATGATGCCACGGTCACCACCCGCTTGAAAGAGTCCGGCGCGGTAATCCTGGGTAAAACCAATATGGATGAGTTCGCCATGGGCTCCTCCACGGAAACATCATACTACGGCGTGACCCGTAATCCTTGGGATCTGGAACGCATTCCCGGTGGTTCTTCCGGTGGATCTGCCGCAGCGGTAGCCGCTGGTCTTTGTGTTGCGGCAACCGGTACGGATACCGGTGGTTCGATTCGTCAACCTGCCGCTGTAACCGGTATCACCGGCCTGAAACCCACCTATGGTCGGGTATCCCGCTACGGAATGATCGCCTTTGCTTCTTCACTGGATCAAGGCGGTCCCATGTGCCGCACAGCTGAAGATACCGCGATCATGCTGCAAAGCATAGCCGGTCACGATGCCAAAGACTCTACCTCACTGAATATCGAAACACCTGATTTTTCCGCCTTACTCAACAAGGGAATCAAAGGTCTGAAAATTGGCGTTCCAACTGAATGCTTCGGTGAAGGTTTGGAGGATGATGTCCGTAGCGCCATTGACGAAGCCAAAAAAGTCTTTGCCGATGCCGGTGCCGAACTGGTAACCATCTCCCTGCCCTACACAGGTGTCGCCATTCCCACTTATTACATCATTGCACCGGCGGAAGCCTCGTCCAATCTGGCCCGCTATGATGGTGTGAAATTTGGCTATCGGTGCGAAAATCCCAATGATCTGCAAGATCTCTATTCCCGTTCCCGTGCTGAAGGGTTCGGATCGGAAGTCAAACGGCGGATCATGTTAGGCACCTACGTACTATCATCAGGGTATTATGATGCCTATTATCGACGGGCACAGAAGGCACGGCGTTTGATCGCCAATGATTTTACCAAAGCCTTTGAAAGCGTTGATGCCGTACTGACACCCACTACACCAGGCACCGCCTTCAAACTGGGTGAGAAAAAAGATGATCCCGTGCAGATGTATTTGTCAGACATCTACACCATCAATGTCAATTTGGCTGGCCTGCCGGGCATGTCTTTACCCTGCGGTTTCGATGGCAACAATCTGCCCATCGGTATGCAACTGATCGGCAAGCCCTTGGATGAGGCCGGTATTCTGCGTATCGCGCACACCTATCAGAAAGAGACGGATTGGCACAGTAAGGCACCTGATCTCTCTGGTATAGCCTGATCTGGCTGGAGTGGATTACCTATAATCCACTTCTCATTGAACGGCCTGTCTTCGGACAGGCGTTGGAACTGACTTATATTGTGGTACGATTTTCATGATCAGCGACAATTATGAATATGTCATCGGGCTTGAAATACACGCGCAGATGTTAACGCGCTCCAAGCTCTTTTGCGGCTGTTCCACTCAGTTTGGCGCAACCGCCAACAGCCAAACCTGCCCGGTTTGTTCGGGCTTTCCCGGTGTACTTCCGGTATTGAACCGTGAAGCGGTCAATATGACCATCCGAACTGGCCTGGCCATCAACGGTCAGGTCCGTTTGATGAGTGAGTTTGCCCGCAAAAACTACTTCTATCCAGACCTGCCCAACGGCTATCAGATCTCTCAATTCGAGCTGCCCATCATCGAGCATGGTCATGTGAATATCGAATTGACCAAGGGTGCGGACAAGAAAAAAGGCGGTCCGATGAAACGGATCGGCATTACCCGGATTCATATGGAAGTAGATGCCGGTAAAAACATCCATGAAGGCATTGTTGGTGCCTCCTGGGTGGATCTGAACCGCACCGGTGTTCCCTTGATGGAGATCGTCTCTGAACCAGATATCCGCACGCCTGAAGAGGCGGGTGAATATCTGAAGAAGATTCGTTCAATCGTGCGTTATCTGGGGGCATGTGACGGAAATATGGAACAAGGCTCTTTCCGCTGCGATGCCAATGTTTCCATTCGACGCACAGGACAAGCAGAGTTCGGCACCCGTGCTGAGTTGAAAAACCTGAACTCTATCCGCAATGTGATGCGTGCCATTGAGTATGAAGGTGGCCGTCAGGAAGATCTTCTGGAGAGCGGTGGAAAAGTCATTCAGGAAACCCGTCTATGGGATCCGACCAAGAATGAATCCCGCTCCATGCGTGGCAAGGAAGAAGCGCATGATTATCGCTATTTCCCTGAACCAGATCTGCCGCCCTTGATTGTCACCGAAGAGCGCATTGAACAGCTTCGGGCCAAGATGCCGGAACTGCCGGACGACAAGAAAGAGCGGTTTAGGGAACAGTATGGTCTCAACGCCTATGATGCAGGCCTGCTGACCGGCAGTCAGCGCTTGGCCAACTACTATGAAACCGTTGCTGAGACCGTTACAAAAGCTGGCAAAAGCGATAACAAAATTGCTGCCAACTGGGTGGCTGTCGAACTGCTGGCACTGCTCAACAAAAACAGTATTGATATTGATAAAAGCCCGGTAAGCGCTGTTAACCTGGGCAATCTTGTGGCCTTGATCATCAACAACACCATCTCTGGCAAAATTGCCAAAGAAGTGTTTGCCATCATGTTTGAGACCGGCGAAGCCCCTGGCAAGATCGTCAAAGAAAAAGGTCTGGAACAGGTCACCGATACCGGAGCCATTGAGGCGGAAGTGGATCAGGTTCTCAAAAAACACGCCAAGGAAGTAGAAGCCTATCGCGATGGCAAAACCAAATTGCTGGGCTTCTTTGTCGGGCAGGTAATGAAAGCCACCAAAGGTAAAGCCAGTCCGAAAATGGTCAACGAACTTCTGAGGAAAAAGTTATAACATGCTGCGGTCACGTACCGCGCTGGTGTTGCTTCTGACAGGTATTGCGGCTTCTGTGTTTATTTCCGGTGCAGTACTCATGCGCTCAGTGGATATAAACAGTTATCGCGGCGAAATCATCAAAATTCTCACGAAGCTCTCCGGCCATCCGGTTAATTTGGAGTTGGTCTCTTATGCCCCTTCCAGTGGGCTGTTAAGTGCCCGTTTGGAAAATCTGGAGATTCTCTCCAACAACCCGGACGACCCACCTCTGCTTATCGTCCCCCAGGCTCTTGTGGGCCTGGGGCTTAGCTCTTTGATCTTTTCAGAAAAGGATCGTCCTTGGTTGGATATCAGCTCTCTGACCCTGGTCAATCCGCAAATTAATCTGGTCAAGCATACGGGTGAGCACCTTTGGAAACGCGCTCAAAAAGGTGCCATGGCCAGTGATAAAAATTTGGAATTAATACTTGGTAAAGGCTTTGCCAAACTAACCATTGATAATATTGCCATTCGTGAAGGCATTTTAACGATTTTGGACTGGGAACATAAAGAAGGGCAAACCCTTATCCTGGATCATTTTCAGTTAAAAGTGCAGCATCTATCACCTACCAAAGCCTCACCACTTTCGGCATCCGCCCGTTTTCAGCTGATGCCATTTACCATGTCCGGTCATGTTGGTCCGCTCCCCTCAAATCTCAATCTATTTGAGATGCCCATTCGCCTCAGTATTGAAGCCAAGTCGTTGGAAACAACACAGTTGTTTAAAACGTTTTCCAACCTGCCACTCGAAGCGCAAGCTTCAAGCAGTTATTTTTCAGCTCTGTTGGACGGTACATTGGACAAAGGGCTAAAAATCACCAGCTGGTTGAAACTGGGTAAATTGGCTCCGCGTGGTTCTAATCAAATTCATCATAATGAGAAGCCACTGCCAATCGCTCTATTGACTGAACATACAGACAATGATCAACCCCAACCTATTGATATCTCATTTAGACAAAAATCCAAGTTGATATTGGGTTCTGAACGTCTGAGTTTTTCATTCAACGAATTTTTCATCTATCTGGACGGCGCTCCTCTCTTTGATATCAAAGGTACGATTGTTCATGATGAAACCAGTAATATTGAGTTAAACATCCGTGCATTGGACACGCTGAATTTAGACCGTATTCCGTTGATTACCATTGATTATCCTTGGATTAGCAACAAAATCGGGGGCCAAATTGGTCTCTCAGGAAAATGGCCCGAAGGTCTACGCTTGGAAAGCCAGCTTGATCTAACTCACACCCATCTTACCTGGCCTGGCGTTCTGGAAAAACTGCCTGGAGATCCTTTGCGCATTCGTGCAAACGCTTTGCTTTCACCTAATCATATTCAGCTGTTAGACGCTGATATCCACCGGCCTGCCGGCGGTCTGAGCCTGGGTGATAATAGACTGTTTGACAATGATGTAACCTATCACCTTATGATGTCAGGTTCTTTGATGCCAACCATTGATCTGCGTATCAACGGTCGTTGGGACCTGGATGATATTATTCAATATCTACCATTTGATACTAAATCCTGGGATTTGTCCGGTGAATTAGATGTAGCAATGAACTGGAAACAGTCAAACTATGATGATCCCCCCCAATTTTTCGGCTCAATTGGTGTATCTTCTGGACAAGTTGGTCCCTATCCATTTGAAAAAGTACAGGCTGACATCAGAATTGAACGAACCCGACTTATGTTTCCCAAGTTGGAAATTGGATTTGTTGGCGGGGTAATTCAGGGAAGTTTCTGGACAGATTGGCAGTCTCAGCCAATTTATGAAGCCTTTTTATCCTTTGGTGGTATCTCCTGGCAGGAGGTTTCCGCACTCTCCAAAGAGACCTCTTTTCTAAACACATTGAATATCCTGACCGAAAACAATCCCCATCCCATCCGCCTGCGTGGCACGTTGAGTGGTGAAAGCTTTCTCCAGGGTGTTCTAACACCAGAATTTATGCCAAATCCACCAGAATTTGTACAAGGTGTTATTCGCCTGGATAATGCCATTCTTCTTGGACTTGGTGTTGATACCTTCATTCAACCATTGCGCCAAGAGTTGGTGATAAAAACGGATCTGAATAACAGTATTCCGTGGAACCATGCCACCACTCACTACACGTACAACAATCTTGATACATTGCATTTCAAGAATATTCGAGTAGAGAGCCCCGGTATTATTATTTCCGGTGAAGGCATCCATACGCATGATGGCGTACATCAGTTTGATCTGGACGTGGATGTGGCCGCTTGGCAGAGTGGAACAAGCCACCAAATTCGGCTTATTGGTAACCGGAATGAGCTTACACTGATACCTGTTTCAGAAAATATCAGTGTTGCGCCAGATACTGAAGGACAACAATAAACGCTTCAGTGCGCGCTGTCAGGGCCACAGAAAAAATTAACCAACCCAGTCCCGCAGGATATTGATTCGACCGCAAGGCGCAGATAGGGGCGCGTACTTATTGCACGTAACCCTTTCTGGAACGCAGTGCACGGATCAAAAGACCAGTGAATGGGATGATTAATTATTTCCGTTGCCCTTACCGCTGGAGATCACCTGTGGTTCCCACCAGGTGTAGATCGCAGGACGACCGCGATAGAGCTGATCTTCATCCAAACCATAGCCAACAAGCCGCACATCGGGCACTTCAAAGCCCAGATATTGGATTGGTAATGGCTCGGCATCACTGACTGTTTTGTGCAATAGAATAGCGATTTGTTTGGATGCAGGCTGTAACGGCTTGAGCCATTCCATGAGCTTCTTCATGGAATGGCCAGAATCCAGAAGGGTATCGACAATCAACAGATCCCGATCTCGGATAAGGCGTTTATCTTCGTTACTCATCCAAGGTTGTTCACTGCCGCGTACTGACACATAAGCCATTGGCCAAGACTTATCCAAAGCTTTCATCAGGTCAGCGGCAAACAGAGCACCGCCTTTAAGCATGATCAGTACGACCGGTTTTCTGTTGTGAAAATCCAGTTCAATCTGCTCTGCCAATTCGTTAACACGACGAAGGAGGTGAGCGGTATCAATAAACACTGTCAATTTTTCCAATGATTCTGACATACTCACCTCCTAGACTATTACCCGTTTATAAACTCATATTGACCATTGTGACATCAGGATCAAGTTTATAAACAAGGGATATTAGTCTGCTAAACCTGCTTTAGAAAATGCTCAAGAAAGTGCATGCTGTAGTTTCCTGATACAAAAGTACTATCCTTAAGGATGCGTCGATGCAGCGGAATTGTGGTTGAAATACCACCAATAACATACTCATCCAACGCCCTCTTCATGCGCTGAATAGCCTCATCCCGATCCTTACCATGCACAATCAGTTTACCGATCATGGAATCATAGTATGGTGAAATCCGGTAGCCATTGAACACATTCGAGTCAACACGAATACCGCTGCCACCTGGCGGATGGTATTCGGTAATCAGACCCGGCGAAGGCATAAAGGTTTCAGGATCTTCCGCATTGATACGACACTCGATTGAATGGCCGTTAATCTTTACATCATCCTGAGTCATACTCAGTTTTTTGCCCGCAGCGACACGAATTTGCTCGCGTACCAGATCCATACCGGTAATCATCTCGGTAACAGGATGTTCCACCTGAATCCGGGTATTGACTTCCATGAAGTAGAACTGATCACCATCCATCAGAAACTCGAAAGTACCTGCACCGGAATAACCGATAGCCCGTGCCGCATTAGCAGCCAGTTCACCAAGCTCTTTGCGCTGTTCTACTGTTACCATGGGTGAAGGCGCTTCTTCCAACACCTTTTGATGACGACGCTGAAGAGAGCAGTCACGCTCACAAAGATGGATTGCGTTGCCGTGTTTATCCGCCATTATCTGAATTTCAACATGGCGCGGATTATCGATATAGCGTTCGATATAGACCGCATCATTTTTGAAATATTGTTGCGCTTCGCTGCGTGCGACATTGTAGGAGTTAATCAGCGATGCCTCAGTATGCACCACCTTCATTCCCTTACCGCCACCACCACCAACCGCTTTAACGATCACCGGGAAACCGATTTCCCGAGCGGCTTTCATGGCCTGACTTTCGCTTTTGACCTCACCCTTGGAGCCTGGCACAACCGGAATACCAGATGCAATCATGGCATCACGGGCACGAACTTTATCACCAAGCAAGCGAATCACTTCCGGTTCAGGACCGATAAAGGTCAAACCAGACGCTTTGACGATCTCAGCAAACTCCGCGTTCTCAGCTAAAAATCCGTAACCGGGATGTACAGCCTCGGTATCGGTAATTTCCGCTGCTGCCATAATGGCAGTGATGTTGAGATAGGATTCCAGCGGTGAAGGCGGTCCAATGCAGACCGACTCATCCGCCAGACGAACGTTCATGGCATCGGTATCAGCGGTGGAATGGACTGCAACAGTCTGGATTCCAAGCTCACGACAAGCCCGATGAACACGCAGGGCAATTTCGCCCCGATTGGCTATGAGTATTTTACTGAACATGGGCCTCAAGCTGGTTCAATCAGGAAAAGTTCTTCACCATATTCTACCGGGCTGGCATTATCTTTCAGTGCTTGTACCACTTTCCCGGCGAATTCCGCTTCAATCTCATTCATCAGTTTCATGGCTTCGATGATACAAATCACCTGACCTTTTTTCACCATATCGCCCTCTTGAACAAACATCGGTGATTCTGGTGAAGAGGCGCGATAGAAAGTACCAACCATTGGTGAAACCACTGGTTTGAGATTTCCATAGTCTTTATTTGCCTCAGGCGCCGCCGCTGCTACAGGCGCTGCTGCCTGAACCACTGGTGCTGCTGGTGCTGCTGGCACCATGGTCTGTGTCACCATAGGCACCACTTCACCACCACCAATACTCCGGGCAATCCGAAGCGTTGAGCCTTCACGGGTGAGTTCAATCTCAGAGACATCAGTACCATCAAGCATCTTGATGAGCTGTCGAATCTCCTTCAGTTCCATTTACTTATTCCTCTTTTGAATCAGGTTACTGCACTCAGACCAATGATGATTAAATGACAGAGACTTATCTTCTATCCTTGTCCGTGAAACGCACCTAAAGCGACTTTACGGAGAATTGGCCCTGAGATACCGAACTCCTGCTTCCAGTGCAAAGCGATAACCATCTTTACCCAGACCAACAATTTGGCCCAGGGCGATGTCGCTGACATAGGAGTGATGACGAAACGGCTCCCGTTTGTGAATATTACTCAAATGCACTTCAATCACCGGTATGGAAACCGCCAACAGCGCATCCCGAATAGCCACAGAAGTATGAGTATAGGCCGCCGGATTAATAATGATCAAATCAGTTTGACCACGGGCTTCCTGGATTCGATCAACCAGAACACCCTCATGATTTGACTGAAAGAAACGAACTGACGCATCCAACGTGCGTCCGAGTTCCTGACACTCTGCCTCAATATCAGCCAGAGAGGCCTGTCCATAGATCCCAGTCTCCCGTTGTCCCAAGAGATTGAGATTTGGACCATTAAGTACCAGAATCTGCACGGTGCGATTTTGGTTCAACAGCCTTTTCCTTTCCAGTCATTACAATTTTCACGGTTTCGCTTCATTGTTACGAAAGTTTGCGACTGGGTCCAGTTATTGTAGACAGTTTTTTGTATATTTTTTGTAAAAAGTGGCAAATTGAGATCGTTTGGAATGTTTTTCAGGTCAATTGCATAAAGATTTGAATACATTTTCCCACAAAGGAAATATTGACCTATAAAATCACTTTGTTCCACCAAAAAGCGTCAGGAAACGTTCCAAATTCTGCACCACTTTTCCAACTTCAATCTGTGTCATTCTTCTTTTATGTGAAACAACACGATAAAGCAAATCCTCAAGTCGGGATATCTCAGGAATTTCACGCCGATCAACACGTCGTTGAATCTGTCTTAACAACCACGCCAATGACCGGGTTGGATCTGCTTTTATTCGGTTGGGTGTTTCCTTTCGAGCCACATTTACATTTTGAAGAAACTGTTCGAGATTATTGATAGCCATCTCGGGACCAAACAATTGAAATGCGCTCTGTTCAGCTAAATTGGTCGGTATTTCTTCAGACTGACCGCCTTCTGAATCAATAGATTCAGGTGGTATATCATGCTCAACAACGTCTGTATCTGCCGCGCTTATATCCTGTTCAGCAACATCTTCTACCGATTCGTTTCCAGCTTCAGAATCTAATGGTGTCTCAACAACATCCTCATCTGGTTCTGGTTCTGGTTCTGGTTCTGGTTCTGGTTCTGGTTCTGGTTCTGGTTCTGGTTCTGGTTCTGGTTCTGGTTCTGG
>JADFWU010000042.1 GCA_015234045.1 Magnetococcales bacterium
CAGCAGCCGTGGCGCTATTGTGGTGGGTGAGGATGGCAGTATCGTTGGTATTGTCACCATTAAGGATGTACTCAACTTCATCTTCGGTGGTGTTTCAGAAGATATGAGGCTGTTGGAGAAATACAAAGTCACAGCCGATACCGACAGCTTCTTCCTGCCTGGTGATATGCGTCTTAAAGATTTTAACGATCTGACAAATATCAATGTGACCGATGCACGTATGACCACACTGGGTGGTTTTGCACTGCGTCTGTTTGGTGAGGTTCCCAAGGTTGGTGACAGCGTCAAGAGCCGTGAAGGTGTTAAGTTAATCGTCACAGAGATGGATCGCTTCAGGATTCAATCTTTGGAAGTACGTCTTGTATTTGAAAAAGACAAGAAGTCTTATGACGATTCCAACGCCGAAGAGGGTGTAGCCGAAGAGGGTGTAGCCGAAGAGGAGAGTGTAGTCGAAAACGAGACTGCCACATCGGAATCGGAAACAACATCCGATACGGCTGCCGATGATACCACGGCTGATGAAGACAAGAAGTGACGTCCATCCACCTGAATCGGTTTATCCGCTCAACGGTGGGTTGCCAGGAGCTTGAATCATGAGTTTTGAAATCATTATCCAACTGATCGCCATGGTGGTGCTGTTGCTTTTGAAAGGATTCTTTTCAGGATCCGAAATCGCCATGGTTAACTGTGACAAATTGAAAATGGCCCACATGGCCAAACAAGGCAATCGTGGTGCTCAAAAGGTACTGGAACTATTTGAAACACCCGATATCATTCTGGGTACGACACTGGTTGGCACCAACGTAGCCACCGTTGGCGTTTCCACCATGGGTGCGTTGATCTTTATTGAGGCGATGGGGTCAATCGGTGACTTTATCTCTGTGCTGATATTGACACCTTTTATGTTGATTTTGGGCGAGATCGTACCCAAGAGCATCTATCAACAAAAAGCGGATATCTTTGCTCCTTGGATCATCTATCCTCTACGCTTCTCTTCCCTGGCCTTCATGCCAGTGATTTTTGTCTTCAGTCGAGTTGCTCGTATGGCGACTAAGCTGGTTGGTGGTTCTGGCAATTCGCAGAATCAGATCACCCGCGAAGGCATTCGGATGATTCTTGAAATGTCTGAGACACAAGCCGGTGTTGAGCGTATTGATAAAGAGCGTATTCGCCGGATCATCCGCTTTGCCGATACCACGGTTGGTGAAACTATGGTGCCGTTGGCTGAAGTTGTCGGTATTCCTCAGGATACATCGGTTGTTAATGCAGTGAGAATTGTCCGCGAAAGTGGATTCAACCGCTTGCCGGTTTATAAAGAGAATATCACCGATATTGTTGGTGTATTGACAATCAAATCCAGAGATTTGTTGATGCCAAAATCGGTTATGGAGAGCAAGACGCTTGATGATTTTGTCACTAAGCCGCTCTACCTCTCACCAGTTCAGAATATTGACCGGGTTATGCCGGATCTTCGGACACGTCACGATCATTTTGGTGTGGTGGTTGATGAGTTTGGCTCTGGTATCGGCATCGTCACCATGGAGGATATTTATGAAGAGGTGGTGGGCGAGATTGATCTCGGCATTAACTTTGAAGAGTATCGTTCACATACAGCACGCTACCATATTGACCATCTTGATGAAGATACATATGTGGTGGATGGCCGTACGCCTATCTCTCATCTCAATGATGAGCTCTCCTTCCAACTGCCGATTGGTGAAGCACATACCATTGCTGGTTTCATGAGTTTGCGCCTTGGTAGAATTCCCAAGGAAGGCGATAAGATCACTGAGCTTGATTATCACTTTGTTGTTCAGGAAGCCGATGATCGTACTGCTCTGAAGGTACATATTTCCCGCTAAGTTCGGGATAACATGGTGTATAAAAAAGGCCTGGAACTGTGTTCCGGGCCTTTTTTTTGATTTATGATGGGATGATTAATTTTTTCTGTGGCCCTTACACAAAAGCAACTGGAGACAGCTATGGAGCGTCTGATAGTGCTGGATACAGAGACCACTGGTTTCTCTCCGGCAGATGGAGACCGGATCGTTGAAATTGGCTGTGTTGAGCTGATTGACATGCGCGTAGGCGCTCATAAGCAGTGGTACATCAATCCAGAGCGAGACATTCCACAAGAGGCCATTGATGTACACGGTATCACCAATGAACAGGTTGCCGATGCACCTAAATTCCACGAAATTGCCCAGGAATTTCTCGACTTTGTTGGCGATAGCAAAATGGTGATCCACAATGCTACCTTTGATATGCGTTTTCTCAATGCAGAACTGAAAAAAGACAAGCGCCCTCCCCTTCCCGATGATCAAGCCATTGATACATTGCCTATGGCACGACGGACTTTTCCGGGTAAAGCCGCCAGTCTGGACGCATTATGCCGTCGATATGGGATTGACAATAGCCGACGGAACTTTCACGGCGCGTTGTTGGACTCACAACTTCTCGCTGAAGTATATGTTGAGTTGACCGGCGGTAATCAATTTGCAATGGAGTTAAGTGACACATTAAGACAGAAAAAGGCCAGCGTTGAGGTGTTGAAGCCGTTGACCGATATTCCCAAACGACATTGGCCGATTCCGCAGCATGAAGCGGATGCACACCTGCTCTATCTGGATATGCTTCAGAGTAAATCCGGGGCCTGTATCTGGTTGGAAGATAAGTGACCATGGAACAATTTCCCAATCAACAGGATCACAATACTCTACCCAAAAGTGTAATCAGGCCGGGTGGTCGATTCAAAACGGTCTGGAACTATTTGGTGCTACTGGCAACCTTTTGGTACGCCATGATCGTTCCCTTTCAAGTGGCCATGAGCAGTAATCATGAGCTTGAACCGGCTTGGATTTTTACTGTTGATCTGTTGTTAACGCTCTTTTTTATTACTGATATCTGGATTAGTTTCCGAACCGCTTTTATGCAGGATGGAGAGACTATCGCTGATCTGAAAATCATTCAACAGCGCTATCTCAGAGGATGGTTTGCACTGGATCTATTGGCGACCCTGCCTTTAGGCTGGTATTTCCTGATGCAAGGTGATTTTGAAAGTGGCACGTTATTGGGCCTGTTTCGACTGCTGCGCGTGGTGAAATTACACGCTCTGTTCCGGCTGTTTAATCTAGGTGTTTCATTACGTTTTCATGCACAGTTGGCCCTTCTGTTTTTCTGGATCAGCGTGGGTATCAACTGGCTCGCTTGTGGTTGGATGTGGTTGGTGCCCAATCAAAGCGGTGATGATTGGGTGAGCTTTACCATTGAAGCCTACTATTGGGTGGTCACCACATTGACCACCGTGGGCTATGGCGATATTACACCGATAGATAACCCGACCCGGATCTATACCATGGGCGTGATGCTGGTTGGTGTCGGCATGTACGGTATGGTGATTGGTAATATCTCATCACTGCTCGTGAGCAGCAATCAGTACAAGTATAAAAAGCGCCAGAAAATCGAAAATCTGGTGAGTTTCATGCGTCAATACAAGGTGCCAATCAACATTCAAAATGAAGTGTATGGCTTCTACAGGCACTTTCTGCTCGAACAGGCTGCGGATGATCGGACAATTCTCCAAGAGCTTCCTGAGGCGATCCAGAGCCGCATATACAGCCATATTAACGTCATGTTATTGAGACAGGTTCCACTGTTTGAAAAAGCTTCTGAAGAGTGTCTTATGGACCTGGAGAAGCGTTTGGAATCGATGGTCTGCTCTCCGGGCGAAGAGCTGTTCAAGGCGGGCACCATGGGTGAGGATATGTATTTTCTGACCCATGGCGCGGTGGAAGTATTCAGTGCTGACGGACGATTGTTAGCAAAACTAAGGCGCAGAAGTTTCTTTGGTGAGCTTTCGTTGATCTATGAAAAACCCCGCAATGCGACTATAAGAAGCGCTACGTTTTGCGATATGTTCCGCTTGAAAAAATCCGATTTCCTACAGGTGATATCCAACTGTCCGCATTTTAAAAACAGCTTGGAAAAAGCGTTGGCAACCCGCTACGGTGAGGAGACAAAAGGCTTGGTGCCGGTCTGGAATCAGAGGCAAAAAAACTAACGCCATGTTTGCCGAGATTGCCCTGCCTATTCCAAAGCGCACACTGTTTACCTATGCGGTTCCCGATGCGCTGAAAGCGGTTTGTAAGCCGGGTTGTCTGGTATTGGTTCCCGTTGGAAACCGCTTCCAAACCGGTGTTGTCTGGCGACTCAGTGAACAGCCTGCATGGCAGGATGGCAAAGTTAGAGCGCTTAAAAATGTGCTCAATCCTGAGCCTCTTTTGGATGAAGGATTGCGTCATCTGCTGGATTGGATGGCACGCTATTATCTTAAACCTTTGGGCACTGTTGTTGCGGGCGCACTGCCTAAATATCTGCGCTATGATCGACAACGGCGCTATACCATCACAGAAGAAGGACGCGCTGTTCTGGCTGCGTCCAATGATTCCATAACCGACAAAACAGGCGAAATTCTCAGCCGATTAAGCAAGCGAAAAAAAGGTCTGACAGAGCAAACTCTCAGTAAACATTTGGGTAAAACCGGCCTGAAATCGCTCTTGACCAAGCTGGAAAAAAAGGACTGGATTCATTGTGAAGAGTCCTGGAAAGCCAATCTGTCAGAACGGGATTCCAAGATTGATTCCACATCAAGCGGTGTGATTCACGATAGCGAAATATTAAGGCTGACCGATGAACAATACCGGGCAGTCGGTGCGCTGCAAGAGGCCATATCAGCAGGAGAATATCGACCATTTTTACTGGAAGGCGTGACCGGTAGCGGTAAGACAGAGGTCTATTTCAGGGCGATAGAAACATGCCTGGAAAAGGGCAGACAGGTGCTGTTCCTGGTGCCGGAAATCGGACTGACTACACATTTGGTAGAGCGCTTTAGAAAGCGGTTTCATGAGGTGTTGGCGGTGTTCCATTCCGGCCTGTCAGATCGGCAACGGTTTGAAGCCTGGCAGCGTGTGCGGGCGAATGAGTCCCGGATTGTGGTGGGTGCCCGTTCGGCACTGTTTGCCCCTTTTTCCAATCTGGGTCTAATCGTGGTGGATGAGGAGCATGATAGCGCTTACAAGCAAGAAGGCGGTGTGCCGTATCAAGGGCGGGATATGGCGGTTGTTCGCGCTCACAGGGCTAATGCGACGCTTATATTGGGTAGTGCTACTCCGTCATTGGAAAGCATGCTAAATGCCGATAATGGTCGTTATACACGGCTTAAATTGATGCAGCGTGCAACGGGTGCCAAACTGCCGGAAGTGATTTTGATTGATCTGCGAAAAGAGATTGAAAAGGGTCCAAAAGGGTCGTTGATTGGTAACAGCTTGCACCGGGCAATTGCTGATACAGTTGATGGTGGTCGGCAGGTATTACTGTTTCTCAATCGGCGTGGATTTGCACCCTCTTTGATCTGTTCCCGATGCGGTTCTGTGATCCAATGTCCCAACTGTTCGGTTGCACTGACTTATCATAAAGCGAAGGCGCGTTTGGTTTGTCATCACTGCGATCACTGGCATAAAGCCGAAGAGGTTTGCCCCACCTGTGGACAGCTTTCAATGGTCCATTTCGGGCCAGGAACCGAACGCTTGGAAGAGGAAGTTGGACGACTTTTCCCTGAGATGCGAATTGCTCGATTGGACAGGGATACCGTAAGCGGACGACAAGGCGTGGACTTGGAAAGCGTACTGAACAGGTTTCGGGATCGAGAAATTGATTTGTTAATCGGAACCCAGATGGCAGCCAAAGGATTTCACTTTCCCGGGCTTAGTCTGGTTGGCGTAATCATGGCAGAAACAACGCTGTTTCAACCCGATTTCAGAGCCGCAGAAAGGACCTTTCAGCTCATCACTCAGGTGGCTGGACGGGCGGGAAGAGAGAAGGACGACCCTGGCGGATTGATGGTGAAAAACCAGGTGTTAGTACAAACATATGACCCAGAAAATCCGGTATTGCAGGCAGCTATTAATCACGATATGCGAGGATTTTTGAATGGAGAAATGCCTATTCGTGAAGAGGTGGAATATCCGCCATTTAATAGAATTGCTCTGTTGCGTTTTTCCTGTATAAATATGGCGGAAGGGGTAGCATATGGACAGGCGCTCATAGAAAAATTACCTATGGAAGAGGCGGTTTCCATCCTTGGTCCAGCACCCGCGCCTATTCATAAATTGCGTAATAAATTCCGCTGGCAATTACTGATTAAGGAAGAAATAAAAGGACGGCTGCATGGTGTAGCAATTGATATATTGAGGTTGGCTGAATGGTTGGCAACTAGCCGAATTAAGGTGGATTTGGATATTGATCCATATGATTTTTACTAGTGAAATCAATATATTATAGTTATTGTTTTTGACTATACATGCAAATGAGTCAAATCACCTGTATCAGCTAATCAGCTTGAGAACTGTTATTCTCGCGTGCATGGAAATAACGGTTTTCTAGCAAAGTGATAAATCCTGTTATTGCTTGTACATTTTGAGCCAAAATTACTAGAGAGTGGATTCGTGTAAACTTTGACCAGCCAGCCGTTCCAGCCCTGGTAATATTTTTGCTCTGATGATCTGCTTCGCATATCAAAAGCGGCGCAAAAACATCACCAAGGCTTCCACTCAGGTTGGGAACTATTGTCTATTTTGAATCGAAACCACTATGTTTTTGATGACTTACTTCGAATTAAGAGTTATGCAGTTGAATGAATTTTGTACCCGTCCTTTAGTAGCAGGTTTGAGCCTTTTTTTTCGAGACACTAAAGAGGCGTTATTCTTTAAGGCGAGAGTGAGATACTATGTCCGATCAGGATAAAAAGGGCACAACAATGGATGCGTTTGATGAGGAGTACGCCTTTGTTTCTCGAGAGGTGCGGAACTTTATTAAACCTGTTCGCCTAGGTCGTAAGGAAACAATAAAATTTCGGTGTTATCCGGGTATTTCCTGTTTCAATGCGTGTTGTAAGGATATTGATATTATTCTAACGCCTTATGACATGCTCCGTCTGCGTAAGAGATTGGACGTGACGCCAGAGGCGTTTCTGTATCGCTATGCGAAACCGAGTACCTTGGCCAAGGGCCAACTGCCCATTGCTCTGATCAAGATGGATAAGGAAACCGGTATCTGTCCATTCAACACCCCCGAAGGGTGTACCGTATATGACGACCGCCCGGTGGCGTGTCGCTACTATCCCGTTGGTATGGCGTTGATGCACAAACAGGCGGAAGAGGGGCATGAGGATTTCCACTTTCTGATCAAAGAGACGTTCTGTAAAGGGCATGCAGAAGAGAATCTCTGGACCGTTGGCGCGTGGCGTGAAGATCAGGGTGCCGATGTGTATGATAGCCAGAATAATGGCTGGATGGAGATAATCATTAAACGGCGTTCGGCGGGTGATGGTGTGGCCACAGGGCTGCCGATTTCCGAGTTTTTCTATATGGTCAGCACCAATCCACCAGAGTTGCGGCGGTTTTTCTTTGAATCGTCCTTTTTCAAACGCTATGAAGTGGCTGAAGAGACTCAGGAGATGATGAAGGATGATGATGAAGCACTCATTGAGTTTGGCTTTGCCTGGTTGAAGAGTGTGTTATTTGGTGATCGACATGTCAAAGTGCGGGAAGATGCGATTAAAGAGGCTGAAGCACGTCGTAAGATCCGAGAAGTAGAGATCAAGGCTGAGTTGAAGCGGCGCATTGATGCAGAAGCGGCGAAAGCTGAAAAGAAGGATGATAAATAGCACACTGATCCATCAGAGCCTATTGTAAAGAGCAAGGACATGATACTAAGACCATGTGGATTATTAATACAAAACAATAGCATACTCACTATGCATTATCAGTATGGTGGTCGGGACCGATACAATTTTCCAGGCGGTAAGCCTGATACGGGTGAAACAGTACCGGAGGCTCTGAAGCGTGAATGGTTTGAAGAGCTGGGAGTGCAAGCCACAGTTGGTGATCTCGCCTGTATTGCCGAAACACATGTCGGTGGTCGGGATATGTTGCACATGGTGTATTGGATTGAAACAATAGAAGGTGAGGTGATACTGAATGCGGACCAGACTAAGGCTCTTGATGTTGTCTGGATTGATATCGAACAGATGATTGGAAAAGATTTTTATCCTGCTATTGAATTTTGGATAGATAAGGGATTGCGCTCAAAGGGTGATCGAATTCCAGTCGATTTGAAGGTGGTAAATCAGCCATGGTATTGAAGTGATAGTGCAGACTGACAATAATAGCGTGTAAATTTAACAATGCAAAAATGACATATCAAGTCAAGGATGAAAAAAATTATAGACCATTTTTGTGATTTTATTGGAATCTGTAATGAATAAGGCATTTTGACCAGTTGAGTAACATTCGAAAATGACAGTCTTTTTTTGGAGAACTGAGAATAGATCACATATTAGAGGTAGAGAATATTCTGAATTTCTTCTTATTATATTTGTAAATGGGGGTTGACATGGACCGGTATGTGAAATCATGCTGCTCCGTCAGTATCATTGTTTATCAACCGATAATTAAGAACAAAATAAGCGTGAAACGGAGTGTCAAAGAATGGGGTTGATTCGGAACATCTTGGCGTTGTTAGGCGCTGCTGCGGTTGCGGGAATGCTGTATGGTACGACTATCTTGTCAGAGTTTGATTCTGGCGCAGTGCCAATGTACAAAGCGTTTGCTGGTCGTTTATTGGAATCAATGGATCCTGGAAAAGCCATGGTCTATTCGGTTCAGGTCAATGAAGACCTAACCGCAGAAGATGTCAAAGAATCGCTGAAAAGTCTTGCATCAGCTGAAAACTTTCTGTTCGTAGGTGAAGCGCCTTTCTATAAACAGGTTGAAGCCATGACTGGTGAACCATACCGTCATGTAACATTCTTGTCTTTCTGTGATGCGTCTGTTGGTCAAATGATGCTCGAACACAATGATGTGTATGCTGCATTTATGCCTTGCCGTATTGCGTTAGTGGAAGATAAAAACGGTCGTCTTTGGATGCACACCATGGCTTTGGATATGATGATCTATGGTGGCCGGGAATTGCCTCCTGAGTTGAAGTCAGAAGCTCAGCGTATCTGGGGCATTATGCAAAAGATCATGCAAGGCGCAGCTGAAGGTGAGTTTTAGAATCGTTGATTGAGACTGTCATCCCGATTGAGGGCATGCGTCATCCAACGTATTTGGTAGTATCATCAGCACACTCCGCTTTGGTTAAGTGGGGCAGGTTTACTGCGAACACTCTGTATGAAGCGTTGGTAAGGTTGGTGAAGATAAAGAACAGGTAGATAAAGCCTGACCCGAGATTCTGTCTCTGTGGAGATCTGGAGGGAAAAATGCAACACAAGAAATTGACATTGTTGGCAGCCGGAGTCCTGGTTGCCGGAGGTTTGCTGAGTGGTAGCCCCGCATCAGCAGGTGAGGCCACAGCATCCATGCTGGCCAACACCTGTGCTGGCTGTCACGGTACGGATGGTGTGTCTGCTGGCCCATCCATGCCATCGCTGGCAGGAATGCCCGCCGGCTACCTCAAAGAAGTAATGGCTGACTTTGCGTCCGGTGATCGTCCTTCAACGATCATGCAACGGATTGCCAAAGGCTATTCCGAATCTGAGATTGCAAAAATTTCTAGTCACTTTGCCGCTCAGAAGTGGGTGAATGCCAGCCCTGGTCCCAATTTGAAAAACGGAACCATGGTTGACTCTGCCAAAGCTGCTCAGGGTGAGAAGAGCGCCAAGAAGTGTGGCAAGTGTCATGAAGACAGTGGCCGGAGCATCGAAGACGATACCCCGCGCTTGGCTGGACAATGGACCGATTACATGCGGATCAAGTTCAATGAGTACAAGGACGCTGATCTCGACATGCCTCAGCCCAAGAAAATGAAGAAGCAGATTGATAAGCTTTCAGCTGAACAGCTTGACGCTATCGCTCACTTCTATGCCAGCCAGAAATAAGAAGGGTCGCAAGGAGCAAAACGCTATGTCTAAATTGACGCGTAGGAATTTCATCAAAGTTGCCGGCGGCGCTGCGGCTGTTGCTGGAACCACCGGTTGTTCACTGTTCTCCGGTGCTGCACACGCCAGTAAAAAGGGCCGTGTTGTTGTTATCGGTGGTGGTTATGGCGGCGCTGTTGCTGCCAAGTATATCCGTAAGGCTGACCCCGGAATTGAGGTCACCCTGATCGAGAAAAATACGCACTATGTCTCCTGCCCATTGAGTAACTGGGTTGTTGCCGGTTTCCGTTCCATTGAGGAACAAACCTGGAGCTATGACGGCCTGCGTAAGCATGGTGTGAACGTTGTTCATGACTTGGCTATCGAAGTCGATGGTGCAGGTAAGAAAGTCAAAACCCAAAGCGGTAAGACTTTCGCCTATGATCGTTTGGTTGTATCCCCTGGTGTTGGTTTCAAAGACGGCGCTATCGCTGGCTATGACGAAGCTGCAATGCATCAGATGCCTCACGCATGGAAAGCCGGTCCTCAGACCGTTCAGTTGCACAAGCAATTGAAAGCCATGAAAGATGGTGATCCCTTTATCATCGTTGCACCACCCAATCCGTTCCGTTGTCCTCCTGGACCTTACGAGCGTGCTGGTCTGGTTGCTTGGTATCTGCAACGCCACAAGCCCAAGTCCAAGGTCATCATTCTTGATGCCAAAGACAAGTTCTCCAAGTTTGGTCTGTTCACAGGCGGTTGGAAAGAGCTGTATGGCTACGGCACTGACAACAGCATGATTGAGTGGGTGCCTGGTGCTCAGGGTGGTAAAGTGACTGAGGTTGATGTCGGCAATATGACCGCCATCACCGATATGGACGAGTTCAAGGGTGGTGTGGTCAACGTGATCCCCGCTATGACCGCCAATAAAATCGCTCACACTGCTGGCCTGACCGATGAATCCGGTTGGTGTCCCATTGATTACCACACCTTTGAATCCACACAGGTCAAAGGTATTCACGTAATCGGCGATACCAGCAAAGCCACGGGTATGCCCAAGTCTGGCTATGCAGCCAACTCTCAGGCTAAAGTTACTGCGGCAGCCATCGTTGATATCCTCAACGGTCGCACACCGGGTGAGCCTTCACTGGTCAACACATGCTACTCCATGATCAGCCCTGACTACGGTATTTCCGTGGCTGTGGTCTGGAAAGTGGTAGACGGCAAGGTTAAAGCGTTGAGCAAAGGTGTTTCTCCCACTAAAGCCAGCAATTCCTTCCGCAAGCATGAAGGTATGTACAATGAGGGCTGGTATCAGTCCATCATGAGCGACTCTTTTGGCTGAGTTCGCTGCATATGATTGAAAGATGAAAAAGGCGGGGTGTTCTATGCTCCGCCTTTTTCTGTCTGTATTTGCAAAGCATCTTTAACAATTCCATGAAAATCCAGATTGATAGGTGTATTCCTCACCGTTTGATCGTCATTTCAACTTCATGGCATCTTCATGGAAACCGTTTTATGGCCTTGCCGGTTTGTAAAACAATGATGTAGGATGCATCGCAGCAGACGAGACAGAGATTAATAGAGTGTCAAAGGGGGTCTGTCCCGTGTGCTAGAATCATCGGCCTTTTCTCAAAGAAACGTGCCCCCTGGCATAAGGAGTTCACATGATCAAGTCACTATGGAATTGGCTCTGGAAACCGAGTCCAACAGCCTTGGGCATTTTGCTCATTGTTGGCTTTGTTGGCGGTGTGATTTTCTTCGCTAGTTTCCATTTTATCATGCAGTCCAC
This sequence comes from Magnetococcales bacterium, assembly GCA_015234045.1. Classification (GTDB taxonomy): domain Bacteria; phylum Pseudomonadota; class Magnetococcia; order Magnetococcales; family JADFWU01; genus JADFWU01. Next base: position 11,709 of record JADFWU010000042.1, read on the forward strand.
CAATAGCATGGACCTGTGCGTGTCATGTCATGAGATGGAAGGTGTGTACAAAGAGTATAAAGAAAGCGTTCATTACAAGAATCCCGCTGGTGTGCGTGCTACCTGTGCTGACTGTCATGTTCCACATGATAAAGGCGTAGCGGGTTGGTTGGATAAGGTCTACTTTAAAGTGACCGTTGGTGTTAAGGATATCTGGCACCATGCCATTGGCACCTATCCCACTGAAGAAGACTTTGAAAAAGACCGCTATCGGTTGGCCCAACGTGTTATTGAAGATATGCGTCATCGAGACTCTAAAGAGTGCCGTTACTGCCATAGCTTTGAAGCCATGGATGTGGATGAACAGGGGCGTAGTGCCAGTAAGAAGCATAAGCGCATCATGGAATCCAGTGAAAAAACCTGTATCGATTGTCATACTGGTGTAGCCCATGAAGAGCCAGATGAGCCTGAAGAAGAATAAGTTGGTAAGGGATGAGTCGATGCAGTTAATGGCTTGTCTTTCCAACCAGCAGGTCTGGTAGCGTCTGTTTGGTTACGCTGCAAGGAAAATAACGAGGCTATTGAATAGGTTTTCTCAGTGTGGATAGCGAGTATGACAGCTCTTTCACCGATTGAATCCGTTCAATAGCCATTTGCCTGCAATGTCTGTTACCGGGCAGCAATAGAGATAACCTGAATGGAGATAATCAATTATGAGTGACATTTCCGGGAAAGATGTGACCCGTCGTGGGTTTTTCCGCAAAATGGGCACTGGTGCTGTTGCCTGTGTCGCTGTTAGTGGTGTTATGGGTGGTGTGGCAGGTAATGCCCAAGCCAGTGATATCAATGCCCTGATCAGCGAGAAAATGGGTGCTGGTGCCATTGAAGAGGGTAAAGTACAACTGAAGATGAAGGACAAAGCCGACAATGGTGCGCTCGTTCGTGTGCCTGTCAAGGTAGATCATCCTCAAGAGGCGGGGAACTACATTGAGTCCATTGGCATCTTTGTGGATAACAATCCTCGTCCAGCAGTGGCCCAATTCAATCTGACCCCGCATAGTGGTAAGGCTGAAATGGAAGTACGCATCAAAATGGCCAAATCTTCAGCGATTCGTGTCATTGCCAGAACCAACAGCGGCAAGCTTTACGGCGCGACCAAAAATATTGAGGTTGCTGCGGGTGGCTGTGTAGGTTGATCATCTCACCGTGAAGGTTGTTTATCACGCATTACCATTATGAGTTGAGCGTGATTTTCCCTTTTGGGTTTGAAAAGATACAGCCTTCTCTAAGGATTGACAGATACCATGAGAATTGTTTCGCAAATTTCATGGTCGGAAGGGGGAGGGACGCTTCCCCATTCAAGAACGTAAGTGGAGTAGAACATGGCCATTGGTTCACCCAAGGTTCGCGGACCACGTAAGCCGGTCAGTGCAGGCAGTGTGGTTCAAATCAAAACCCTGATTAAACATCCCATGGAAAGCGGTCTGCGCAAGGATTCCAGCGGCAACCCTATCCCTGAGCACTACATCAAAACCGTCAAAGCTGTGTATGATGGAAACACTGTCATGACTGCTGATTGGACTGCTGGTGTCTCTGCCAACCCGTTCTATGCATTCTATGTGAAAGCGACTAAGACCGGTGATGTTGTGGTGACATGGGAAGACAGCAAAGGCCAGAGCTTTACTGGTAAAGCAACGCTCAAGATTGCCTAACGCTAATTTTCTTTCGCAGGTTGAATAAAAAAAGCCGCTTCTTATTTTAAGGAGCGGCTTTTTTGGTGGCTCTTATCAGAAATTGGATTACGGTTTAATATTGACTGCCTCGGTCACTTCTTTGGCTTTCTGTTTGGCGACTTTTTCCTGTAGTTTAATCAAAAGTGCTTCGATGCTTTCATTACGAAGCAGCCGATTGAACTGACTACGGTAGTTGGAAACCAAACTCACACCTTCGATAATGACATCAAACACCCGCCATTGATCACCATCGGCGAGCATTCGATAGGAGAGTCTGAACTCCTGTCCTTTGGAAATAACCGTGCTGTCTACTCGGCGGGTTGCGGCTGACTCTTCAACTTCTTTGTCAAAGCGGAAAACTTCGCCTTGATAGTCAACGATTTTATCCAAGTATGCGGTTTCCAGAACCTCTTTGAACAGGTCGATAAACCGGTTTTTTTGTGAGTCGTTAAACTTACGCCAGGGGCGGCCGATGGCACCTGTTGACATCTGTTCAAAATCAAAGCGATTAAAGATCACCTGGCGTAGTTTTTCCCGCTGGGCGATTCGGCCTTCAACCTCTTTATCAGCAGGTTCCTGAAGCACGGTCAGTGCCTCTTTAACTGTTGCTTCTATTTGCTCCATTGCGGAAGGCACAGCAAATGCTGTGCTGTGATACGCTACAGCGAGAAGTAAAGCGATTAAAAATACTCTACTGAATTGGATGATCATAGAAGGAGCCTCCTGATCTTATTGACTGTTAACCACCTTCATAATAGAGAGATCCTTTCCTCTTCAATTGAAGGTGGGTTTTTGAAAAAGGCTGACTATTGAATAGCACCATGAATAAACTGGCTGATCAGCTCTTCAAAATTGATAGCAGGTTCAGTATTGATCAGTTTATCACCGTTTTTCAATACAAGATCTGATGCACCAGGACTGATTTTAACATACCGATCACCAATCAATCCTTTGGTGCGGACAGAGGCTATAGCATCGTCCTGGATACTGACATGAGGATCTATCAACAAGATAACGTCGGCTTCATAATCTTCCATATCAAGGGAAATACTATCAACGCGACCGACTTGCACGCCAGCGATTTCAACATTGGCTCCGTTTTTAAGGCCGGATACCGACGAGAAACGGGCGTGTATGGCAATAGAGTTACCGCCCATCAGTTCCATGCGAGCCAGTTTTGTTGAGAGCCATCCCAAAGCGATGAGGCCGGTCAGGACAAAGAGACCAACGGCCAGTTCCAAACGATACTGTTTCATCCTTGTTCCTCTTTTATCTGCGCCAATCGCAGAGGGGATGCGATTGGTTAAACTCTATTATATGACTAAAACTGTAATACGCCTGTTTGTTACATCACCTTGACAGGGCCATCCAGTTCACCATTGATAAACTGTTTGATGACTGGGTGTTTCGAGTTGACGATATCAATGGATGGTCCAGCGGCAAGTACTTTGCCTTCGTGAAGTACGATGCCGTGATGTGCCCAGTTGAAAATCTCGGGAACTGCATGACTGATTACCACCATTGTATAGCGGGTACGCATATATGTGTCGCAGATCAAGTAGTGTATTGAGCGTTCGATAATTGGGTCGAGTCCTGCGGTGGGCTCATCAAGCATGATGATCGAAGGCTGGGTGACCATGGCACGCGCAAGGGCAACACGTTTGACCATGCCACCACTGAGTTCTTCCGGGAATTTTCCACCCATATTGGGTAGATGTACTTCCCGAAGGGCTTTCTCAACGCGGCGCCGGATTTGATCTTCCTTCATTTTGGTTTTTTCCCGCAGAGGGAAAGCGATATTGTCGAACACGCTCATGGAGTCAAATAGAGCACCGCTCTGAAACAGCATGGAAAATTGCTGTCTAACCTTATTAAGTTGTGCATTGTTGAGCGTTGTGATGTCCTGGTCACCAATCCAAACGGAACCACTGTCGGGTTTCATTAAACCGATCATATGCTTCAGGCTGACAGATTTGCCGCCACCACTCAGACCGATAATAGCGGTGATTTTCTGGTTGGGAATTTCCAGATTGACATTATCCAGAATCCGGCGACCATCAAGTTCCTTCACCACATTTTCAAAGCGGATAATGGGCGCACATTCTCGGCTGCGCTGGTACTCCTGGCGTTCCTGATTCAGTTGTCTGCGCAGACAGTCCAACAGATCATGTTGGGTGATATAGCCGAGAGAAACCAGGGCTTCACCGATCAGATCAGTATCGCTTTCCAGCTGATGGCTTAGTGCCTCTTCCACCTGCTGTTCAGTGACCAGACCTGCTTTGACCAGGAGAATACCAATCTGCCCAAGCTTGATGGCTTTGTCGGTGGTGGAGAGTGTTTGTGTCGTTGTTGCAGTCAAAGGAAGTTTCCCACTTAATATCAGTGCGGATAGGCACTACCCGCAGTATCTATAGTGTGACAGTAGATTATAACATCAGTGCGGTGATGAAGTAGTCACTCACCAAAATTAATACTGAGCAGAGAACAACAGCTGATGTCATGGCGGAACCGAGTCCTTCAGCTCCACGCTGAGTAAAATAGCCCTTGAAGGTACATATCCAGGCGATGATCAAACCAAAGCAGACGGATTTGATCAAACTGACGGTGATGTCCTTAGCCACAATCGCTGTTTCAATGCCACCAAAATAGGTGCCTTGACTCAGTCCCAACAGTTGAACAGCAACCAGATAACCGCCGTAGATACCAACGACACAGAAGATCACATTCAATAATGGCAGACTGATCAACGTGGCTTCGATGGCAGGTGTGACCAGAAGTTTCATGGAGTTGATACCCATGGTTTCCAGTGCGTCGATCTGTTCAGTGACGCGCATCATACCTAGCTTGGTTGTCAGTGCGGAGCCTGCGCGGCCTGTGACCATGATGCCGGATAACACAGGGCCAAGTTCACGAATAATACTGGCGGCCACAGCAGGCCCGAGCATTGCTTCTGAGCCGAATCGAGATAGCGTGTAATAGCCCTGAAGAGCCAATACCATTCCAACAAAGGCACCAGTCAGTATGATAACAAACAGAGAGCGGATACCAATAAAATGGATCTGCGCCATGAGCGTTCGAGGCCGAAAGGGCGGCAGAACCATTTGTTTGATTGCCGCCAGTAGAAAAATAAACATGCATCCCATTTGATGCACGGTATTTAAACAATATTCTCCAAGAGCACGGATAGGCTCCAGTAAAGAAGATTGTTGAGGATTGGATGCAGAAGGCGTTGCAGCCATGAGCGTACCTAGTAATTTATTCATGAATTATTGCAAACCACCTCATGATCCACCATTATCAGCTGTGTTGGCAAGTGGGCAATTGGTTTTCAGTCGAGTTTTATTCCCTAATGGTGAATGGTGCGGCTCTCTTTTTTGTTGTGAGAGGCGTTTTTTGGGCTTGACGATTGATGCCCTGTTACTATCAATGTGATACAAAATGTACTGCCTAAATGGTCAGAGGATTTGACATGACGGTCACCCGCACCTGGATATTCTGCATTCTTTCATTTTTATGGATCATGGTCACGCATCCAGTTTATAGCAATCCGCCTGAACCGGTGGATCTTTGGGGTGATATGGATGCTGCCGAAGAGGCGGTATCCATTTCTGACCCGTTGGAGCCATTAAATCGTCTGATGTTCACGGTGAACGATAAACTCTATTTTTGGGTGTTGAAGCCTGTGGCCCAAGGGTATAGCGCATGGGTGCCGGAGGGTGGTCGCATTGCGGTGGACAACTTTTTCCACAATCTGGCGATGCCGGTTCACTTTGTCAATGCACTGCTCCAAGGAAAGATTGGCCAAGCTGCGACAGAGGTCGGACGTTTTGGATTGAATACAGTTTTTGGTTTGTTTGGTCTGTTTGACGTGGCTGATGAACATTTTAACATGAAAAGTGCTGATGAAGATTTTGGCCAGACCTTGGGACACTATGGTCTGGGTGAAGGGTGTTATATCGTCTGGCCTCTGTTTGGACCTTCCTCGCTTCGGGATTCGGTTGGTTTGGTGGCAGATGCCTATGTCCATCCACTCAGCTATGAACCAGAACATGAAAATGATCGTCTGGCACTTCGCGCTTTTGATCAGGAAAACGGTGTTTCCTTGAAAATAGGACTCTACGAGGGAATCAAAAAAGATGCCATCGATGATCCTTATCTGGCTCTCCGTGATTTCTGGGTACAAAATCGGCGTGCCCGTGTTTCTGAATAGCGCTCCATGTTTTTGAATGGTTCACAGACTGGGGTTTGGAAATCAAGACCAGTAGGCAGAAATAAGGGTCGCAGTAGGGTTTGAATCCAAGCTAAATGAGAAATCACAGCGTTTGTGTCAATCGAATCAGCAGAGCGATAGTGATATGTGTGGTATTTCTATTGGGCGGTTGTACTTCCATGACCATGGAGGAGTTCCAACAGGCTGCTGATGAGTTTCAGTTCAGCGATATTGCCAAGAGCGATGTCAATCTGGTGGTGGAGGTTCATCAACAGGAGGTGATGGCTTCACTTCGCAAGCTGATGGTTAAGATGTATCGACGTAATCCGCGTGAATTCAAGAAGGCGGGCTTGGCCTATACGGAAGCGCAGATTGAGTCCTATGTTGCGGCGTTGTTTGATACTGAACATGATTGGCGTTTTGCAGAACTGGATTACCGCAAAAATATTGACAGCATACACCTTGCCTTTAATCCACGCTATCAGGGCGACCGCGTTTTTGCGTTGTTCGTGGGTTTGGGTTCCATGATCATGACCTCTTACAATGATAAGCGGGAGTTTTTTGTCCTTGACGATCTGGATGCACAGAAACTCTATAACAGTGCTCGAAATGTTGAAATTGCCATTTGGAAACTCAATCATATCCGCGATGAACAGGGTGCGTTGCTGTTATTGAGTAACGAGGATGGCGGTTTGGTTCGAAATTTCAGTTTTGAACGGTTGGCGGGTAAGGTGATTGCGCTTCAGGATGCCATGTCCAAGGTCGTGGCGACCAAGAGTAAGCGCATTATTAAGGATGCTATTCAGTTTATCGCCTCAAAGGTGTTTCTGCCGATTTAGGGGGATGGGAAAATAATCATCCCTCTCTGTTTTCGATATATTGAGCTTACTGTAAAGCAACGCTATACTGTGGTTTTAGCTTATAATCAGTAACTTTATTGCTTGATATATGTTTCAAATCGGCCTCAAAACAATCGCATAAACGCAGGCAGGCCGTTTGTTTGGCAAATAGAGTTGACCTGCTATGGACGACCTCATGAAACTGTTCCAGATAATCCTGTTGGGTCTTTTGGTTATATTTCAGGCCAGTAGTGTTTCTGCTACTCCTGAAGATGCGTTGGATCGCATTCTTTCTCTGGCAGACCAGGAGAAATATCAAGAGGCAACGGATCAGCTAGATCGGTTTTTGCACACCTATCCAACAAATCCTCAAGGTCAATTTTTGCATGGTTTGCTGTTAACTCATATGGGTAAACACAAAGATGCGATACGCATTTTCAAACAATTGACCGAAGCCTACCCTGAATTGCCGGAACCCTATAATAATCTAGCGGTTCTCTACGCTGAACAAGGCGATCTGGAGCAGGCAAGAATGGCGCTGTTACGGGCCATTAAGACTGATCCGGTATACAGCACAGCGTTGGATAATTTGGGCGATATCTATGCTTTGATGGCCACCAGTGCCTATACTAAAGCATTGAAAATGAGCAAGGATAGTGAAGAAACCCGCGCCAAGCTTAATTTGGTCAATCAGTTGACCAATCGCGGCGATGGAAATCACAATAGTGGTGTGATTGGTGCGTTTAAACGCAGTGAAAAGACACAACCGTCAGCAGCTAGAGTAGCGCATAAATCAGAGATCAAATCCGCTTTGGTTACATCCAGTTCGCCCACACCCATACCGGTTCATAAGAGCATACAAAAGCCAGTTGAATCAACAAAAACAGCTGAGATCAAACCAGCAACTCAATCTCTGGTACTCAGTCGTACACCGCCTGTTTATCCAGGGAAAGCACAGAAGCTTGCACCGGTTGTTTCTCCACGAAGAGTCGTACAGGCACCAACACCTGCACCAGCCATGAAGCCGCCGGTTCCAAAACCGGTTCAGCGCAGAGTGGTGGATAAGGCTGCCCAACAACAGCAACTTTTGAGACAGGAGATCCAAAATATGGTCTCCCGATGGGCGACTGATTGGTCGGCTCAAAAAATATCTGGCTATACCAGTCACTATGCCCCAAATTTTCGGGGTATGGATGCCGAAACACGGCGCGTTTGGGAAAAGAAACGCAGTTGGGTGCTAAGTCGTCCCAAGTATATCCGCGTTCAAGTGTCAAACCTCAAGACTGTCTTGCGTGGAAATGATCAGGCTGAAGCGACCTTTATGCAGGATTATCGTTCAGACCGTTATCATGATCGGGTGTCCAAAACGCTATTTTTGCAGAAAAAAAAGGGACGCTGGAAAATAGTTCAGGAACGTTCAAATGGAGGATGACCTTCAAATAGTCAAACGCGCAAAAGGTGGTTTTATTCACCTGTTTGCTCTGATATTTTTGTGTTTTTCGCATGCTGTTCTGGCCTCTAATCCTCCTGCGGTTGATATTCTTAAATTGAGTAATGCCGACATTAAAACAGCCCAGCATGAACGGCTGTTTATTCAAGGTATTCAAACGATTGGTCAGGGGCATATTGCAGTTGCCTTGCAGCAGTTTGCAACGTTGACCACTGAAGCACCTGATTTTCGATTGGCGCAATTGATCTACGGTGATCTACTATTGGCGCAAGCCCATCCATTGTCTGGATTTGGCAATGGTGCGTTAGCCAATCAGAGATTGAATAGTTTGCTGGAAGAGGCGCGATCTCGTATTCGTCACTGGAGTGCGCACAATTCTGCCAATCGTATTCCCGCCTCTTTGCTACATTTGTCACACAGTCAAGAAAAAGTGGTGGTGGTGGATGTTGAAAATGCCCGACTCTACCTTTTTCACAATGAAGAGGGTGTGCCGGATCTGGTGGCAGATTACTATGTGTCCAGTGGTCGCAATGGTGCTGAAAAGCGTTGGGCAGGTGATAAAAAGACACCGGTTGGTCTCTATTTTGTGACAGATTATCTGCCGGGCAACAGTTTACCTGATTTTTATGGATCAGGAGCACTACCGTTGAACTATCCCAACGAATGGGATAAGCGACATCGTCGTACTGGTTCTGGTATCTGGTTGCATGGTACGCCGACCAATACCTACAGCCGTCCACCACGGGCCAGTGATGGCTGTGTGGCATTGACCAATCTGGATTTTGAGTTTCTTGAAGAGCAAGTTGGTGTTGGTACACCGGTGATTATTACCGAAAATATCGAATGGCTGGACCCTTTGGAGTGGAAACAGCGCAAAGAGATATTCTTAGATCAATTTCAGAGTTGGAGCCATGATTGGCTTAGCCACGATCTGCATCGTGCCATTCAGCACTATTCTGAAGGGTTCCACAATCATCGACACGATTTCAAAGAGTGGCAGCAGGTGATGCCTGATATGTTTAACCAATGGCCTGCCCATACTGAATTGCCCTCGGATCTCAGTGTCATCGGTTATCCTGGTGAAAAAGATCTGATGGTTGTGACATTTTCACAGAGTGACGTTTCAAATGATCTGCCGCGCCCGGTATTGAGAAGGCAGTATTGGCAGATGGAATCGGTTGGTGCTTGGAAGATCGTCTATGAAGATCAAGGGTAACGCTTTGTTTGGAGCCTTCGGTTATCAAATGGAATATCAAGCAGTGAACCCAATATTGGGCTGTCTATGCTGGTAAAAGCGACAATTTCAGCACATGCACTGATTGTGGATCAATCAGCCATCGAGAACGGCCTTCGGGTATTGATGGTACGCTTGGCGTATCGTGATCATCGCTGGCGCACATGGTCTTTTCCCGGTGGATATGTGGATGAAAATGAAACCCTCGAATCTGCGCTTGCACGTGAAGTAGTGGAAGAGGTGGGCGTTGTCTTGAAACAGACTGTTCAGGTTCAGACTGTGCCGATTATTGGACCGGAAAAAAAGCCGCATGTGGGCTTTTTATTTCGTTGTGATGCCTGGGAAGGTGAACCTACCCGTGTGAGTCATGAACTGTTGGAAGTGGCTTGGTTTACCGAGTCGGATTTCCACCAAAAGGCCCGTGAATCCAAACTGGCCTATGCTGAAATGTGTAACCAGGTTTCATGCCTGGGTTGGACACTACCTGAAAGGAGTGGATCATGCGATCAATATTGATAGCAGTGCTTATGGGATTGAGCATATGTGTAATCGTTCAGCCGCTCCAGGCTCAGGAAGCTGTAGAGACTAACCCGGAAAGTACACAGTCTGGTCCGGTTAGTGAGCACCTTGGCGCGGCGGGCCATCATCTTTGGGAAGCGATGAAATCCATGGGTGAAGCCAGCAGCGACGCGCTTGTAACCCATGGCGGTTCCATAAAAGAGGGTGCCAAGCAGATGTGGCAGAGTACTGGTGAAGCCCTAAAGGATCTTAAAGAACAGATGTTTGGTGATGATACGAATATGGACCAACTGAAAACACCTGATACGCATCAACCGACAATTTAAACCTTTCTGGAAACCATCACTAGCGTCATTACAGTACGTCAAATTTTCCTAACCCTGTAATTACTGCACACTCAAATATTGCACAAAAGCTTCACCATGGTCTTCACTCAGTTTGTAATTCATTGTCTAATTTCGGATCGAAATTACTCTATTTGAAAAAGGATTAGCGAGCATAGTGAAGAATGGCTTTGAGTAATTCCGCTTTACGGATTGGTTTGGTTAAGTGTCCGTTACAGCCGGCATCCAGGCTTTTTTGTGTATCTTCCGGCATGGCATGTGCCGTGAGTGACACAATGGGTGTTGGTGATTGATTGTTGGCCTGTTCCCATTGACGAATCGCTTTTGTGGCGCTCAGACCATCCATTTCTGCCATTTGTACATCCATTAGTATCAGATCAAACGACTCTTTTTTTGCGATTTCCAAAGCTGTCTTACCGTTTTCCACAGTGATTAATGTGTAGGGCTCGGTTTTGAGGTAGGAGCGGACCAGCAACGTGTTGTCGGGTGAATCTTCCGCTAAAAGAAGCCGAAGTGAACGCTGAGCGTGGTGACGCTCTGTGGATGTTGGCGCGGAAGCGGTTATTAAAGGGGGAGTGATCTCCATTTTCCATGTGACTTTAATGGCGTTGAGTAGCGCACGTCGTTTGACTGGTTTGGCCAGGCAGAGTGCATGGCATTCGGCCGCACGTTCAAAAGCGGTATGGTCGGGCTCAGGGATTAGAATAACCAATCCGCATTGGCTGGGATCAAGCTGATGGCGTATGGCATCAGCTGCGGATAATCCTGGTTCTGCACTGTCATCACCGCTGTCGATTACCACGATTTTTGCGGCATCTTCTGCCATTACATAGTCGGTCAGGTTCTCATAACTTCGAATCGGCTGTACCGCCAGTTCGGCGCTTTCCAGTAGTTCACGAATAACGCCAAAATAGGTGCCATCTCCTGCCAGTATCAGCGGAAGGCCTGCGGGCAGATTGGCCGTTTGTTTCGGCGTTATATGATCATGAACCGTTAATGGAATATTAAAGAAAAACCGGCTACCGCGTCCTGGTTGGCTATGTACACCGATTGAACCGCCCATATGTTCAACCAACCGTTTACAGATTGTCAGACCCAGGCCAGTACCACCGAATCGACGGGTAACGCTGTCGTCAGCTTGGCTGAAGGCATGAAAGACCTGCTCTTTTTTTTCTTTGGCAATACCGATACCGGTATCTTCTACTTCAAATCGAATCCGATTTGGTTCTGGTTCACCGACCCAGATTGATACTTTACCGATGCTGGTAAACTTGATTGCATTGCCGATTAAATTGACTAATATTTGACGAATCCGGGCAGGGTCGCCATAGCGTTCAGTGATCAGGTCTGGTTCAAAACGGGAAATCAGTACCAGGCCTTTTTCACGGGCACGTGTGGCCATCATGTCTGCCACGTCACCAACGATCTCTTCCAGATCCAGTTCAATCTGTTCCAGCGTCAATCGATCTGCTTCAATTTTGCTGAGATCAAGAATATCATTGATCAGTGAGAGCAGCGCATCTCCAGCATGGCGAAAGATGTGTACATAACGGGATTGCTCATCACTGAGAGGCGTTTCAGCCAACAGTTCTGCCATGCCGAGAATGGCATTCATAGGTGTGCGGATTTCATGGCTCATTACCGCAAGAAAAGCACTTTTAGCACGGTTCGCGGTTTCAGCGGCATCCCGCGCCAGAGTCAACTCCTGTTGGATGCGTTTTAAATGGGTAATATCCGTACCGATGCTGAGGATCTCGGTCAGTTCTCCTTGTTTATTCCATAACCCTCTATTGGCCCAGGCAACCCAGCGGCGATGGCCGCCTCTATCCTGATTCTCATTTTCATGGTAGGCGAAGGCATTGGGATTGAGTCCGATCTCTTTTAGGCGACTGTGCAGGTCGCGTCCATTGACTTCTGTTTTCGGAACAATGGTTTCAAATAGAGAACGTCCGATAATATCCTGCTCTGAAAAGCCGAAAAACTCCTGAGCATACTCGTTGAAAAAAGTCACCGTTCCGTTGGGATTCCAGCGCAGAATGATACTACGGGCATGTTCAATCAGGTAGCGGTAGTCCGCTTCACTGGCTGCCAGAGTTTTCAGTGATGTTTGGAGTTCTTCAGTACGTTCGGTGACTCGTTGCTCCAGTTCTTGTTTTGCTTGAAACAGTTCGGATTCCCGAAACTGGATTTTCTCAGAGAGGGTATTAATGGCCGAAGCGATTCGACTGATTTCATCATTACCGGTGATCGCAATAGGATGAGCATAGTTGCCATCACGCATGCGCTGGATGCCTGAATCCACCATTGCAACACGGGTCAACAGCCAGCGATAAATCACCCGCTCCAAAAGAAAGTAGGCCATCAGTGAGGCGAATAGAGCCAATGCCAGGATGCTCAAGGGCATGTCCCGCGTTACGCTGGCAGGCAGTCGGCTATCAAAAACGGTTTTACTGTAGTAACTGAATCCGGAAATCGTATCCCGTCGTTCCAAGGTGTTATAAACCGTGCGCTGATTGGTTGTTTGGATCTCATGGTGTTTCTGTTGGCGCAGAAGTTGGGCGATCTCTTTATCCATGGCCACGCCTTCGCGCAGTAGTGACCACTGGGCCAGATCATCGGCGATGAAAAGATCCAGCTCAAGTAATAGATCATTACTGTCCACCAGACTTTGAAAGAACTCTCCAAGAAAAAAACGTTTTTGTGCTTCACTGCCAAAGGTGTCAGCGCCTTCCCACATGTTGAGAGATGCTTCAACCAAATAGTCTGAACCGACAGGACCATGATAGGCGTATTTTTTGATGATACCTGTTTGATTGGACATGGAAACCCGATCAACTTCAACACGACCGCTGCCAATGAGGCTGTTAAGCCGCCGTTTAAGGTTGTCCGACAGGTTGCCGAGATTGAGATTCATATCCGGCAAAAAAGTGGTGTTGAAAATGACCAGATCAGGTCCGATTAAATAAATATCACGTACTTTGAACTCTGCTGCGAGTGTGTGCAGATCTTGTTTGGTCCACTCCAGTTCTGGGTCTCGTTTTAGAATACGGTCAGCGATGATTGGCATCACTTGACTCAAACGTCGATCCATCTCCTGTTCAATTTCCTGCATAAAGAGATCAAAGGAGTGAAATTTATTCTGTAATTCGGTGTGTGTTTGTTGAATACGGCGTTCAAGTTGGTTGGAAAATTCTGCGCGTGCCAAGGCCCATACACCATATCCCACCGTAGCGGCGGTAAGCATGATCATGCTCAAGAGAAGAAGATTCAAGCGACGCTTCATGGGTAGCTCGCTGGGAAGGAGAGATAATGTTACATGAATAGTATCAAAATTATTTTAATGGGAAAGTGCTTTGTTGAGAAGGCTTGCTCACAAATTGATCATTAAATGGGCGATCAAGGGTGAGCAAGCCTGTTTGTTCATGTGAATAGCGCGTTAGTGGAACTGCTGTCCTTGTTGAGAATCATGCTGTTGCTGTTTGGGTTGGCGTGGTTTTGGTGGTGCGATTTCCTGGTAGTTAGACGGAATATCAAATAGATGATCGGGTTGTGACCCTTCGAGAATATTGGTTAATTCAGCAGTGATATTGCCTTTTTCATCCATGACCCGAACCGGTACATAAAGCTTGGCATCAATCCATTTGGTCATGGTGAGGGATTTATCCTTAAAGGATTGCACCAAGGTCCACTTCTCAGATTTGCGGCCGTTTAAAGTTTCGTAGCCACCCCAACGCCGTTCCATGGTTGGACCGTTTTCAGTTTGTTGACGCAGAATGACCCGGCGTTGAGGAGAAATCCATAGCATCATCTGTTGGCTGCGGTTGTTATTGGAAAGCGTGATCTGCCATTGATCAACAGCCATTCCATCAATCTTGTCTGAGGCCAATTTTTTGCAGCGAATCTTCTCACCACCGGTTGCACAGGGGCTGTCCGGGTCTGACGGTAGATATTCGGCATCGGGTCTGGGTGGCATGGGCGCATTGCCCAAGCCTTTATGAAACTGTTTTTCATTCGGCAAAATGGTCCAGATCTTCTTTTTATTAAAGTCGATGATCACCCCTTTGCTTTGGGTGCCGTGTGTCCCTTCTGCGCGGACTTGATGTTGTCCTACGTGGAGTGTTCCCTGGGCGGTCATGCTGGGATCTTTAGGGCTTTTCATGATAATATCAGCACTGAAAGTGCCACCATACCAGGGCAGGGAATAGCCCAGTGCAGGAAGCATCATTGCCAGTACGGTAACCAACCACATCAGCGATGACTTTGAGGATTGCATAACTGTCTCCGGTAAAATTTACTCTAAGCACCGTTTTTTTGACTCACGGGCCATGGAAAGGTCGAGTTGAATCCTCCATACTACCGGAGGTCGGCAAAGAGACCAACTATCTTATACATACAGGAGAAAATTGATCATGGCAGAACGCACCTTTTCCATTGTTAAACCTGATGCAGTGGCCAAAAACGTTATCGGTGAGATTTACTCCCGATTTGAAAAGGGCGGTCTTCGGATTGTGGCTAGTAAAATGATCCATATGACCCGCGCACAAGCTGGTTCCTTCTATGATGTCCATGAAGGCAAGCCTTTCTTTGATGATCTGACCGAGTATATGAGTTCTGGTCCTGTCATGGTTCAGGTGCTTGAAGGTGAGAATGCTATTGCACGCAACCGTGAAATCATGGGTGCCACCAACCCAAAACAGGCCGCACCCGGAACCATCCGCGCTGATTTTGCTGAAAGCATCGAAGCCAACGCTGTTCACGGCTCTGACGCACCGGAAACCGCTGCCCGTGAAATCGCGTTTTTCTTCAATAATCTTGAACTCTGCCCACGTTCCGAGTAATCGGATACCATGACTTCATTGCCCAAGGATGACCAACGAGCGTCTGTTTCTTCGCAGACTGATATCATATCCGCTGATGACCGTATTCAACTTATCGGTTTGACGCGCTCCGAGATGGAAGATTTGTTCGTCTCCTGGGGTGAGAAGCCTTTTCGGGCACGGCAAATTTGGTCATGGCTCCACGCCAAGTTGGTTGATGACGTGGATGCCATGACCGATATCGCCAAGTTGTTTCGTGCGCGATTGAAGACGTTGTGTGCACCGTTCACCCTGACCGAAAGCGCTCATCTTATCTCCAAAGATGGCACTCAAAAATGGTTGATGGCGTTGGATGATGGCCAGGAGATCGAGACAGTATTCATCCCCGATGAGGAGCGCGGTACGCTGTGTGTTTCTTCTCAGGTAGGATGTACATTGAACTGTCCATTCTGTTACACCGGTGCTCAGGGATTTGCCCGTAATCTGACTACGGCTGAAATTGTTGCACAGGTTCGACAAGCCCGTGCAACGCTGCATAAACAGCAAAAGCGTATCACCAATCTGGTCCTGATGGGCATGGGTGAACCGCTCTATAACTATGATAACGTGATCCGTGCCATTAAAATCTTCAATGATGATGCCGGGTTGGCGTTTGGACTACGTAAGATTACTCTTTCTACTGCGGGCGTTGTGCCGCGCATGCTTCAGGCGGGTCGGGCTGTTGGAGTCAATCTGGCTGTTTCGCTCCATTCGGTAAATGATCGCGTTCGTGATCAGCTGGTGCCTATCAATAGAAAATACAATCTTGCTGCATTGCAAAAGGCGGCCAAAGCCTATCCGTTACGCGGTAAAAAACGTATCACCTGGGAATATGTCATGTTGGATGGCGTGAATGACTCTCTGGCAGATGCCAAGGCGTTTGCCCAGTGGATGCGTGGGATTCCTTCAAAGGTCAATCTAATACCATTTAATCCTTGGCCGGGCACACCATATACACCCAGTGACAGAGCTCAGATTGAGCGCTTTCAGGAAGTCCTTCGTCATGCAGGGTATGTGACCGTGATTCGAGACAGTCGCGGTGATGACATTGAGGCGGCTTGCGGCCAACTCAAAGGCGCTTTGCGGAATGTTAGACCTAGAAAAATTGCTCAGAACTGCTAAAAGATGCCTCTGCGATATTTTTTGATTATCCATCTGCACTAAGAATACTCCCGCGTTTGTGGGAACGATTATTCAGACCATGGTGCCCGATATTCAACGTACCGCTGAATTGGTCCAAGAGATCGCCGCAGCCAGCCAGGAACAGAATCAAGGCGCTGAACAGATCAATCAATCCATTCAACAACTTGGTTTACAGTAAAAGCAGTACTGACATATCAACAAGGTACAAAAGATGACAATTAGAGTCTATAGGCTCAAAGAATGCTTTCAGCTTGCTTTAATAGCTCAGAAATTTATAATATTGATATAGAAATTAAATAATTACCCAATGATGAAAACACTAGAAAAGCAAAGACCTATGAATATCACACTTGATATTGAAGTTCCTGACGAAGTAGGGGAGCAATTGCGAGCATTACCAAATCTCAGTCAAATTGCTTCAGAACTGTTGCAGAATTTCAGTCAACAAGAGGAGAGACCACTTTCTGATTTAGAGAAAGAATTCATTCTCAAGTCTAGAGAGGATGCAAGGAATGGTGA
>JADFWU010000043.1 GCA_015234045.1 Magnetococcales bacterium
GCCATTGCCATATCTTTTGCGCCATCATCCAAGCCGGGCAAAATATGACAGTGGATATCTATTCGAGTTGGTTGAGCTGTTTTTAGTTTGGCTTTCATCACTATTTTCCCAAAATTTTAATTACTCCAATTCGTTGCAATTCTCTGTCCATTTTCCCAACCGATTACGCCGCAGGGAAAACCTTTGACAATGCGCTGCTATCCCCTTACAAAACCTATCACTAGGGCGTTTTGATCAGCACTCTCTTTTTGCCCTCTGCAATGCGTCCATGGCATTATGGAAACACCCTTTTATTTCCAGTTTAATGCATTGTAATTAAAAAAAATAAACCACAACCACCACTAAATTGGATATTGCTTTCGATGGACTCCAGCATAATTGAACAGAGCGTTCTGGACCCCATCAAACCCTTGTTGAAACGGCGTGGCCGCTATGCAATGCTGGAGTCGTTACCCGGTGGTGCAACGGCGTGGTATGCCGCCATGTTGCATCGTCATCTTGACGGTCCGTTGGTACTGGTCACCGGCAAGGCAGCCCGTGCGGAGGCGATTATCCGTGAGTTGCATTTCTTCTCACGTGGATTGAACAACGATCCGGTTTTACTCTCCTTTCCTGCTTGGGAAACACTCCCTTTTGAACCGCTTTCACCCTATGGTCCACTGGTTGCTGAACGGCTTTCTACACTGTTTCGCTTGACTCAGATGCAGGGTGATGGACCCATCACACCCGGTGGAGAATCTGGACATCCTCAAGGCATTGTCGTTACGACAGCAGCGGCTTTGATGCAGAAGCTGATGCCACGTGATCTTCTGGTGAAAAATGGCTTTTCCATCACCGTAGGTGATCAGTTGGATCTTCCGGCTTTTCGGGAGTTTTTGACCACAACCGGCTATCAGAATGCCTCACAGGTTTCAGAACCGGGTGAATTTTCTGTTCGAGGCGGTATTGTGGATTTCTATCCACCGGGTCGGGAAGATCCTGTGCGTATTGAGTTGTTCGGTGATGAAGTCGAGACCATGCGACTGTTTAATCCCAACACTCAGCGCTCTACCGATGATATTCGGGAACTAAAAGCACTTCCGGTGCGTGAAGTGCTGTTGACGCAGGAGACCATCACCACATTTCGGACCAATTATCGTGCTGCCTATGGCGGCAAGGCATCGGAAAGCGACCGGTATAAATCAGTCTCCAAAGGGATTCTGTTCCAAGGCATGGAGCAGTTTCTACCGATGTTTTATGAAGAACCGGACACACTGTTTGATTATTTACCTGAGAATGCCCTCTTTCTTATGGAACAGGATGTTCTAGGCAGTGCCAATGCCCGAGCCACTGAGATTCAGACCCGTTTTCAATCGGTCATTGAACAGAGTCAACACCCGGATGTCACCGCCGAGACGCTACTCCATCCACCGCCGGAATCTTTGTTCCTATCCCGTGAAGTCTTGGATGAGAAAATTCAACAATTTCCTACCCTGGTCGAAGTGAGCAGTGATCAGGAAATGGCCGACGGTATAACCGGCTTTGTCCCATCGATCAATTTTCACAAGGATCACGATGAAGAGGATGGCCCGATCAGTGAAGTCGTTGCTGAAACGATGTTGGATGCCATTGAACGGGGTTTTCATGTTGGCTTGGTGGTTCGTACCGTCAGTCAACGCGAGCGACTGCGGGAGATCATGTCACGCCATAAATTGCCCATGACCAATGGTCGGGATTGGCAAGAGGTGATCAACACACCGCCTGGAAAGGTGATGCTCTGTTTAGGCGATGTGGCACAGGGATTTGTTTATCCGGCTCACAAGCTGGCACTGTTTACCGAAGGATCTATTTTTGGTACGCGGATTCATACCCGGCGTAAAGACAGCCGTTATATTGATCAGTTGATTGCCAGTTTTGCCGATTTAAACCCCGCTGATCCAGTGGTACATGCGGATCATGGTATTGGGCGCTATCATGGACTACATACCCTTGAAGTTGTTGATGTAAAAAATGACTTTCTCCTTATATCCTATCAGGATGACGATAAACTCTATGTTCCAGTAGAGAATCTGGACCGGGTGAGCAAATATCAAGGTGGTGATGAACCATCGCTGGATAAATTGGGTTCTGTGCGCTGGGAGCGTACCAAGCAGAAAGCACAAAAACGCATTTTTGAAATGGCTGAAGAGCTTATCTCCTTGCAAGCGTTGCGTGCCTCCAATAACGATGGTTTTCAATTTTCCGGCCCTGATCCGGTCTATCAGGAGTTTGCCGCGCGTTTTCCGTATGAAGAAACTGAGGATCAAGCCACGGCTATTTTGTCCGTGCTTGAGGATATGACCAAACCCAAGCCCATGGATCGTTTGGTGTGCGGTGATGTGGGATTTGGTAAGACAGAAGTGGCGTTGCGGGCGGCATTTCGTGCGGTGATGGATGGTCGCCAGGTTGCGGTACTGGTGCCGACAACAATTCTTGCCCAGCAACATTACGAAACCTTTACCCACCGTTTTGCCGCCTACCCGATCCGCGTGGGACTACTGTCCCGTTTTCGCACCCCCAAAGTTCAGAAAGAGACTCTCAAGCAAGTTGCCAAAGGTGGCATTGAAGTCATCATCGGCACACACCGTCTATTACAAAAAGATGTCAAATTCAGAGATCTCGGCCTATTGGTTGTGGACGAAGAACAGCGCTTCGGTGTAACACATAAAGAGCGGTTGAAAAAAATGCGGGCCAATATTGATATATTGACCCTGACCGCCACACCGATTCCACGCACCTTGCACATGGCCATGTCCGGCGTGCGGGATATATCTATCATTGCCTCACCACCAGCCAATCGGCTCTCGATTCGGACCTTTATTACCCAATTTGAACGACAAAAAATACGCGATGCCATTTTGCGTGAAATCTACCGAGGTGGTCAGGTTTTTTATGTTCACAATCGGGTGCAGGATATTGAAAAATCGGCGGCAATGATTTCTGATCTGGTGCCGGAAGCCAAAGTGGGTGTTGCTCATGGTCAAATGCGTGAAACCCAACTGGAAAAAGTGATGCTCTCGTTTTACAATCAGGAGTTTAATATTCTGGTTTGTACAACCATCATTGAAAATGGCGTGGACATTCCCTCAGCCAATACCATTATCATCCACCGGGCGGATCGCTTTGGATTGGCACAACTGCATCAATTGCGCGGTCGCGTTGGTCGCTCCAAACGCCGTGCTTACGCTTATTTCCTCATCCCTCACCCTCAGGCATTGAGCAGTGATGCCCGCAAACGCCTGGAGGCCATTGAGAGCCTGGGTGAGTTAGGTTCCGGCTTTATGCTGGCCACCCATGATTTGGAGATTCGAGGTGCTGGTAATCTGCTTGGAGATTCTCAATCCGGCCAGATAAAAGAGGTCGGTTTTGAGTTGTACAATCAGATGCTCCAAGATGCAGTGAAGAATTTACAGAACAAAATGAACGAGGAAGGCGATAGTGCAATAAAAACCCTGGACGTAGAGCCCGTTCAAAGAGAAATTATACCTGTGATCAATCTGCACCTGTCCACCTATATCCCTGAGGATTATGTGGGCGATGTGCATCAGCGGCTTACCCTCTATAAGCGCATTGCTGAGTTGATTGATCCTGAAGAGATCGAATCCATGCGCGCGGAGTTGACCGACCGCTTTGGTATTCCACCAGAGCCAGTTGAGAATCTGCTGCGTATCGTGGGGGTCAAACGACTGTGTCGTCGTTTGAGGATTGCAAAGCTGGAAGCTGGATCTCGCGGGGGCGCTTTCCATTTTGACGCATCACCTCGCCTCAATCCAGGCGCACTTGTTTCATTGA
The DNA here is from genome assembly GCA_015234045.1 of Magnetococcales bacterium. Lineage (GTDB taxonomy): Bacteria > Pseudomonadota > Magnetococcia > Magnetococcales > JADFWU01 > JADFWU01. Next base: position 3,811 of record JADFWU010000043.1, read on the forward strand.
TACAGCATGGAAACGGCTATGTCCGTTTCAACCAGGATACACGCATTCTAAGCTCGACAAATCGTTCGTGGGATGAGCCTGCAAAGCGTGTTGACGAGGTAGTAAAAATTCTCAAACAATTACAACCTGTCACCCATTAGAATCCTGAGTTTTTTATGGTGAAGAACCATTATAGCACCCTGAATGTGACTAGGAACGCATCACAGGATGACATACGCCAAGCCTATCGACGGCTTGCGCGTCTGCACCATCCCGATGTGAATAAATCTCCGTTTGCCGAAGAGCGGTTCAAGACCCTGGGCGAGGCCTATGAGGTGTTGGGCAATCCCGACAAACGCGCCGAGTATGATGAGGAGTCCACGCCTTCGTGGATGGGTACGCATACGCGACAAGGCACAACTGATTTTCAAGGAAAAAGTGATCCCTTCTCCGGTCAAAATGAGTCGGTTAAAGACGGGTTCTCTAAATTTTTTCATAATTTCAGAACCAATCGTGCTGCCCGTGCCAATAAAAGCGGCCAACCACGCACCACAACCAATACCCAGCATAACAATCGTAAACACGCTTCAGCGAAACGCAACACCAGTAACTATAAGCCAGGCGGCGACCTTGAAGCCCGTTTACCGTTGACTCTGGAAGCCGCGGCTGACGGTGGCATTCAGGAAGTAAGTCTTTATATTCCTGAGCTGGACGAAACCAAGACATTTTATGTCAACGTACCCCAAGGCGTGCGGGATAATCATCGAATTCAGCTCAAAGGGCATGGTTTTCCGGGATCAGGCACCACACCAGCGGGCGATCTTCACCTCACGGTGGAACTTCAACCACACCCCTATTTTCGCCTCGAAGGCTGGGACATTTACGCAAAAGTCCCGATCACACCGTGGGAAGCAGCGCTTGGTGACAAAGTTAAGCTGAAAACATTGGATGGCAAAGTAAAAATTCGTATCCCTGAAGGATCATCATCGGGGCGTAAAATCCGATTGCGCGGCAAAGGGTTTCCAACCGGACACAAGGACACCCGTGGTGATCTGTTCTACGAATTGAGCATCGTGATACCAGAATCACTGACCTTGACGGAAAAACGGCTATTTAAGAAACTTGCTGACAAATCCAGCTTTGAACCAAGAGATTGAGAAGCTCATTTTAGCAGGGTTCAAAGTTGATGCCTGTTTCAAACGGCAATTGCATAACTCTCACCGAGAATGCGACAGTAGCCCGTGCAGTCATGATGCGTTTCTATACAGACTCTGATTAAGTTGATTTTAGTAATGAACGATAGTAGCGAACCTCCTCAATAGATTCAAAGAGTTGCCGACGTTCACTCAAAGAAGCTTTAGGATTGGATGGTGCACCAAATTGACCGGAAAACATGTGATTGGTACGATTCCAGCCTAGAGTGAATAATTCAATGCCACCCAGTAGTTTATGAATGGCCTTGGATGTTGGTTTAAGATGGATGGATGTCCAGAGAAGTTTCAGCCATTCATCTGAGAATACCGGGTACTGATCTGCTTCTTCGCACGCTGCATGAGCTTTGGATATCAGAACCTCAGCCGAATCAGCAACATCCTCTTTTTTCATTAATAGTTCCAACCAATTGCGCCCCGTACAATCGACCGTCAGATGAGGCGTGTTGAACTGAAAATGAACCGGCTTCCAATTGGGCTTCATGATTGGGCAGATATTATTGGCTTCCTGATTACGATCCGCTTCCGACCACTCACGCAGTACAGATCGAGCGTTGAGAAAATAGTTAAAACTGTAGAAAAAACTGGTATCAGTCTGATTTTGCACTAGATCCATAAAGTAATCCACTGTGCGACGCGGCATTTCCTGAAGGCTACCAGTATTGATTGCAAGGTCAAACTGTTTACCCTGTAGAAATGGACTTAATTGGGCAGGAAGCAAAATAAAGTCAGCGTGATCAGAGTGATCGTATGTATCGCCTTCGGTAATAAATCGGATAGTGGCTTCTGGAAAATTCAGGGTTAGATAAATATAGGAAAGAAGAAGGGTCTCTGGCAAATCCAATAAGGTAATTGTTGTGTTTGGGTGGCGCAGCTTGAGAATTCTGGCAAGATTTCCATAACCACTGCCTATTTCAAGAATATGGTTATGAGGCCGATCAATGGCTGTGCTACTGCCCAGAGCATAACCCAGCATGTTTAAGAAACTATTACTATAATTCTTTCCATTCAGAGGCACGATGGATGGTGGCATGGAATAAGGTGAATCTTCTATATCCATATGAATCGGTGGACAGATATTCAAATTGAACGCCATGCGACGCAGTTGTTTCAGCACAATATCATGGATTGGTTTTGTCCGATCAAAAAGCCGTCTATCACTGCCGCTGAGATAGGTACATTGTGCAAATGAAACAATATCCACTGGAGAGCGCAAACGTTTGCAAAACGCCATAAAATTGTGCTGTTTTTGCTGCCACCAAGGGCTTGCTTTTAAGTCATTAGGATAAGGCAGTTTACGTGCGGTTTCCACGAGATCAAGGGCATGTTCAACAAGATTTGGATGTTGTTTCTGGCTTTTTCTGCTGAGAGGATGGGTGAAGAGCTGCTCCATAATCAATGCAGCGTCTTGGTGTGTTTCAGGGATTATCCCTGCCATTAACAAATCCGCAAGTAAGCGAATCAGACGAACACGCGAAGACTCATCAATCTGGGACTTGTTGTTAACTTTATCATATAGTTCAATAAATTTCGCTATTGTATTTTTTGACTCATTAGAGAGAGAGTCGTTATTGGTGGCATGAATAAATGTGAGGGATGGCATGTAAGATCCTAATATTGAGGGTGACTTCCCAGAACAGATGCTTAAAAACTAATTTATGATGGTACTCAGTAGAAACCCTTTCTGGAACGCAGCGGACAGACCAAACTCCTACTTCCGCAGGAATGATGATACACGCTTCGATGCCGGTTTCAACCGGCAATTGCGTAACTCCTATTCTAAAGAAAATCATGATTCACTGAATATCAGATCATACAAATATCTCGATTGAAAAACAGTATCCATGATAAAGTGAATGAATTGAATTCTACACATATCCTTGTACGCTGTTCGTCAACTTGACTGTGCTACTAGGTAATGTTAGCTGACCGACATCGCTTTAATCTGGAGTCATGGATGTCAATGATAAATTGGGAAGTCTTAATTAAACCAATTTCTTTGCGAAATTACCGAACGGCTCTATTTGTGTTGCTTGTCGGAACACTTTTATCACTTTTGGCTTTTTATTTAGTTTATGATCAAGAACAGAAACACTTCACCATTGAATTCCAGTGGGCGGCATATAATCGGACTACAGCGCTAAAAAACAGCGTTATGAATAACCTGGAAGCTGTGCAGATACTGGGTCATTTTTTTCGCCTGGCTGAGCCGCGAAACCGTGATCGTTTCAACCTCTATGCCAGGGCATTATTGGAACGCCACCCGGGGATTTATAGCTTGCAATGGGTGACAAGTCTCTCAAATGATGACAGCGTGACGAACAAAGGCGAACCCCATTACGTCTTTCAATCCACGACCTCCTTGGTCAACACTCAGCCGATTCAAAAGGTGAATTATAACACCGACCCCCGATTTCAGACATTTTTTGCGCAAGCCCAAAAAAGTGGGGATGTCGTTATTAGCAATCGAGCTCCATTGTCGGCCATCCACGAGCCACCATATGGCGTTTTGGCAATTCAAGCATTGTATATGGACGAGGCGGAAAAAACATCTTTTTCGGACAAAAGACTACTGGGGTTTGTGGTTGCTGTACTGATACCGGAGGATGTGGCGGACATCTCAGTATCCTCTCTTTTCCCCCGGGGCGTGGAATTTCTTTTACTGGATGAATCAGCGCCGACATCTGAACAATACTTGGGATTTTATGGCAGTCGTTTGATCAAATCATCTCTCTCCCAGCCTGACCAATGGCCTCAATGGTTGAAATCCCGTTCTATAATAACCAGGAACCGGTTTCAATTGGCCAATCGCCATTGGTCTATTATTTGTGCACCAACCACTCATTATCGCAGCACAAAAACTTTTCCTCTGGGATCGTTGATGGTGCTTATTGGAGGAATGTTTTTCACTCTGTTTCTGAGTCACTATCTCTACATTCGGGAGCGTATGGAAGGTGAACTTCTGGAACGGGAAACACTGTTTCGACAGCTGACTGATACAATTAAAGATATCTTTTGGGTTCAAGACATGGAGAGCGGCAAGTTACTCTATGTCAGTCCAGCCTATGAGACAATCTGGAAGCAGCCGCTGACCAGTCTCTATGATAAACCTGACTCCTATCTGAGTGCTGTGCATCCAGATGATCTGGATAGCGCACTTCAATCTGTGATCCCACCGCTATTCGATGGTCTTGAGGAGACGTTTCGTATTATTCGTGATGATGGCACCATACGTTGGATTCGTTCAAAAAGCTTTACAGTTCTTAATGATAAGGGAGAGCCTTATCGCATTGTAGGAGTGCGGGAAGATGTGACAGAAGTCAAAAGCGCTGAGAATACTATGAAAAAGTCTGAACACATGCTGCGGGCCTTGTTCCAGCAATCCCCGGATGTAATTCGAATTGTCGATCGACAGCAGCAGGTGATTTTCAGGAATCGCCCTCTGATTAGTCAAAGTCAAGATGGTCAACTTGACGAGGATAGTGCAGATAACTTACCCACCGAGATTGATGTGCGCTATCGGCGCATGTTGACCGACCTCTTTAACACAGGGACCACTAGTACGTTTCAGTTTCCCCTACCCGACAGCACGTGGTGGGATATGCGAATGGTACCACTTCGCCATGAATCACAAGTGAGCGCTGCCATCGTGATAGCGACCAATGTGACAGAACAACATCTTCTCCAAGCTCAGGCTATTCGCCATGCCCGCCTAGTCTCTTTGGGGATTTTAGCGGCCAGTGTGGCCCATGAGATCAATAACCCTAACAACGCCATCAAATTTAATGCCACCATTTTAACTCGAATTTGGAATGATCTGCGCCCCTTACTGATAAGGCGGCAGAAGGAAGATGGTGATTTTATTTTGGCAGGTCTGCCGATAGATGAGATCATGGATGTTACTCCGCAATTTTTGAGCGGAATCCAAAAAAGCTCGACCGCAATTAAAACCATTGTCAAAAACCTCAAACGCATGTCTCGCCATGATGAGGGGGTGTTAGATCAAACGGTTAATCTGTTGGAAGTTTTGCAATCAGCTTCTTCCATTCTTAAGAACAAGATCCATAAATACACCACCCAATGGCACATGTCTTTTGTGGAGGATCTGCCGACGATACGAGGCAACGTTCAGCAGTTGGAGCAAGTTTTTATTAATATTATTCTCAATGCGTTACAGTCACTTCCGAACCAAGATTGCCGCGTGGAGTTAAGAGCCTTCCAAACCCATAAAGGAAAAAACATTGCGGTTGAAGTCAAAGATCAGGGCATTGGTATTCCCAAAGAGAATCTAGACAAGATCATTCACCCTTTTTTTTCTACCAGAAATAGTAGCGAAGGTACAGGCTTAGGACTCTCTATCACCGCCACAATTGTTGCCAATCATCACGGAACGATGACCATTGACTCAGAACCAGGGAAAGGAACTTGTGTGACGGTTGAACTACCCATACCGGGCGAACATGAGGTGTCATCATGAATCAGCAAATACAAAGCCATTTGCCGGTCATCCTAGTGGATGATGAAAGAGAGGTTCTGTTTAGCTCAAGCTATCTATTGAAAAGCTCCGGCATACCCTCCGTCATCACCATGTCTGACGGATCAGAGCTGTTAGACTATCTGCGAGATAATCAGGTAGGGCCTGTGGTGTTGGATTTGCTCATGCCCGACATTTCAGGATTGCAACTATTGCCAGAGATAGTTGCTCGTTTTCCTCAGGTGCCAGTCATCGTCATGACCGCCTCTCAGGAGGTGGAAAAAGCTGTTCAATGCATGAAAATCGGTGCGTTTGATTATTTGGTCAAACCCGTTGAAGAGATTCGATTTATCTCCTCAGTAAAGAGGGCGTTGGAAGTCCTTGCTCTGCGGCAACACACGCGGGCCCTGCGTCAATCACTACTACAAGATGATTTGGTCCATGCAGAGGCCTTTCGTAAAATCATCACGCGAAGTCGATTAATGAACAACATTTTCCACTATGTGGAAGCACTGTCCAGCTCACCAGAACCTGTACTCATAACCGGCGAAACAGGCGTTGGCAAAGAGTTGATTGCTGATGCACTTCACAATCTCAGCAATAATTCTGGACGCTTGGTCTCGCTGAATATAGCCGGGTTAGACGACACGCTATTTTCAGACACCCTGTTTGGTCATGCCAAAAATGCCTTTACCAACGCTAATACCAAACGCAAGGGACTGATCACCCAAGCTCATAACGGCACACTTTTTTTAGATGAAATTGGTGACTTGGAGACTCAATCTCAGCTGAAACTGTTGCGCTTACTTCAAGAAAAAAATTACTTTCCTTTGGGATCAGATGTTGCTAAAACAAGTACTGCTAGGATTGTTTCAGCCACAAACCAAAACCTTTATGCTCGCATGAAAGCAGGTGAATTTCGCGCGGATCTGTATTACCGCTTGACCAGCCACCTAATAGAGATCCCTCCTCTCAGGGAGCGGCGTGAAGATATTCCACTCCTGGTGGGCCATTTTCTCAAGGAAGCTGGCGAGGCACTAAACAAACCTAACTTGGATCCTCCTAACGAACTTCTGACCTTGCTGTCTACCTACCATTTTTCCGGCAATATTCGAGAATTGCGAGCGATGATTTACGATTCTGTGACACGCCATACCTCCGGCACTGTTATTTCCATGGAGAGCTGTCGCCAGACGATTCAACGCCATAATCAGGAGCAAAATGGTGACCCCTCACTGTCAGACCCGACACCACCGAATACATTATACAACACCAGTCGTTTTCCCACTCTCAAGGAAGCTGAAAATAGTCTGATTGATGAAGCAATGATCCGTGCCAATAGCAATCAAGGTATCGCCGCTCTTCTGCTAGGGATCTCACGTCCTGCACTCAATCGCCGCTTGATGAAAATGAAACAACAACCTGTAGACGAATGAATCATGAGGGGGTGTAACCATTCACAAAGAGTGTTCAGAATAAAATCAAGTCTAACCTCATATTTTACAATACAAATAAACTATAATTTACTATTTATCCCCTTAAGAGTGTTCATTCTGTTACACCCCCCACCTTTATCACACTTCTTTAGATAGCAACTTAACCAACTAATAATAAAAGAAATAAATCAATATAGCAACTCGGTGCATTTTTTGCAGGTATAAAGGAAAAGGTGTCTGTTTGAGTAGAAATCCATAGTCAGCATGCTCCTAGATTCGGAGACCACCATGCCCAACTTAACGAAGCAACCCTTTATTCAAGAACTCCATGATACTGCGCGCTCTGTTGTCAAAAGAACTCATTGGTTGGTCATTGCTAGCTTTACTTCACTTTTTCTTCTACTGTCTTTTGAATTACACTCATCTCAGGAGACAGTAAGAATTGATAGTAATACTCTAACAACACCATATAGTGATTTCGTAGCCATCACTCTTCTGAGTGTATCTGTGGTAGGGCTGATACTGAACCAATTAAGCAATCAATGCACATCAGGTTTAATCAGAATAGTATTGTTGGTGTTATCAGTCTTGTCATTGCTGACCATCTCAATCTACAGGAGTGCATGATGAATAAAATCATACCCCCCCCTATTCAGTCAACAGACCCACAATATGTTGACGATATGTCTTCATGGATGGTGATGGTAAGTTACATTTGGAACAGGTATTACCAAAAAAACGTCGGGACAGATCGTGAACATTCAAAAGGATCAAAACAAAATTACCGCTATAATTTTGCAGAAACACTTAAAAAATAACAATATTAGTGGCTATATTGAGCACTATGCGGAACTCTCCCTTATCCTGCATGATATAGTAATTTCGGCTCAGAATCAGACATTACTCCCAATCTAAATATCACCAAGGCCGCAACGACTGGATGTTCAAATTGTAATCGAAAGCACTATATCATTGGAGGAATATCATGTATGATGCTATTATTCTCTTGATTATGCTGATTTTATCCGGCCTTTTCTCTGGATCTGAAACAGCGTTAACCTCTGTATCTATGGTGCGAGCGGAAGGCATGGTCAAAGATGGGGTGCGCGGTGCCGCCTCACTATACGCGCTGAAAAAAAACACTAACCGAATGCTGATCGCATTGTTAATTGGTAATAATTTGGTAAATATAGGCGCATCGGCCATGGCAACTGTTTTAGCGACAGAGATGCTAGGGTCATTAGGCCCTGGTGTGGCTGTGGGCGTTCTAACACTTTTTATTTTGGTCTTTGGTGAGGTCACGCCAAAGACCTTTGCAGCACGCAATGCCTCAACAATCTCTCTGGTAGTGGCATTCCCCCTATTAATGTTTGCAAAAATCGCTTTTCCTGCTGTTATTGTTCTAGAAAAATTTACAATTTGGCTTCAAAAAATATCATCTGTCAAAGCGGACCCTTCAGTGACTGAGTCGGAACTTATCAGTATGGCAGCACAAGGAGCAAAAGAAGGTATTATTGATCGCGCAGTACACGAGAAGATCGAGCGACTTTTTGAGTTTAAGGACCTCTGTGCGGCTGATGTAATGATTCCGCGCCATAAGATATTCTCACTGCCCGATTCGATGAGTATTAAGGAGGCCTTACCTCACTTTTTAGAGCACCCCTATTCACGCGTTCCTCTGCATGCCGACACGAATCCAGATGAAGTGGTCCGGGTTGTTTTTATTCGAGAATTGCTGGAGCACCTAGCCACAAAGGGTGATGAAGGCCGCCTATTTGACATTGGACACGAACCATTATTTGCGCCAATGAATCAGCCGATTTCTGAATTGTTTGAACAACTACGCGTCCGAAAACAGCGTTTGGTCAATGTGGTAGACGAATTCGGTTCATTACAAGGCTTACTGACTCTCGAAGAGATTGTCGAAGAGTTGGTAGGAGAAATTTACGGCGAGCTGGATTATCCAAGTGAGCATGTTCGAGAAACACGTTCCGGCGTATTGCTTGTCCAGGGTTCGGCCGAACTGCGTCAACTAGAAAAATATTTTCCAAAAATATCATTCAGCGGCAAGCCAACGGACCCGGTTTCTCGGTGGGTCTTGAATTATTGTCAACGCATTCCAATCTCAAGAGAAGCGTTCACCATTGATGGCCTGGAAGTACAAGTACGCAAAGTCTCAGCGACTCGCATTAATCTTCTTGCTATTGTCAGACCTGAAGTGACACCCACTCTACAAACAAACGATTCAACAACTCCTCAAGACCCTCAACATACTACAGCAGGTCAAAACATCCTATTGGCCGGATTGCCGACTGAGCCGACAGACCGTATTGCCACCTGTAAATAGCTGTTAATTCCAACAGTTTTTAACAGTTAGACAGTATTCCAACCTAGAAAGCCTGATGTTAACCCATAGCCATATCATCACTACAGCGAATTTACAGTTTCTGCATTTTCTTAAGCAGATCCTGCGCCATATCACCCAACTGCTGATCACCCATGGCATAGAGCATCTGCTCTTCTTTGATATTGTGCTGCTGCATCAAGACCAATAACGTACTAAAGGTACGTTGAACCGCGTCCAAACTCTTTGCACTCACGGCTTCCGCCATCTGACTCATGATACCGCGCATTTGATCATGTTCCATACGCATTACAGTGGTTGGTCCCTGCGTCATACCTGTGCGCTGCTCAAAGGCTGGAAAGAACACATCTTCTTCCATTCGGAAATGACGGATCATAGCCAATTGAAACTGCTGATTTAATTTTTCAGTTGCATCCATATCACCGTTTTGTACTGATTCTTCCAGTGCAGCAAAAAGGAGATCACACCGGCGATGATCCGTAGCCAACATGCCGCGTATGGAACGCCCTGACGGTGCATCCGCACAACGGGTCAATTCAACTTGCCAAAGTTGTGGACCGTCTATCAACGGTGCCCAGTCAAACGCACCCCACTGTTTTTCTTGTAAAGCAGGTAACAAAGGGCGTAGATCCTGATTGGACTCTATGATTATGCTCTGAGAATCATCCAACTTTGCCAAAGCACTCTCCAATGCCTCATGCGCTGTATTTTGATCCATTGAGGTCACATCAAGGGTTTGTGCCATGACTCCATACTCCCGATATTTCATACAGGTAAGAGATCTCTCCCACCTATTTAACAATTGAAATGCACTCAGTAACTTTCGTGGAAAGTTAAATAGATCATTATAACATGGACGTTACATTGACCTTGATCAAGGTGCGCGTCATCCTTTTATCGTTACATAGCGTATCAGTTCTTAATGACGCAGTTCAATCAGATAGACGGAAAAGCCAAACATGATCCCAACATCCGGTCTGCACATCGACCAGGCACCACCCATCAATATTCCGTTTCGCTATTTTGGAACGGCACCTATTTTTCTGATACTGGCGGGACTCTTCACCATTCTATGGCCGGAGGTACTGTTTGAAACACCGTTGATGCCGGAATCCATCGCGCTGGCACATACACTGATGTTGGGCTGGGTCACCATGGTGATGTTCGGGGCGCTCTATCAGATGATTCCGGTGCTGGCAGGACTGCCGGTTGATCATATCGGTTGGGCACGATGGAATCATGTACTGTTGGTCATTGGTGTTGCCGCATTGGTGGTTGAATTTCTTTTTTCACTGCATCCTTGGTTGCTTCTGGTGGCAACATTCGGGCTTGGACCTGCGATTCTGCTGTTTTTGATCCAGATATTAAAGACGCTCTTCAAAGCACCTGCCAAACATCCCACTGTGATGGGCATGCGCCTATCCACGGGTTTTCTGGCACTGACCTACATGCTCGGCATCACCTTTCTCGGTGAATATGCCCATGGTTTCTTCGATGTGGATCGAGTCGCCATGTTGGGTACACATATTATCTGGGGCTTGTTGGGTTGGGCTGGTTTGATGGTGCTGTCGGTGTCATTTCAGGTATTACCGATGTTTTACATGATGCCGACGTTTCCTGAAAAAACCGGTAAACAGATTCTGACCGGACTCACTTTTTCACTGCTGTTGATGCCTGCAATACTGTTTCGTTATCCTGACCAAGCCATGCCACTCCTGATAGCGAGCCTGCCTGCTGTTATCTCTCTGTTGCACTATGCCAAAACCGTTAAAGATCTCTATACCAATCGACGCCGTAAAATTATTGATGCAACCTATAGATTCTGGCTGTTAGGATTTGCCAGTGGTGTAATTGCACTGGCTGTTTTAGCCCTGTGGCCGCTCTATGAAGAGGATCTCTACCGGTTTTTGTTCGGACTGTTTTATATCGTTGGCTTTCTGAGTGCCATTATCATCGGCATGCTCTATAAAATCATTCCGTTTTTGGTATGGTTTCACCGTTTCAGCACATTTGCCGGATTGGCGGATATTCCCCTGATGGATGATCTCTACTCGGAAAAACGCGCCAATATTCATCTGATTATCCATATTATTGCCCTGACAACCATGGCATTATATTTAGCAATTAATTGGATGCCTTTTGCCTATATTGGCGGCGTAGGATTAATGCTATCCGGTGGCATGGCCTTGCACGCGCTCTGGTTTGCGGTCAAACATCACGCGCCTGAAGGACTGGAGATGCCAGACTTCGCATCCTTTTTCAAAGATATGCCACCACCACCAACGTGATTACACTATGAAATTTCTTCATACCGCAGATTGGCAGCTTGGTCTAAAACTGAACTTCATCCCTGGAGAGTCCGGTAGTCGAGCGCGTCAAATGCGCTTTGAAGCCGTGCGCACTCTGGCAAAACTGGCCAAAGAAAACGCAGTGGATGCGGTTCTGGTAGCCGGCGATGTTCTGGATGATAACGCCGTTGGACCAGATACCCTGCAACAAACCCGCGATGCCCTGGAAAAATTCGCACCTATCCCGGTTTTTCTACTACCCGGCAATCACGATGCCGTTTCCCAGCATCAGAACGAACACGCCCCACAAAGCGCCCTACTCCGTCTGAATGCAGGCTCTCACGTGCATATTATTTCAACCACTGAAACCCATGAGATAGGCAACGCTGTCATCCATCCCTGTCCGTTGACCCAACGGCACAGCATGGATGATCCAACCCTGCATCTGCCTTCGGTCACTGATGACAGCCGTATCCACATTGCCGTTGGGCATGGCGGTACGTTAGATCTCACAGAAGAAGCCAACCAACCCAACCTGATCAACCCCAAAACCGTTGAAGAAAAAGGCTATGCCTATCTGGCGTTAGGTGACTGGCACGGTGTCAAACAGATCTCCAATCGTTGTTGGTACTCAGGTGCGCCGGAAGCCACCCGTTTTAAAGAGAAAAAGCCGGGCTTTGCCCTATTGGTCGAGATCAATACACCATCCGAACAGCCAGTCATTAAACAACTACCCGTTGCTGAAACCCGCTGGATACGCATCATCCGAACATTGGAAAATGAAGCAGACCTGGACGCTTTTTTTCAAGAATTTAAGACTATCGAAGAACCATCCCGCACACTGGTTTCGTTGGAGCTGGACGGACTCGTCACACTATCCGGTCAAGCGCATCTGGAGTCCTTTTTAGAAGAGCAGGCACAACGACTGCTGCATCTGCGTATCAAGACCATGCAGATCCATCAACAACCCTCGCCTGACGATCTGGCCGCCATGCAGACTGAAGGATTTGTGCAGTCCACCATCGAACAGTTACACCAGCAAGGCTCGGAACAGTCCGCCGATGCGCTGGTACTTCTACACCGCATCATGATGGAGCAAAACCATGCTGACGCTTAATGCCGTTGAAGTACACCATTGGCGCGGCCTGGAACATGAACGACTGGACAATCTGTCAAAAGGACTGAATATTATAGCCGGTCCCAATGAATCGGGAAAAAGCCGCTTGGTACAAGCGATTCGCTACGGTCTTTTTGAACCGACCCAAGGCAAATCTCAAACAGTTAAACAATTACTCAGTTGGAGTGGTAACAAACAACCTGAAGTTATGATTCATTTTCAAATTGGATCAGAGAGCTATTCCGTTGAAAAACGCTTTCTCCGTCAAGCACACACCACACTCAAAGGACCAGGAGAAAGTTTCTCAGACAAGGAAGCTGAATTAAAACTGCGAAATCTGCTCGGGCTCAGTGACAACACAGGACGCGGTTTCACACGCATCAAAAAACCTGAACTCCTCGGTCATTGGCCACTGCTTTGGTTGGAGCAGGAACAGGTCACCAGAGCACCCCATGAAGATCTACATGAGAACATCAACAGCCGCCTACAGTCGCTTCTCACTCGAGAAACCGGCGAAGTACTGGATGGTGCATTAGGTCAAAAAATCCTTGAGCGTGTGCGTCAAGAAGCACGGAACTATTGGACACCCGGCACACGCAAACCAACGGGACAACTTATTCAAGCCATGGTTGACCATCAACAGGCGTTGGAAAACAAACAAGCTGCCGCAAGCCAGCTTGAGAAATTCCACGACACAGCCCGTCAACTAGATGCCCTTCGCATTACAAAAACCGAGCTGGTGGATCGACTCCAGCAGAGAGTCCTAAAAGAAAAAGAAGTGCGTCAACAGATCGAACACGCCGCAAAAACACATGCTCAATTGGAAAATCAAGCAGAACGTATCAAAACCCTGAATGCTGAACTCAAAGCTGTGGATCAGAACATCCAAGACCATGCAGCAAATAAAAAATCCTTTGATAAAGCGTTAGCTGATCAACAAAAGTTTGAAATCGCTTTAACAAATGCGAATCAACAACTCAGAGATCTATCTGAAAAACGATCCGCCATTGAAAAAGAGATTTCAGCACTCGAAACACAGCAAAAAACATTGGATATTCAACTCCAAAACGCCATTAAACAGGAAACAGAACGCAAACAGGCCGAACAACGCAACGCTTTGCAAGACAAACTTCAACAAGCCAATCAGTATCAATCCGCCCTGCAACAGGCCCGCGCGAAACTTGCCGCGATAAAGTTGGATGGTAAGACCTGGAAGCAGATTCTAGACGCTGAAAAAGAGTTGGACCGCGCCCGCGTGCGCCTGGATGCCGCCTCGGTTGAAGTCACACTGACAGCCTATCAGGATTTGACCTTAAAAGACGGCACAACCCTCAACACCGGCGAATCTCGGCCCTTTCTCATTGCAGAACGCACAGCGCTGGATATCCCGGATCAACTGAGCATTGATATCAATCCCGGTTCTCAGGCCCTACCTAAGTTACGTGACGCTTTCCAAGATGCTGAACGTAACCTGGAGACAATTCTCAGCGCCAATGACTGTGATACCATTGAAGCGGCCAATCAACGCCACATTGAAACCGAAAACCTGAATAGAGATATCTCAAATCTTGAGAATAGTCGTGACCGGATAGCGCCTGAGGGTATTTCAGTATTATCTGAACAGCTGGATAAACTCCCTCAAACAATTGCGGAATATGATGAGACGTTAGACAGTGCAGAACAGATTAATACAACCGCTTCGGATAATCGGCTGAACCTAAAAAACAAACGTCAAGCACGAGAAAAAATAGTTAAGCAAATTCAAAAAGTTGAGCTAACCCAATCGCAAAACAGCAGTGATAAAAAACATAATCAACACACAATTGAAGGGCTCCAGGTTCGTATTGAATCACTCCCTGAGCTCACCGCTTTGCAAAAAGAACAACAGCAACTACAGCAAAAGACCCAAGAAACGTTGGCCCTTCAAGCGCAGTTAAAACAAACCTATCAGAAATTGGGTGGCGATACTCTCAAAACCGACTTGGAACGCGAACAAGAGAGCATTCAAGATCTGAAACATCAACAGCTTGAGCTTAGAGATCAGGAAACCGAAGCCCGTACACTTCTAGAACAACACCAGGCTTTGGACCTGTATGGCAAGAAACAGGAAGCCGACAGTACCGAAGCACAGGCCAAACAAAATCTCCAGCGCATCCAGAAAAAGGCCGATGCCGCCCGTCTTCTGTTGGACACTCTGGAACAGACCCGCCAAGAGACCCAACAACGGCTGGTCAAGCCTGTGATGGACAAAGTAGCGCCCTATCTTCAGCTGGTATTTCCCAATGTTCAGTTGGGTCTATCGGAAAATCTGGAAGTCACCGGACTGGTGAGTGAACATCAACAGGAAAGCTATGATCAACTCTCCGCTGGCGCACGTGAACAACTCTCTATTTTGGTACGTCTGGGATTAGCTGAAATTCTATCAGAAGGAAAACGCCTGCCCATTATTCTGGATGACGCGCTGGCCTATTCGGATAAACAACGGGTTGAAAATCTCAACAGAGCCCTCTATCAGGCTGGGAAACTGTTTCAAATTCTGCTGTTTTCCTGTCGGGAAGCGCAATTGGATTCACTGGGTGGTGCAAAACGTTACCGGCTGTCAGGAAAACGTTCCTATTAACCAAACAGCGCAAACAGACCGCGTCTTTCACCCATCCGACCGCGTTTAACCTGCCTGAAGAGGCGATTCAGGGCACGTTTGGTGTAAATTCCCTGTGCAGTACCCACAACCTCATTATGGTGATAAACCTGCACCGTAGGCACGCCAGTGATGTTGAACTCATGGGCAATCATCGGGTGTTGGTGGATATCAACCACAATAACCCCGATCTCATCACGGTGGGACTGAACCCACTTTTTTAAAGTGACAGATAGCTTTCTACAGGGACCACATAGCTTTGTAGAAAAGACCAGGAAAAGGAATTTTTCCTGTGAGGTGTTCTGAACTGATCTGAGAAGTCGATCTCGTGGCGTGGGCATGGCGACTCCTGATTAATCAACACATAGGAGTCTGCGCCTAACGATTCGTTTTAATAAACAACTACCAACGAACCAAAGCCGAACCCCAGGTAAATCCACCACCAAAGGCTTCCATCAGCACCATATGGCCGGGTTGGATTCGTCCATCCCGTACCGCCTCGTCCAGGGCCAACGGCACACTGGCTGCGGAGGTATTGCCATGCCGATCAACAGTGACAACAACTTGATCCATGCCCATGGAAAGGCGTTTGGCTGTGCTTTTTATGATACGTAAGTTAGCCTGATGCGGCACCAACCAATCAATATCCGATTTTTGAAGATTGTTTGCTTCCAACGTCTCATCAACAATCTGACCCAGACCAACCACAGCTCGCTTATACACTTCATTGCCGCGCATCTGAGCCGCACCCAGGCCAGGAAGCCGTGGATCTTGCCCATCTGGCGCACCACTGGATGGTCCACCAGATGCCCGAAGCAGATCAACATAGTTGCCATCAGCGTGAATATGGGTCGAGATGATACCTGCATCACCCTGTTCAGCCGAAAGGACAACAGCACCGGCACCATCACCAAATAAAATGCATGTGCCGCGATCTTCCCAATCCACAATGCGTGAAAAGGTTTCCGCACCCACTACCAACGCATGTTTACAACTTCCGCTGGCCAGAAACTTTTCAGCCACCGTCAGTGCATAGATAAAACCTGTACACACCGCTTGGATATCAAAAGCAGGAATATTTTTGGGACCATCTGCACCGAGCTTTTTTTGCACAATAGACGCAGTAGCCGGAAAGATCAGATCCGGTGTTGTGGTTGCAACAATGATCAGGTCCAAGTCTTTCGGTGCCAATCCCGCTTTTTCAAGCGCCTTCTGCCCAGCCTTGGTAGCCAGATCAGAAGTCAACTCACCTTCAGCCGCGATACGGCGCTCAGAAATACCAGTCCGAGATTTGATCCACTCATCCGATGTATCCACCATTTTAGCCAACTCGACATTGCCGAGCCGTCTTTCAGGTAGATAAGATCCTGTACCGATGATACGTGCTCTAAGCCCGCTCATGATGTTTCCCCTTCGGTGGATCCACTCTCAACAACTGCGCGGTGAATCTTCTCGTTAACCCGATTTTCTGCCAATCCGATAGCCACTTCGATAGCATGTGAATAGGCAAAGCTATCCGCAGAGCCGTGACTCTTTACCACCACGCCATTCAGTCCCAACAACATGGCACCATTGTAACGCCGGTGATCCACACGAGACCGAAAACGGCGCAACGCAGGATAGGCCAGTAGATAGCCTAACTTGGCAAATAAAGAAGTGCTAAAGGCCTGACGCAGAAAATGCGACAACATCTGTGCAACACCTTCGGTGCTCTTCAAACTGACGTTACCAACAAAACCATCACACACAACGACATCAACACTGCCGAGGAAGATATCCGTCCCTTCCACACTGCCAATGAAAAACTCATTTGTGAGCTTAAGCTGTTCACCAGCATCCTTGACCACGCCATTGCCCTTCATATCCTCCTCACCGATGTTGAGAAGGCCGATTCGAGGCTTTTTATTACCCAACACTGCCGTACAATAGACTTGCCCCATCAGGGCAAACTGAACGAGATGTTCAGCTGTACAATCCACATTGGCACCCAGATCCAACATCAAGGTCTGGCCATCAACATTGGGCATCATCGAGGCAATGGCCGGGCGGTCGATATCCGGCAACATTTTTAGCACGAAACGTGCTGTTGCCATTAAGGCACCGGTGTTACCAGCCGAGACAAAAGCATCCGCATCACCAGACTTAACCAGATTCGCCCCAACACGCATGGAGGAGTCCTTCTTGGTGCGTAGCGCAACAAGTGGGTGCTCCCCCATTTCCACAACTTGTGTGGCAGGTTGGATCTGGAATGTCCCTTCAGCAACCCCTTCCAGCTTGAGTTGCTCCCGAATAACCTCTTCCTGACCAACCAGGATAAAGGCCGTAGACGGGTTGCGTTTTACCGCACGAACGGCACCCTTGATCACGGCGTGGGGCGCATTGTCCCCACCCATCGCGTCCAATGCAATCCTGATTGTCATAGCTGTATCGCTTCAGGAGTAGGGCTGTGCAGGCAAATTGGGTATCCCATTCGGTGTGTCAATCACTCTACTTCAATGACTTCACGACCGTTGTACCAACCACAATGCGGGCAAACCCGATGTGGAAGATGCGGTTCCTGGCAGTTTGGGCAGGTGGAGAGTCCGGGTGCTTTCAGGGCATCATGAGCACGACGGCTGTCACGACGAGCGGTAGATTTTTTCTTCTTGGGCACTGCCATTTGTTATCTAACTCCTATGATAATAAAATGATATCCGCGCTGAGTTGATTGTCAAATACGCGCTCAGGCGGATTCATCAACTTTGCAACTGTTTCAATACTGCAAACGGACTGTTATCCGTTCCTGTATCACATTGACATGATTCCTTGTTCAGATCGGCACCACATGCAGAACAAAGTCCTGCACATTGGCTGTCACAAATCGGAATCATGGGTATTGCCAATATTAGCTCTTCATCCACCAAACGCCGGACAGAAAACCGGCTATCCGCCAGATAGGTCAGATCATCTGTCTGTTCCTGTCCACCACGAGCCAGAGCGGGATCTTCTCCTAAACGGTAGATCCGGTCAACCTCAATGATGATATTTGCATCAAATTGATTTAAACACCGCGCACAAGTCAGTCCAATTTTGGTCGTGAGTTGCCCCTCGGAACGGATATGACCATTGCGTTCCCGGCTCAGTGTCAAGCGAACAGAAACAGGCTCAGACAGCGTGGCTTCCTGAGCTGATTCAATCAGTACTGTCGGATCAACGATGCCAAAAAACTGTTTCTCACGTCCATCCCAATCAGCCAGACTAAGACGTAACCGCCCGAGATTTTCATTAAACGGCTGTCCAGACATGGATTCAGACATCGTATTGTTTGGAACCAACGGCGGCATGATATTAGCCTCGAACCAAATAAACCACCAGGAGTCCAACCACCATCAGCATAAATCCAGTCTGACGGAGCATGGAATCCGGAAGCTCATTGAGCTTGGAGATCATATCACGCATGCGGTCCGGGGCAATAAAGTAGGGAATGCCCTCAAGAATCAGCACCAAGCCCACTGCTGTGAGAAAAGCCTCCATTAGATCGACATCTCAGATCAACGGCTATCCGGATTTTCACCGGTAAGGTAACGGAAGAAGCCAGTTGGTTCCAAAACGACCGTAGTTTTATCGGCAAAGGCCTTGCGATAGGCTTCCAAGGAACGGGTAAATTCAAAGAACGCTTCATCACGGCCAAAGGCTTCAGCATAGATCAAAGCAGCTTCAGCATCACCTTCACCTCGAATTTTCTGGGCTTCACGATACGCTTCAGCCAGAATGACTTTACGTTCCTTATCCGCTTTTGAGCGAATCTTCACACCTTCTTCTTCACCCTGTGCCCGGTACTGTTTTGCCTGACGTTCACGCTCGGTCTGCATGCGGCGGAAAACCGCTTTTGAGTTCTCCGGTGGCAGATCAGTACGTTTGATCTGAACATCAACAATATGAATACCATATTGGTTAGCCTGAAGGTTGGCACCATCGCGGATCTGCTCCATCAGATCTTTTCGCGCACCCGCCACAATCTCCATCATGGTGTACTGGCCCAACACCTCACGTAATGTTGAATAGATGATGTCATTCAACCGAGACACGGCACCGATTTCATTACGTACAGTCTGGAAAAACTTCAGCGGATCAGTGATACGCCAGCGGGCATAGTTATCCACTTTGAGGTTTTTCTTATCAGAGGAGAGCACCTCTTGAGGGTCTTGGTCGAAGACCAGCAGACGATTATCAAAGGTATGCACTTCCTGAATAAACGGAATTTTCACATGAATACCAGGCTCAGTGATCGGACGTACTGGCTTACCCAGCTGAATCACCAATGCTTGTTCAACCTGATGGATGGTAAACACGGATTGAGACAACAGCACTAACCCGGCGACAATGGCTACCATGATCACAGGGATCATCGCCTGTTTTGGATTTTCTCCGCTCATCGTGCCTCTCCTTTACCGGCTGTCCGTCCCGAGACATTCCCATCCCGATTCAGGGGCAAATAGGGCAACACACCTTGTCCGGCTTGACTACCAAGAATCACTTTATCCATACCTGTGAGAACATCTTCCATAGTCTCAAGATAGAGCCGTTTACGGGTCACGTCCCGTGCTTTTTCATACTGCTCCAACAGCGAGAGAAAACGTGCCACATCACCTTTTGAGCGTGATACATAGCTTGCTTTATAGCCTTCGGCTTCCTGTATCATCCGAGCGGCATCACCTTTAGCTTTTGGCAGGATATCGTTGGCATAGCCTTCAGCCTCATTGATTGTCCGTTCCCGGTCTTCACGGGCACTGGCCACATCTTTAAAGGCCTGAACAACCTCTTTAGGCGGTGCCACTTGCTGGAGCTGTACGGTCACAATGTGGATACCGCTTTTATAACGATCAAGAATCTGTTGTATGGTTTTTTTGGTATCCTGCTGAATACCATCTTTACCGGTAGTCAACGCTTCATCAATGCTGTTGCGCCCGACAACCCGACGTATGGCTGACTCAGCGGCATTACGCACAACCTTGTGAGGATCTTCACGCGGGTTACGCACATTAAATAGCGAATTGGCCGCATCTTTGATGAGATACTGAACCGAAAGATCGATATCAATGATATTTTCATCACCGGTCAACATCAAAGACTCAGCCGGCACATCCACCATTGAGCGGCCCCGAGTTCGGTAACCCACTTCAATACGTTGTACCTGAGTCACTTTTGGTGTGTAGACGGTATCAATGGGAAATGGCAGGCGGAAATGCGGGCCTGGTAATGTCGTTTCCACATAGCGCCCAAAGCGCAATACAACGCCTTGTTCATCAGGACCGACAACATAAACACCGGTTGCCATCCATAAGACAAAGGCCACCCCCAACACAATCGGCCAAATTTTACGTCCGGAAAACTTGTTACCGAACTTTTGGCGAGCCAGTTCTATGACCTTATCCATGTCTGGCGGTTGCGGGTTCTGGTTTTGACCACCCCAGGGACCTTGTGGCCCACCGCCATTGTTATTCCATGGCATTTTTCATTACCTCTAGCAATCCAATCGAAGCCTCCCACGAGCGGGAGAAAACGTTTCATTTAGAAATTGATAAGTATCCCTAAACCCAGCGTTTTGGTAAAGGTTTTTTAATCATTATTACGGCAAAGCAACCATGAAATACCGAACGATTCATATCTCTAAGGAGCATCACTCCTAATCTTGATACAATCAGGATGTCAGGTATGTTTCCAACACGGCAAGCACTGCTACTGCTGCTGTTTCAGTGCGTAACACCCGCATGCCCAGGTTGATACGCTGGATGCCATTGCTGTCAAACAGCGCCTGCTCCGCCGCACTCCATCCTCCTTCAGGACCAACGAAGAGATGATAACCATGAGTGTGTTCTTGCTTTTCTACATGCGTCAACGGCACAACGCCCACTCCTGGTAAATCCAGCGCGAACGCTGCCACATGTTCGGGCAGAGTGTGGACAATTTTTTCTATGGAATCGACAGGTTTTAAAGAAGGAATAACCCCACGCCGACACTGACGCGCTGCACGACACACCACCTTATTCCAGGTAGTGGACTTATCCTGTTTGGGCTTTTGGTTGGATTTATCGTAACTTTTTTCACTGCTTACAGGCTGAATTGTGGTCACACCCAACTCGACCGCTTTTTCAATTATCCAGCGCATGCGCTCTCGGTTGGGAATCGCTTGATACAAGCATCTTGGATACAACGGTTCAACACGACGATCAAGAAACTCTCGGATCAAAACCGATTGCCTATCCACCATCAATCGCCCACGAAAACAGGCCCCATCCGGCGCGCGAACCGTCATCATATCACCGGGACGGTACCCCCATGATTTCAAGGCAAGAGAGGCCGATTCACAGAGCAAACAGACCTGCTCCAACCGATCTGGAACAGCTGTCAGATCAATCCACACCCCAAGCCTTCCTATCCCGCTTACGCACTTCTTGAATCTCGTTGAAAATCCCGCGCAAAATGGCAATCTCCCGTTGATCCAGTGACGCACGGTGAAAAAGTGCCCGAATACTGCCCATCATATGGCGTGTTTTCTGTGTTTTTATGAACTCAATATCGACCAACACATCCTGCATCTGCGCAAACATGCGCTCCATCTGATCCGATGATGGCCGCTCTCCTCGGCTGTGATCCACAGCAAAAGAGACACCGGCACCCAATCCCTGCATCAACTCATAACAGACCACCATCACCGCCTGAGAGAGATTTAACGAGCCATGCTTACCAATGGTGGGAATATTACAAATAATATCCGCACGTTCGACATCCTCAGTTTTGAGTCCACTGGGTTCTGGACCAAACAGAATGCCCATCCGGGTATGTTCACGACTGAACACCTCCTGCATGCGCTCTCCCAACTCACGCGGTGTCCAGACGGTATTGCGCTGACCTCGGGATCGGTTAGAGGTAGCCACCAGAAAATTAAGGTCCTCAATCGCCTCAGGTACGGTATCAAACAGCTGGATATTGTCGATAATCTCAGTGGCACCCACTGCAAAATCCAACACCTCTTGGTGTGGAAACTGGCGTGGCTTAACCAATCGTAGGTGGCGGAAACCCATATTACGCATGGCACGCGCCGATGCACCGATGTTTCCGGCATGGGCGGTGTGATCCAGAATCAGCACCACATTGTCCTGAATGTCGGAGATATTCACGTCTGTTTCCCGTTCTGTCTGTGTTGCGATTATTTATAATTATGCCCTGAAACGGGTATATTGGCTGTGCAGTTTAGCCATTGGCACTTGAAGGCTACCCGCCTTCTGTTGATTGTAGGCGCTCATGACTTGACTGCCAAAGGGTACTGGTTTGACGGGATTATCAGAATAGATCTTATCGGGAACGGCTCGCGTGCGCGCCATATGGGCATCCATCTCACCGCCAGAGGGTGGCGGCGGCATGGTTTTGGAAAAGTCCTGCTTGGAATAACTGCCAATTGTCTCCGCAGCGCGAGACACATCACCATTGGTTTCATGTTGCCGTGCTGTCATGGCACCAGCGGGCTTTCCAACTGAAACATAGACGGAACTTCGGCTCGAACTCTCCGATTCACGGCTGGACTGACGCATGCTCGACAACTGCTTATGAGGCATTTGCGCCAAACCACTGCGATGAATTGTATCAATGCCGAAAATAGCCAAGGCAACTCCTCATATTCCGTAGACTGCTCATGGAAACATCCATACAGAGCATATCGGCAATTCATCCCAAACCTTTACGCCTTATTTCCAAGGTGGGAATAGATCATTGCCATCACCGAGCAGAACAATCTGCTCATCCGGTGTAGAGGCATCCACCTCCGGCCAGCGCTCTGTCTTGGGGTTTGTGCCTTCCAGACGTACTTTCGGTGGTTTCAGATCTTTCAAAACTGGATTTTTTCGCACATTGATATCCGTGCGTTCCAAACTGAATTCAATGGGAATACCATTGGGATCGTAAGAGTAGATCGAGCGGAAAAAACCGTGATCAACCATCTCTGTCACTGGCTGTTCTGCGGACACCAAAATATCCGACAACGCCCAAAGCGCCGCTTCATCACGTACCGAAAACGAAACATGATCAAAAATCGCTTTGCCTGTGATGGGATCACCATGGCGTCGATAATCCACCCGTTCAACATCCGGCCACTCAAAAAAAGTGACCAACTCCGATTTACCAATCGCAAAATAGTATTGACGATATCCTGGATGACCATGGGTATGGACCAGAGGCAGTTCCAACAAATCTCGCCAAAACTTCACTGTACGATCCAGATCATTGGTGATGAATGCCAGATGGTGAACACCAGTAATACGCTTTTGACCAGACATGGTCGGAAGATTCTCCCTGATGGCTCCACTCGGAAATGCACATATAATAATCATTTCACACGATTAAGAAATCGAATCGAGAGGATTGGTTAAATATTAAACACCGTTGCTTTTTCGAATTGCACAAACTGACTGTTTACGGACTTATTTCACATAATGCGTACATGCATAATTCGTTAATTTATCAAATAATCATCATCAATCAATACGTTTAAAATATGGGCATCATAATTGCTTAAGAAAATACTAAGGAATGGCGACTGGTTTATTTGATTCATTATTCTTACAAAAATTAGAAAATATAGTAACCACCCCATTGAGGAGAACATGCATGGAGATCCAGCAGCAGGAAACCATCTCTGGACTTTTCAATACCGCTAACAACAATTGGCTGGAGTGCAGCACCAATATCTGCCTACTGACCGTAGCAGCCTGGAGCCTATTTCACCTGCCTGATACGGTCAATCTGGTACTCGATACCGTTCGCTTGTTAATGGCATAGTCATTCCAACCTGATTTTGAACAGACTATCTTGCCCCGCCATTCCCGCAAAAGAGGGACTCCAATGGGTTTTAACTGGATTCCCGCTTTCGAGAGAATGACGAGCCTGTGTTCAAATTTTATTTGGAACTATAGTCATTTCGATCCAAAATTTGACAATAAATCACAACCTGAGTGGAAGCCCTGGTGATGTTTTTGCGCCGCTTT
>JADFWU010000044.1 GCA_015234045.1 Magnetococcales bacterium
GCTCGAAGAGCCACACAATTGGAGGCTCGTAGGGCCGACTTTATGTGTGGGCCAATTTCGTTGTTTATTGTAGCCCCACAGGGGCGTATTCGGAGTCACAAATTACACTTTTCAAACTAGACGCGGTTTAACACGCCCCATTTAGTTGAATGTGGGCATTGTCCACACTCGGCAAGGACGGTACAGCCTCCCTTGCAACCCAACCCGTTATAGAAACCATATCTCTCAACGTTAGGAGTTTGTCTTGGCAACAATCCGCGCCCTCGGTCTACTCTCCGGTGGACTGGACAGTATTCTCGCAACCCGTCTGCTCATGGAACAAGGCATTGAGGTTGAGTGCGTCAACTTCTATACCGGTTTCTGCGTCCAAGGCCATACCAGCGCCATTCGCAACCAAAAACCCGGTAAAGAACCACCACGACATGATGCCCTCTATGCCGCCCAACAACTGGGTATCAAACTCCATATTGAAGATATCTCCGAGGATTACGTTCGTATCGTAACCAACCCAAAATATGGCTACGGAAAAAATCTAAACCCCTGTCTCGACTGCAAGGTTTTCATGGTGCAAAAAGCCTGGGAAATGAAACAGAAAATGGGCTTTGATTTTCTTTTCACCGGTGAAGTGGTCGGTGAAAGACCCATGAGCCAGCGCAAAGACACTATGCCGTTGATCGAAAGAGAAGCGGATGTGAAAGGTTGGTTGTTGCGTCCATTATGCGCCCATGTACTGCCAGAAACTGAACCGGAAAAACAGGGCATGGTAGATCGTTCGAAATTACACGGCATCACCGGACGCTCACGCAAACCACAATTTGCTCTGGCTGAACAACTCGGCATCAAAGAGTATCCCACACCCGCCGGTGGATGCTGTTTTCTGACCGATGAGAACTACGCTCGCAGGCTTCAAGATCTTTGGACACAACGCGGCACCAAAGTATACAGCATGGAAGATATCCTACTGCTCAAAGCCGGACGACAGCTCCGCCCACTACCCGATGTCAAAGTGATCGTGGGCCGTGACCAGTCTGAAAACAATTTTCTACAAGGCTTTCGTCAAGGACGCATCGCCGTTCGCGCTAAAGATCTGCCCGGACCACTGGCACTGGTGGAAGGTGAACTGGATGAGGCTGCGGTTCACTTGGTCTGCCGATTGGTGGCACGATTCGGCAAAGGTAAAAATAGCCCTGAAGTCACTATGGAAGTTGAGAAATCCGGCACCATTGAGGCGTTCACCGTAGCACCACTACCACCGGAAGAGTTGCCAGAAAGCTGGTATATCTAATCCGTTAATCAGAGTGGTAATCGAACTGGCAATCAGTCGTATTTTCAATACACTTAAATAGTAGAGAAATTGGCTTGCATTGGGCCGGTGGATGGATTAATCAACAAAGGGGTAAAGAGTATAATGACAGACGCATTGACGACACAATCGGCACCCTCTTCACCAGATCATGAACTGGATGCCCGACATATGCTCTGTCCGTTACCACTGATTCGTGCGTCCTCGGCCATAGGCAGGCTGTCGGCTGGTCAAGTGTTGGCCATTCGCGCCACTGATCCCGGATTAAGACGGGATCTGCCAGCTTGGTGCGCGGTCAATGGCCATACACTGATTGATATCATCCAAAATGGCCCTGAACTGGTGGGCTATATCCAAAAGGAGGCCTGACAATGAACCACCATCACCACCACCATCATGGGCATGATCACGATGACGACGATCACGACCTGCCAGCCGAACTCAAGCAGGAGCGTTATAACGCTTCAAAACGTGTCACTCTTCTGGGCGCGTTTGTTAACATTTTTCTGACAGCCGGGAAACTCTTTGCCGGCATCTTCGGCGGTTCAGCCGCGATGATCGCTGATGGTATCCACTCCGCATCGGACCTCGTCTCCGATGTCGTGGTTCTGTTCAGCATCAAGATGGCCCATAAAGAAGCCGATGAAGACCATCCCTATGGCCACGGCAAGTTCGAAGCACTGGCTACACTTTTTGTTGCGGTAGCCCTTCTAACCGTAGCCCTGGGCATTGTCTGGGAATCTGTCGGACGGTTGATGGAACCTAACCTGGAACCACCAACCATGGTTGCCTTGATTGCTGCGATTGTTTCCATCGTATCCAAAGAAGCAATGTTCCAATACACCATCCGTGTTGGACGAAAGTATGACGCTAAAGCCATTATCGCCAACGCTTGGCATCAACGCTCCGATGCCATCTCCTCAGTCGCCGCCATGGTGGGTGTGGGTGGTGCGATGTATGGCTGGACCATTCTTGATCCTCTGGCGGCTGTTGCTGTGGCCTTCTTCCTTGGCAAAGTCGGCGTTGAAGTCCTCATGGATGCGTTGAAAGAACTCACCGACTCCATCGAAGCCATTGATGAAGAAGTGCGTAAAGAGATTCACGAAGTTGCCCATGATCTGCCGGGCGTTCGTTCCATCCACGCCATGCATGCCCGACGCATGGGACCGGATGTCTATGTGGATGCCCATGTTGTGGTGGATCGCTATCTCTCCGTCTCTGAAGGACACCAGATCGCCGATATGGTGCGCTTCAAACTACGGGACCACGTACGCTCTGTGACTGAAGTGATGGTGCATGTGGATACCGAGGATGATCATATTGAAGATAATATTGTCCCAATCTATCCATCACGTACCGAGTTCCGGGCAGTGGTAGAAAAAGTGGTGTCAGAGTTCGCAACCTTTACCGGCATCCATGATGTCACACCCCATTTTTGTCCCAAAGGTGTGCAACTTTCCGTTAACCTGGAAGTGGCTGATGACTGCACGCTGGCTGAAGCCCGTAGCCAATCCGAAGCCTTGAGCGAACAACTTAAACAAGCTCATGATACTATTCGTGAGGTCCAATGTAGCCTGCATCTGATAGATCAACGGGCCTGATGATTGATCGGCGCATCTCTCATATAATGGGGACTTTACTCTCCTGATCATGAAAGATCACCACATGATTTTCACGGTAATAAGGGTCGGAAATATGCTTCTATTTCCGGCCTTTGTTTATGTTGGGAGTTACACAGTTGCCAGTTGATACACGCATTAGGACGTGAACCCGTCATTCCCACTTTCACGGGAATGACGACTACCAATACTCATTCAACTGCGTAACGCCTATATGTTTAATTTATAGCGACAATCCACGTCATCTATGATAATTTGAACGGATTGAGATTTATTGATAAATTATTTTTGACAAGCTACGCTGGCAGAGGGTTGTTTTACTTATAGTCAACCACCTGTTCAGAAACGCAAAAAGGTACGTCAAGACGATTTATCATCATGTTCTTGTAACCTGTTTCAGCATGGTGTAGGAGTTACGTTTACTATGACACGTACTCTCCAAGTCAGTCACCTCGACATAATCCGCCCTCACGGATCAAGCCTTCCTGTTGTTCTGATTCTGCCATTCCTGATCATCTTTTTACTATCCATCTCTCAAGCATCTACTGCTTCTGAAACCAAAATTCGGTTTGGTGTTCATCCCTACTTATCCGCTTCAGAATTATACAGTCGTTTTACACCATTGGTTAATCTGCTCAGTGGATTTCTTTCCCAACCCGTTGAACTTGATGTTGCCAAAGATTATCAAACCCATATTCAGAACATTGGAAATGGTCGGGTCGATCTGGCCTATTTAGGCCCCATGCCCTATATCATTCTTGTTGAGCAATTTGGCCCTCAACCAATTCTTGGCCAGCTTCAAATCAAAGGTAAAAACACCTTCCAAGGAGCCATTATAACCCGAAACACTGACGATATTACTGACCTGAAAGAGATATCAAATAAACGAATAGCCTTTGGTGACCCAGAATCGACCATGAGCCATCTGATACCTCATTTTATGATGATTGAAGCGGGTCTGGACCAAGCGACTCTCAACAGGGCCAAGTTTGTGGGTTCTCACCAAAACGTCGCTTTGGGTGTGCTGACAGGCATGTTTGACATTGGTGCGGTAAAAACCAGCGTATTCAAACGCTATAAAGCCCATGGTCTGCGGATATTGCGTTGGACACCACCTATTCCCAACCACCTTTTTATTGCCACGCATACACTGTCATCGGACAGAATTAACATGTTACGCGCATTTCTGTTATCACCACCGGATCATAAAAAACTCAACAACGCACTGAAGGGGATTAAACCCACTATCACCGGTTTGGTAGCGGGGTCTGATTCGGACTATGATTCGCTCCGGAAAATGCAACAGGTTCTGATCAAGCATGGAATAAACCCATGACTTTTATTCTGAAAAAACGCAATCAGATCTTTATCATCCTGGGATTTACAACCATCCTATTGATCGGCCTTGGTATTCAGACCGCTCATATCATTCATGATCACCGGGAAAATCTGACTAAAACCTATCACCATCACATTCAATCAGAGCTGGATCTAATCACACATATGGTTCGTGACGCAGCACTGATGCACGATCTTTCCACGGTGCAAAATTTCTTTCTATACTGGGCAGACAGCCATCAGGATATTCCCATCGTTGAATTGGTAGCACCAAACGGCTTTATTTTATTTCGAAATGACTCAATAAAAAAACCAAAACATATTATGTTCCATGAACAGAAAATTCATCAGAATGGCCGTCTGATTTTAACGCTGAGAGTAACCCATGATCTGGACCAATTGGAACGGGATACACGCAATTTATCATGGAAATTAGCCGGGAGTTCCGCTGTTCTCACCCTCATTTTAGGTCTCTCTCTATGGTATTTCCTCACCCGCTATTCTATCCGACCCTTGGAAACCGAAATTCAACACCGTTTATCGGCTGAAAAATCATTCCGACTCAGTGAGCAGAAATTTTATAACCTTTTCTCCACTATTAGCAGTGGCGTAGCAATTTATGCAGCTACCGATGACGGAGATGATTTTATTTTCAAAGATATCAACAAAGCAGGAGAAAAACTGAGTAATATCACTCAAGCAGAAGTGATTGGCCGCCGGGTTACAGAACTGTTTCCAGGCATTGGTCAACTCGGGCTTCTGGATGCCTTTAAACAGGTCTGGAAAACCGGACAACCCCTGTCACTGCCCCTGAGTCAATATGAAGATCAACGCATCACACAATGGGTTAAAAACGATATCCACCGATTGGATAATGGTGAAATCGTCGCTGTGTTTGAAGATATTACTCAACTGAAACAGCAACAGCAGGAACTTGAACTGGCCAAAGAATCCGCAGAAAAAGCCAACCATGCCAAAGGCGACTTCCTTGCTACCATGAGCCATGAGATCCGCACACCGTTGAATGTCATTCTGGGCCTAGGCGATGTCTTGCATGAAACACAGCTGTCCAACCAACAATCCGATTATGTGCGTAGAATTCGGGCAGCTGGCAATGCACTCTATACTTTGATTAACGATATCCTGGATTTCTCAAAAATAGAGTCGGGGCAGCTGGCTCTGACCATGGAACCCATTACAACCCATATTCTGCTAGAAGATCTGAGCCAGATTTTTGAATCAACCATTACCCATAAAGGCTTAAGTTGGTCTTTGACCATCGACGAAAGTATGCCAAAAACATTCCAAGGCAATGCCACGCGGGTTGGACAAATTTTGATTAACCTGATCGGCAATGCCTTTAAATTTACAGACAAAGGCCACATCCAGCTCAGAGTATACCGGTCTGATGATACGCTCTCTTTTTCAGTACATGATAGCGGCATTGGCATTGAAGCAGACATGATTGATCAGATATTTGATAAATTTACTCAAGTAGAAAGCGGTAATACACGCAATTATCAAGGCACAGGATTGGGACTTGCCATCAGCCATAAACTATCCCATTTGATGGGTGGTGATATCATTGTAGAAAGCCACGTCAATAAAGGCAGCATATTCACACTGATTTTGCCTTACATACCCGTGAAAGCATCCCAAATCCATACTGATTCAAGCCAACCTGCTCTAACCAGCCATAATACTACAACGCCGTTGAACATTCTCATTGCTGAAGATGCAGAAGACAACCGACTGTTATTACACGCCTATCTTAAAAAAACGCCACATATTGTGGAAATGGTCAAAGATGGTCAAGAAGCTGTTGCGCGTGTCAAACAGACCTCGTTTGATCTGATATTGATGGATATCCAGATGCCCAAAATGAACGGCTACCAAGCCACACGCGCCATCCGTGAATGGGAAGCAGACAACCAGCGCCAACCCTTGCCGATCTGGGCACTCACCGCGCATGCCTTGGATGATAATCTGCAAAAAACGCTGGATGCTGGCTGTAACGGACATATCACCAAGCCGATCCGCAAAGATGATCTACTGGCCTTTCTGGACCGTTGTTCACCCTATCTGACAGCCGAAAACACACGCCCTGTTGACGGTGGGAAATAACCTCAACGATTCTCGCACCAATAACGCTCTTGGCCCCATTTTTCCATGCCAAACGTTCAGTTAACACAGCACGCGCCAGCCAACCATGAGACACCTACGAATAATGAGTATTTTTCATGAATAGTAAGTATAAACCCTATTTCCAATTTAGTCTGATTCTGCTTACTGGCCTGATTCTGCGTCTAATCGCATTCGGTGGTTTTATTGGCGGGGATGACGCCGCCTATATCCACTCTGCCGAACGCTTATACAATTCTGGCTTTTCCTTGGGAACGTCCCACTATTCATTGCGATTCGGCTTACACATACCACTGGCCGGCATGATTGCCCTGTTTGGCAGTGGCGAATGGGCCATGGTCGCGCTTTCGTTCATCAGTAGCATCGGCGCTATTTTGCTTGCTTTTCTACTGGGACGCTGGGCAGGCAATGTCCGGGTTGGTCTATTTTCTGCCTTGGTTATTGCCGTTTTTCCTCTTGATGTGGAACTGGCGACCACCTTGGTTCCCGATATACTGTTAGGCACATTACTCGCCTCATCAATTTATCTGGCCTTACAAAATGATAACCATAATCAAACAACAATTGGCTATCTGTCAGCTGGCCTGATTTGGGGTTGGGCCTATTTAATCCGAATTGACGTAGCCTTTCTCGGACCCTTTTTTATCGCATGGTTTTTTCTGCAAAAGCCCTTCACTTGGCAGCGCAGTTGGGTGTTCATTGGCGTTGGTTTGGTTCTGTTGGGAGAGAACCTGATCTATTTTACGGCATCAGGAGAGTGGCTCTATCGACTGAAAATCGTAGCTGGCGGTCAGGGTGATGGCGCGTTCTACGTTGAGGCTATGGCAGGTCAGGAACTCAGCATATTTCCCAAAGCATGGTTCTTAACCCCGTATCAATTTGGCCTGCACTACTTCCTACTGGCCGCCTCAATTATTTGGGGCATTCTGCACGGAGGCCGTAAAACAGCGTTGCTGTTGACCTGGTTGCTGGGATTGCTTCTCTGGCTTGAGTTTGGCGGCAGTCCCAGTTCTCTTTTCTCCGAAGGTGGTTACGTATTCAAGAGTCACCTTCTGCGCTACTGTGCAATCGTTAGCATACCAATGGCCGTAATGGTTGGGCTGTTCCTTGCGAGCCGGAGTCAACATGGGCAACGTATTTTATCGCTGGCACTGGTTGGTGCGGCACTGTTCATGATCAACTTCAATATGCTCAATCATGAACGCCCTACTTCATCCAAAATAGCCATTCGTGAAGCCATGGATCAAAACTGGTTCCCACTGTATCTGGATATCACCAGCTACCATATTGCGCGCTTTATCATGAAGGATGATCAACGCCTCAATCAGGTCCATAATCTTCAGGATCACAATTTTATCACTGGAGAAACAAAGGTGATGGACCTTCGCCAACTACAAGGCTATATCCTGATCAACAAGCAGTTTATGAAGTTCAAAAACGCCCGCAATGCCACAATCCCCCTGAATGTGGAAGAAAACCGACGTGATGCAACGATCATCTATCGAGTGGACAATCCCATGTGGCATTCATCCTATGTGCAAACACGGTTTATGGCCTGGATGGCCGAGAATTTCATACCTGTTGCCAACCTTCGTGATAAAATTCTCGGCACCGCCAACTCTCTATTGGAGGATGGTGACGTACTGGTTTATCAACTAAAATAAGGGCCACAAAAAAACAGATAATCCATTTCGCCTGTCTATTTTAGGCGTTACGCAGTTGAATGAATTTTATACCCGTCATTCCCACTGAAGCAGGAATGACGGGGTTCGCCTTTACTGCCTGTTTCAACCGACAATTGCGTAACGCCACTATTTTTCCCTGGCCTTGAGCTAAACCATAAGCGACAGCGGTGCTTCATCCATCAACGCGGCCTGTTCCCGTAACGACAAGATATGCTCATCCCAGTAACGCGGACCATCAAACCAGGGAAACACCCGAGGGAATGCAGGATCATCCCAGCGTCGAGCAATCCAGGCGGTGTAGTGCATGATACGCAAGGTGCGCAGCGCTTCGATCAGGTGCAACTCACGTAGATCAAATTCAAAAAAGGTCTCATACCCTTCCAACAGCTGATTCATTTGAACCGCCCGCTCCTGTCGATCTCCTGACAGACACATCCAGAGATCTTGAATGGCTGGTCCCATGCGGGCATCATCGAAATCGACAAAGTGCGGTCCTTCATCGGTCCACAGAATATTGCCGATATGGCAATCACCATGCAGTCGAATCTTTTTGAATGCGCCCGCCCGCTCGAAACAGGCTTTGGCCTGATCAATAAGCATTTCTGCCAGAGACTGGTAGGCCGTTTCCATGGAAATCGGAATAAATCCTGATTCCATCAGATACTGATAGGAAGCGATACCAAAGGTGTCTATATTCAACTCTGGCCTATGTAGAAAGGGCTTTTGCGCACAGGTGGCATGAATGCGACCCATCAGCCGACCAAGTTGCCTGAGCGTTGTCTCATTTTGCAGATCCGGTGCCCGCCCACCTCGGCGCGGAAACAGCGCAATACGAAAAGATTTGTAGGTAAACAGGGTTGAACCGTCTGGATTGATCAAGGGAGGTACGGCCGGCAGCTCCATCTCTGCCAATTCCTGGGTAAAAGCGTGCTCTTCAAGAATCGATTCATCTGTCCAACGACCGGCACGGTAGAATTTGGCAATAATAAAATCACCCTCCTCCAGACCGATCTGGTAGACCCGGTTCTCATAGCTGTTGAGCGCCAACTGTCGCCCATCGCACCGCCATCCCGCGCTCTCCACCGCATCAAGCACGGTATCAGGGCCTAATCCACTATAAGGGGTTTTGTCGTCTGTTATATCCATGGAGGCGAGTTAACTCTCAAAACTACGGCGATGCAACCGATTGTCTACAAACCCGATCCAGAACCATTAGAGACTGGAAAACAGTTCATCTTTTTTACATTCGGTGCATCCAAAAAAAAAGCGGCCCAAAGGCCGCTTCCATCCACTTGATACTGCTGGCAGCATTCGCTGCTCATTATTGTTTCGTATAGTGATTCAGACCGTCACTGCATATCCAAGGCTTGCTTATAGAGATGCAACAGCGCTTCCTGCTCGTCTACTTCATGTTGATCCATTTTACGCAGACGAACGATCTGACGCATAATTTTAGGATCGAAGCCCGTACCTTTGGCTTCGGTATAAACTTCGCGGATCACCGTGGCAACGTCAGATTTCTCTTCTTCCAGACGTTCAATACGGTCAATGTATTGGCGCAGATGATCGCCAGTGATACCGCCCACATCTTGGATGTTGGGATCAGAGCTAATGTTTACCATCTCAGGCATGCTGTTCTCCTTCTGTATATAAATCCTAAATTAATCACTGCGCTGCACGGTCTTAAGGCCGTGTTATCCAATCGTACTGTTGTTTCACGAAATGGACTTTAAGCAGCTGTTTTCACCTTCACAGGCATACCACACAGCAATGCAATACTCGGACCACAATTAAATATCTATAACATCAAATGCTAATATTTACCATTTTGTCACAATAAGACATTAAATTCACAAAACAGAACGACATTCAATATATTGATTTTATTTAAAAAAAATAAACACCTTAAAATTTCATCTATTATTTTTCATATCGCTTGTGAAATTTGTTTGACAATTGTTCATCAAATTGTCATATTGTCTTCAGTGTAGGATGAAAGAATAAAGATACAGTGGAAACTTTAAATATAGAAACCCTAGCAGTTTGGTCAATACGACTCATACAAGGGTTAACTTGGTCAGGAGAATACAATGCGCTTTGGTACTGTTGAAGAAATGAAAAATGACATGCACAGCTTTGATGTTAATCCCATCGTAGGATTGGTCATGCTGGTTGCCGCACCTGTCACTGTCATTGGTCTGATTCTGCTTGCCGCTCGCTACTTTGGCAGCTAATCAAGACGGTTTCAAAGACACAAAGCAGACGCGATTGGAAAGCACGGAGAGTTACTGACACGCTGTCAATATTCTGCACTTTCTGAGCACAATATTATGCAGCTTGCAGGGTTGGCGTGAGGCTTTATGCCTCTCTCCTTTCGGCAAAGAGTGCATTTTTGGTAAAAAGGTCTCCATTAGGAGGCCTTTTTTCGTTTATGATAGAGTTAGGCGTTATGCAATTGCGTAACGCCTGAGAGTGTCAATATGGAAAGCATGTGCTTTCGAAACTGTCAACCCGCTCAATCAAACATGGAACAGGAAGCGTGATCCTGAGCTTTCTGGAAAAGTGACTTATCAATGCCCATCTCCCGCGTCTGCCTTATTGGTGCCGGTTTTATTGCTGACATCCATGCACAGGCTCTTACTGAATTGCCCGACCTCAAACCCGTAGCAATTGTGGACCCGAACCAGCGTGCAGCCAAGGCACTGGCAAAAAAATGGGGTATTGAACGCACCTTTGAATCCGTCACCGAGGTGAAAGCCTGGGGTGGATTTGATCGGGCTCATCTGTTAACACCGCCAAATATCCACCATCAACCGGGCTTGGAGGTTCTTCACGCTGGTTTTCCTCTGCTTGTAGAAAAGCCCCTGGCAGAAACGCCCGAAGAGTGTGCAGAAATGACCACTCTGGCGGATGAGAAGGATGTGCCTTTTGGCGTGAACCAGAACTTTATCTTTCATCCGGCTTTCCTGAAAATGAAACAGTGGATTGATCAGGGCCGTTATGGACCATTACGCCAGCTTGAGTGCATCTATAACGTTCCCCTTCGTCAACTGCTCTCACGTCAGTTTGGTCACTGGATGTTTCGCCAACCAGTCAATATTCTGCTGGAACAGGCGGTCCACCCGCTTTCCCAGATCGTTACCCTTATGGGCGCACCAGACCGCATCATGGCATTGAGTGA
Organism: Magnetococcales bacterium; assembly: GCA_015234045.1. GTDB lineage: Bacteria > Pseudomonadota > Magnetococcia > Magnetococcales > JADFWU01 > JADFWU01. Next base: position 11,269 of record JADFWU010000044.1, read on the forward strand.
CGCACCGTTGGAAATTTCACCGGGTGTGCCGTTTCATCCGGCCTGTTCAGTCACTCTGCTGAACAACAAGGTACGCACGTCCATGGGATTTGCTGTTGGGCGTGAATTCCCGCTCTGGCAACTCACCGCCGTGTGTGACGATGGCGCAATTGTGGCGGATATTGGTCAAAATCGTACCTTTGCCTATCAGCGCTCTCCCTGGCTGGAAGCAGCGGATCATGCCTTGTGTGGCCGCAATGCCGCCAGCATGATGCGTAAACAAGCCACAAAAGGCATCATTGATTATGCGCGCTCACTGGTACGGCTCAAGCCGCGCTGCGATCCATTTTATCAAAGTATGCGTAACAGCATTGCCGCGTTCCACAGTGCCATCAACCACGGTAACCGCCCACAATCCAGCGGCCATTTTGGGCGTATTTTGGTCAATATCTGTGAAGAAATCGCCAGCAAGGCATACGCGCAACCGCGCATCCCCATCACGCCGCCCAAAGCAGCCCCTCAGACACCAAACGCTGATGTTGCCCTATTAGGCGGCACTGGCTTTATCGGCATGCACACGTTACGCGCTCTTTTGGAAGCCGATCTTCGGGTGACGGTCATGGCGCGGACACCTCATAATCTGGCACCGATTTATCAGGATAAACGGGTCACCGTCATGACCGGAAATCTGTTAAATCCTGACGATGTTGCACGAGGCATTGGTGATGCACCCATCGTGATCAATTTGGCCCATGGTGGCGGTGGTGACAGCTGGAAGTCCGTCAAAGCCTCCATGGTGGGCAGTGCTGAACAGGTAGCCAAAATCTGTCTGGAGAAAAAGGTCAAACACCTGATCCATGTTGGTTCTATTGCCGGGCTTTATCTGGGCGATCCCAATGAGATTATCACCGGAAGCACCCTGCCCGACCCACAAGATGAGCAACGGGCAGACTATTCACGCGCCAAAGCGGTTGCGGATCGTCTGCTTCTGGAGATACATCAAAAACAGGGCTTGCCCGTCTCGATTTTCCGTCCGGGTGTTGTGGTGGGTGATGGCAGTCCGCCATTTCACAGCGGTGTGGGATTTTTCAATAATTCTCAATACTGCCTTGGCTGGAATGATGGCACCAACACCCTGCCCTTTGTTCTGGTTGAGGATGTTGCCGATGCGTTGGTTCTGGCCGCTCAGGCTGATCCCGCCAAACTGGCAGGCAAAACGTTCAACCTCTCCGGCGATGTACATATGAACGCACAAGAGTACATTCAGCACCTTGGTGAGGCCTTGGAACGCCCGTTGCATTTTGTACCCCAATCCGTGTACAAGCTCTATTCCATTGAATTGGGAAAATGGTTGATCAAGCGGATCGGTGGTCGCATTGTGCCAATGCCCAGCATGCGGGATTTTCGTTCCCGTGGCATGCCTGCCCAATTCGATTGCAGTGACCTGAAAACCACTCTGAATTGGTCACCTGAAGCGAATACTCAACAGTTCATTAAACGGGCTATCACACTATTTGCCGAAGATCAGACATCATGAGCCGTGAGGTCATCCGACTGCTGCATGTATTTTCGACCTTTGCAGTGGGTGGCCCTCAATCCCGTTTTGCCACGTTGGCAAATGCGCTTGGTAACAAATATCACCATCAAGTGATCGCCATGGATGGCCGCTACCATGCGGCTAAACTGCTTGATCACGATGCCCCGGTCACGTGCATTCCGCTGAACTATGAAAAAGGTAACGCACGCACCAGCTTGCCACTGTTTCGACACACCTTGAAGCAAATCAATCCCCATCGTTTGATCACCTATAATTGGGGATCTATTGAGTGGGGATTGATTAATCTATGGCGGCCGATTCCTCATGTACATCTTGAGGAAGGCTTTGGTCCTGAAGAGATTCATAGCCAGATCCCGCGCCGGGTCTGGATGCGTCGTTTGGCACTGTCACGCACACCAACAATCATGGTGCCTTCACACCACCTATATGATATTGCAACGAAAATATGGAGATTCCCAGCCAAACGAGTACACTATCTACCCAACGGCGTAAATATCGACCGGTTCCATCATCAACCCGATGCCACACTCCTTCAGCGCTGGCAATTAGACCCTGAACAGCAGTGCATTATCGGCACTGTCACCGCACTACGTGCCGAGAAAAACCTTTCTCGCCTGCTTCGGGCTTTTACCGAACTCAAGAGCAACAGACCACTGCGTCTGGTGATCATCGGAGATGGCCCCATGCGTGCGACATTGGAATCGGAGGCCCAGCAGTTGGGTATCGCTGATCAGGTGCTGTTTCTGGGTCATATGGACCAGCCGGAGCATCTTATCTCTGCATTTCAGATCTATGCACTCTCTTCGGATACCGAACAGATGCCGCTAGGCATTTTGGAGGCCATGGCAGCGGGTGTGGCTGTAGCCAGTGTGGATGTTGGCGATGTCCGCAGGATGGTCTCTGAACCAAACCAAAGCTACGTATCCGGCACGGACAACAACGCACTCTGCCAAAACCTAAACAGACTCATTGATGATCCTGCCCTGTGTAATCAGCTTGGCCTGGCCAACCATGAGAAAGCGATGCAAGAGTACGATCTCAAACTCATGCTCTCCCGTTACGACGCGCTCTTTTCAACAAACAGATAAGCGCTCTCATATTGTCATTTCGATCCGAAATTAGAAAATAAATCACAACCTGAGTGGAAGCCCTGGTGATGTTTTTGCGCCGCTTTTGATATGCGAAGCAGATCATCAGAGCAAAAATATCACCAGGATTGGAACGACTGACTGTTCAAATTTTAGACGAAACCCCCATAAAAAAACGAACACCCTTTTCAGGATGTCCGTTTTTTTGGTCAGAAACCACCGTTCTCTCACAAACGATTTATTCGCCCATCACGCCTGTAGATCAAGCTTAGGCATGCCATTTTTTGCTTCATCGTTCTCAGATTCCATTGGGAAACCCGGGTGTGGTGTTTTAACACCACCGTTAGGATAGACCTGGAACAGATTCTCAACCTTCTCCTGGATGGCGGTAACCACCGGTTCAGGTTGTTGAATGGTCACTTTATCAAATTTTTTCTGAGGCTGGCTCGTCAATTGAGGACGCGCCTGAGCCGCCTTTTCAGCCGCTTCCGGTGGCCGTACCGGAGGGGGTGGTTGCTTTGCTTCCGCCGCCCGGACTTGTTCCTGTCCCTGCAAAGAGACATCCTGTTGTTGTGGTTGCTGCGTGCCAACCCGTGCTTGCTGTGGCTGAATTGCCTGAGCATTCTGAAAAGCGGAATTGGTTTGATTCATTGAAGCCATCATCGTGTTTTACCTCCTGCGCAAAACATTTCATACATTGCGTGCCCCATCCGTGGCTGGAGGTAGGTTGTTCGTTTTACAGGGCCAACCTTAACCCGTGAGCAACTTCATTGTTCATTCTGTTTGAACCGTTGCTATGTGCTGATGAGAGACTTATCGACATTCCGGCGTTTCACTTGAGGAAAAAATGAAAAAATCGTGAATCAACATACTGGAAAACCGCTGAATACACACAGTTACCAATTGTTTATATAGGACTTTTTATATTAATACAGGCCGATCTAACCTCACGACTAAAGAACATCAAAGCGATAAACGATTCATTTCAAAATGGACACAGTTTATATATCCTAAGACTCAGCGGAGGCTTTATAGTGATTTTGACAAAAAATTAGACAATGGTGCCCAACCTGAGTAGAAACCCCAATGGCACTTAGGGCCGAAACAGTTGGCTGTTCAAATTTTAGACGAAACCCCTATATTCTCAAACACCGCATATGAGCACCACATCGCAATGCTGTTCTCCTTGATAAAAGAGTGTAATCAATATCGCCATGAACCAATCCAGCGGACTCGTTCAAAGCACCATGACCCGGCTACAAGCCGCACCCACACCGTTTCATGCTGTTGCGGTGATGTCAGAGGCACTGAGTCAGTCAGGCTTCAAACGTCTTGAAGAGACCGACAACTGGCAACTGATTCCAGGCCAGGGCTACTATGTAATCCGTGATTTCGGCTCTCTCATCGCCTTTGTCGCACCGCCACCAGGAAAACCACTCCCCGTCCGAATGGCTGGCACACACACTGACAGTCCAGTGCTTAAACTCAAACCTAATGCACTGAAGAAAAAACAGAAACTCTGGACTGCTGATGTCCAACTTTACGGCGGCATTCTTCTGAGCACCTGGTTTGACCGGGATCTCTCCCTGGCCGGACTGGTGACCGGTCTGGACAAGGGTGGAGATACCCACCATCAATTGGTGGATCTTAAAGAACCTCTGGCTGTACTGCCCAATCTGGCCATCCACCTTAACAGAGGTGTCAATGAGGGCGTTAAGATCAATACGCACGAACAGATGAATCCCGTGCTGTTTCCGGTTCTGGAAGGAGAAGAAGCGAATAGCGACAACCCCCTTACTCAACGTCTGTTAAGCCAATTAGCTGAAGACAATCCCAACCAGCCTGTCATCACAGCCATATTGGATTGGGAGCTTTGCTTTTATGATCTGCAACCACCTGCGTTGATTGGCCTGGATCGTCAATGGCTCACGTCAGCCCGTCTGGATAATCTACTGAGCTGCTTTGTCGGGCTTGAAGCACTGCTCAACACATCAAACGATGAAATCAATACCGACTTCATACCAATGCTTGCCTGTTTCAACCATGAAGAGGTAGGCAGCACCTCTGCCACTGGCGCGGCCAGTAACTTTGCTGAATCGGTCCTGCACCGCATTTTTCCCGATCCAACCACCATGGCACGCGCCATTGCTGCCTCGTGGATGATTTCCATAGATAACGCCCATGCCTGCCATCCAAACTATCCCGCTACACAAGACGAACAGCACTGCCCGGACATTAACGGCGGTCCTGTCATCAAAACCAATGCCAATCAACGCTACGCAACAACGACCTTATCCAGCGGTTTTTTCAAAGGATTATGCCACCAAGCTGGCGTTCCGGTGCAGAACTTTACCGTACGGGCTGACATGCCCTGCGGTAGCACCATTGGTCCGATGCTCTCCTCTCGCCTCGGCATGAAGACTGTTGATATCGGTGTGCCCACCTGGGCAATGCACTCCATTCGAGAAGTCGCTGGTGTGAATGATCTGGACCATCTGTACAAGGTATTGATCCGCTTTTTTCACCATACTTGATAACAGGCTGATTAAAAAAACGATTTGACTGAACTTATCAACATACAAATCGCGCTGATAACAGTGTATACTCTCGGCACTAGGTAACCTTATCCACCATAGAAGGTGATTGTATGTCATCCAACGAAAAACGTCAGTTTCAACGCCTGGATTCTCAGGATGCCGCAACACTTTTTTTTGATCAGAAAACCATCCCCGGAACCATTGAAGATCTGGGGCTTGGCGGTATCTTCTTTGTCCCGGAGAACGTGGCATCTGCCGATATTCAAGTAGGCAATGTCTGTGATGTTGAGATGATCTGGTGTGATCGGCCCATGAAACTCACCTGCAAAATCGCTTCTGCTCGTGAGAATGGCTTTGGTATCGAAATTCAGCGTCAATACAGCGTGGATGACCTGAATGATATGATTGATTCCTCAGACGCATAGAGCAACACGCTCTTACGCTCTTACGCCATGTACTTCCTTAGAAACATATTTCGGTTATGGTGGTTGATCTTATTATTGATCACCATAACGCTCTTGCCCGCCACACTGATCCATGCAAATGATGCCAACGCTGTAATCATTACCCATGCCACAAACAACAGCACTACGCATACGAAAAGTGCCATGCGTGCCATCTTTGGCATGCGTGTACGTCAATGGTCAGACGGCAAACCGATCAAGGTGTTTGTTCTGCCAGATTCTGCCTTACTTCATAAACAGTTTTGCAAACAAAAACTGAATGTATTCCCCTACCAACTACGCCGTATCTGGAACCGTCTGGTCTATACCGGCACCGGTCATGCGCCTATTGAGGTAGCCGATGAGCAGGAGATGGCCCGACAGATTGCACAAACACCTGGTGCAATTGGATATATTCACCTCTACGAGGCCGATCATGGCTATAACGCAATTACAATGGAATAGCCGCCACCGCCTTGGTGGACTTATAATGGCTTTAGCGTGCTTCATACTGCCTGCCATTGGTCGAGCAGAGTCCGACACACCGATGAAAAACCCGGTTGAATGGATCAACCAACTCTCTGATAAATTTAAACTACATGGATTTCTATCACAGGGTTTCACCTATTCAAACGGCAACAACTATTACGGTGACAGCACCCACGGCAGCTTTGATCTAACCGAGATTGGTTTAAATCTCTCCTACCGCCTACGTCCTGACACCACACTGGCTGTTCAAGGGCTGTCGCGCCGAGCCGGCGGCATGGATAATGGTTCACCACGTCTGGATTATGCATTTGTGGATCATACCGTTGCCCAGGATAGCCAACACCGTTGGGGCGTGCGTCTGGGACGGATTAAGAATCCCATTGGATTTTATAACGAATCACGAGATATTGCGGTCGTCAGACCGGGTATTATCCTGCCCCAATCCATCTATCTTGGTGGCATGGGATTGCGTGACTTCTTCCTCGCTTCCGATGGACTCGGACTATACTGGCAACGCCATGGCCAAGACAGCGCGTTGAGTGTCGATTATCAGGTGGCCTTGCCTACTCAACTCAGCAGTCAAACCCAACGTGCATTTATGCGTGGCGTGATTCTTCCTGGTCATCTGGATATGGAAACCGGTCAGGTGTTACGCATTCTGCATGACAATGAAACCAACTTTCGTTGGGCTGTTACCGGTGTTTTTGTCAAAAGTCAGTATAAACCCGCTGCGGTTGATCTTCTCACCGATGGCACAGTCTCCATCTATGTGTTAACACTGAGTGCTGATTGGTTACTTCATCCCTGGCAATTAACCAGTGAAGCCGCTTGGCGCGAGTTGGTATACAAGGGATTTGGTGCGGCTGTGGATAGCCAACCTTCTCATCTGAGCATTTACGGTGAGGCGCTCTATCGGTGGTCCGAGGACAAGTGGCAGGCATCACTGCGTTATGATCTGCACTACTTTGATATCGATGATCCCAATGGCTCAACAATGGAAGCCCATACCGGCGTACCCGGCCATAGTCGTTTTTCCAAAGATCTCACCTTGGGATTGGGCTGGAATGTCACACCAACCTTTCAACTTCGCGCAGAATATCATCTGATTGACGGCAGCGGCTTTGCGCCATTAGTGGACAATCCCGGCTTACAAGCCGGTAATGTGGACCGTTATTGGGATATTTTAACCCTTCAGGCCGCCTTCAGGTTCTAGGCCCTGTTGACATTCACCATCTTTCGGCCCCTGGCGGCGTTAAATCCGCCTTAAAATGCTCACGTACTACAAGTACGCTCCGCTTTTTCGTTGGATTTGCCTTGCCAGGAAGCGAAATCTGGCGAATGTCAACACGCCCTAAGGAGTGGGGTAAAAACAATGTCAACCAACAGCCCCGCCCAAAGAAGATTTATCAGCCTGCAATGGCGGGTATTATTGCTGTTGGGCATCGGATTTATAACTATTCACGGCAGTTACTACTACTACCAACGCCAACAGCTTTTATCTCAATATCATGCCCAACAGGCCAACACCTTTGAACGCCAGACCCAGCAATTTGAAGCGCTGATCAATCAAGTATCCCACCAATTAATGCGGCTGAGCGGTGTCTTTTCCGCTCTTGGCGGCATGAATAAAGCCATTGCACAAAGCAACACTTCGGTACTGGATGAGATTTTTGAACAACACGCATCAACCCTACAACTGGATCTCGGCATTGATCGCATCATGATCTTTGATCGCCATCAGAAACTGTTGGCGGATTGGGATCTATCCGGCACCTCTCAACCCATACCCAAGGCATTTCAGTGGCAAGTAAAAGCAGTGTTACTGCGCGAAAAACCCGATCTGAATCTGATCTGCGAACAGAGCTGCTCTCAAAACGCCCTGTTGCCGATTCTTTATGACGGCGAAACCATTGGGACATTGGTTCTGCAAAAATCGCTGGCGGACGCTGTACTTGCTCTGCACGAATTGACTGGTGTTGATGTCGCTTTATTGATTCCATCCGATAGTGAAGAGGCCAGTAATGGCGGTTGGGCGGTTCAGGTGGCCGCGCAAACGGGCGGTCCACTCATTCAGGAAATCATCAACACACTTCAGAAACAGTACGGCCTTGACGGCCATCTGGAAGCCGGTGTTGAAACCACCAGCAATGAGCATCACTATCACAGTCGTATCTGGCATTTTTCACTTTCCAATGCCGACGATCTTGCTGGACTGTTATTGATTTCCCAAACGACCACCAATATCCATACAATCAATCAATCACTGACCGATATCCTACTGTTTGGCTTGCTTGGTTTAATCATTTCAGAATTCATGTTGGTCTTTGTGCTCTGGTCGCCATTAAGCCGGATTCGTCATATTGCCAAGGCACTTCCACTGCTCACGGATCATGCCTATCGTGAAGTACGCACAACGGTGCAGCGCCATGTTCACAGCGGACTGTTTCCCGATGAGATTGAGCATCTGGGCGACACCATTATCTCGGTTACACAAGAGCTTGAAGCACTGGAAGAGACGGTAATAGAGAATAATCGGGCGTTAGTGGATTCCCGCCTGCAACTACTGCGGCGTTTGGGTCGTGCAGCAGAGTTTCGTGATAACGAGACCGGCGCACATATCATTCGCATGAGCCGTATTTCGGTAGTGTTGGCCCAGGCAGCAGGTTTGGATGAGCGCGAATGTGAAATCCTGCTGCATGCGGCACCCATGCACGATATCGGTAAAATTGGTATTCCCGATCACATCCTGCTCAAACCGGGCCGACTCACCGAAGAGGAATTTTTCGACATGAAGCGCCATCCCATTATCGGCGCTGATATGCTCAACGGTTTTGAAGTGGAACCACTGCGAACCGCCCATGCGGTTGCCCTAACCCATCATGAAAAATGGAATGGCACTGGTTATCCACTCGGCTTAAAAGGCGAGGATATTCCATTGACGGGCCGCATCTGTGCCGTTGCTGATGTGTTTGACGCACTTACTTCTGAACGCCCTTATAAAGAAGCCTGGCCTATTGAACGTGCTGTTGATCTCATCAGCAAAGAACGCGGCAAACATTTTGATCCACAGCTGGTGGATCTATTTCTGGACAATTTGCCGAACATATTGGCCATCAAAGAGAAGTATCAGGACTGACTACCAACAGATCCCTTCGTAACCTTCCCCGCTCTTGGCATCCATGATACGCACCAAATCCACCACAGTTTGACCCTCTCGAATCTGGTTGGGTATCTCTTTAAACGCATCACTATTGTTGCCGATGATGATGATTTCAGCATGTTGCATGATCTGATCAATGCTATCCACCATCAAGCGAGAGATGTGTGGAATGCGGTTTTCGATATAGTCCTGATTCGCACCCACCAGACGCGCCAGTTGGACATTGCTATCGTAGAGTTTCAGGTCATACCCTTTGCCGATCAGATGCTCAATCACCGTTACAACCGGGCTTTCGCGCAAATCATCGGTGCCTGCTTTGAAACTAAAGCCAAGCACGCCAACTTTGCGTGAACCCAACCCGGTGATCAACTCAATACCACGAGCAATCTGACGCTCATTGCTGGGAATGATCGACTCCAGAATCGGCACATTGAGATCCAGACTGCGGGCTTTATAGAGCAATGCTCGAACATCCTTGGGCAGGCAGGAACCACCGAAAGCAAAACCGGGCTTCAAATAGTAAGGCGACAGGTTAAGCTTCTTATCCTGGCAAAAGATATCCATTACCTGATGGCTATCCACGCCCAATGGTTTACAAATAGTGCCAATCTCGTTGCCAAAGCACACTTTGAGTGCATGCCAGACATTATCAGTATATTTGACCATCTCCGCGACATCCAAAGCGGTGCGAATCATAGGTGCATCAAGATGATCATAAAGTGATTGGGTCAGATCGCCAGACTGAGTATCCATGGAACCGATCACAACTTTTGGCGGATGGTTGTAATCATAGACCGCTGAACCTTCCCGTAGAAATTCGGGATTAATGGCCACACCAAACCCTTCACCCAGTTTCTTACCAGACGCTTTTTCCAAGGTGGGAATCACCAATGTACGCATTGTGCCGGGAATCATGGTCGAACGACACACCACCGCATGGTACTCATTCTTCTGCTTGATCACCGCGCCAATCTCTTCACAAACCCGCTCAACGTAACTCAAATTGAGTCCACCATTGGGCTGACTGGGTGTGCCGACACAGATCAATGACAGCTGCGTTTCCATCACAGCTCTGGTGACATCCTGTGTGGCAAAAAGCCGCTTCTGCGCGACACCATCCGCTATCAATTCACCAACTTTTTCCTCAATAATAGGTGTTTTACCAGCATTGATCAGGTCAATCTTTGCCTGTTGGGGATCAACACCAATGACTGTATGCCCTTCATTGGCCAGACAGGCTGCGGAAACCGCGCCAACATATCCCAAACCGAAAATAGAGATTTTCATGATCAATTGACCTAGCGTTGAGGTTGATACAGTGATCTCAAAATAAAAAATAACACTCAACCAGAGCCGGAACGGCTGACTGTTTTTTTAGACGAAATCACTATAAAATCGTTTTGAATATTTGAAAAACAAGGGTGTCATGCCAATGGATAGGCTAGCAAGTTTTCACGCATTTTCAAGCAAGAAAACCATATCACCAGACCAATGATTCTGACATGCCTATTTGAAAGAGTGACGCGCGATAGGTAACACCATTGGTTTAACCCTTCCTTATTATGTATTAATATAATATATATTATTAAAAGAGACCCGTTAACCACAACCGATGGAGCGTAATATCGCCATTCAAGCAAACATAGCTGTCGTAGGTGTTGGTTATTGGGGCAAAAATTTAGTCCGCAATTTCCACGGATTGGGCGTTCTGGCTGCGGTGTGTGATTCTCAGGATATCAGCGGCGTGATGGCAGAATATCCGGATGTACCGATTGTCACGGCGTTTCAAGATATTCTGGACAACCCGGATATCCATGCCGTGGTGATCTCAACACCGGCTGTCACTCATGGCCGCATGGTAAAACAGGCGCTTTTGGCTGGTAAGGATGTACTGGTTGAAAAGCCAATGTGTCTCAATTCTACAGAAGCTGAAGCACTGACCCAACTGGCCAATACGCAGAAACGCATTTTAATGGTGGGTCACCTGCTCTGGTATCACCCAGCCGTACTTATGCTAAAAGCGTTGTTGGAAAAAGGCATTTTAGGCCGGCTGCAATATATCTACTCCAACCGTTTAAATCTGGGCAAACTGCGCCGAGAAGAGAATGTTCTCTGGTCATTTGCGCCACATGATATTTCGGTCATTCTGGGTCTGACCGGTGAAATGCCTGAGTCGATCCAAGCCCATGGTAGCAACGATCTCCATCAACAAATCGCCGATACATCGGTCACACTGTTAACCTTTTCCAGCGGTGTGTCCGCACATATTTTTGTCTCATGGCTCCACCCCTTCAAGGAACAAAAACTGGTGGTCGTGGGTGATAAAGCCATGGTGGTATTTGATGACACACTGCCCTGGTCTGACAAACTGACCATATATCACCATGAAATTGCCTGGAACGGCACCCTGCCCGTTGCCCACAAGGCGGATGGACAAGCGGTTCCCCTGAAAGAAAAAGAGCCACTGCGCGAAGAGTGTCGCCATTTTCTTACCGCCATACACACCCGAACACCACCGCGTACTGATGCAGAGGAAGGGCAGCGCGTATTGGCCATTCTCAATCACTGTCAGCACTCCATGGTCAGCGGTCAACCGGTTTATATGGATCAACACCATCCGCAGACTGTGCAGCAACCTGAGCCAACGTATAAAGTTCATGATACGGCCTGTGTGGATTCAGGTGTGGTGATCGGATCTGGCTCGCAGGTGTGGCACTTCAGCCATCTGCTTTCCGGCGTTGAGATTGGCAAACAGTGCTCTATTGGTCAAAATGTCGTGATCGGGCCACAGGTCACCATTGGGGATGGCTGCAAGGTGCAAAATAATGTCTCAATCTATGAAGGCGTAACCCTGGAAGCGGAGGTGTTTTGCGGCCCCAGCATGGTGTTTACCAATGTGATCAATCCACGCAGCGCAATACCACGTAAAGACCAATTCAAGCCCACCATGGTCCGCCGTGGCACAACGATTGGTGCCAACGCTACCATTCTGTGCGGCATTGAGTTGGGGCAATACTGCTTTATCGGTGCTGGTGCGGTGGTTACAGCCGATGTAGCCGCCTTTGCATTGGTGATGGGCAATCCAGCCCGTCAGACCGGTTGGATGAGTGCCTACGGCCATCGGTTGGACCTGCCTGTATTCGGACAGGGTGAAGCAATTTGCCCTGAATCAGGGCAAAAATATCAATTGAATGGCCAGATACTGACTAGGGCGTGTTGACATTCGCCAGATTTCGGTTCCTGGCAAGGCAAATCCAACGAAAAAGCGGAGCGTACTCTCTTGATCCGTCCGCTACGTTCCAGAAAGGGTTACGTGCAATAAGCACGCGCCCCTTTCTGCGCCTTGCGGACGAACCAACATCCTGCGCGCCAATATCCTGCACGATCGGAATGATTCATTTTTTCCGTGACCCTAAGCTCTGACGATCCGCTCGCCATCCACCGGATAAACACCTCTGGTATCCACAATCAACTGCGCATGCTCTCTGATCAAATCCCAGTCGAACCGGTCATGATTGGTAGAGATCAATACACAGTCATACTGTTGCACTGTTTCCGGTGTCAATTCAACGCTATCAGCGGAGAAATCCCAATCGCGCCGAGGTGGCAATGTGGCCATATGTGGATCGGAATACTCCACAATTGCGCCTTGCTTCAACAGCTTATCCATCAATACATAGCTGGGCGATTCACGGGAATCATCGACATTTTTCTTATATGCCATGCCAAGAATCAACACTTTGGCACCATTGAGTGGTTTTTTATGTTTGTTGAGACTCAAAGCCACTTTTCCGATGACATAATCCGGCATCGCAGTATTCACTTCACCAGCCAGTTCGATAAACCGGGTATTAAGACCGAATTCCCGCGCTTTCCAGGTCAGATAGAACGGATCAATGGGAATGCAATGTCCACCCAGACCAGGACCAGGATAGAACGGCGTAAAGCCAAACGGTTTGGTGCTGGCGGCTTTCACGACCTCGAACATATCCATGCCCATGCAATCGGCAACGGTCTTTAGTTCGTTGACCAACGCAATGTTGACCGCACGATAGGTATTTTCCAGTATCTTGACCATCTCCGCCACCGCAGTAGATGAAACCGGAACGACCATATCAATCACGCTTTCATAGAGTGCCTGCCCTACTTCCAGACACGCAGGCGTTGAACCGCCGCAAATCTTTGGAATGGTTTTGGTGGTGTGATGGGGATTCACCGGATCTTCACGTTCTGGTGAGAACACCACAAACATATCCTCACCAACCCGCCATCCAGCATCCTGCACACGCGGTGTAATCTCTTCCTCTGTGGTGCCAGGATAGGTCGTGCTTTCCAGTGAGATCAGCGTACCCGCTTTAAGGTGGGGAAGGATGGTCTCAATGGAGTTGACCACAAAGCTCAGATTGGGATCTCGATGACGATTCAAAGGCGTGGGCAGACAGAGGATGACCGCATCCAGTGTATTACAACGGCTAAAATCGGTTGTGGCATCAAAACGACCGGATGCCATACTCTCAGCCAGCATGTCAAAAGGAATGTGTTCGATATAGCTTGTGCCCGCTTTGAGCTGAGTGATTTTACTCTGGTCGATATCAAAACCGATCACTGAAAACTGCTCTTCAAGAAAGCGAATCGCCAGCGGCAAACCCACATAGCCCAGCCCACAAATGCCGATCACAGCCTGACGTGATCGAATTTTCTTAATTAGGGTATCTTTCACTTCTCAACTCTGACTCGTACTGAAACGATTATGCAAAACGGTTTGTGTAATCTCTGTATCAACGCCAACCGCCACGTGTCTATGGTGACTGATCATAGCACTTGGGCAAAGGTTTGAAGTGTGTTTTTGCACAATAATGATACATTATTTTCTGTGATTTTCCTGGAATAATTGGCTAAATATAGCATTATTTCAACAAGATATATGAAAAAATATTCTGCCCTGCAAAAAACATTAAATATATGTTTTTTATTTTTTTCTTTTTTTCCGATTTTTACCGCACACTAAAACACATTAATTAGTTTTAATTCATTTCCACAACAAAAAATCGCATTAATTTATTATGTAAAATTAACATCACGCCACATGCAACCACAAACAAATTGGCTCTTCTCAAATTCAGGCTTATAAATTCCTGGTGACAGCGCATATTTTTTATTATAATTCCATTTTTTTCCCTGAAGGAGTTTTCACATCATGTCAGAACGCGAAACCGGTACCGTCAAATGGTTCAACGATGAAAAGGGCTTCGGCTTCATTCAACGTGACTCAGGCCAAGGCGATGCCTTTGTGCATCATTCCGCCATCTCTGGTAGTGGCTTCAAGTCCCTATCCGAAGATCAAAAAGTTGAATTCAGCATCGAAGAAGGTCCGAAAGGCCCAGCAGCTAAAGACGTAGTGGCAATCTAAATTACCTACGTTGGACTGATTCAAATTCAAGCCGTCCTCTTCTCGGGGACGGCTTTTTTTGTGTTTTATAGTCATTTCGATCCAAAATTTGACAATAAATCACAACCTGAGTGTAAGTCCTGGTGATGTTTTTGCGCCGCTTTTGATATGCGAAGCAGATCATCAGA
>JADFWU010000045.1 GCA_015234045.1 Magnetococcales bacterium
TAGAACCGTGCGAGAATCGTTTCAGTTTCAGCCATACCGCGACGCGCTATGGAAAAACCGACCTGACGTCGCAACGATGCCAAATGCCCCTCAGGATCAGACATTGTTTACTCACCATCAAACGTTGGCAACAAGTCACGCCAGTTATCTTCACTGGCCACTGCACCATCCCACGGTGATTTACCATAAAAAAGCGCCCCTTCTGTTCTTACAGAACGGTAGGTTGCGCTGTGCAGTGTTGATTTACGGAAATCTGCGCCACGCAGATCACAGGTATCAAACACGACTTTATCAATATCAGTGGCACGCAGAACTGCATTTTTCAGGCTTGAGCGTAAGAACTGGGCACTACTCAGGTCCGTACCAGTTAATTCTGAATCAATCAGATTTGTCTGTTCGAAAATGGCCTTTTTTGCTTTACTGACCAGCATCTGCACCTCGCCCATATCACACCCGGAGAAGTCGCACTTATTGAGCGCTACGCGTTGAAAAAATGAGTCGTGCAGATTCGCATTTCGAAATGAGCATCCAGACAGGTCAGCATCCTGGGTAAATGTTCTTCCCATGGCACAGCCATCGAATTTACAGTTACTGACTTCACTGGCTGAGAGGTTCACATGCGTTAGGTCCATACCACTGAAATCCAGACCATCCAGCCTTAAAAAGCGCAGTTCCGCGTCATGCAGAGAGCCCTCTTTGCCGTATGCTTCGATTAACGCTTTGATATCGGTGAACCGTTCCTGCACGTGTAAACTCCCTCGAATAAGTGACCATGAAACCTTTTACCGTCCACATGGTCTATAAGCGTAGTGAAAATGGAGCGTAACAGATGGTAAATCAGCTAGAAGACTCTAATAAACCGGGTTAATCTAGCCCAAATTCCTGAGATCTACAGGCATTTCGAACATGAATACTACCGATTCACCACGGATTTTCACCTCAGCTTAGGATGGGGTATTTTTACAGCGCAAGCCCCTAGTTTCAACCTTCAAAAGGTAATCGGAGGTGATTTTCGTCAAAATCATGCCATTCAACGTATTACTCACACTTACCGAATCCAGAACATAGTACCATTTTTCTATTTACTATACATGGATTTATCGTACATCAATTCGTCAAAATCTGACCAACTCTGCTGCTTACATATCTGATTTTTTTTTGTACGATTTTATATAGGAGTTACGCAATTGCCGGTTCAACAGGCATCAAAGTGTGACCGTTATTCCCGCTTTTGCAAAAAATGACAAGCCCGTATCACTTCAAAATTTTAAATTTGCAATAAAAAAAGCCTGCCATCCACGAGGATAGCAGGCTTTTTTATTTTCCATTTTACCGGTCAAGGTCATCAAAACCATTCCGGTAGAATTGCAACGCTGAAATCAAGGACGGGAAAGATCCAGAACCTTGTTCAGATCGTAATCAGGCTTGCCGCCAACCCGGGTTACGAACTCAGCAACACGCTCGTCAAGGGTGGGTTTGTCTTCTTTGTAGAATAGACCGACAGGAACCTTTTTATTTGGTTCACGACGGGCCAGTTCCATGGCGGCGCCACGATCAGTCACATCATGATCTTCAGAGATCGGGCCAACCAGATCACGATAATACTTCACTGTGTCGATCTTGTTAAAGGTCGGACATTGGCTGAAGATATTGACGTAGGAAAAGCCCTTATGCTCAATGGCACCTTTGATCAACGCGGCACAATCCCGAGGCTTACCAGCAAACCCTTGGGCGACATAAGTCGCTTTATAGGTGAGCATATAGAGCAACGGATTCAACGGCTCTTCAGGACCACCATAAGGAGTAGTATAAGCGGTCATTTCTGGACGGGATGTCGGTGAATATTGTCCCTTGGTCAGACCATAGATTCCGTTATCGTACAGGATGTAGGTCATGTTGACGTTTTTACGCGCCATATGGGGCATATGACCACCACCGATGGAGAATCCATCACCGTCACCGCCGACAATCAACACAGCCTTTTCAGGCGAAGCCAACTGGGCACCGGTGGCGACTGCGCCAGCGCGACCATGCAGGGTGTGCATTTTGTAGGAGTCGATGAAGTACGGAGTCCGTGAGGAGCAACCAATACCGGAGAAAACCATCAGATTGAGGGGATCAACACCCAGCTCGGAAAGCGCACGATAGATGCCGTTGAGGATGCCATAATGGCCACAGCCAGGGCACCATACAGGAGCAACATCGGACTTGTACTCTTTCGGAGTCATTTCAACTTTATGCAGAGCGGCTACACTCATTACACCATCTCCTTCACTTTATCAACGATCATGGCCGGTGTGAACGGCAACCCACCACAGATGGTGTAGGGGATCGGCTTCAAAGATGTCTCAGCCCGCAGGAAGTGGGAGAGCTGTCCCTGGAAGTTGACCTCAGGCACGAGAATCTGCTTACAGGTGCTGTTGAACGCTTCGTACTGATCAACGGGCATAGGCCACATCAATTTCGGGTACATCGCTTTTACTTTGTAACCTTGTTCTACCAGACGTGCAACACCTTCGCGCACAACACCAATGGTTGAACCCCAGGTGATGATACCGATATCCGCTTCGCCTTCAACACCATCCAACTCGGCTGGCGGATAACGATCCACAATCGGTTTGATTTTGTCAAAACGTTTGCGGTGCATCAACTCATGATTTTCCGGTGCATACTTGGGCGCACCATCTTCACCATGCTCAAGGCCGGTGGAGATATGCATGGCACCAGGTGTACCGGGATTAGCCATCGGAGAAATCAGGTCATCTGTGAGCTGATAGCGTTTATATGTGCCTTGTCCATCCCACAATTTCCGGTCAACAATTTTATAGGAACCGGGTTTCGGTGTGGGAATTGTTTGAGTCGAAAAGGCCAGAGAGCCATCGGACAATAGAATGACGGGAGTCTGATACTCTTCGGCCAGATTCAGCGCTTCGATGGTCATTTCAACGCAGTCTTGCACATGCTCAACGGAGAGCACGACACGCGGCGCATCGCCATGGACACCATGGATAGCCAGGAACAAGTCAGACTGTTCATGCTTAGTAGGCAGGCCAGTGGAGGGTCCACCACGCTGCACATCCACCAGCATCAAAGGTGTCTCGGACATGGCAGCCATGCCGAGCATCTCAGACATCAGAGCCAAACCAGGACCGGATGTAGCGGTCATGGACTTGGCACCGGCATAGGATGCACCGAGAACCTGTGAAATCGATGCGATTTCATCTTCAGCCTGAACCAAGGTGCCACCAATTTTTGGAATGTGAATAGACACATACTTGGCGACTTCAGTGGCTGGCGTGATTGGATAAGCGGAGAAGAAATCCAACTCACCAAGAATCGCGCCCAGACCGACAGCATCATTACCAGCAATGATGATAACGTCTTTAGGATCTTGAGCTTCTGCGAGTGCCCACTCGTCTTTTTTCTCTAAAGCGGCGGCAAGTTCTTTACCTTTTTCGAATGCAGCAAGGTTGATACTAAGAACTTTTTCGCCTTTTTTAGCAAACTTGTCAGTCAGAACGCGGATCAGTGTCTCTTCAACGATATTGAAAAGAACCGAAAGCGCCCCGAGTGCAACCATGTTCTTAGCGCGGTAGGAGCCAAGCTCTTTCGCGGTAGCGGACATGGGAATAGGATAGCCTGCAACACCCTCTGGGATTTCAGGTTCAAAATCTCCACCGGGATAGTCATAGACAATGGCTGTACCGGGGGTGAGCAGATGTTTATTCAGCTCATAGGCTTCGCCGTTGAATGCGCAGAAAACGTCAAAGGTGTCACCTTGGTTCCAGACCTTATCCGCGGAAGCGCGGACCTGGTACATGGCATAACCGCCTTTAATTTCCGCAGGAAAGGTTTTGAAGGTGTACACTTCAAGACCAGCACGGGCACAAGCCGAAGCGATGAAATCACCTGATGAGATGATACCTTCACCGCCCTCACCGGCTACCCGAATGATGAGGTCTTTTTTCTCCATAGAAATTTCCCCTTACTTTTTTGTCTATTAGTGCGAGTGTGACCGACTCAGCCAAGTTACTTCAGCGCTTTCTTGGCAACTTTACCGAGTTCCGCAGGGGAGCGGGCAATGTGAACGCCGGCCTCCTCCAGAGCGGCAAACTTCTCTGCCGCTGTTCCTTTACCACCGGCGATGATTGCACCGGCATGTCCCATCCGCTTACCTTTGGGTGCGGTGGCACCGGCAATGAAACTGATCACCGGTTTTGATACATTTTTCTTGATGAACGCGGCGGCTTCTTCTTCAGCCGTACCACCGATTTCACCGATCAGGATGATAGCTTCGGTTTCGCCGTCTGCCTCGAAGCGCTCAAGGCAGTCAATGAAGTTTGTACCATTGACCGGATCGCCGCCCAGACCAACACAGGTGGTTTGTCCAAGACCATTTTCAGTGGTTTGTGCAACCGCTTCATAAGTCAGGGTACCGGAGCGTGAAACCACACCGACACAGCCTTTTTTGTGGATATGTCCGGGCATGATGCCGATTTTGCACTCTTCCGGGGTGATGATGCCAGGGCAGTTAGGCCCAATCAAGCGGACATCTTTATCAGCCAGGAAAGCTTTGACGCGCACCATATCAAGTACCGGCACACCTTCGGCGATGCAGACCACCAAGTCAACACCTGAGACAGCGGCTTCCATTACCGCATCAGCGGAAAAAGCAGCGGGCACGTAGATTACCGTAGCGTTTGCGCCGGTTTCTTTAACAGCTTCAGCAACGGTATTGAATACTGGACGGTCGAGATGGGTTTGCCCACCTTTACCGGGTGTTACACCACCGACAACGGTAGTGCCATATGCGATTGCCTGCTCAGAGTGGAACGTGCCATTGGCACCGGTGAAACCCTGAACGAGTACTTTGGTATCCTTGTTGACCAGAATGCTCATGAGTTTCTTATCCCTTCAAAGAGGCTACAGCTTTTTCAGCAGCGTCGTTAAAGTCATCGGCGGAGATGATATCCAGATCGGAACCATTCATGATCTCACGACCACGCTCCACGTTGGTGCCTTCCAGGCGCACAACCAGAGGCACTTTGATATCCACCTCTTTAGCTGCGGCCACGATACCTTCAGCGACCACATCACAGCGCATGATGCCACCGAAGATATTGACCAAAACGGCTTTCACATTGGCATCTGACAGAATCAGTTTGAATGCGGTCTGAATCCGTTCAGCGGTGGCATCACCACCCACATCCAGGAAGTTAGCCGGGCTGGAGCCTTTCAGTTTGATCAGATCCATAGTAGCCATGGCCAGACCAGCACCATTGACCATACAGCCGATTGAACCATCCAGAGAGATGTAGTTCAGATCATGCTTGGAGGCTTCCAGCTCTTTCGCGTCTTCTTCATCCATATCGCGCAGTGCGAGAATATCCTTATGCCGGTAGAGGGCATTGGAATCGAAGTTCATTTTGGCATCCAGAGCGATCACATCGCCGTCACCGGTCACCACCAGCGGATTGATCTCCGCCAGGGAGCCGTCACAGGCTGCGAACGCTTTGTACAGCGCCATCATGAATTTAACACCCTTGCCAACCTGAGGGCCTTCGAGGCCGAGGCCGAAAGCAAGGTTACGGGCTTGGAATGCGGTCAAGCCGGTTGCGGGGTCAATGGCTTCTTTGAGAATTTTCTCAGGATGTTTCGCTGCGACCTCTTCGATCTCCATGCCGCCCTCGGTAGAGGCCATCATGGTGACACGGCTGGTTCCACGGTCGATGACCATGCCCAGATAGAGTTCACGGGCGATATCACAGCCCTCTTCCACGTAGATCCGTTTTACCAATTTTCCGGCGGGTCCGGTTTGTTTGGTAATCAGGGTCATGCCGAGGATTTTCTCAGCGGCTTCACGAACGCCATCAATGCCTTTAACGACCTTGACACCGCCGCCTTTACCGCGACCACCTGCGTGAATCTGCGCTTTAACCACGAAGATTTTGCCGCCCAACTCTTCGGCAGCCTCTACCGCTTCATCAACGGAAAAAGCCACTTTCCCTCGGGGCACTGTCACCCCAAACTTGGAAAGTATCTCCTTGGCTTGGTACTCATGAATATTCATGGGGTCTCCTGGTTAGCCTTCTGACAGGCAAGGTGCTTTTCCTCTCTGACAGGATAAGCCGGTGCTGTCCTTTTCTATATGGTCAAACTGGTTTTATACCAGCGTCAACACGCAAAAAAATTTCCCTTATATATCAATATTTCCAATCATGAACAAGGGATTGTCACTCAATATCGAGGTCATTTTGCCGCACACCCACTTGAATTCCTTTAGGTCCATACTTAGGAAGAAGCGTTGGTGCTTTGTTCTTTTTAGGAATACCAGCTTCCTGTAATTCCTCAAGAAATTGCTCAAGATGTCCGAGACCGGGCGCACCACCTTCACCCAATTTTTGGGCAAAATCAGCTGCCGAACGGCCTGCTCTGAGACCGAACACAATAATTTCCAGCAGAGCATTACCCATCAGACGATTGCTACCATGCACACCGCCGGTCACTTCACCAGCGGCATAGAGTCCTGGCATATGAGTACCGCCATCGGGTTCGATGGTTAAGCCACCATTTTGGTAATGGAGGGTTGGAAAGGCAAGAATCGGCACTTCGCGGATATCGATACCTTTACGAATGAACTCTTGGAAGCGTCCGGGAAATTCGCGTTCAATGGTGCCACGACCGTGCAACAGCTCGATCATGGGAATATCCAACCAAACGCCCATGGAGCCATTCGGCGTTTCAACGCCATTATTGAACTCCACACATTCGCGGATAATGGCGGCGGTGGTGACATCTCGCGGTTCCAGACCAAACACAAACTCATCACCATGGCGATTGAGCAGTTGTGCGCCAAGTCCTCTGAATTTTTCAGTCAGCAACAGACCGGATTTCTGTTCGGGAAAAGCGATGCCTGTGGGATGGTACTGCGTATGCTGAAGATCCTGTAACGGCATTCCAGCCCGATACGCCAACACCAAGCCATCGGCAGTAGCGCCAAAATGGTTAGATGTCGGAAAATTCTGTTGATGGAGCCGGCCCGAACCACCTGTCGCAAGAACAACTGATTTTGCTTTGATAATCAGGGTCTTTTTAGAGGGTGACAGACGTTCGACAATCGCACCGACCAGCCGTCCGGCATCATCGGTGAGGAATTCCACTACGGGTGCGAAGTCGATCACCTTGATCCGGTCCATGGATTCGGCTTGATCTTGCACCACGCGCATGATCTCCAATCCGGTGACATCACCGCAGGAGTGGAGTCTTTTACGAGAGGTGCCGCCACCGTGACGCACTTTGATTCGGCCAGTGGGATATTTATCGAACAGCACGCCCAGCTCTTCCAGCCAGCGTAGGGCGTGTGGGCCATCCATGACCAGGGCTTCAACCAATTCAGGATCACTGGTGAAGTGTCCGCCGCCCATCACGTCTATGTAGTGATGCAGCGGCGAGTCACACTCTTGATCTGCGGCCTGGATACCGCCTTCGGCCATCAGGGTATTGGAATCACCGTGGCGTAATTTTGTAGCGATCAGTACATTAGCGCCCTGCTCTGCTGCGGCGATAGCGGCGGCAGTTCCAGCGCCACCGCCACCGATCACCAGGACATCGGTTTCGATATGGGGTTTAAAGTTGCGCCGTTTGGTAACAGCCGAACGTGGCCATGTTTCCAACAAATCAGCGAGTTCATTGGGTGCCAGCTCGCCGCGATTGGGGCCGATGATCAGTTCGCGCTTGCCCTCTTCTTTGTAATCGGGGTGGAACTCTTCCAGCCATGCCATTCGATCACTGAGAGACAGGGGTGGGAAGTTTTCGCCCATGCGGATAGCGCTTACACGATCTTGGCGGGTATTTTCCACCATGCGTATGGAGCGGCGCATATTTTGTGGCAAGGGATATGGATTTTCAGCGGCCATAAATGCGTTCTCCTACAGCATGGAGCGGTCTTCAGGCAACCAGGTACCCGGAGGGGCATCGCCCGGTTCACGCTCTTGGCGCTGATATAGAATGCGCAACGCGTCCATGTCCACTCTTCGCAGACGTTCCATGTTGCGTTGGAATTTTTCGTCTTGGGTCCGTTCGACGGATTTGGTGAGGTGTTCAGCTTGTGGTGCTTGGTGACGACCGTAGAAGCGGCGGGCTGCCAAGGCGGCGTTGGGCTGAGAGATCTGTGCTGGACAGCGCAACGCGCAGGCCTGGCACTGAATACAGGTAAACGAGGCCTCAGCCGCGTGACGCAGGTCACCGCGTTTGATCATGCCGACATAGCCCATCACATCCAATCCCATGGGACAGACACGCACGCATTCGCTGCACATGATACAGCGGTTTACTTCCGGGTAGAGTGCCACGACACGATAATCGGCTGTATCGCCTTCGGGCAGTTCGAGATCATAGCGTGCTTTTTTCTGGGGAAAGGCGGGCAACGGCATGATATCCATGCCATCAATCACCGGATCTTGGCACATCAATCCAGCGTGGAGTTCGGGTTCACCGTCAACACGATAGAACACGGTACAAGCGCCGCAGACACCGCCACGACAGCCAATACCACGAACAAAGCGCAAACCAATCTCTTCCAAAGCGGTTAGGATCGTCCGCCCACTGGGAACCGTGTACGGCTCACCATCGTATTGAATAGAGATGTGATCAAGCTGATCCATAGGACTCCTTAGCACGCTTGCGCATCAACGCCGCCTCATTTTGCACTCTGACTATGCGCTGTTCACAAGCCTTATCCTACCAAGCAAAATTAGCGCGTTAGGATGACACAAAACACCTTTTGGGGCAAGGGGTTATACCTCTGACAATCAATTGTCAGCAACTCTTTGAAAAGGTGTGCTAATAAAGCAGAACTTTGACAAAAAGTCGCTTCTCAGAGGGAAGGAAATCAGACTGGCGGAACGCACTGTGATAAACGGCTTGGTGTGTAGAATGAAACAGACACTTTCTACACGCCAAGCCATGATATTTTTTCTTGATATCTACTCTATCTCACCGAGATCCTTGAGGATTTCAACGGCCATTGCCAATCGAAAGGCTTTGACATGATCACCGCAAAACTTTGAGCGGATGGAGTTGGATTGTGATTCGCCAAGCTGGAAATTAAACATGGGATGATCTTCATCCTTTTTATAGGCATCCAGCAGATTGTGCAGCTGTTCGGCCAGCACCATCAGATCATCGGGACGGGTTGAGGTAATGAATTCACTTAGGAAGCGCACCTTGTCCAGACTGCGGCTTTGATTCTCTTCCATGCCATCCAGACAGCCATCAAGAATCTGTACAGTATCGTCGTCCTGCCAGACTGGCAGCCGGAGCAAGCTGCGGACCATATCGCCATCAGGGCCGTTCCAATCGGCGATACGTTCGGCAAGGCCGGCATTGATGGGCCGGTCCAGGTGAAGCAGACGTAGAAACCGGTCCAACACCACTTCCGGCATGGCAATTGAGTCCGCGTCATCGCCAAAACGCAATTGAATAGTCAGGCCATTGTTAATCAGATCTGTACCAATCTCAGCGACTTTGGACTTTTCCAGACCAACGACAGGAACAAAGCGCTGATACTTGGCGCGGTCCTCTTGAACCGGCGTAAAGGCACCGGAGAGCAGGCGCTCTACCTCGAATTCATCCAACGCTTCCAGACGCTCCGGTTTCAGGCCTTCCAATGGATTATCCACTTCCATGACATTGATGATCCGGGTGGCCATTCGATGGCTTAACTCACGCTCTTCGGTGAGATGGTTTTTCAGGGTATCTATTAATTCAGTGCTCATGGCAGTTGTATCCTCAGTATTAATATAGCTCAGTACACTTCATATATTGACACTCAATCCTATTGATTTAGTTCCATTTGACTGATTTTTTTCTTTACATGGAATTGTACTACATTCTACGATTACTACAATAGGAGACCAAACATGGAGTTACGCAGTTGACCCCATCGGTAGGGTGCAAAACGGTTTTGCCAAATAGAAGCGCACTGCTTCCCGGATGATGCCGGTTTTGATGTCAAACCAGCTACGACCGGTGAAAACTGAACCGCTCTAAGCGGAGGAAAGCCCGAATAGCGCATCCAATGTGATTGCGTTGAGCGATAGCACCACGGACCTGAGAACGTTCAACTCCACAGAACTTTTTGAGGCCCCGATGGTAGTTTTCAATAGCCCAATTCCGCTCCGTATAGGGCAGAATCGAGAACTCGTCCGAATCAAGATCATTGGTAGCCCAGTGCTCAATGTCTCCGTTTTGGGATTCAATCTCGAACACTTTTATTAGGCCAAACCCTTTCAGGTGAACCTCGGTTCCTTTCCGGGAAATTTCGACTTTACTGATGGGAACATTCCCGGACCGATCCGGGTTCACAAGTCGATTAGATTTTAGGCGTGTTACCCATATCCAACCGTAATTTCGAACTAATTTAAGATTTTCCAGGCTGCTATACCAGCTATCAAACAATACCCAACCATCATTCCCTTCACAACCGCTTGTACACCACCCTGGTTACCTAATCCGCCCGGTCAGAGGACGGACGGATTCGCCATGCGATAGGTATCACTCCTTTCGGAGATGATACGCTTGGTGCGTGTGTATGCCCCTGTTTTGATCTCAGAGTGTGCCAAACAAAGAATAACAGGCCCACTCTGCCATTCAAAACAACCATCCAACCACCACACCTATCCACCAGCAAGGAGAAGTTAACCACGGCAACAACCCGGTTTCCTCACAGGTGAAACTGGCCCCGGTATCATGCGTATTGCATAAGGGCCATCGCGCAGCGCCTCTTGTGTGTCGAGGAGCGATGGCCCTTTCTTTTTTCGAGAGGGATCAGTCACTAATACTGCTGTAACCTATTTTTTTCCAGCATAAAATTATAATTCCAAGCCGCCTTAGTAACTGCTGACAAACCCACATGAAACGGTTTGCTGCCCCGATTTTCATACCATCGAATCACTTGATAGAGATGCCATAACGGATTGGAACCCGTAATAATTGGCGGTGGAAATTTTGTCAGTTTCCGTATGTTTTGACGTGACTGTCCCAACATTTCGGCAATATATGTCAAACTGACCAAATCCGGTTTAACTTCCAAAATCTCCGCTTCAGGATAGGCCGATTTAACATCTTCAATGGCTGAAGAAATAGCCATCTCAGCCGAATCAGACACTCTATCAAATGTTAAGCCTATCGTCCCTCTAAGCCCGGTAAAAACCGTTGCATCATCACAACCCGCATCAAAAAGCGTATTGGAGATCAATTCGACATCCCACTTTTGACTCGAAATTGCACAAGTGATTGTGAACTCAAAGCTCATTGGTTATTCTCCTGACATCCATCAACAGCTTTCCGTATCTGCCGTGCATGGTTGGCTGAATTTCTAGGTGTAGACCATACTGAGACTTGGCATTATATGCCCCCACGACACCTGTCATTTGTCGGACATCTCAAAATCCCAAAACAATGACCCAAACTTTTTCTAAACGTCCACCTATTCTTAACAGCATGTTTTATGGCCTGCTGAATCTCTTTGTTAGCGTGCTTTCGCATTGTATTTCCAAAGCATTATTTCATAATCATCATATTCTTCATTAATAACATACTTTGGAACAGGTTGTCGATTGACAACCTGTTCTCACATTTTTTTGGTCATCTTTTATTCTCAACTTTTTTGTTTTGGCTTGGTGTTATAGTTATTTCGATTCAAAACTTGACAATGAATCACAACCTGAGTGGGCTATGATCAGCAGAAGATGCCGATGTATTCATGAAGCCATTTTACGCCGTTTTTTCTCCGAGAAGAATGGTAGGAGACCAGTGCCAGAATAACAGATGGTTGCTATATCTTCCGATCTCGTTTTTTGTGGTCGGCAGCTAGGGATGATGTGTTACAATGTATACATAGTGCTTGAACGAAAGCTAAATTTCATCGTGTTTTCAAACTATTAAGCAAAGTTTCGAGAACGAAGATTTTGTCATCATAGCGTCTGACCAGGACTTGATTCTTGGAAACAGCGATCTGGAGTCAATTTCCAGGAAATCTTCGTTTTGAAAATCCGTTATAACAAATTGATTCAATGCTTATTTTTAGTTTTCGTTCAAGCACTACTTACTAAATGCTTTGATCTGACGGAGCCCATCAATGTCTGCAAGTGCAACGCTTACCCTCAGGCTTGAGCCTGAGTTAAAAGAGCAGCTGGATCAATTGTCACGCAGTACTAAGCGGAGTAAATCATTTCTGGCGGCAGAGGCCATCCGGAATTTTATCAGCACAAATGCTTGGCAGGTTGATGCAATCAAGAATGCTGTGGAACAAGCGAATAATGGTGGCCCCTTTGTTGCGCATGAAGATGTGGCGGCATGGGTTGAATCCTGGGATACGGAAAATGAGCTGCCGCGCCCCAAATCCACCAAGATGTGATCATTGAGCCATGGATATTATCTGGTTGGGTTCAGCACTGGATGATTTGCGCAGTGCTCAGAACTATATCGCAAAGGAAAACCCTTCAGCTGCAAAATGGATAGTCCAAAAAGTCGTTCATGCAGTTCAAGGTTTGGCGACACATCCTCATGTCGGGCGCCCAGGTCGGGTTGTTGGTACTCGGGAGTTGGTAATACCTGATACGCCGTTTATCGTTCCATATCAGGTGATGAGAGATCGTCTGGAGATATTAAGAGTACTTCATGGTGCACAGTTGTGGCCGGATCAGCTTGATTAGGTTGTATATCCCCACGGAATTTGTAAGGATACCCATTATATAACGCCTCAGCCTCAACCCACTTGGAACAGCGAGGAGCCACAAAAAAGGCGTGTGCCTCTCGACACACGCCCTCTCTCTCGTTCACACCTATTTCAACGGTCTAATAACTAGCCCCGATCAAGATTCTTCACACCAGCCAACTCCTGCAACAATCGCCAGTTAGCCAAACGATCCGCCTGCGACTCCGCCAACAAGTCAGAATGTTTGCCTTCTTTATTAAAATGCTTCTGGAAACGTCCTTCAGTCCTGGCAAAGGAGATAAAGTCAACCAACTCACCTTCACCCTCTTTTGACTTGCGACGATGCCAGTCACGATTCACAGAAGGATTGCCCTGCAAGGACAAACGATCAGCAAAAGTCTCACCACCCTCAGGATCATAAACAAAGACCGGGAAGGCACGTGATTCAACAGCCAACATCGCTTGCTGTGCAGAAACATCATCAGCAACCTGATGCTCAGGCTGACAGGTGGTGTATACGTTGATCAAAGCCGGTCCGTCATAGTCCAACGCACGCTCTACCGCTTTGTAGAAGTGGTTGGTCATCGGTCCAACAATCTGAGCAACGAAAGTGTTCGGATGCATCATAGCGATGTTGCCGATCTCCTTACGCGCTTCAGTCTTGCCGCCAATACTCTTGCCATGGAATGACATCTTGGCATCCTGACCGATGTATGTACCGGTAGAAGCCTGACCACCCGTGTTAGAATAAACCTGTGTATCAAGCACCAATGCCTTGATGTTCATGCCGGAGGTCAACATGCGCGAAAGCGCCTGGAAACCAATGTCCAACATGGCACCATCACCACCAAATGCCCACAATACATGATCTTTACGACCAGTCCGATCCCAAAGAGCACGCACACCCATGGCAACCGTTGGCGCATTCTCAAATAATGAGTTGCTCCAGGGTACACGGAATGGATTGTAAGGATAGGTGGAACCATACACCGTGTTACAACCAGTCGCCGCCGTAATGCCGTATTTATGACCCACTTTTTCGTAAGTCATGGCCAATAGCTGACGAATTACCGAAGTCTCACCACACCCCATGCAGGAACCAGCGCCGCCAACAT
Source organism: Magnetococcales bacterium (assembly GCA_015234045.1). Taxonomy (GTDB): domain Bacteria; phylum Pseudomonadota; class Magnetococcia; order Magnetococcales; family JADFWU01; genus JADFWU01. The sequence continues at coordinate 13,834 of JADFWU010000045.1, forward strand.
ACTGATTGGCATCTTCCTTGAGCATGATATCCACTTTCAAACGTGGATTGATGTATACCTCTGGCGTGCTCGGAACCTGCTTGTAAAAATCCCACATGGAGAAGAAATTAGGCAGATTGTCTTTGGTCTTCTTGATCATCCGCAGTGCCTGGTCGTCACAGACAACCACACACTCGCCGCAGCCCTTACATTTTGTCGGATCAATAAAGATCGCAAAATGAGCCCCACCCGGTGAATTGGGATCTTTAGCCTTTTTCTTCTCGTATGTCTTCCAAAACTTGGTCGTCTCGGCATACTGATCACGCAACATCTTGCGCTCGTCTTCATCCTCAATCTTGGCCAGCTGGGCTTCCAACTCTTCAGGCGTTGTCACGATGCCCCAGATGGATGAATCAGGACAGTTCTGAACACAGTCCATACACGCTGTGCAGTTCTCTGCAATGTATTCTGGTAAGTCCGGTGCGATGTATGAAAAATCCCGGTGCGAACCCGTCGCCGCTGGAACCAGTGAACATCCCACAAATGGGTCCGCAGCCTGTCCTGAACCTTGTCCAGTATTGTAAGCCGTTAAGATGGCTTGGGCGCGATCCATGTCATACCACTCGGGCGTGGCTTCTGTGTAGATCTTGGCGCGTTGTGTCATTGATAATCCTCCAAACGGGCAGTGTATCCCGTGAATCTGAGCGACTTAGATGAAGAAGGCGTTGACATCCTTGCCCTTGGCATCCCACTCTTCACGTCCCTGCTCCAACAACTCAGCCGGTGTCGCATCCATGATGTCCTGGGTCACTTCCATCACACGGTTATAGCCCCGTTTGACAGCATCCAGGTTGTCGTCAACAACCTTTTGACCACGCTTGCCGAAGTACTTGTTCAACGGCTTGCGAACCTCAGCAAAAAGATCCTCCTCAGACATTTTGGCGTTCTCTCTGAACGGTGTAACCCGAAGGAATACACCCAACAGAACCACACCCTGAAAACGCTGAATCAAGGAAGGATCTGACAAGCAGGACTCCCGAGCGATCTCAATGGTGTCTACGCCGAAAAAGCGGACCTTGTTCTCTTTCATAAAATACTTGGCATAGGGCGGTAGAGAATCCCACAAATCTTCCGGAGTCTTCTCATCGGTGTGTTGAAACACACTACCACCATCCTGAATGCCTACAAGCGGGTTGCCCATGTACCATGTCGTAGGATCCATCAATGGTACAAAATCAACCTGCTGCAATTCACAATGTGTCAGAATCTTACCAACGGGTGTAACGGTCAAATACGTGTTGGTCGGCAGACCTTTCTTCTCAGAACCATACTTTGGCGCAGCCTGTACACGGAATCCGAAAATATCACCCAACATGGTCGCGATAACCTTGTTGGTGGTGACCGAACCAAAACCACCCACCGAGTGAACACGCACTGAGAATGAACCCTCAGGACGAACATCCGGCTCTTCTTCCATGGCCAATGCACTTGGATGATCAATACCCAAAGAGAAGAACCGCTTGCCGGTTCCCTGCCCTTGGGACATGTTTTTGGCTACGGCAATAATGGATCCCGGTGTCACGTCACGTGAACCCAGACCCGCTGTTCCCGAAAACACAAACGGCATGATACCCAGTTTCGGAAAGCCCTCAACCCACATGGCCGCTTTGGCCAAAGAGGCTTCCACATCCGTGGTGAGCGGATTGTCAACCATGGTCGGAATGTCGCAACGCTCAAGAACTGAAACAGCTTTACAGTTCTGAATCGCCTTAACCACCTCAGCCGCTGGGAACGGACGATAGCAGGTGATGTTGACCACACCTACCTTCATGCCGTGTTCCTTACGGATCGTCTCAAGGGCAGACATGGCTGTCTCAGCCAATGTACCCATGGCGATAATCGCATAATCCGCATCGTCCATCATGATGGTGTCAATCAGATTGTAACGACGACCGGTCAAGGCGTAGTACTCATCCATGGCATTCTGAAGAACACCAGGAAGTTGATCGTAAAAATGACGCTGGGCAACCTTACCTTGCATGTACGCATCGGTATTTTGAACCACACCCGATTGAAGCGGTGCTTCAGGATCAAACAGGTTACGCATTCTTTCGCGTGGATCACCCAGATACTCACGAATCAACTCGTCTTCGGGGTAGTCCAGGTTTTCAATGGTATGGGTTCCGAGGAAGCCATCCTGAACATTCATAAACGGTGTCAATCCGTCTTCAGCCGCCCGGCGGCCAATAAGACAAAGATCAGCACTGGCTTGAACACTCTGAGCAAACAGAATCCCCCAACCGCAATCCGCCACACCCATCACATCATCATGACCGGCATGCACATTCAGCGCTTGTGATGTCAGTGCGCGGGCACCAACGTTCAACACCATGGGAAGACGCTTACCCGCTGAGGTGTAAAGCACTTCCTTCATCAGGATGAGTCCCTGACCTGAAGTGAAGTTGGTCACCCGGCCACCGGCCAAAGCAAACCCTTCACAAGATGAGGCGGAAGAGTGCTCAGACTCCAACTCCATCCAGGCGAGGTCATTTCCCCAGACGTTTTGAAAGCCGTTCGACACCGCCAGCTGAAATAGCTGGCCCATGATAGTGGATGAGGTGATCGGATACGCCGCAGCGCCGTCAGTAGCGCGGGTCTCAACATACGAGATCGCGTCCGATCCATCACCCGTTCCCGGAATTCCGGGAAAGCGGAACGTCTTTTGATTGTCTGATGCGGTGGCCATACAAATGACTCCTGCGTTATTTCGATATATCCATTTAATAGCCGCTTACCGCGCTCAACTTCTTATGAGTCAGCGGAAACCGTGTCAACTCCGTCTTCACGGTATGTGCGACTGAGAGAACCTAGTTCGGACTGCCAGCTTATATCATAAAGGTGTCTTAAGGGCACGTGGATTTATGCGTTTTTACACGCACCTAACCCAGGACTCCTCAGTCTCAGAGCATCCAACGATGGCAAAGCAGAACTAACTAAAACTGAAAAAACAATGAATTAACTAAATCAACTCAAAAAGATCGTCGCCCAGCAAGGGCTTGGTAGAGTGTTGACTCGTCAAGATACTCCAACTCACCCCCCATCGGCAAGCCATAAGCCAGTCGAGTTACGCGATCAATATATGGTGTAACAATCTGGGAAATATAGTGCGCCGTCGCCTCGCCTTCAACAGTTGGATTGGTGGCAATCACAACTTCCTTGATCACACCCGCCTCTAAACGCCGCTGCAAAGAGGCAAAACTAAGATGCTCCGGTTCCACCCCTTCAAGCGGATTCAACCGCCCTCCCAACACATGATACACACCGCGATATAACCCTGCACGCTCCATGGCCATCAAGTCTACAGACTCTTCAACCACACACAACAGCGTATCATCACGCGAATGATCTTCACAAACCCAACAACGTTCCCCCTCTGCGAGATTGTGACAAACACGACAACACCCTACTTGATCGCGCAGCCCCTCCAGAGCATGGATCAACTCATCGGCACGCTTATCCTCGCCACGCAATAGATGAAAAATCATCCTCTGGGCGCTCTTCGGCCCCACCCCTGGGAATCGAGACAAGGCACGAATCGCACGATCAACTGAAGGCAATCCCTTCATCAAAAGGGCATTTTCAAGCCTGGAATGTTCATCCCGCCAGTCAATGCCGCCATCTGCTCCTGATTGGCCTCATTCACCTTGCGTTGTGCATCGTTCATCGCGGCAACGATCAAATCTTCCAACATCTCAACATCTTCAGGATCAACCGCAGAAGGATCAATCTTGACCTTTTGAATCTGATTCTTACCGTTGATGGTCACTTCCACCATGCTGCCACCCGCCGCACCAGTGACAACCATCGCTTCCATATCTTCCTGCATCTTGGCCATCTGGCTCTGCATCTTCTGAGCTTGTTTCAGCATATTACCAATATTTTTCATGAGGTTCCCTCTCTCGCCACATCTTATTTACTTTTCTCAACATGGAGCAATTCACCCTGGAATCGCTCAACCAACTTATCAACCATCGGATGCGCTAAAACCTGCTCTTCCAAACCCAGACGAACCACGTTATCCTTGCGATTCTCACGCTCTTGAATCGTCTCAGGACGCGCCCCCTTCGAAGCCGCCTCAACCACAATCCGACCCGGCGTAAACCCGAATCTAATCAACATCTCCCGAACACGCTTTACAATGCTGTCCGGTGGTCCAAAACAGTCATCAATCAACCGAAGCTTCATGGCAACCGCTTGATCGTCACTGGAAAATGACAAACAAACCAACTGATTCTTCAACTTCAATCCTAAACCAATACCTTTTTGCTCGGCCAAAGATATCAACTGATCCCAAGATGTCAATTCATCCGTATTCTCAGAGCGCTCTTCGGTCGCCGGTTCCTGTGTAGGAGTCGAGTTTTCAATATTCAGTTCATTAATTTTTTCTGAAACAGAATGTACTTTGACCTGAGAAGGTGCCGGTTTTGGTGGCTGCTGAGCTGTTTTCTGATGCTCAGAAAACGTTTGCCCACGTACCGCACTACCCGAAACACGTTGACCATCAGACGCATTGGACGCACCCGCCGATCCTCCTTGAGCCGCTCCAGCCGCTGGCGCAGCACCACCACCAGAAGGCGAACCCTTTTGGAGCTTCTTAACCAACGATTCCAACGCCGGAATCGGCCTCAACAGCGCCACGCGCAGCAGTAACATCTCCAACGTCTGCAACGGCAGATCCGTCAATTGAAGGTCCTGACGACCGCGCAATAACGTCTGATAAATCATCTGAAGATGTTCCAAAGAAACCGGCTTGGTCATCTCCGCCAAACGCGCCAACTCATCCACCTTGTCCGCATCCGCATCACCTGGCGCAATCCGATTGCGCGTCGCCATATGCACCGCATCCAACAACTCGCCAACCAGAATTAACGGCTCAACACCCTGATGATAAAAATGTCCGCTCGCTTCCAACACACCCTCACCATCATTGGTCAGAATCTTCTCCATAAGATCCATAACCGCCTGACGATCCGTCAAACCCAATAACTGCCGAACGGCCTCGTTTTCAATAGATCCCTGACCATGAGCAATCGCCTGATCCAATAACGAAAGCGCATCACGCATGGAACCATCCGCTGCACGGACAATGGCACTCAAACCTTCCGGCTCAACGGACACTTTCTCCGCTGTTAATATCTTGTTCAAATGATCAGACATCACAGAACGCGATATCCGGCGCAGATCATACCGCTGACAACGACTGAAAATCGTTGCTGGAATCTTGCGTGATTCCGTGGTAGCAAACATAAACACCACATGCGCCGGCGGCTCTTCCAATGTCTTCAACAAGGCATTGAAAGATTGCGTGGTCAGCATGTGTACTTCATCAAGAATAATAACTCGATAGCGCGAAACAGCCGGTGCCAAACCAACCATCTCCAACACTTCACGCATCTGATCCACTTTGGTTCGAGATGCAGCGTCAATCTCCATCACATCAGGATGAGAACCAGAAATGGTCTCTTTGCAGGAATTGCACGTACCGCACGGCGTATCCGTAATTCCGGTCTCACAATTGAGACACATGGCCATCAAACGCGCCAATGTGGTCTTGCCAACACCACGAATACCAGTAAATACCAACGCGTGCGGCACACGACTACTGGTCAGTGCATTACGCAATGCACGCGCAGCATGCGCCTGTCCGGCCAGATCATCAAACCGGTATGGTCGCCATTTACGCGCAAGTACTACATAGTCCGATGAAACGGATTTTTTTGAATCGGGTGCATTGACGGACGAGTCGGTCATGTCGGTGGGATCCGGTTTATGTCCGGTACAACTAGGAATTCAAGAGGGCGGCTCCTACCAGGATGATTACGGCACACAAAGATTCCCGCTGCCGCTGCTCCCTTCCGGTCCTGACGGAGTTCACGGGATTTTGTTGCGTAGTTCCTGGTCATCAACGCCGCCCGCATCTTTTATGTGAAGCCCTGGAATAAGCGCTTGCCTATCCTGCCACTTTTTCAAGCAACGGGCAATCATAGATATGGATGGCGGAGAGAGAGGGATTCGAACCCTCGGTACCTGTTACAGTACACACGCTTTCCAGGCGTGCACCTTCAACCGCTCGGTCATCTCTCCAAATGTCACTGTCTGACGGCGCACATTAGATCAGCTTTTGCGCTTTTGCTCAAAGAAAAATCTCAGAACAGAATCGCTGTTTTTCGAAAAAGGCTGTAATCGCTTGAAAATCAGGCCACCTTCAGGACGCTTTGTTTTCTGCTCCAAAGCCTCTGAACCGTAGATTACCCGGCGAATACGTGCCAATCTCAGCGCCTGCCGACACAGTTGACAGGGCGCTAAGGTAACCATCATAACCGCATCAGTCAAACGATAATTACCAATTCGATGTCCAGCCTGTTGCAATACACGAATTTCAGCATGTCCGACTGGATCATGATTACGGATAGGCTGATTACCCGCTGCGGCAATCACACGGCCTTGAACATCTCGCAATACCGCCCCTACCGGCACCTCATCCCGACACCCTGATTCTGCCGCCGCAACCAACGCCAAAACCATGCAGGCACGATCAACTGGCAGAAGCGTTGACATTGTGATTCTTGGGCTGGATTCCCATAAACATTAAATCAAATCGATGGTGATCCCACGCTGTTTGGGCGTGATCCCGAACAAAAAACCAACCTTCATGAATCATATCACCATCATTGTCGCTCACCCGAACCCATACTGCTGGGTTCACATGCCCTTCCTCTCCGCGCATGGCCTGCCCGCTCTGGATCACCAAATCCGGTATAAAAGCCACCGGTTCCATAGTGCCTTTCCATGGTCCTTGCCATACTCCACCCACTGGCACCTCAATTTTAGTGATTACCAGCGTGCGTTTATCCAACAGCTTAAAACGTAAATCAATGCCTTGGCTCTCTTTGATCATCGTCTGGTTTGGCAAACCCTGCTTCTTGATCACATGCGGTGCCAAAGGCAGTTGCTCGCGGTGATGCGGTTCCAATGAGATATACCGCTCCTTGGCCTCTGGCTCTTCCAAACATCCCGTCAAAATCAGAACCAGCACCAATAATAAAGAGCGCTTGATCACTCGATTCAGCATAATAATGCCCTGCCCTTCTTCCAAAAAATCACCGTGAAAATCGCAGTGTCAAAAACCACCAGCTAAGGGTCGCGGAAAACTTGCAGACGAACCAATATCCTGCGCGATTGGGATAATTTATTGTTTCCGCGACCCCAACCGCTGTATTCTCAACTGAAGCGGATCGGGTTTCAAGTAGTACTGATTCTGCAAATAGCTTAACCTTTTCTGAGATGCTAATCTATATAACGTCATCTGAACACTGGCCAAAGGGCGCTGACCAAGACTGAAATGATCAATCGCCCGGTGCGCCTCTGCGCGTTCTCTACTCTTTTTTGGCAAATATCCCGCCACATGCTTCAACGCATTCACATGACGTAACCGACTGCTTTTTAAACGCATCATCCGAGCCAACAGCGTGCAATAGTCATCAATGGATTCAGCATGTGAAACCGCCGTAGCAGCCACTCTGCCCAAAGCCTTGGCCATACCCGCATGACGCGCCATAAGCTGATATTTATGCCGCTGATGAAACCGCTGTAAAGACTCCCGCTCTACCCTCTGCCAACGCTGATAAATAAACACCCACTCAGCAAAGCCTTGCCAGCGCCAAAAGTCTGACAAATCAGTCTCCTGCGCCAAAGGCATCATTGGCCGACTCTCACTCAACCAACCTGAAAAACATCCAACGCCATCCCGTGTTTTAGTCCCCTCTACCGACACCACCTTAACATCACGCACGCCACAAGAGGGTGAACGGCTTTTCAAAACCACACCCCAAGGCCTCACCTCATCCAAAACCCGGCCTTTTTCATGCGCCCACTTCTGCAAACAATCCGTCATGTCTCGACGACTCACCACAGCACGCACCGCTGGATTGTGTGGATCACCCTCCAACTGAATCGGCTCCCGAGGCAGTCCCAAACCGGCTTCAAACTCTGGACAAATCGGCAACCATTCAACAAGCCGTCCCATTTGATTGATCAATACGGAATGAAACTGCTGTCCGCCGTCATAGCGTACCCACTCACCCGCAAGACAACCACTGATAAACATCCGTGGAATGGATTGATTATTTTGAATAGTCACGGCGCATCGGTCACTCAATTACAATGCCCTGTTGGACCCGGAAGACATTTTCTACCATCAACCCACCATGCCCCTTCAAATTGAACATCGGTAAAATTAGCATGCGATAATTGAGCACCAAGCAAATTGGCATATCGAAGATCAGCACCGGTAAAATCAACATCGTTGAGATTAGCGTTTTTCAAAACAGCATATCGAAGAGTAACATGTTGAAGATTAGCACCAACAAAGTAAGAACCTTCAAGATTTGCTTCGGTAAGATCGGCATCCATAAGATTGGCGTTGTGAAACCGAGTGCCAATCATATCCGTTGAAACCAAATGCGCGCCGTTAAGCGTGGCAAAACTGAGGTCGGCACCCTCTAAATTTGCACGATCCAATATGGCATTATCCAGCTTCGCCTGTCGCAGTGTCGTTCTTATCAAATTCGCACGCTCCAGGTTTGCCGATATGAGCGTCGCATTTTCAAGATTAGCCCCTTCAAAATCTCCATGTTTCATGACGATATTTGAAAGATCTGCACTGTACAAATTGGCGTGCCGTAGTTCCACATTATTAACCGTAATACCTTTTATGATGGCTTCAGATAAATTACATTTCTCACACTTTTTTTCTTTAATCAGTGACGCTATGTTTTTCTTCAGGTAATCCGAGTGATTCATATCTGAATCAAAACCGGTCGTTACCTTTGCGTTGAGATAGATCAAAATAGCACTGAAAAACAGTATGATAACGATGATCGACAAAATAATATTCTTGTTCCACTGATTTGACCCATGCTCCACGGATAACATGATGTTTTACCTCGTTTTACTATTCAAGATCAGCTCCACATACGCCTGGAAAAGAGGATGAGTACAGTAAACACCTCTAACCGCCCAGTGATCATCATCAAAGCGAGCCAAAGTTTGCCAAGATCTGGAACCAATGCAAAGTTGTCCGCAGGCCCAACAGTTCCGAGCCCCGGTCCAGTGTTGGACAGACAGGTCAAACCAGCAGTAAATGCACTGACAGGATCCATGCCGAGTCCACCCAAAATCAGCGTTGAAAGAATGATCAGACCCAATAAAATCGCAAGAAGTGCAACGCACCCTTCAATGACAGTGTGACTCAATACAACCTTTCCCAAATGTAGCGCCATCACTCTCTGAGGTTGGATAAGCGTTTGAACAACCCGGGCAATCACCTTGCCAATGACAATCAGTCGAACCACCTTCAGTCCACCCGCAGTCGATCCCGCCATACCACCAATTAACATCACCGAGATCAACATAATCTGGCTAATCCACGGCCATGTGGACCAATCCGTATTGGCAAAGCCCGTGGTGGTCAGAATAGATGCACTCTGAAAAAGGCCATTGCGTAACACCGCCTCCAAAGCATGAAAAGAAAACGCATCCCAGGGCATTAAAGTAGCCCCACAGAACACACCTACTCCGATGACTAAGGCAAGATAAACCCGAAACTCTACATCATTGAGCGCCAACAGGTTTCTCTTTACAAGCAATTGATAGTAAATTAGAAAATTAGTTCCCGCAACCACCATGAAAAGCGTTGCCCACCACTGAGCCGCAGGAGAAAAAGCACCAAAACTTGCGTTTCTGGTAGAAAAACCACCCGTGGCCAACGTGGTCATCGCATGATTAACCGCATCAAGTGAGGACATGCCTACCTCATAGAAAATCCCCCAGGCCAATACGGTTAAGATCACATAGTAGCCCCACAACAGACGGGCTGTCGTTACCAGGCGCGGTGTCAAACGATCCTTACTTGGCCCCGGCACCTCGGCCTTCATGATCTGTGCGCCACCAACCCCCAAAAATGGCAGAACGGCAATCGCCAAAAGCAGAATGCCCATCCCACCCAACCATTGCGTCATACTACGCCAAAACAAAACCCCTTGTGGCCAGCTTTCAATATCGGTCAACACCGAAGAACCAGTGGTCGTAAAGCCCGCGGCCGCTTCGAAGATGGCCCCAGGCCAATCCAACAACCCGCTGGCTACATAAGGCAACGCCCCTAAAAAGGTTGCCAAAAACCAGCCAAAAGAGACAATGAAAAAACCATCCTTCGCTTGAAGATGCGCCTGGGCTCCACGGGTAGCCACGAATCCAACGACTGACAATACAAGCGCAATCGACAACGGTATCTCAAACGCTGCAACAGACTCCTGATGATTCCAAGCAACGACAAGAGGCGCGATCTGAGACAGTCCCAACAGCACTGACAATAGTGCCAGGATACGACCATTCATTAGATAGTTCACCGACGACTCCGACGCGCATCCAAAAGATGATCAACTTTGGCAAGCATTGCGGTGCGGGCAATTAACAGCACCTTATCCCCTTGTTCGAGAATGGTTCGACCATCTGG
>JADFWU010000046.1 GCA_015234045.1 Magnetococcales bacterium
GGGAATAATGCCATGATCAGTACGATCTTCGAGCGTGATGCGCGGTTCATGCAGCCAATCAGTAAAATCAAGACGCTGAATTAATGACATGAAAAGCGGGGCGTTGATTATGACCACGTGGAGTTTACGGATTGTCTCACGTGTGATCAGAACCCGTATCAGATCACCGATACCAACGCCATAAACCCAGGCTTCCGAATGGTCCTCTGGGATGGCTTGTGCTTGAATATGCGCTTCCTGACGACGATTAAAGCCGCTGGAGAGTCGCATACCATCCACTGAAATGGTTGTTTGTGGCGTGTTTTCCAAATGAATCTGATGGGTCCATTCTGGTGGTGTTGACAGTCGTTTCCAAAGATCAGGCCAGCGCTGTTGAATGATGGCGCTGTTGGCGTGTAAATGGGATGCATTGGAATAATCAGAAATGGTCATAAATCAGGTCCTGCGGCCTGGATTTTCGTTTAATGTGAGGATGTGATATATATTGACTGCTATCGAAGCAGGCTGTGTGCCAATTTGAAGGGGTGTACTCTGTTTTTTTCCGTCTGACACGGTGTTGTTGATCGGAAAGTGGCATATGTTTCAGGATTGAATTTGGTTTCTAGTGTTGACGGTTATAAAACCGTCACCTATATTGCCATGTTGGAAAAAGGTAATTGTAGAGTGATGGGGCCTGCTTGGGTTCCAATCTGTACTCCGTTGAACCAATAGCCCTTTAGTGTGGGCAGGTGAGGGACTCATGCAGCGCCGTCCGCTGATTGTCGGAAACTGGAAGATGAACGGACTGATTGAGATCGCACAGGATCTCGCAGACGGTATTTGCGCTGGCTTGGCCGAGCGTGAAGGGCGTTTGCACTGTGAGGTTGTTGTTTGTCCTTCTTTTACCGCGCTGAATAGTGTTAATCGTCGGTTGGGACGCTCCAGTCTGAAAATGGGTGCGCAGACCATGTCTCATCATGAGCCGGGTGCTCATACGGGCGAGATCTGCGGATTCATGTTGCGCAATGTAGGATGTCGGTTTGTTATTCTAGGGCATTCAGAGCGGCGTGAAGATCAGGGCGAGACGGATGATTTGGTAGCAAAGAAAGTGGTTGCCGCTTTTCGTGATGGTTTGACACCGATTCTCTGTGTTGGTGAAAAATTGGATCAGCGCAAAGCGGGTAGTGCACTTTCTGTTGTGGAAGCACAGCTGATGGCGGCACTGCCACATCTGCCTGAAAGTCCAAATAAGCGCGGACAGTTGGTTGTCGCGTATGAACCGGTTTGGGCAATCGGTACGGGTGAAACAGCTACTACGGAACAGATTCAAGAGATTCACGGTGCATTGCGCCAAGTATTGGTTCGTGAGCTTGGTGAAATCGCTGCCAATCGGGTTCGAATCCTTTATGGTGGCTCAATGAAACCTTCGAATGCTTCTGAAATTTTAGCGATGCCCGATGTTGATGGTGGATTGATTGGCGGTGCAGCTTTGACAGCCAGTGATTTTCTCGCCATTATCGACGCGGCGTTACATCAAGAGTAAATTTTTCTAACCTATCCTGGAGTTTGCTTTCCAATGACACTGATTGCCACCGTCCTTCATGTTCTGGTCTGTGTGGCCCTGATTTCCGTGGTCTTGCTGCAACGTGGCAGTGGTGCGGATATGGGTGCAGCCTTTGGCGGTAGTTCACAAAGCGTTTTTGGCGCACAAGGTTCTGGCAGCTTTCTTGGTAAATTAACAGCCGGACTGGCGACAGTTTTTATGCTCACCAGTTTGACGTTGGCATTCTTTACCAATCAAAACAGCGCTGGCACTTCTGTCATGGATGCGCCTGTTGAGCAGACTGTGCAGGAACAACCCGCTGCGCCTGTTCCTGCGACAGAATCGACTGTGCAACCGATCAGTCCTATTCCTAGTCCTGAAGTAAATGCAGTGCCAGAAGTGCCCGTCGCTTCTGACAGTGGTCCTGCTGAAGTACCTGTGCCAGCCGACCAACCTATGAGCCCAATTCCTCAGTAGTAATACGGGGATATTGAAGGTGTAGGCACTTTCGGTGCTTTTCACCATAACTGAATGTTTTGTCACTGGTTTTCTGTTCAGTAGGCTTTGAGCGGTGAGCGTTATTAAAAGCATCATCCAATTATTGGGTGATGCTTTTTTTATGTATATCCTTGATCACTGTTTATCATTATTAGTCACTAAAATGAATTGAAAAGACCATCATGAATTAATTATAATTATACCAATAACTGGTTGATTGTGTGTTGGAATAATGTTGAATGTCAAATATCTATGGTGTAGAATATGTGAAATGATTGTTAAAAAATAACGGTTTATTACTGTAAAATATGTATGTGAAAAGTCTCTTCCCAGTTTGTCTGGGAGGTTAAATGAATCCATCGTCGGGGGGGATTCATGCTGTTTACGTCAGTATGGAGTGACTGTGATGGTTGCTGCACCTCATCCCTTCAAGGATAACGGCTCGACTTTTACCGAGTCCCTTTCTGATGCTTTGGTTGTGCTCCGTAAAAGCCAACATATTGCCCGCGTGGGTAGTTGGTTATGGAATCCTGCAACCCAGCAACTCACCTGGTCGGACGAGATGTACCATATTCTCGCTTGGACGCACCACGACTTAACACCTGATATGGCACGGCTGGTTTCATGTTTCCAAACTGAAGATCAGGCTAAAATGGCTTGGCTCACTGATCTCAATAATTTGGAAAATCGTACAGTAGAAGGGCATATTGCGCTTCCTGATGGTAGACAGCGGATTGTTCGGGTTTATGTCGAATGCCACTTTGACCCAAAACAGGGGGTCACTAAACAGATTGGTCTGTTACAGGATGTGACGGATAAAATCGAAGCCCGACAACAGATGGCCATCGTTACCAAGGTGTTTGGTAATGCCCTTGGAGAAGTAGAACAAAGATTAAAAATTACCGCACAAGTGTTTGAAAATGCAATTGAAGGTGTGATGATAACCGATGCAAAGGGTGTGATTCAATCCGTTAACCCTGCGTTTAGTGCCATAACGGGTTATACCGCTGAGGAAGCGTTGGGTGAGAATGCGCGTTTTATGCACTCAGACCGACATGATGAAGCTTTTTTCTCTAATTTAATCAATAGTCTGAAACAAAAAGGTCAATGGGAAGGCGAAATTTGGAACCGGAAAAAGAGTGGGGAAGCCTATCCTGAACAGTGTAGTATTACTGCGTTGACCGATGAAACGGGGCTGATTACCCATTACATTACCGTATCCAACGATCTTACTGATATTAAACGCAGTGAAGAGGCGTTGCACTATCAGACCTATCACGATGCCTTAACGGGATTGCCCAACCGAACGCTGTTCATGGATCGTTTGGAACAACTTCTCAGCCATGCGGGCCGAACAGGCGAACGGGTTGCGGTATTAACGTTGGATCTGGACCGTTTCAAATCAATCAATGATAGCCTTGGACCACCTCAAGGGGATTTCTTCCTACAGGAAACGGCCAGGCGGTTGCAGGGCATGCTCAGAAGTGGAGATACTGTCTGTCGGCTCAGTGGTGATGAATTTTCTTTCATTATCAGAGAAGTGAAAAGCATTAAGAATATTATAGGTGTGTTGAAGAAGGTTAATGAACTGATTGAGAATCCATTTATGATTCATGATCAACCCTATTTCTTGACCGCCAGTACTGGTGTGACGCTTTTTCCTGAAGATGGTGAAGACCCCGATTCGCTTCTAAAAAATGCAGGACTGGCCATGAATCGCGCCAAAGAGGCCGGACGGGCAAACTATCAGTTCTATACTGCTACAATGGGAGAGCAGGCCAGTTCACGTCTTAAGCTGGAAAGTAGTCTGCGTAAAGCACTGGACCATGGAGAGTTTGAGCTTTTTTATCAGCCAAAAGTGAACGTGGACAGAGACGAAATGTTGAGCATGGAGGCGTTAGTCCGCTGGAATCGTTCTGATGGTACTGTTACCGGGCCATTGGCATTCATATCATTGGCAGAAGAGACCGGTTTGATTGTTCCTTTGGGGCGCTGGATTCTGGAAACCGCATGCCGTCAAACCCGGATCTGGATGCAGCGCTATGACATTCAACTTAAAGTTGCTGTAAACCTGTCAACGCGTCAGTTTCGTGATGAGAATTTGGTTGATATGGTTAAAGAAACACTGAATATAACCGGGCTTGACGCACAGCATTTAGAGCTGGAAATTACTGAAAGCATGGTTGCCTGTGATGTCGAGAAAGCCATTGAAACATTAGAGCAACTGCGCGGCCTGGGTATCAGTATTGCCATGGATGATTTTGGTACGGGTTACTCATCTTTGAGCTATTTGAAGCGCTTTCCAATACAGACGTTAAAAATTGATCAATCCTTTGTGCGGGGGCTGGCTGACGATCCCAATGATGCAGCAATTATTTCCACAATTATTTCAATGGCGCGAGCTATGAATCTTGATGTCGTGGCCGAAGGTGTTGAGTGTGTGGAGCAGTTGGAGATTCTTAAACAGCAGGGATGCAAGCAGGTACAGGGTTATTTTTTTAGTAAACCGCTTCCATCAGCGGATTTTATTGCCATGTTGGAGTCTTATCACCAAGGGTAGAGTGATCTGGTAGTGCTGATCTAATCCTGCTCAATATCCATTTGAATGGCTGCCAATATGGATGATTCGGCATCTGCAAGGGCTTGTATGGCTTTTTCTCCGACCTTTGGGTCCCAATTTACGGCCATATCTGCCAATGGTTTGATGGTTTCAACCAATGATTCCATGGCAGTGAGTAGGCCGGGTGCGGCAAAAACAAATCGCGCCATCTTCTCATTACTACAATATGCAATATTCTGCTTATTGGAATCTTCCACAACAAATAAATCCATAGCGCTGTCGAGCTTGTAAATACGCTCCGGCCAAGCACCAACAACGTCAGAAATCTGTGTGGAACTTTCACTCATTTGAACTTGCCCCCTAAAAAAAAAGATGCTCAAAGCTGACATTCCAAGCAGCTTTGAGCATCCAAGATGGGTAGATGGAGCAGGTATCTCCATCAGTGAATAGGATAGAGGGAATGAAAAGAAATAAAAATCGCTGAAACTGTATAAAATGTGTCGAATAAGAAAGAAAGATGTGTCGTTGAAATTGTGACAGATTATAAAAAAAACGCAGTCGTTCCATGCGGGCGCATGGCTTGGTGAATAAGAGAGATATTATTAATGTACTAGATCGTTTTTTAAAGCATAGTTTGTTAATTCTGCACTGTTTTTCATATCCATTTTTTCTAAAATACGTTTTCTGTACGTGCTGGCAGTGGAGATGCTGATTGATAACTCTTTGGCGATTGCACTGATTGTCAAACCAGATGCAATTTTGCAAAGCACGGTAAATTCTCTATGAGAGAGCCGTGTATGTCGAGGTTGTTCCAGGTTGCTATCCAAGGCATCAAAAATTCGGTCTGCAAGATCAGGCGTGATATGACGTCCACCAGTAGCTACTTTGCGTATGGCTTTGATAAGAATTTCAAGATCACAATCTTTGGTGAGATAGCCCTTGGCACCTGCTTTGATAAAGCGCATGGCCAACAGTTCATCATGATGCATGGTGAGCATCAAAAACGGGGCTGATAATTTCATTCTGCGGGCATGTGTCAGGATTTCCAAAGGACTTTTCCCTGGCATGGATACATCCATGAGCACCAGATCCCATGATTTTTTATTGATAGCTTTGAGTGCTTCATCACCGTTTTTTGCTTCTCCAGCGATTGCCATATCTGGCAGATCGTTGAGAATTTTCTTCAGCCCCTCCCTGAAAATGTTGTGATCATCCACCAGTAGGATATCAATCATGGCGTTATTCCTTGTTTGAGGTTGGAATGCGTACCGTTATTTTTGTGCCTTTCCCTGGTGTGGTGGTCAGTTTCATTGTGCCTTGGTTTTGTCGAGCGCGTTCTGCCATGCCTCTCAATCCAAGCGATCTGTTGGGATTGAGGGATAACGCCTCGGGTGTGCCTTTGCCATTATCGGAAATAGAGAGCTGTATCCAATCCTTATCCATAATGAGACGAATTTCAACCTGTGTTGCTTCTGCATGGCGTGAGATATTGGTCAAAGATTCCTGACAGATACGAAATAGCGCCAGTTTTTGCTGTTCTTCAATATCCATATCGACTGAATCTGGATGGATTCGGCAAGAATAACCTGCACTCTTTTCAAACTCTTTAGCCTGCCATTCCAGAGCAGTCAGTAAGCCAAATTGGTCTAACACTGGTGGTCTGAGTAGAAGTGTGATCTGGCGTACTTTACGAATGGTTGCATTCACTTGATCAAGTAGATCACCAAGCTGATTTTGATAGCTCGTTTGTTCCTGACAAGGTTTACTCTTAAACCATTGTATACCCATTTTCAGATTAGCGAGATTATTTCCCAATTCATCATGAATTTCCTGAGCGATCCATTGCCGCTCTTTTTCTCGTGCCAGATTCAGATGTCCAGCCAAGTCGCGCAGTTCATCTTGAGCCTGTTCAAGTTCAGCGGTCCGTTCCCGAACCATGTTGCTGAGATTGTCTCTATGGTGTTTTAACTCTTTTTCGACTTTTTTTCGCTCAATAATCTCATTTTCGACCTGTAAACGGCGTTTTTCCAGAAGTTTCATATCCTGTTTCTGGTCGCGTCTCAGGTTAAATAGCTCCATGAATACCGTTACCTTGGAGCGTAGAATCTGATCATTGATCGGCTTGTGCAGGAAATCCACCGCGCCCACATCGTAGCCATGCAGCTCATGGAGTTCATCAGAGTGGGCGGCAGTAATAAAAATAATGGGAACAGTGCGGGTACGATCCAAGCCGCGCAGCAGTGAGGCGACTTCAAAACCGTTCATGTGTGGCATGCGGACATCCAGAAGAATCAAGGCAAGATCATGTAGGATACAGATTTGAAGTGCTTCGTTACCGCTCAACGCTTCAATTATTTCAATGTCCATATCTTTGAGCAGGGTCTGAACAGCTACGATATTGGCGGGTTTATCATCCACCACCAGAATTTTTGCCCGTGCTTCAGTCATGGCGTTTGCCTATGGATATTATTTCTTCTTTTGATAGATGCGTTCACGGTTGCGTATCTCTTGAAACTGTGTGGCTACACTGGAAAATTGAAGGCTTTCCCGCGTGCCAATACAGAGAAATCCACCATGCGATAAGCTTTCTGTAAATAATTCAAAAACAGTGTCTTGCAGTTTTCTATTAAAGTAAATCATCACATTTCTGCACATGATTAATTCCGTTTCGCAAAATACTGCATCACCAACCAGATTGTGATTGGCAAAAACGATATTTTCCTTCAGCGCTGCATCCATTCGCGCCAGATCGTAACGGGCATGGTAGTAGTCGGATAGAGAACCCGTTCCACCGGCCTTTTGATAGTTTGTACCATAAGCAGCCATTTTGCCTGCGGGAAAAACGCCTTCCTGGGCTTGTTGAAGAGCTTCATCATTGAAATCAGTAGCATATATGCGAACACGATCATAAATGCCTTCTTCATGCAGTAAAATAGCCAGTGAATAGACCTCTTCACCTGTGGCACATCCGGCAATCCAGATATTGACAAAGGGAAATGTTTTCAGGTGCGGTATGACATGGGTTCGAAGTGCTTTAAACACATACGGATCTCTAAACATTTCAGTGACTGTAACTGATAGTTCAAAAATCAGACGACGATGAAATCGGCCTTCATGCAGAAGCTGTGGAATGATCTCTGAAATATGGGAAAATTCGCATGATGAAAGACACTGAAGTATTCGACGGCGCAATGAGGCAGTCGCGTAGTTGCTAAAATCATACCCATATCGCAAGTAGAGTGCTTTGATGAGCAGTTGCACTTCAATGTCTTGAATTTGTTTGAGTTCCATTGAGTCCACTATAGTGGTTTAGTCTAAAATTTGAACAGTTAGCCGTTCCAGTCCTGGTGATATTTTTGCTCTGATGATCTGATTCGCATATCATAAAGAGGCGCAAAAATATCACCAGGGCTTCCACTCAGTTTGTGATCCATTGTCAAATTTTGGATCGAAATTACTATACCATACATTGTTGTGCTTAGGCGTTACACAATTGCCGGTTGAAACAGGCAAAAAATCGTGTACCGTCATTTCCGCAAAAGCGGGAATCCCGGGGTAGAGAACCAAACTGGATTCCCGCTTCTGCGGGAATGACGGTTAATAGCTACCAAAATTCAATTGAATAACTTCTCACTAATATGGTTTGAGTAAGGTGATGAATTCAAGAGGAATTATCTGATAAATAGAGTGCCATATCCCAAAGCGTTTGCATTGTACTGAAGTACATACAGTTCTGGTTAGTAAATAAAATTGTAATATGATATAAATTAGGAGTTACGCAATTGCCGTTTGAAACAGGCATCGAAGCGTGTAGCAGTCATTCCCGCTTCTTTGGGAATGATGGGTACAAAATTTATTCAACTGCGTAACTCCTACAAGTGACAAAGTATGTCGAGCAGGTTGGAATTTGACATGTCGCTATTATTGTGGTTTCGTCTAAAATTTGAACAGTCAGCCGTTCCAGCCCTGGTGATGTTTTTGCTCTGATGATCTGCTTTGCATATCAAAAGCGGCGCAAAAACACCACCATGGCTTCCACTCAGGTTGTGATTTATTGTCTGATTTCGGATCGAAATCACTAAATGAGCCTCTCACCCCTGACTTGTCCTGTTCAGGTGTTATTGGGGAGTATTGAATGAAATTCTGGTTTGCAGATCAGAAGCTCAATACAGTATGGTTGGATGTTTCTTGTCTTACCAAATTGATTGTATTTGGTTTTATTCTGTTTATGCTCATGCCGGTGACCATCGGTTATAGCGCAGCCAATCCCTATCAGTTAGCGGTGTTTTATCCAGAGGTCCAAGGTCGGTATGGTGAAGTTTACCGTGCCATTCTTCAGGGCGTACAAAATCGTCCAGACACGACAATACACACCCGACAACTCACAAAAAATGAAACACCTGAAGCCCTGCGTAACTGGTTGGAACAGACCGGTTCACATGCGGTTGTCGCTTTGGGTCTGCGTAGTTACATGGCAACCAAAGACCTTGGACTTAAATTGCCTGTAGTTATTGGGGCATTGGTGCTTTCACCAAATGGTATCAGTGGTATCAGTCTGTCCGGTGCGCCGGAAGAGTTTCTCCAACAACTCAATCATCTAACCCCGAAAGTAAAAAGGGTGTTTGTCGTCTACAGCAAGATCAACTCCGGTTGGTTGGTAGAGAGTGCCCGGCAGACTGCAAAAAAATATGATATGGAGATCCATGGTTTGGAAGCCAAGGATAGCCGACATGCCTTAACGCAATACAAAAGCGTCTTGCAACAGGTTTCCGGTGAGACCGATGCGGTATGGATCCCGCTGGACAGCATGATTCCTGATAAGACCGTTCTGCCTTTGCTGTTGGAATCTGCCTGGAGCAAGCGATTTGTGATTTTCTCCAACAATCCATCCCATGTACGCAAAGGTGCTTTGTTTTCTCTCTATCCCGATCACAAAGCAATGGGGCGTCAGTTAGCTGATATGACCATCAGTAAAATCGTCAACGATGATGGCCCGCTGGTGGTTCCAAGCGAGCATGGAAAAGTGGCGCTAAATCAGCGCACGGCACACCATCTTGGGTTAAACTATTCAAGCAATGCAATGCGTCAGTTTGATCTTGTCTATCCTGTCCAAAGGTGAGCGTTGATTTATGGGGTTATCAGCTATTTTCTCCCTTCCGTTCAGCTTTCGACATCAACTCTTTGTAATCGTCACGATGGTGATTGTCGGCGTAACGCTGATCACATCAGTCACCAGTGCGTGGTTTGCCAGTGAACGATTACGGACGCTTCAGGTCAATGAAGGGCTACAGATCACCGACAGTCTGGCCAGACAGAGCGTACTGGCCATTTTGTATAATAGTGCTTCCAATGTTGAAGAGGCGGTGACCGCAACGCTCTCTTTTTCGGCTATAAGTCATGTAGGGATCTTTGATCGGGAACATCAGCCAATTCTTGAACGCAGTATTAATCAGGCTCTACAACCCGTTTCTGAAGCCGGATTCACTTGGCCGATGTCTGAGGCCAGTTTGGTTCGGGAGGGGGATGACGATTGGCATTTTGTCGCACCGGTATTTTTGGACAGCCGCTCTCAGGATGAAGAGCCGGTGTTTCTCAAGGATGCAGGCGGGCGCGAACTATTGGGCCATGTTCATGTGCAGATGAGCAAAGAGCTGATGCACACGGTTCAATGGGGTATTTTTCGCAACAGTATTTTAATTGCACTTTTGTTTATTTTCTTGAGCCTGTTTTTATTGCACGGCGTATTGTTAAGACTGTTGAAGCCGCTCAATAAGTTGGCTGATCTTATGAAACGTACCGAGACCAATCATGCGGTGGAGTATGCGTCAACCGAAGGACCAAGTGAGGTTGTAGAGATTGCTCAGGTATACAATCGGATGATGGAAGCTTTGGAAGAGCGTGACCGATTGCTTCGTGAGCATAATGAACGTCTTGAACACCTTGTGGAGAAACGCACGGAAGATTTGGTTGAGGCGCGTGATTTGGCTTTGGCATCCAGCCGGCATAAATCTGAATTTTTGGCAAATATGACGCATGAGTTACGAACGCCGCTTCAGTCGGTTATTGGTTACACAGATTTTGCGATGGAAACTTTATTAGATGAAGGAATGGATGAGTGTGTTCCTGATCTTGAAAAGGTATTGAATAACGCGCATAAACTGTTAAAGTTGATTAACGAAGTACTGGATTTTTCCAAAATCGAAGCGGGAAGGATGCAGCTATTTCTCGAACCAGTGGCTGTGCCTGGCATTGTTCAACAAGCTCTGGATTCAGTCATGCCTGTGCTGAAATTAAATGGAAACCGGCTTGAGACGCAGCTGCCTCAGCAGATGAAAACCGTGATGCTGGACGGTGGAAAATTGCAGCAGATCTTAGTGAACTTATTGGCAAATGCAGCTAAATTTACCCAAAATGGATTAGTAACACTGGTTGTAAGTCATAATAAAGGGCGATTGATTTTTCAGGTGCTCGACACGGGAATCGGTATGGAACCGGAACAGATTGGATCAATTTTTGATCCATTTATTCAGGCGGATGGCAGTTTTACCCGCAAATTCCAAGGCTCTGGATTAGGGTTAGCCATCAGTCAGCGGTTTTGTCAACTGATGAACGGTGATATCAGTGTGAAAAGTACGCCGGGGAAGGGGTCATGTTTTACGGTATCCTTGCCTGAATTAGAAGCGAAGGCTCAGCCTTCCTCCAGCTTTCAGCCATGATGCATTATTTCTGTGCAACTCTCGTTGTAACATGGTTGAAATAACGATGGAAAATGGAGTTAACTGACCGTGATGACCGAACCACATAATATTCTTCTGGTTAATCATGATTCAAAAGCACGTGAAAAATTGCATGGGATTTTAACACATAGCGGTGGCTCAATCATTGAAGTTGATAGTGGAGAGGAAGCCATTGAACGATTGGCTAATCAGCCAGTGGATTTGGTGGTTGCCGATGCGTCTATTGATACCATGGATGGTTGGCAACTGACTCGTTTGGTTCGTTCCGGTATCCTGAAAACGCCTTCTGAAACGCCAATTGTTATTGTCTCCACCGCATATAGCGAGCATATCGCGCGGGTTACTGCGAATGAAAATGAGGTGAATTACTTCATACCATTTGGTGCTTGGGAACAACTCAGCACCGCAGTTGATGCCATCTTCCAAAAGGGGGTGGACAAGCCTGGACGACCATCATTACTAGTGGTGGAAGACTATCCAGATACAGTCCAGTTTGTTCGGCGTGTTTTGGGTAAACGGTTTGATATTGAAGAGGCTATGGATGGTCGTCAAGGGTTGGAAGCGTGGCAAGCGCGTCGGCATGATCTGGTGCTGTTGGATGTGATGTTGCCATCCATGGCTGGTCCTGATGTGCTCCGTGAGATTCTGAAGGTAAATGCCCGACAATCTGTAGTTATTATGACTGCCTACAGCGATGCCCGAGAAGCAGGGGCCTTGATGTTGAATGGTGCGGCGGATTTTATTCCTAAACCCTTCAAAGCCGAGCAATTGCGTCGGGTGTGTAACATTGCAGCACGGCGGGAAGATTACATTATCAGCAATGAGCAGTTCGCACAGAGTCAGCAAGCGTTGTTGGATGCCAAACGACAGGCGGAATCCGCTAACCAGGCCAAAAGCGAATTTCTTGCCACCATGAGTCATGAAATTCGCACGCCACTGCATGCCATTGTTGGCCTCGGTGACCTGTTGATGGAAGAGGCAAACAGTCAAGAGCAACGGCACTATCTGCAAGTATTACAGAGTGCAGGTGATGCGCTGATGTCTCTGATTAATGATGTGCTGGACCTTTCCAAAGTGGAAGCAGGTGAACTGACGTTGGACAGCGTTTCTTTTCATCTTCGGGCTTTGCTTGAAGATATTGTTGCTACCATGACAATTCAGGCATTTGAAAAAAAGATCGCTCTGCATCTGCGTGTTCATCCTGAAATCCCGACTCAGATGATTGGTGATCCGCATCGCCTGCGTCAAGTACTTATCAATCTGCTCTCCAATGCTATGAAGTTTACCCAAGAAGGTGAGGTGGTGTTGGACGTGATTCCTGATCCATCCGCTGAACCTGGCCGTCTGATTTTTTCTCTTAGAGATAGTGGTATCGGTATTTCAGACGATCAATTGGAACAAATTTTCAATCCGTTTACTCAGGTAGACTCCTCATCTAGCCGGCAATATCAAGGTACAGGATTGGGGCTGTCAATCAGTCGCAAACTTGTTCATTTGATGTCCGGTGAGATCAGTGTGGAGAGTGTTAAAGGCAAAGGTAGTCTATTTCGGTTCAATCCACAGTTTATCATTCCAGACACAGTACATAAGGTAAATCAATTCAAGGAGCTTGATGGGCATCGTATCCTATTGAACAGTGACGATCAGACAGGTCGGAATATCCTTAAAGAGATGTTGGACGCGGTGGGGCTTGAGACGATTTTGGCCCGTGAGAGTGAGCCGATTTCGGATCAGATGATGGACAGTGATCTGGTCATTCTGGATATTGGCTACGGTAATACTGTGTCGGGTGAAATACGTCATTTGTTGGAAAGCCCGCGTGATGATGACGATGTACCGATGATACTGATCTGTGCTGATCCACAGTTGGCAATCTTACGTCAAGCACGTAATAGTGGAGCGGTTTGTCTTCCTCATCCTATTCGCCGAGTCGAAGCGCTTAATACCATCAGTGCCGTTCTACTTGGTGAAAATCTGGATTTTGATACTGTAGATTCAAAGTCTACAACTGAGCGAGCAGAACAGCCGCATATATTGACAGGAATGCGTATTCTGCTGGTTGAAGACTCTGCCGACAATGTCTTGCTGTTCAAAGCCTATATGAAAAACACAGGCATTGAACTGACCGTAGCATCCAATGGATTGGAGGCGGTCAGCCGTTTCAAACAAGCCAGCTTTGATCTGGTGTTGATGGATCTGCAAATGCCGCATATGGATGGTTTTGATGCGACCAAGTTGATCCGACAGTGGGAAGTGGCACAGGGAAAGATGGTGCGCACTCCAATTGTTGCAGTCACTGCCTATGCAATGCCTGAGGATGCTGAAAAGGCGATTGACTCTGGCTGTGATTGTTGTCTGACCAAGCCGATTCGTAAAAAGGCGATTCTTAAATCCATTGAAGCCTATGTACATGGTAGTACAAAAATTATCAATCCTGGGACTATTCCCGATAGTTTGATGTGACTTTGATATGTTTATGTCGTAATTCTAATAAAAAAGACTTTGGGTTCTGGAGTCCACGATACAGCATTGGGGAGTATCGTCATGGCGAGATTAACGGGTAGAATCTTGGTTGGTGTGCTGGTTTTGTTGTGGAGCATAAATGGAACCGCAGGGGTGGATCTTGCCATGTTGCAGAATGAGGGGGATGATGAAGATGTCCTCCTTGAGCTGTATGGCGAAGAGGAAGTGATCAGCTTAGCCACTGGTTCTGATAAACCGCTGCATCTGGCACCATCGGTTGCCACTGTGATCACTGCTGAAGATATTCGCCGTTCTGGTGCCACCAATTTGGATCAGATTCTTGAACAGGTTCCAGGTCTGCATGTGGCTATCTCCTCCACCAGTCGGGTGGAGTCGATTTATATGATCCGTGGTATTTTTACCGGATACAATCCCCAAGTTCTGGTCCTGTTGAATGGCCTGCCTTTTCCGCATCTGTTTTCCAGTGGACGTCCTAATAACTTTCAATTACCAGTTGCCAGTATAGCCCGTGTAGAAGTGATTCGTGGACCGGGTTCTGCGCTGTATGGTGCGGATGCATTTACCGGCGTTATCAACATTAAGACCAAAAGCGCTGCGGATATTCATGGAACTGAGGTTGGGTTTCGAGGTGGCTCATTTGATACCTATCAGGGCTGGTTGCAGCAATCTGTACAGTTAGGTGATTGGGATTTGGCATTGAGTCTTGAGGCCTCAACTACGAATGGAGACCGAGGACGTATCATTACATCGGATCTACAGACCACTTTTGATCAGATCAGTGGTACCAATCTCTCTTTGGCACCTGGGCCACTTGAAACCGAAAACACGATGTATAATGGTGTGTTTGAGGCAACCAAGCAGAATTGGACTGCTCGGGTTTGGGGGTGGACTCATGTCAATGGTGGTATGGGTGCAGGTGGTGCACAGGCGCTGGATTCGGAAGGACGGCAGAATATTGATCAATACATGGTTGATCTGATCTACCACAACCCTGTCTGGACACCGAGCTGGGATGTACAGGTGCGCTTAAACTATTTTTATAGTCTCAACAATACCTATTTTAAACTGTTTCAGGATGGTGTGGTATTTCCTGATGGCACGGCTTATCCCAATGGTTGGATCGGGAATCCAGGAACATCAGACCGGATTGCCGGCTTGGAGACCACCAATCTCTATTCCGGAATTGATGATCACCGTCTGCGCTTTGTGCTCGGCGGTAAATATATGGATGAAAAAACCCGCGAGAAGAAGAATTTTGGCGTTGGTGTAGTGCCTGGTGTACTGACAGATGTGACTAATGATCCAACAGCCGTCTATATCGGCAATAATGATCGTTGGGTAGCGTATATGGCAGCTCAGGATGAGTGGAGTTTTGCGCCTGATTGGGCGTTGACAGCTGGGGTACGCTTGGATCGTTATTCGGATTTTGGTAGCACGGTTAATCCGCGTTTTGCACTGGTTTGGTCACCACTCTATAATCTGACCTCCAAATTAATGTATGGACAGGCGTTTAGAGCGCCTTCATTTGCAGAACTCTATGTGGTGAATAATCCAGGAATTTTAGGGAATGCTAATCTGGAACCCGAAACCATTGAGACATGGGAGTTGGCTTTTGACTATCGTCCAACGTTTTCATTGCGTACTGGTCTCAATCTGTTCTATTACCAGATTGAAGATCTTATTGATTATGTCGAGGATGCCAACGGCATTACCAGTACGGCTCAAAATGCCAGGGATATTCAAGGCCATGGATTAGAGCTTGAGATGAATTGGAAGCCATCCGAGACGGTTAAAATTGATGGCAGCATGGCCTGGATGCGGGCTGTTGTAGAGAATAATGATACGCGGATACACAATGCGCCAACATGGCAAACCCATTTGCAAGGGTGGTGGTCGTTTATGCCCGAATGGTCTGTCATGGCTGAATGGTACTGGATTGCTGATCGGGCGCGTGAGTTTGGCGATAATCGCAGTCAGGTGGATGACTATAATGTTGTGAACCTGGTTTTACGGAATCAGAATGCTGGAAAATTCATCGGCGTAAAAAACTGGGAAGCGGCTCTTCTGGTTAAAAATCTTTTTGATTCAAAGGCAATAGAGCCGGCTCCTGCACAGGTGCCTAATGACTATCCATTGGAGGGGTTGGCCATTTTCGGTGAATTACGCTTTAAGCTTGGTGCCGAGTAGCCATTAGAGCCTTACTGAACAAGGTGTTACTGATAGAGCCATACACGCAACATCGACAGTAGACGATCAATATCTACTGGTTTGGTCAAGTAGTCGTTGGCACCGGCTTCCAAGCTTTTTGCGCGGTCTTCGGGCATGGCTTTGGCGGTTAAGGCAATGATGGGCAGTTTCCAAAGTCGGTCAATTTTACGGATAGCCTGCATGGTTTCATAACCATCCATGCCCGGCATCATGATATCCATCAGTACGATATCGATCTCTTTTTTGGTCTCCAATGTGGCAAGAGCCATTGCGCCATCTGGTGCGATATGCACTTTCATGCCTTTTAACTCCAATGTCCTGGCCAAGGCAAAGGTATTTCGCATGTCATCATCTACGACCAATACGGATTTTCCTTTGAGTGTCGTTTCCTGATCATACGCTTTTCGCAGCATCAACCGTTGATCTTTCGGCAAGGTGCCAACCATGCGGTGCAAAAAGAGAACAACCTCGTCCAATAGCCGTTCAGGTGATTTTACTCCTTTAATAACAATGCTGTTTGTATATTTCTTCAGCTGAGTAAACTCTTCACGGGAAAGCGCTCTGCCAGAGTAGATAATGACCGGTGGTTTGACTATGGTCTTATCATTGGCAAGGTTATCAAGCAGAGCGAATCCACTGATATCCGGCAAACCAAGATCCAGAATCATTAAATCAAACGGCGTGGTTTTAAGAAGCTCAAGGGCTTTGGTACCGGTCTCCGCAACGGTAATCTCAATATCCCGGCCTTTTATGAGTTGTTGGGTTGCCATCTGAGAGGCAGGATCATCTTCGACCAACAGCAGCGTGCGTACTTCGGAATCAGAAAAATGCATGATTCGGTCAAATACCGAACTGAGTTGTTCCTTGCTGACTGGTTTGGTGAGATGACCAATAGCACCCATTAACAGACCATCCAACTGTTTTTCCATTCCAGAGATAATATGGATTGGAATATGCCGGATATCGGGTTGTTCTTTAAGCTTTTCCATTACCGACCAGCCGTCCATGTCAGGCAGTCCAATATCCAGAATGATTCCGAGTGGTTTGTAATGCTCGGCCAGCTTTATTCCCATTTCACCGGATGTGGCGATCAGACATTTAAATCCGCGCTCATTGGCTTGATCACGCAATATTTCTGCAAATATCTTATCATCCTCAATGATCAACATGATTTGATCATCAGAGGCGAGTGTTGACCGATCATCAGGAACAGAAATAACCTCTTGAACCGGTTTAACTGTGTGCTGAATGGGTGTGGATGCACTTACAGCGGTGGTTGGTTCTGATTCTGTCTCAGCAAGAGTGGGAATGATCAACGTAAATGTACTGCCTTGGTTTTCTTTGCTGGAGAGGAGAATTTCACCGCCGAGCAGTTGCGCCAGCTGTGTGGAAATGGCTAAACCAAGTCCGGTTCCTCCATAGTTTCGACTGGTGGAACCATCTGCCTGTTGAAAAGCATCAAACACCAGCTGTTGCTTCTCCTCTGGAATACCGATGCCGGTGTCTGTGACAGAGATTGCGATTGAGGTTGATCCGATCTTGATCTCTTTGGATAGAGACTGCCATTGATCCGGCGAGGCATGAATATGAACAGTAACAGAGCCTTCTGAAGTAAATTTAATAGCATTACTCAGAAAATTCTTGATAACACGTTGAACCTTTTCAATGTCTGTATGAATAACCGAAGGCAATCCTGCGTCGATTTGGAAACGCAGTGCAATATTTTTTTGATCAGCCATAGGTTGAAATTGTCTTTTAAGTCCTTCAAATAGAAGAGATAAAATCATATCATCAGGGTAAAGGTCGATTTTGCCAGCTTCGATCTTGGCCAGATCCAACAGTTCGTTGATCAGGGTGAGTAGATCCTGACCGCTTTCATGAATGATGCTGGCAGCTTTTACCTGATTTTCGGTCAGGTTTTGTTCTTCATTTTTTGCAAAGCTACTGGCCAGAATAAGCAGACTGTTTAATGGTGTGCGGAGTTCATGCGACATGCTGGCCAGGAATTCAGATTTATATTGGCTGGAACGTTCCAGGTTTTCGCTGGCGATTTGAATCTGTTTTTTTTGCTTTGCCAGATCCTGATTTTTTTCTGAAAGTGCTTCATTGGTGGCACGGAGTTCTTCTTCTTGAACTTTAAGGGCCTCTTCTGACTGTTTGAGCGCGTTGGCATGTTTTTCCAAGGCTTCATTGGTTTGGCGTAACTCTTCCTGTTGGGTCTCCAACTCTTGGGTTTGGGTCTCCAGCATTGAGGCTTGGTGTTGAGTTTCTTTGAGAAGGGCTTCGGTTTGATGGCTTCGGCGCATATTTTCCAGATTAAGCCCAATAATCAGCGATAACTCTTCCAGCAAAGTGATTTCGATTTCAGAAAAGCGTTTGAAGGCGGCTATTTCGATGACACCGAGAATTTTGTCACCAAATGGGAGTGGCACGGCAACTACGGAGAGAGGCTTTGATTGTCCAACACCGTAACCGATGTTGATATGATTGGCTGGGATCTCTTCCAGAGTAATGATTTTTTTTTCAAGTACCGCCCGCCCGGCGAGTCCTTCACCAGCCTTGAAACGAGTCGTGACACCATCCTGTTCTGGATAGCAAAAATTACCAAGCAGTTCGAAATGGTCGGAATTTTCGTTAAAAAGATAGAAAACGCCATGTCCGCCAGAGAGTAATGGTGTTAGAGCCAAGATCAGATCTTGAGAAAAACGGTCCAACGTGTTGGCTTTCTGCATAATATTGGGAAAACGGGCAATATGTGATTTCAACCAATACTGCTGTTCAATTTTCTGTGCCATCTGATTAAAAGCGTGTCCCAGAGAGGCAATCTCATCCGATCCGGTGACAGGTACACGCGACGACCAGTTGCCCGCACTGATGTTGTGCGTGACCTGAATGAGGCGCTTGACAGGGCGTACGATGCCTTCCGCAGTCAAGTACGCCAGAGTGACTATTAGTACAATTAAAATCAAAGAGGTGAGGATTATATTTGTTCTGAGCGTCTGAATAGGAGATTGGATTTCATCCAGACTGATGGTTGCGATAATGGACCAGTTGAGTCCAGCAATGTTTAACGGATCTTGGCGTATCAGATAGTGCTCATTTCTATGATTTATGATGGTCGTTTTGGTCGAAACATAGTCGATATCATATCCTAACAGCGTCTCGTCCAATGTTTCGCCGACCATGCCGTGCCCAATGGTTCGATTGCTGCGTAATGAGATGGTATTGTTCAGTCGGCCAAGGAGATAGGTTTCGCCGCTCTTTCCCATGCCTTCACGGCGTTGTGCAATGGTATCCATGAAGTTCTCAGGCATGGCCACGGCGACGATGAGTTCAACGACATTATCACGCACTATGGGATGTGCAGTAAAAAAGGTGAGATGATTATCAGCTGGTGCATAGGGCATCAGATCAGCGAGGCCATAGTTTTTTCGTTTTACAACATCGCCAACCAGATTTGCTAAACTGCTATCACGCAGATTTCCGGTGAAAAGATTAGTGTAAAGATCACTGTTATTGGCTACGGAATAGAAAATATGTCCATCTGGATTGATCAATAAAAGATCCTGAAATCCATAGAGTCGAGCCAGTTGTTCTAGATAGGTATGATTTTTTTTATCAATAGGAACAAAGGCTTCAGATACATCAATTTCCGCCACCAGAGCCCAGTTGAGTCCAGCGCTATTCAGTGGAGACCAGGCTGAGAGTACGGGATTGCCATTATAATCGGTAATCACTTTGGCAGCGCTCTGACCAGACAATGCAGAGGTTGTCGCTTCTGTATTGAGATAGCCCTGATCCGGATTTCTGAACGAAGCCTCAACACTACGGTGTGTCGGATCAAGAAAAGAGTCTGAACGCATGCGCTTATCAGGTCCAACCAGATAGGTTTCACCGGTTTTTCCCAGGCCAGAACGTTCGGTCATGATTTTATTTAACAGAGTGATTGGGAACTGAAAGATCACAACGCCACTCTTTTTATCACCGTCAAAGATTGGTGAAGCGATAAAGCCTGCCGGTGCATTGTAAGATGGCCAATACTGATCAAAATCCACCATGGCGATAAAATCACGGTTTTCTGATTGAACAGCCTGATTAAATGCGTGAGCAATGTTCGAGTGTGCCATTGGTCCATGTTTTAATGATGTACCAAAATCCAGCTCTTTGCGTACTGTATAGACGATGTTGCCATCCTCTGGTTCAACCAGGAAGATGTCATAATATCCGAATCTTTCCATGTAGTTGCGGATAGATTCATGGAAATGTTCATGGGTTTGGCTATAGTGGGATTGATCGGTTGCGCGATTGAGTTGATCTTTGTGGCCGAGCGGAAAGGGATTGGCTGTTATATAGTGATATTGAAGGGCAATGGTCTCTGGTGTGGCTTGGGCAAATGCGGGTGGTATAGGGTTTTTATCCGTACCATTTTTTTTGTGATACGCTTTTAAAAACTGGCCTGAAAAGTAGTTATCCAACGCTGTACGCATTTGGCTGAGTTGTTCGTTGGAGAGCGCATTTTGTTTAATGATCTGTTTATAATCCCTATCAAATGCCTTCATGGCTGTGACAGCGGTTTGTTGTTCGGAAAATGTAATAATCTGATTGATAATGTTCTGAATATAGCGTTCAACAGCCGATTTTTTTGTTTCTCGGACGGCAATGAGTTTGTTAAAGCCTTCCTCTCGCAAGGTGCTGATGCTTTCAAC
The DNA here is from genome assembly GCA_015234045.1 of Magnetococcales bacterium. Taxonomy (GTDB): domain Bacteria; phylum Pseudomonadota; class Magnetococcia; order Magnetococcales; family JADFWU01; genus JADFWU01. The sequence goes on from JADFWU010000046.1 coordinate 20,716, forward strand.
CAGGGCTTTGACATTTTTTTGGTGATCTTGAAAAAAAAATTCAATCTGTGCTTTTTTTATCTCATTAACGCTCTGTAATTGGGCTTGAGCACTATCCATCAAAGCATTGCTGGAATTATGGTTGGTAAACCAACTGACAAATAGAAGCGGTAGTAGCCCGACAATTAAAAACAGGCTCATAAGTTTGGGCTTCATTTGTAACGAACCGAAAGAGTGCATGGTCTAGCCTTTTTTGATTGACTTTCAATCAGGTGCAATCAACGCCATCTTTGGAAAGTGCGTTCGGTAGCGTTTAGCGTCCCGAGTCAACAATCGATAGCCGGCCACAGCAGCATGTGCACCGATCAGAAAGTCTGGCAGAGGAGATCTTTTTTGTCCGTCTCTTCCTCGATAGGAACGGAATGCTTTGCCTGCTAAAAAAGCAGCTTCATAGGGTATTGCTTCCCGTTCAATCCATGTCTTGGGTAGAGCGCTTTCCAAGTCCTCAATCCGATTGAAGCCAACAGAGACTTCGGAGTAAATGACCGGATTTATGATGATGCGGGATCGATTTGCACTCTCTACCAGTTTGGATTCTGACCATTCTAACCAGTGTGGGTCGTCAGTTATGATATCCAGCAGGATGTTGCTATCAACGAGAACAGGGGTCATGACTTGCGGGTCAATGCCATGATTTCATCAGTACTCATGGCAACGTCACTTTTTCCTCGCAGATGATCGGCCAAGCGTTGTCCACGGCTCTGTCCAGATGGTAACGGTGCTGGAACGATTCGAACACCATTATCGTCATGGATAAACTCAACATCGGTGTGTGGTAATAGCCCTGTCTTTTCCCGAATATTGGCCGGTATTGTTACCTGACCTTTAGATGTGATACGCATAATAATCTCCTTTTCTTACATGTAAGAGTATTACTTTTGACAGGAAGTTTCAATTCTTATAGGGGGTTTGTCTAAAATTTGAACAGTCAGCCGTTAGGGGTTTTGTCTAAAATTTGAACAGTCAGCGGTTAGGGGGTTTGTCTAAAATTTGAACAGTCAGCCGTTCCATCCCTGGTGATGTGATTGATTCTCCTATCTGCATATTTATCGAGATGATATGCAGATAGGAGCGTTTGTTTACAGTGCACTCAGTGGGTCAGCTTTTTATACTTAACCCGTTGTGGCTGGTCGGCACTTTGTCCTAAGCGTTTCTTACGATCTGCTTCATAATCTTGATAGTTGCCTTCAAAGAAGACCACTTCCGAGTTACCTTCAAAAGCCAGAATATGGGTAACGATTCGATCTAAAAACCAACGGTCATGGGAAACGACAACCGCGCTGCCAGCAAAGCTCAGTAGAGCGGATTCCAGCGCCTGAAGGGTTTCTACATCCAAGTCATTGGTAGGTTCGTCCAGGAGTAGCAGATTGCCGCCACTTTTGACAATACGGGCCAGATGGACGCGATTACGTTCACCGCCGGAAAGGAACTTTACCTTTTTCTGTTGATCCGAGCCTTTGAAATTGAACCAGGAGACATAAGCCCGTGAGTTGATTTCACGTCCATCCAGCATCATCAAATCCGAATCGTCTGAAATAACTTCCCAGGCGGTTTTTTCAGGATCAAGAGATTCCCGGCTCTGGTCCACATAGGCCAGTTGCACTGTTTCACCAAGATCAACACTGCCAGAATCTGCGTTTTCTTGATCAGTCAACATACGCAGAAATGTGGTTTTACCCGCACCATTTCCGCCGACAATGCCAAGAATACCGCCACGCGGTAGCAGGAAGGAGAGGTTATCAATCAACAAACGATCACCAAACCCCTTAGTTAATCCTTTTGCTTCAATAACCGTTGATCCAAGGCGTGGACCGGATGGAATGAATAGCGTATTGGTCTCTTGACGCTTATCACGAGAAATAGAGGCCAGATCCTCATAAGCTTGAATACGGGCTTTACTTTTGGCCTGACGCGCACGCGGTGACGAGCGCACCCATTCCAGTTCATTACGCAGATGGCGTTGCCGTCCATCTTCTTCCCGTTGTTCTTGGGTAAGTCGCGCTTCCTTCTGTTCCAACCACTGGGTGTAGTTGCCCTTGTAGGGAATGCCGCGACCCCGATCCAATTCTAAAATCCAACCAGCCACATTATCCAGAAAATAGCGATCATGGGTAACAGCGACCACAGTGCCGGGATAGTCGTGTAGAAAACGCTCCAGCCACGCCACGGATTCAGCATCAAGATGGTTGGTAGGTTCATCCAACAGCAGCATATCCGGTTGAGAGAGCAGAAGCCGACAGAGTGCCACACGACGCCGTTCACCACCGGAAAGCTTGGTGACATCAGCATCCCAAGGCGGCAGACGCAACGCATCCGCAGCAATTTCCAGTTTTCTATCCAGTTCCCAGCCTTCAGCGTGGTCGATGGCTTCTTGAAGTTCACCTTGTTCTTCAATCAAGGCGTTCATCTCATCATCGGTAGTGACTTCAGCGAATTTGGCAGACACTTCATTAAAGCGATCAATCAGAGATTTAACCTCGGACACACCCTCTTCAACATTGCCACGCACATCTTTATCAGGATTCAAATCCGGTTCCTGGGGAAGAAAACCGACATTGATATTATCCGCCGGTTTTGCTTCACCATTAAACTCTTTATCCACACCAGCCATGATGCGCAACAGAGATGACTTGCCCGATCCATTCAGGCCCAGAACACCGATTTTAGCTCCGGGAAGAAAGGCCAGGGTAATGTTTTCAAGAATGACACGCTTAGGTGGCACCACCTTGGTGACATTCTGCATGGTATAGACAAATTTCGGCGTGGACATGACAACACTCTCTTAAGATTACGATTTCAATAAATAGATTGATGTCGATACTATGACTCAACCTATCCTGTGACTCAAGAGATATCGCTTGAATTTAGGGGGATTTTATAAGGAGGACAATTGATTTTTTTATTATGAAACGGATGGATATTGACTTAACTATCAATAGGTTGAAACATATCCTTGATTGTATCTGTTGTTGGAAAAGAAGGAATGTCAGTCTTTTATATCTCTGCCATATAAATACTATTTATTGTCAATTTATTTATTACATATTTGAATGAAACTCCTTATCAATCAAATTTTCAAGTTAAGTGTGCAATTAAATGTGTTGCACATCAAGTAGTTATTTTATTTAATTAATTTCTATTGGCGTTTTTATTGGTAATAGTTTAACATAAAGATGTTTGTAAAATAGTTAAATGTTACTCACTATAGGGTGTGTTTACATATTTAATTATCATACCGTAGCAGTATTACAATTCTAAATTATCAGTGGTGAAGTCATGAGAATTAGTTATGTGGAAATTCAGAACTTTCGGAGACTAAAATCAGTTAGAATTGATTTTTCAGAAGAAACAACGATTTTTGTTGGTGCAAACAATAGTGGAAAAACAACTGCTATGACAGCAATGCGCTACTTCTTTGCTGACCGCAACCGTTTTACAGTCAATGAGTTTACATTATCAAT
>JADFWU010000047.1 GCA_015234045.1 Magnetococcales bacterium
TGGTAATATTTTTGCTCTGATGATCTGCTTTGCATATCAAAAGCGGCGCAAAAACATCACCAGGGCTTCCACTCAGGTTGTGCCCCATTGTCAAATTTTGGATCGAAATGACTATAGAATCACTGACAGGATGGTTCAGACAGCGATATCGCAGAAGATAAATAAAGCGGCAGGTAACGTGTTTTAGCGTTTGAGTGAGGGTAAAATAGAGAATGCATGACCATCCACCGGAGCAAAACAGGTGATTGCTCCGGTGGATGGTGTTGCTTACTTCTGTTTGGAAAGCACTTCAGCGATCATAAAGCAGATGTCCAGACTTTGCTGGGCATTCAGGCGTGGATCACAGGTGGTTTCATAGCGGTTAGGCAGGTGCTCTTCCTTGACCTCGTGGGAGCCGCCCACACACTCGGTGACATTGTCGCCGGTCAGTTCAAAATGAACGCCGCCGGGCCAAGTGCCTTCTGCTTGATGGATCTCAAAGAACTGTTTGATTTCACCAAGAATGTTGGAAATGTCCCGCGTTTTGAGACCCGAGGTGCTGGAGAATGTGTTGCCGTGCATGGGATCACAACTCCAGACCACCGAACGGCCCTCTTTTTCAACGCCGCGAATCAGTTTCGGTAGATTGTCAGCAATCTTATCTGCACCGAAACGGGTGATCAGAGTGAGGCGACCTGCTTCATTATCCGGGTTTAGGCGATCACACAGCGTGATGATGTCATCAGCAGTGGCGGTGGGACCAATTTTGCAGCCTAATGGGTTCTTGACACCGCGCAGAAACTCAACATGTGCACCGTCTGGCTGACGGGTACGCTCGCCAATCCAAAGCAGATGGGCGGAGCAGTTGTAGTGATCGTTGGTGGTGGAGTCAACGCGAGTGAGTGCTTGTTCGTACTCCAGAATCAACGCCTCATGACTGGTGAAATACTCAATCTCCTTCAAAACGGGAGCCGTGGAAGGATTGATGCCGATAATGTCCATGAAGCGCATGGCATCGCTCAACTGACCGGCCAGTTGAGCATAGCGTTGTCCCTGTGGACTATTGCGGACAAAATCCTGATTCCAGTTATGAATCTCTTGAAGGTTGGCAAAGCCACCAGAGGTGAATGCACGCAAAAGATTGAGTGTTGATGCGGATTGGAAGTATGCACGTTCCAGGCGGTCAGGATCGGGAATACGTGCCGCAGCGGTAAAATCCGGTGCATTAACAGATTCACCACGGAAGCTCGGCAGCGTTTTGGACCCTTTGGTCTCTGTGTCGCTGGAGCGGGGTTTGGCAAACTGGCCCGCAATACGGCCTACTTTTACCACCGGTTTTTCCAGGCCGTAGGTCAAGATAACAGCCATTTGCAACAGCACTTTTAGCTTGTCACGAATGGAATCAGCGCGAAATTGCTGAAACGATTCAGCACAGTCACCGCCTTGCAGCAAAAAAGCCTTGCCTTGGGCGACATCAGCCAAGCGTCGTTGCAGAGAGCGTACCTCACCGGCAAATACCAAAGGTGGATAGCTGCTCAGGTTGTCAAAGGTGGTTTTCAGCGCATTCTGATCGGGCCAGTTTGGCTGTTGCAAGGCTTCATGGTTTCTCCAGGAATCCGGGTTCCACGCATTTGACATGATGATGATCCTCTATTTTTATGATTGGTCAATCAGGTGCCAGTAATGCTCGGTCTGATCATACTCTAATCAGGCTCAATCAGGCTCAAGGCCTGTACATTTGAACAATGACACCATATTAGACAGTAAAATGGAAGTGAAGCAACGAACGACAATCATTCTTTTCTCAGTTCGGCGCTTGTCATGCCTGTAGACTCAGATTTTGGATGGCATCTTTCAGACCTTCAATGACCATTGCGACTTTCTTATCATTGAGTTTTAAACCAAACATGTCTTTGGCGTAAAACACATCGACCGCCCGTTCGCCATAGGTTGCAATTTTAGCCGTACGAATCTGAATGCCCTGTCCTTCCAATAGACGTGTAATGGTGAAAAGCAGGCCGATACGGTCAGTAGCGGTGATTTCAAGCACTGTATAGTTATCGGAAAAATCATTATCGACAATCACCGATGTCGGTACATCAAAGGTGTGTTGTTTACGTTGGTTACGTGCTGAGCGCGCCAGCAGTGCTTCTGGCTCGATTTCCCGTGCCAGTACCGAATGGAGCGTTTCCCGAATTTTTCTCAGTTTGGCCGGTGTGGTGATGGCACTGCCTTGAAGGTTTTGGACGATAAAGATATCCAGCACCATGCCATCTTTGGTGGTATTGGCATTGGCAGAGAGAATATTGACAGATTGGCTCGCCAAAGCGCCAGAGATCCGCGCAATTAAACCGGGATGATCCTGGGTATGGACCAACATGCTGGTGGTGTCGGATACCGTATTATGGGAATAGGCCACACCCAATGGTTCAGACAGAAGTGGTTCTATTGCTTGAAAATGTTCAAGAATAGAGTCGGAATCGTAGGTGAGTAGATAGTCATCATAGAAGCGATTGAGATAGGTGTTTACCTCTGTGGTATCGTGATCCTGAGACATGGTTGCCAGTGCCTCAAGGCGTCGTGCATTGGCCAGCTGTTTGAGTTCACGGTAAGTGTAAACGCCACCACGATTCAATGCCTCTACGGAACGATAGTAGAGTTCGCGCAGTAACACCGCTTTCCACTGATTCCATACACCAGGCCCAACCGCCCGAATATCCGCCACAGTTAACAATAACAAATGTTCAAGGTGTTGGTGATCTTGTACTTGACGGGCAAACTGAGACACCGTTTGCGGATCGTTGATGTCACGCCGAAAAGCGGTTCTGGACATGATTAAATGGTGACGAACCAGCCAGGCGACCAACTCAGTATCCTGAGCGTTGAGTCCCCAGCGTGGGCAGATATGTCGAACCATTTCCTCGCCCTTGACCTCATGTTGTCCGCCTTGGCCTTTGGCGATATCATGCAGTAAAACCGCCACAGTGAGTGGAATTGGTCGCTTGACCCGGGAGATCAGGTCCGTGGCCAGAGGCAGTTCTTCGGCAAAGTCACCGCGTCGAATGCCTTCCAGGCCTTCAACCGCCCGGATGGAGTGCTCATCCACCGTGTAGACGTGAAACATGTCATGTTGAGTCAGTCCGGAAATGCGGCCAAATTCTGGAATAAACCGGCCCAATACGCCGGCAGTATTCATCTGGTGCAGCACACGGGCGGCTTCGCGGCGGCCATCAAGCATGTTCAGAAATGTTTCACACACTTCCGGGTCGTCGCGAAACGTATCATCAATCAAGTTGAGATGCTGAGAAACCCAGCGCCGGATTTCAGGATGAATCCGCTTGTCCAGCCGTTGAGCTACGGCAAACAGTTTCATAATCCGTGCAGGACGCTCATCAAACGCTTCTGGATGGGTTATGGCGATAGAGTCGCCAACCAGCTGAAAAACGCCTTCAATAGGCTCTGGTGCGCTGGATCGGTTCTTTTGGTCGTGTTCTTCTTTATATTTTTGCAGAAAAATTTGTGACAGGTTGCCCACCTGTTTGGCAACGCGGTAATAACGCCGCATCAGCAGTTCCACACCGCGTACGCCCATGCGGTCGCGGTAGTCGAACTCTTCGGCAATGTCCACCTGTTGCTGGAAGGTGAGCCGTTCATCTCGGCGACCGGCCCGATAGTGTAGCGCGTTGCGTACCCGCCAGAGAAAGTCACGACAGCGCAGAAATGTGTGATACTCTGCTTCTGTAATCAATCCTTGTGGAATAAGATCTTTCACGCGGTTGACTTGAAACCGGTACTTGGCGATCCAGAAAAAAGTGTGAATATCACGCAGGCCACCAGGATTCTCTTTGATATTTGGCTCAAGATAGAATAGAGAATTGCCAAACCGTTCATGGCGTTTCATCTGCTCTTCCAGCTTGAGAGTCAGAAAAGACTCCGGGTCTTTGAGCAGGATGCGTTCAAATAGTGCTGCTTGATAATTATTGAATAATGTTTTGTTGCCGGTAAGAAAGCGTGATTCCAGCATGGATGTTGCAATCTCACCATCCAGGTTGGCTTGTTCCACGCATTCGCCGATGGTACGCACGGCGTGGCCAACATCCAGATTGAGATCCCACAGGAAGTAGAGCATTTGCTCAACCTGTGCATTCAAGGCAGGATGGTCGGCATGAGGCATTAAAAACAGGAGATCAATGTCAGAAAAAGGGGCCAGCTCCGAGCGTCCATATCCACCGGTGGCAACCAAGCTAAATGAGTCTTGGGAATCACGCCGCCAAAGATGTGATGCACGGTGCGCCTGAATAAAGTCAAAAAAACGATGAAGCAGTGGCGGCTTTTTGCCATGATGCACTTGGGAGGAGGGGGGCTTTGCCTGAGGATCTTGGATTTGAATTAAAGCGTGCAGTCGTCTGAGGATATTATCCATCAGATAACTGTGCCCTTTGACAATGAACTTGCCTTTGGCACCATCAAGATGAAATTTTCGTAGCCTTTTTCGGCCTGTTTCCAATGTGTTACGGAATAGTTCCAGTACTTCAGCGCGGATCTCTTTGTCAAGATTGGCATGGCCGTGAGCCTCTAAAATGCAGGCCAATTGTATGTCCAGATCCTCAATATCCAGGATGTCCCGTTTGCGTAAAGTGGATGTTTTTGTCTTGGTAGACTTGGCCTTGTGCATGGAATTTGCTTTCACTTTTGTTAGGAAAAGGTTTGCATTCACTTGATGGGTTTACAGTCAGCGTGCTAATTTTCCAAGGTTAAAATTCGTCCTTGTGTGTTTTTCATGGGGAAAGGATCTACTCTGAAACCCCGTTCAGCAACCAAGGAGCAACGGCATCTGCCGGCGCAATAGATAGGTAAGTATACTATGTTCAGCAAGCTGATCGGCCTCTTCTCCACGGATATGGCTATTGATTTAGGTACGGCGAATACGCTGGTATACGTCCGAGGACGTGGCGTGGTGCTCTCCGAGCCTTCTGTGGTTGCTATCCATGAAAATTCACGCGGTGCACGTAAAGTGCTTTCCGTTGGCAATGAGGCCAAGCGCATGCTGGGTCGAACGCCCGGCAATATTGTCGCAACCCGGCCTATGCGAGATGGTGTTATCGCTGACTTTACGGTCACAGAGGCGATGTTGAAGCACTTTATTCGCAAAGTGCATAAACGGCGTTTGTTCTACTCGCCGCGCATTATTGTCTGTGTGCCGTTTGGTGCCACTCAGGTTGAGCGCCGGGCCATCCGGGAGTCAGCGGAGAGTGCGGGTGCGCGTGAAGTGTTTCTTATTGAGGAACCCATGGCTGCCGCCATCGGTGCCGGATTGCCGGTAACGGATGCCAGTGGTTCCATGGTTGTCGATATTGGTGGTGGCACCACTGAGGTGGCAATCATCTCTCTGGCTGGTATCGTCTATTCGCGTTCCATTCGTGTTGGTGGCGACAAGATGGATGAGGCTATTGTGGCCCATGTCCGTCGCAAATACTCACTGCTCATCGGTGAGGGAACGGCTGAAACCATCAAAATTCAGATCGGTTCGGCTTTTCCACTGCCAGAGCGTCTTGAAGTGGAAGTAAAGGGACGCGACCTGGTCAATGGCGTACCAAAACATCAGATTATCTCTGACCCTGAGATTCTTGAAGCCCTTTCCGAGCCCATCAATGCCATTGTTGAAGGGGTACGTGTCGCTCTGGAGAGGACACCGCCTGAACTGGCGGCTGATATAGTGGATCGAGGTATTGTACTGACCGGCGGTGGTGCTTTACTGCGTGGTCTTGATAAATTGCTGGCCGAAGAGACCGGATTGCCGGTGATCATTGCTGAAGATCCGCTTTCCTGTGTGGTGAAGGGGTCTGGCCGAGCTTTGGAAGAACTTGATATCATGTCTGATATCCTAATGGATCGGTAATCGCTCTTGCGCTCATCCAGTAACATGGACGCCATTTTGGTGTTTCTGCGTCAATACCGCAACGAGGTGTTTGCCATCTTTCTGTTGCTCGGTGCGTTGACGTTGATGTTGACTGTCAGAAGCAGTGTTGACGGTTATCGAGATGTGCGCGGCGCGGTGATGGGTGTGGTGGGACCGGTTCAACAGGTGTTGCTGTCGCCATTGGAAGTGTGGCGCGGTGTGACCGGACGGGTGTCAGAGTTGGTGCGTCTGGATGACGATAACCGACATCTGCGGACTGAGTTGGACGGGCTGAAGCCACGGATTTATCAGTTGGAAGAGTTGTTACAGGAGAACCGCCGATTACGCGCACTTCTCAATATGCCTGCGGTGCCTAATTATCGCACCATGGCTGCTCGGGTAGTGGGAAATAGTTCTTCGGCTTTTTCGCGTTCGTTTCTGATCAGTGCGGGTTCGTCTGATGGGGTTTCCGACCGGGTTGCTGTGGTGGGTGCTGAAGGATTGCTTGGGCGTGTGGTACAGGTCTCTCCACAGAGTAGTTTGGTGTTGTCGTTGCTGGATATTAACTCGCGGGTGCCTGTTTTGGTGCAGCGCTCTCGTGTGCGTGCCATTGCTGCGGGGTTGAACGGGCGTTATCTCAGTCTGGCATTTGTTCCCAAAGGTTCAGATATCAGAATTGGTGATAAAATGATCACCTCTGGAACCGGTGGCATCTTTCCCAAAGGGTTGTTGCTCGGTCGGGTCATCTCTGTAAAACCGCAGGATATGGGACTATTCCTACATATACTGGTCGAACCTGAAGCAGACCTGGATCGAATCGAAGAGGTGCGTTTACTGCTGAACGCCACCATGGACGTTTCATCATCTGAACAGATATTCAATACGCCGTGATCTTTTCTCTGATCATCCCCTGGATTCCGGCCATGACGGTTTTTCTGGCCCTGGCGGTTCAGGAGATGGCACTGCCTTGGCATGCGTGGTCTGTGCTTCGTCCTGATCTGGTTTTGCTGTGTCTTTTTTATTGGCGTCTCTATCGTCCTGATCGATGCGGTCCTGTACTGGGTTTCTGTGCGGGATTGGCCACTGATATTCTTTCCGGCGTTCCGCTGGGTCTGCATGCGTTTACCAAAACCATTATCGTCATGTTGATTGGCTATTTCGGCACCCGACTTCGGGGCGCTGATTTTCTGTTTCTGGTGCCAGCCATGTCGGTTATCGTTCTTCTTGAAGAGTGGGTTCAGCTCGGCTGGATTCTCATGCTACAGGGTTCTCACGTTCGTTGGGGGATCTTTGTCGGTCAACCGGTGGCGACAGCGCTTCTGATGCCCTTGGTGGTGACTGGGTTGATTCTGGTCCATCGGGCCTGGCTGGAGGAGACCTAAGTGCTTGAGGATGATCTCGAACGATTTCGGTCAGGTGCGCGTCGTCGTCTGTTGGTTCTGGGTGGACTGAATGGTGTGCTGTTTGTCTTGCTGGGTGGCCGTCTTTTTCATCTTCAGGTGATGAAGGGGGGTGCTTATCGCGTGTTGGCGGAAAATAATCGAATCAGCCTTCAACCGGTCTCTGCACCGCGTGGTTTGATTCTGGATCGATTTGGTAAAATCCTGGTTGAAAACAGTCCTGATTACCGTTTGGCCGCGATTCCTGAGCTTACTGGTGGCATGCGTGGATTTTTGGACCGTGTTGCACCGATTCTATCCATGAGCGAGGAGGATCTTGAGACAGTCCTGCGCCAAGCAAAACGGCAGCGCTCCTTTTTGCCGGTCAAAGTGCGGGCACGTCTATCCTGGGAAGAGCTCAGTCGCATTGAGGCAGAGATCTATAATTTGCCTGGTGGCATGATTCAGGTCCAATCCATTCGTCACTATCCCTATGATAAATTAGCGGCGCATGTGCTGGGTTATTTGGGCGAGGTGAGTGAATCGGATATTCGAGACTTCCATGATACGCGATTTCGTTCTGGTGATTTGGTGGGTAAGACCGGAACGGAGCGGGTTTATGAATCGGAGTTGCGTGGCCGGGAAGGGGTGCGCGAAGTCGAGGTGAATGCGCTGGGTCGTCAGGTGCGTGAATTAAAGCTGACACCAGCTGTTCCGGGTCAGGATCTCTATCTTACATTGGATACGACGTTACAACAGGAATCAGAGGCTGCTCTGGCGGGTCATTCCGGTTCTGTTGTGGTTATGGATCCACGTACCGGCGAAGTGCTGGTGATGGCCAATCAGCCCGCCTATGATCCGAACCAGTTTATTCGCGGATTTTCCAGCAAGCAGTGGAAAGCGTTGGTTTCCGATGAGGATCGGCCACTGACCAATAAAGCGATTCAAGGTCAATATCCACCGGGTTCGACATTCAAAATGGCTGTGATACTGGCCGCATTGAAAGAGAACCGATTGACTCCGGAGGATCGTTTTACCTGTCCTGGTTATCTGGATCGGCAGGATCATCGGTTCTATTGTTGGAAGCATAGAGGTCATGGGGCGTTGAATCTGGAGCAGGCGATTGCCCAATCCTGCGATGTATTTTTTTATAAAATTGCAGAGAAGATCGGAATAGATCCCATCGAACGCATGGCGCGAAATCTTGGGCTGGGCAGTTTAAGTGGGATTCGCCTGAATGGTGAACAGGCTGGCCTTATACCGTCACGTGCCTGGAAGCGTAAAGTTCATAAGACGATCTGGTATCCGGGTGAGACACTGATCACCGCCATTGGACAAGGCTATGTGCTTTCCACACCGCTTCAACTGGCCAACATGACCGCTGCCATTGCCAACGGTGGGACACTGTACCGACCGGCACTAGTGCGGCCAAACAGTGGATTCAAGCCAGAGGTGTTGCGTCACAGTAGATTGAATGAAGAGCATTTGGCGCTGATAAAAAAGGGTATGGAAAAAGTCTACTACGCCCATTCAGGGACGGCACGTAGAGCCAGGCCGGATTTTATTCGAGCGGCTGGAAAAACCGGAACAGCCCAGGTGGTGCGGCATCGGCGGCAAAAGGATGGTGAACTGCTTCAGGTGACCGAACGGCGTTTTATGGATCATGCGTTGTTTGTCTGTTATGCGCCAGCAGACAAGCCGGAAATTGTCATTTCAGTGGTGATTGAGCATGGTGGACATGGTGGGGCAACAGCCGCGCCCATTGCCAAGCAGATTATGGACCGCTACTTCGACCGAAAACGGAAAAGCTGATGTCACTGTTAAATCACGGAGGGCACCGCACTTCTATTCTGGCCTCAGATATTGAGGATGTGCCGGCATTGGGTGAGCGTTTGGCGCGGTTTCCTTGGGGTTTACTGTTTTTGATCTTGATGGTGACGGGGATTGGACTTGGAGTGCTCTATTCTGCCGTGGGTGGCGGTGAGAATGTTTCTCTATTGCTGCGTCAGTTGGGCCGGTTTGGTGGTGCGCTTACGTTGATGTTGATGTTGGCTTTTGTGGGGGATTATCGTCTGTTTCGTCGTTATGCCTATGTGATTTATGGGATAACATTGCTGTTGTTGATTTTGGTGTTGATCAAGGGCTCGGTGGGTATGGGAGCTCGGCGTTGGTTGGATTTGGGGCTCTTCCGATTTCAGCCTTCAGAGGTGATGAAAGTAGCGCTTGTGTTGGCATTGGGGCGCTATTTTCATGATCGTGCCATTTCCAAAGGGGTGCATTGGCGTGATATCTGGACACCGGCGGCCATGATTTTGGTGCCGTTGGGATTGATTGTGCAACAGCCGGATTTAGGTACGGCTGTGATGGTTTCGGTGGTGGGTTGTGTGGTGGTCTTTGCGGCAGGTCTTTCCTGGAAAGGGGTGTTTGCTGGTTTGGCCACTTTGGGGTTGTCACTGCCGATGGCTTGGAATTTCATGCATGACTATCAACAACAGCGGGTACGCACGCTGTTTTTCCCTGAAGAAGATCCACTGGGTGCGGGTTATCATATTATTCAATCCAAAATCGCTGTTGGTTCTGGCGGTGTGATGGGTAAGGGGTTTATGGCGGGCAGTCAGAGTCATCTGGATTTTCTGCCCGAACGCCACACGGACTTCATATTTTCTGTTTTAGCGGAGGAGTGGGGTTTTTTTGGGGCATTGTTTGTTCTGTTGCTTTATATGCTGATTATACTACGCGGATTGATGATCTCAGCCAGCGCCAGGGATCGATTTGGTTTGCTGGTTGGAGTGGGTTTGACAGCGTTGTTCGGCATACAGATGGTGATCAATATCGGGATGGTTTTGGGATTGTTGCCGGTGGTTGGTATTCCTTTACCGCTGGTGAGTTATGGTGGTAGTTCACTACTGACCGTGATGATTGCCATGGGGTTGTTGGCACACATCAGTATCCATTCCCGGCATGCTGGGCACTCGGTATGAGTTTTGCTATTTGAAAATAGGAATGACGGATACAAAATTCATTCAACTGCGTAACGCATATGATAGAGGAAAAAGCTATCCCTAACCGATTGTAAATGGTAACTTTACCTAAATGGGTAGGATTGGCTGTAGTTGGTTGAGTGAAATGTTATCTGATTGATTGTTTATAAGAAAACACTATAATACCGACGTATATTCAGCGGCACTGCTAATGGATTTTCCAATGAAGAGTCTCACCGGCAGAATGACCAGGAACCAATCTGCAACACTGAACATGACGGGGATGCCACATGTTCAACAGGATCTGTTCGGTCCGGGTGTTGCGTTGTCAGAATCTGCCATGCGGCAACAGCCCTGTTGTTTGACAGGTTTGCGCGTTGGTGGGTGGTTGGATAGCGCTTTTGGCAAACTCTTCAGCTCTGTCAAAGATGCCATGAGCAAAGAAGAGCCAGAGGTGGAAGAGAAGATTGTCCACGATTTTAGCGTGGAACACCCTTCTATCAATCCGGGTGAATACCGTGCTTTTTGTCGTGCTGAGTCGCCGTTCAAGATAGCAATTGAGGTCATCAGTTGCGATATTGAGTTCCAGGAAGATGGTCATGTTTCCATTCAGACCTACTCAAACGGCAAACCCTTTTCTCATGATGTGATCAATCCTACCAACCGCAACAGTAAGGCGGTTTCCGGTTTTATTTTTAAGGGCTTGATTGGTATTCATGTCCATCCTGAAGGTGTTCTGCTCTTTCACGATATTGACTTGAACATGAAGGGGCAGCCGCGTCATGGACAGCCTCCGGCTACGATTCATTCGGTAGAGTTGGATCAGGCGGAAGTGGAGCGTCAGCGTTCTGAGCGGGTTCATAAGTTTGATCTGTCTGATTGTTCGGAAGATAATCCATTTATTATCTGTCCTAATAATCCGTCAAAACATCAAATGCACATGGTGATTGAACCGGATCAGGACAGCGGGGAAGGGCATTTTCACGCTTTGCTTTCCAGTGCCAAGGGTAAGTTGCGCGGACGGTCGTTGGCATCATTTCCGGTGCTTAAAGGTGAGAAAACGATTATCTCACGCGAGTTATTCTCTGCCATGATTGAAAATGATGGCGGCAATATTGATGCGCGTACCTGGAATATGGAGATGCGCGATCCAGTGATGTTGACACTGGATATTGATCGCAAAGGCAAAATGAAAATGGAGGAGATGCTTACCTCCAATGGTGTGACCATCAGCTACGGTCATGATGATCCGATGTTGATCGGCGGTGTGGAACCCAAATCGGAGATCGAAGCGCAGGAGCGCCGCAAGCTCTGGTTGGGTCAAATTCTCGCTTTACGTGCGGACTTGGTTAAGGGCGCTGAAGAGTTGGCGTTGGCAAACGAGCAGGCTCAGGCGCGTGCTCAGGTGATTCAGGCTGTTGAGTCTACCATGCGATTGAAAACCCGCGATAATGTATCGCGTTTGGCTTTTCAGTTGGCCATTAAAGAGGTGTTAGCCACCATTTATGGCGTTACTGGTAGCAGTGAAACTGCCATGAAGATTGATGAAAAAACCAGCCGGTTAATCAGCGAGATTACCAAAGAAGCAGAAAAACGTCTGAATCGTGATGAGGCCCGAAACGCCAGTATGGAAGCGGTGCGTCAGGGACTGAGTTCGGCTGTTAGAAATCCGTTACTGGCTGATAAGATGTCGGTGCTTTCTGAGGCTGTGCCTACGCCGGATAAAGAGGTGCCTAACCGCTTGGATGGTGAACTGCTTGGTGAACTGGTTGGCGCGGCATCCAAAGAGTTGACTGCCACGCAGAATCTAAAAGCCATCAAGGCCAAAAGTGATGAATTGCGGGCTGCTGTTGCCGCACAGAATGCCGATGCAGTGGAGTTGCCTGAGGGTGTTTATCAGGACGAGGAGGAGGATGCTGAACCTCTGGAAGATCCTGTCAAACTGGAAGAGGCGTTGGACGAACTCATTCGCGGTTTGGTCTCCAAGGCGATGCAGAAAACCTTGGTGTTGGCTGTGGTCAAAGGGTATTTGCTCTCCATTGAGAACGAAAAGCGATCTGAAATCTCATTGGGCACCAGCAATAGAAGCGCTAAAAAGCTCGGTCCCACTGAACTGGATCATATCGTGAAACGGTATGAATCCTATGATGATTACATGGGTATTGCGTTCCGTGAACGGGTTCGGAATGTACTTCAAAGTCAGTTGAAATCCTTTCAGGTCGGCGCTGCTGATCCAGAAGGCTATGCTCTGGCTACCAAAGGCTTTTTGACCTATTTGGTGGCACTGCGTGCGACTGGCGGAAATTTTTCGCCAACCAATGACAGCGCACCAGCCGTATCTCCTTTGATGGTGTTGCCGGAAACCATTCCCGATATTTTCATTGCCGCGCCGGAACCTGGACAGAAAACAGCTCATGTAAAGGTATCTCATGAGTCAGAAGATGTGGGTGAAGTCGCCTTTGAAACCGAGGGCATGGAAGATACGATGAATGTGCCGCCCGGTGTTTCCCGGGAGTTGTGGACTATTTTCCATGAGTTAGGCGCACATATCATGGGGTTCTACCTCAATGCGGATCACAGCACCAAAGAGGATCGTAGGAACCAACAGGTTGTTATTACTGCCGTGGCTGAGGCCATGGTGAAAAAGATGCTTAATTTTGGTTTGACGCGGGATAAAAAAACGGCATCCATCAATTATGATCCACTGGAAGATATTCTGCGTACCAGTAAATCGTATACCATCACCTCTCGTCAGGGTGATACCTCTAACGAAGAGGTGTTGGATCTGCAAAACCGTCCGAATCATGTGGCAGAACCACCGCTGAATCTGAAGAAAATTCTTAAGAAAGCCATCTCAGGTTTGCTGCACGAAGGGTCGGCTAAGGAGAGCGCCTTTCGTTTCAAAACCCAAATGCGCTCTTTTGCCACCGCAGGACAGACCGACCAGGATGTTGCACTGCCCATTCGTATTGAAGTGGGGCGTGGACGTGTTACTGCTTCCGGTAAATTTGACGATGTGAAGTTTGAGAAGTCCTTTAAACTACCGCCAAAAGTAGAAGAGAAAGCACCAGAGCCGGAACCAGAACCCGCACCAGCCCCCAAAAAAGAGCCTAAAGCAGAACCGGCACCGCCATCAGCGCCAGAAGTGGAAGCAGTGCGGGAATTCAAAGTGTGTTATCCGGTCAAGGAAGCCGATCTACCGTTGAATATTGGTAAGGTTCGTGTGGCGGTTCATGGTGGTAGTTTGGTGTTGCTGCTACTAGATGATGAGGGCAAGTTGTTACGTCAGGGTGGTAAGGTTAAAGGTCAGCGTTTGACAGAAAAACCCTATGCGCCAAGTCGAAGTTTGCAGGTTAGTTTGAAAGGCAATCAAGTGCTGTTGGAGTGTCTCGACCGTGTGGATTCTCTGGAAGCCAAGCTGCGTCGTAATCGCAACAAGCCACAGGTGATACCTGTATCCGCCTCGGGCAGTGCCTGGGATCTTCTTGTACCGCGCAAAGGGTCTGATGACCTGCGTTGCAAGATGGCCATGGATAGTCAGGGTGGGTTGCGTGTACCGCGTCCATTTGTCATTCAAAAAGGCGTGGTTTGTCTGAAGAAAAAGAACGGCGGCTTGGTGGCTTTGGCGACCTGTCGCGTTAAGGACGGAAAGATTTTACAAGTGATCAGCCGGATCAAGACGGGTGTGGTATTGGTGATGGGCAAGCGTCACTATCCTGTTGGTACGCCGGGTTGATTTTTTTCCATTTGCAAACGTGTTATGTAGTTGGATGTGTTATCCGTCATTCCCGTGCATGAGGGAATGACGTGGACTTTCCTGTTTCTACTCAGTAATCACAGTATCACACCAAACAGAGTGCCTTTGATCTCCATCATAAGAGATCGCCCATCCCTGCTGTAAAAGATGTTGTCCAAGATCCACGCCATCAAAAATGACATCTGCCAAAATCCTAAAATATTTCCCACGTCCAACTCTTTTTAAAGTGATTACCTGTGCATTCTGCAACAGGGATTGAACATGCTGACGGGCTGCGTGGGCGTGTTGTCGTTCAGCGGGGCAGGCAGAGTTGATTTCTGGGGTGTCGATATCACGCAGTCGAATTGGGATATTGTGGCCAAATAGGGGGTGTGTGTTGGGGATGTTAAATCGAATGGTGTCTCCATCATAATTGCTTTGATAGAGGACGTGATGCAGATCATTATAATGGGGCTTTTCCGGTGACGCGGTAACGCTTTCGGGGGTTATGAGGATCAACAGTAATGCACAAAGAATAAATTTCACAATCAATAACTTGGAATAGGAAAGGCAGAAAAAGGGATTGTTCACTCAGCGATACATGCCGAATGAACAATCCCACGCTTCACACGCAAATCACCAACTGTCCCAACACAAGACAGTTCTGGCAAAATGGCACACAGCTTTATTCTGAATGAAATATGGAAACAGAGAGGTACAATGAGTCAGGCAGAACGCCCAACATCACCGCTGAAATTCCCGAACCGAGACAGCACTATGCAACCGGCCAAAACAAAGGCACGGCAAACCGATCATGACAATCAGACACAGGTCACTGGCGCGGGAAGTACATCACTGCCCCACAAAAAATCCAGAAAGGCCGCGTGATTACCTTCGATAATAAATTACCGAGGTCTTTCTCCACTGTGTCAGGTAGGACAACCGGTTGAGAAGGGGGGGTAAGTTGAGTAAACTGCGTGGAAGCAACTGCATCGGGGTCTTCTCCTGATCTGTTGTCAGGCTCTCGGTGGTGGTGGTGCACTGCCGAGGGCCGTTTCGTTTATGAATCAAGTGCTGTCTTGATAGATTCAGCTACGCTAGATTAAACACTTCACTTGTGTTGAGTCAAGCGGAAAAGTTTAGCATTTTGATAGTCTGATCCATCACCCGAACTATGGAAGTTACAATTCAGAATCACATGCTTGGCGCGTCACCCCCTACAGTACAAGATGGGAGGCAAAGTGCGCCTATTGGATTTTCACTTTCTCGGAAATGACGAGTTCCTATTGAACTGATTAATTATATCATTGACTGTGCATAACTCAAACAAATAGTAAGATTTTAAATTATTACTATTTGTTTTTTCCTGTAAAGCATATTATACTAGATTAGTAGAATATAATTTCAGATTTTGGGTGTGGAGGTGTATATGAGTGTCTTTTTTTCAGATTATTTTGAAATTTTACCTGAAATTCTGGATGATTATGGAGCATTAGATATTTCCTTAATTAATGATTTGCCAGTGTTCGTTGATCCGTTTTTATTGTTCAACAGTAAAAGTATTACATATAAAGAATTGCATGACGATATTATTAGATATTTAAGGTTTCTTCGTGACAGGTCAGTAGGCGGAGAAATTCGTAAAGGTTTAATCAGAAGCTGGTTTCTTTTTCCAGAAGTGAAGCAGAATTGGTTAGGCTATAGTAAAATTGGAAATAGAGGAAGTGGTCTGGGGCCTGGTTTTGCAGCTGCATTGAACCGTAATTTGAACACAATATTTGTGAATTTTGGAAATGAGCAAATAACTACAGGTAGTCATCTAGAAAAATTATGTCTTGTAAAGGGAGGTGTGGGGAGAGATAATATTAGTGATTTTACAACTAATTTGATAAAAGGTTTTCTCTGTCAATATACAGAAAGATTTGCAAACAGGTATTTAGATGAAACAAAAGCAAAAAAAGTGCTGGTTCCCAGAGTGAGTTTTAATTACCACACTAGAATATGGATTGGTAAAGAGTATTTTTTACCATTTACTGATGGTGATTATATTTTGCTTACACCAAAAGATATTCTTACAAAAGATGAGGCCTGGATCAATAAAAATGATGTGTATAGGAATTTTCATGATATTCAGAACTCAATTCCAAATGGTGATTTACGAGCGCAGTTAAACGAATATTTTCTAAGAATGTTGCCTAAAGATGCTGATAGTGACTCTATAAAGAAAGCTAAAGACGAAACGATAGAAAGATTTCCAACATTTCTTGATTATTATGTGAAATATAAAGAGGATAATGGTGATAAGGCAGAGAAAATAAGTAATGAAAAAATTAAAGAAATTGTGATGTTGTTCAATGTGCATACAACATCAATAATTGAACAACTGGCTAAAGATACCCGCTTTTTTGAGTCAAAAGGGGAGGCGTTCGAAGAAGCATACCAAAGAGTACAATATCTTAAGCAAGTTATTGAAAATAATGATGGTTACAGATGGTTTTATGTAAAAGGTAAGGTTGTTAAGCGTGAAAGTGATCTTCAATTACTTTTTAGGTTAGTATGGTTTTCGACCGAATATGATGTGAATGCCGAAGTTAATAATGGAAGAGGCCCAGTTGATTATAAAATATCAAGAGGGTATAAAGATAAAGTGCTTGTTGAGTTTAAGTTGGCAAGTAACTCTCAATTGAGAAGAAATTTAATGAAACAAGTGGAGGTGTATGAGAAGGCAAATAAAACAAAAAAATCAATCAAAGTAATTCTATTTTTTAGTGATAGTGAGGAAGAAAAAGTCCATAAAATCTTTAAAGACCTGAAATTGAAAGAAGGTAAAGAGATTGTTCTTATTGATGCAAGAAAATCAAATAAAGTTTCTGCCTCAAAAGCATAAAATCTAGCCCCAAATTGACCGGATCAACAGGGCAATGATGCCAAAAAAAGTGCCGCCCATGAGCCAACGCATCATGCCCATTTCTGCCTTCATAGAAGCCATATCTATTTTAAGTCCATTGATATCGTCTTTCACGCCACTAATATCTTCTACGAGAAGATTAATGTCTTCTTTTGTTGCAAGCCGTTTTGTTTGTTCTGAGGCTTCCTGTTTCCATTCTTTAATCTGACTTGCTTGTTCAGCCATTGTTGCAGCAGCAGCTTTGGATTTCTCCTCAGAGGCTCCAGCTTCTTTGAAAGCGTCATAGACTTCGGCAACCAACGTGGTCATATTTCACTACTCCATGCTTGACTATTAGACCAACGGGGCATCAAGTATACCACATCTTCTTTTTATGAGAATGAATATTTTCCCTACTCACAGAACAAAAAATCAAAGTGTCTATTGTTGATTTCCGAACGCTTATCCACCGTTAGAACTTCATTCTCCCATCGTACTCATAATATCAATATAGCCAAAATAGCTGAACAAGCGGTTACGCTTTTGTTGTGTTATCTCACGAACAATCCCAAGCTTTTCAATCTGTTTTAATGCTTTATTAACAGTTGCAGGTGCAAGCCCTGTCTTTTCTGCAAGTACGCCTGACGTGGTGATAGGCTGTTCCATCAATGCCCTGTGGACCAGTAGAGCAGACGGTGCAGATCGGCCAAGCGTATTGATCTTTTCTTGATCTTTTTTCGATGTGTTGTCAAGTGCTTGAACCGTTTTTACAGCCTGTGACGCTGTTGATAAAACAGCGTCCGCAAAGAAGTCGAGCCACGCTTCCCAATCGCCGGTCTTGCGGACAGTATTCAGCAATTCATAGTAATATTGCCGATGCTCTTTGAAATACAAGCTCAGATACAGCATCGGTGAGTGCAAAACCTTTTGATCACACAGAATCAGTGTAATCAATAAGCGGCCAAGACGGCCATTACCATCAAGAAAAGGATGAATGGTCTCAAATTGTACATGAGCCAGGGCGGCTTTCAACAATACTGGTGTCGCTTCTGGCTGATCATGGAGAAACAGTTCAAGTTTACCCATGCAGGACAAAACCTCATGGGCTGGTGGTGGCACAAAGGCCGCATTTCCTGGCCGGGTTCCACCAATCCAATTTTGACTTTGCCGGTACTCTCCTGGGGATTGTTGGCTACCGCGTCCTTTTGTCAGTAACAGGCTGTGTACTTCTTTGATCAATCTTAAAGAGAGCGGGAAACCTTCTTTCAGGCGTTTTAATCCATGCTCCAAGGCCGCTACATAGTTGCTGACCTCTCGGACATCATCAACAGGCACGCCCGGTTCTTGATCTAGCTCGAAAATAAGCAGATCCGACAGTGATGATTGCGTTCCCTCAATCATAGAGGATAGTACGGCCTCTTTGCGGACGTACATATAGAGGAATAAGGACGTATCAGGCAATAGAATTGAGACGCTATCCAATCGGCCCAAGGCCAGCAACGCTTGATCAAACTTGTTCCGTAACTCCGGGGACCAAACAATAGGAGGGGTGGGCGGCAACGGCGCAGGAATAAAAGCGCTTGCCTTTTCACCGGTTGTTGATATGGGAATGTAGTGGCCCTGCAATTTACGTTTCATCAGACTCTTGAAGCCTTAAATAAGAAGTGTCTTTATTTTATGTTATGCCTCTAAGTTAAAATAAGAAGTGCGCTTATTTCAAGTTTCTTACCCAAGCTAAAATAGTAACCCCCTCAAAATGACAAAAAAAAGCGGACCCGAAAAAATCAGGCCCGCCCTTTTTACATACAGCTAAACCGACAGAATTAACCGCCGATGATACCATTCAAAGTCGCACTGGGGCGCATGGCCGCAGCGGTCTTGGCTGGGTCTGTGTGGAAGTATCCACCGAGATCAATGGCGCTGCCTTGAGTGGCGTCGATCTCTTGCAGGATCTTCTCTTCGTTGCTGGCCAACTGCTCGGCGATGGGGCCGAAGTGGGCTTTTAACTCAGCGTCTTCATCCTGACCGGCCAACTCTTGGGCCCAGTATTTGGCCAAGTGAAAATGGCTGCCACGGTTGTCCAGCTGATTGACTTTACGACCAGGTGACTGGTTGTTGTCAAGCAGGTTCTCAGTGGCTTTGTCGAGGGCTTTGCCCAGGATGGCCGCTTTCTTGTTGCCGTTAACCTGGCTCAAATGCTCAAGGGAAGCGCCAAAGGCAGCGAACTCGCCCAAGGAGTCCCAACGCAGATGACCTTCAGCAACAAACTGCTGAACATGCTTAGGCGCGGAACCACCGGCACCGGTCTCAAACAATCCACCACCATTCATCAATGGAACGATGGATAGCATCTTGGCGCTGGTGCCGACCTCAAGGATCGGGAATAGATCGGTAAGATAGTCACGCAGAACGTTACCTGTTACGGCAATGGTGTCCTTGCCATCTTTCATCCGCTCCAAAGAAAAGCGTGTGGCTTTCACAGGTGACTTGATGTGAATCTCAAGGCCGTCTGTGTCATGCTGAGGCAGATAGGCATTAACCTTTTTGATCAACTCAGCATCATGCGGACGCTTCTCATTGAGCCAGAATACCGCTGGCGTATTGGACAAACGGGAACGACGAACAGCCAGTTTTACCCAGTCTTGAATTGGGGCATCTTTGGCCTGGCACATGCGCCAGATGTCGCCTTCTTCAACGTTATGCTCAAAAATGGTGGCGCCAGATGTGTCAGTTACACGGATAACACCATTGCCAGGAGCTACGAAGGTCTTGTCATGTGAACCATACTCTTCGGCTTTCTGAGCCATCAGACCAACGTTGGGAATGCTGCCCATGATGGACGGATTGAAAGCACCGTGCTTCTTACAGAAGTCGATGGTCTCTCTGTAAACGCCGGAGTAGCTGCTGTCAGGAATAACGGCCTTGGTGTCGGCAGGTTTTCCATCGGGGCCCCAACCTTTACCACCAGCACGAATCATCGCAGGCATGGAAGCATCG
Organism: Magnetococcales bacterium; assembly: GCA_015234045.1. Classification (GTDB taxonomy): domain Bacteria; phylum Pseudomonadota; class Magnetococcia; order Magnetococcales; family JADFWU01; genus JADFWU01. The sequence goes on from JADFWU010000047.1 coordinate 19,859, forward strand.
ATGATTACGTCACTGGGAACATGCAGATTAGTGATGCCCAAGTCAGAGTTGACCATATACAGGTCAGCTTGATCGTCCATACACTTCTGAATGTCGGCTTCGATTTCGGCTTTTTTGTCGGCTGGCAGGGTCGCAATTTTGGAAACCAGATCGCCAAAACCGTTATTCAGATCCACACGAAGCTCTTCAAATGTCTTGCCGTGCTTGTCAAACAGATCTTCAAAATAAACCGCAACAGCGTGGCCGAAAATGATGGGGTCGGAAACCTTCATCATGGTGGCTTTCATGTGCAAAGAGAGCAGAATGCCTTGTTTCTTGCACTCCTTGAACTCTTTCTTGAGGAATTTACGCAGTGCTTTGACGCTCATTACTGTGCCGTCAACCACTTCGCCCTCAAGCAGACCCAAACCCTCTTTCAATACCTTTGTGTCGCCTTTTTTGCCGACAAAAGTAATGGTCGCGTCACCAACGGCTGAACCGGTGATGGTGGCGGACTTCTCATTGGAACAGAAGTCTCCGCCGTCCATGGTGGCAACGTGGGTTTTGGAGTCAGATTTCCACTCGCCCATGGAGTGGGGATTCTTCTTGGCAAACTCTTTAACCGCGATGGGTGGACGGCGATCAGAGTTACCTTCACGCAGTACCGGATTCACCGCAGAACCTTTGATCTTGTCAAAGCGTGCCTGAATCTCTTTCTCAGCGTCGGTCTGAGGATTCAAAGGGTAGTCAGGAATATCATAGCCCTGAGATTGCAGTTCTTTGATGGCGGCAGTCAGCTGAGGCAGAGAAGCACTGATATTAGGCAGCTTGATCACGTTGGCTTCCGGCTTTTTCACCAGAGCGCCAAGCTCGGCCAGATCGTCGGCTTGCTTTTGCTCATCGGTAAGATTGTCCGGGAAGGTGGCAATGATGCGGCCAGCCAAGGAAATGTCTTTGGTGCCTACGGAAACATTAGCCGGTTTGACAAATGCCTGGATGATTGGCAACAAAGATCCGCTGGCGAGCTGAGGCGCTTCGTCAACTTTCGTATAAAAGATATCTGACATGTGTATATCACTCCGCTTCTTTGAGATGCCCCTTCCCGTGTGCCCAATGCCAAGGGAAGCGAGAAGATTCAGTATTTATTACGATTGGGTTCAAGGCCTGGTAAAGAATGACAGATTCCCATTACGGTCAACCGACCAGAAAATCGGCTTCAAGGCTACTTCATGAAGTGACCCTGAAAGCTGGTCTCTCCCCATCAAGACGCAACCCGAAACTTCCAGATATGGCAGTGTTTCTAATATGTAACTACATGACTGTCAATGCAAAAAAAAGTTGTTGCGCGTATTGATGACATCAAAATGGTGCATGCATTTGTTAAGAATAGAGTGTTCTAAATTCAGAATGTTGAGACAGATATCATTTTTTAATAATATCTCCATTCAGCAAATAAATAATAATCTCAGACAGATGCACTATAAAAATATTCTTACCATGATAAGTAAGGTCTTTTAATCTATAATTCAGACTGTGATAGCGGTCTTGAAATAGTCGGTCAGCAGAACGTGATTATAAAAACGAAATATTTCACAATTCGACCTGAGCTTCTTATTGCCGCTCTTGTCTCAGCCGCACTGGCTGTGCATGTCCTGGAAGCGGCGCTTCCCATGCCTGGACCGTGGTTCAAACCGGGGCTGGCCAATATTTTCGTCCTGGTGGCCTTTTTTCATCTTGGCTGGCGCAAAGCGGCGTTGGTCGCTCTGTTGCGGGTGGTGTTGGGCGGATTGTTGTTGGGTACGTTTCTGTCACCAACATTCATGTTGAGTCTGGCCGGAACCCTCTCTGCCTTGCTGGCGCTGGCTCTGGTGCGGTGGTTGCCCATTGGGCCGGTCGGTGCTTCTGTTCTGGCCTCCCTGGCGCATCTGAGTGGACAATTTATTGTCGCAGCTTGGGTGTTGATCGGTCATATGGGGTTGTTGTCTGCTTTGCCTTGGTTTCTGGCTGGTGCCTGGATAACTGGCCTGATCAACGGTGTGATTGCTTTTCTGATCCTCGACCGACTCAGTCAATGGTTGCCTAGACCCGTGGAACAGCCGTCATGAACCATCCACTGGTCGTTGCTTTGGTGGTCTCCATTGTTTTGCACCTGCCTGTGTTCATATCCGCCAATTTTTCGGCACTATTCAAAAATATTTCTGAACAGAATGACACACCCGTTACAGTGACCCTGATGCCTTGGCTTGATGCGTCCGACGACCACCCATTCCAAGAACCCGATGTGCTGGCCCAGGTGACTCACCGATCTGACAAAACAACGGGTACACGTGATGCGTCGTCACGCACTCCAAACCGTTTAGCCGGACAGCCTCAATTGATCACTAATCGTGGGTCCGGTTCTGGTCAACAAAATGTGCCGCGTAATGCCGCCAATACGCATACCTCTTTTTCCCACCCACAGTTGCCATCCGATACAAACAATCCCGATAATGTGCCGCCCGATGCTAATACACAGGCCGTTCCTTATGCCCATTATATTGATCGTATTCGACAAAAGGTAGGACAGGTTTGGCGCTATCCACCACGGGCTAGAGAAGCGCAAATGGTCGGGGCGTTGACTATTGCGTTTACCATTGGTCAGGATGGCCGCCTGCTGGATGTCTCTGTTGCCGAATCTTCAGGATGGTTTCTTTTGGATGATTCAGCAATTCGAGCGGTACAAAAAGCGGCACCTTTTGAGCCGTTGGATAGGGCGTGGAAACTGCGTCGTTTGCATATTAAAACCGCCTTCGAATATGGACAGTGGTAGTTTTCCCCTCGGTATGGTTCCTGCTTGTTTCTTATTGTTCTGGTTAAACGATATGGATGTTTCTAGGAGTTACGAGGCCCGAAGGGCCGACTTCTACAGGGGCCTGGGGACCGAAGGTCCCCAGCGGGTTTGGGCAGCGCCCAAATTAATGTAATGCGGGGCGTTTACGCCCCAAGCATATTTTGCGCGTAGCGCGAAATATGCGTCAGCCCCGCGTGGCCCAAAGGGCCACACAATTAATAGGCTGCGTAGCAGCCGTCCCAGCCC
>JADFWU010000048.1 GCA_015234045.1 Magnetococcales bacterium
GAAGTAAGTCTGGATGATCTGGATCTGGACGAGGAAGCGGATGAAGTAGGGCTGGATGATCTGGATCTGGACGAAGAAGCGGATGAAGTAGGGCTGGATGATCTGGATCTGGATGAAGAAGCGGATGAAGTAGGGCTGGATGATCTGGATCTGGATGAAGAAGCGGATGAAGTAGGTCTGGATGATATCACTGATGAAGAAGCGAGTCTGGATGATTTGGATCTGGATGACGTAGCTGATGATAGTGATTCGTTATTGGAAGATCTCGCGGCTGCCGAGGGTGATGATGATGATCTGGATGGACTGGATGAGGATTTTGATGAGGGCGATGACCTCCTGGATGACAGTGTTGATGAAACAGAAGTTGCGTCATTAACGGATGATGTAGAGGTCGATGATTTTCAAGACATGCCCGATGATATCGCCGACATAGACGACGATATGGATGATGATCTGGGCGATGATATGGATGATGATGGCGTCCTTGATGATTTAATGGGCGACATGGATGACGATGGACTTGCCGAGATAGATGAGTCGTTTGGAGATGAGGGTGATGACGATGCATTCTTGGGTGGTGAGGATGATGACTTTGATCTGGGTGAAGGCGATGGTAGTGGGCCAGATGGTCTAGAAGAGATCGACTTGGATGATGAAACCATTCTTGCTTTGGACCGGGATGATGAAGAATCTCTCGGTCTGGATGACATCATGGAAGATGAGGAAGACGCACCTACCGTGCTGGCTTCTGAAATGGAGTCAGAGCCTGAGGAAGATTTTCTCGCATCAGTGGTTGAAGAAGAGGTTCCACTGGTTATTGATGATGATGAGCCACCAACTGAGCTGGTGGAGTTGGACCCAAGTCCACCTATTGAGGAGGAACCTGTGACGTTGGCCCTGACCGAAGACGAGCATTTTGAAGAAGCCAATGGCATTGTGGATGAAGACGAAGCCTCTCCGCGCGGTTCACGGGGCAATAAAGCGCCTTGGATTATTGCCGCATTGTTGGTGTTGACCATGATGGCTGGCATGCTTCAGCGGACATCGACGATTGAATATCTGTTGCATGACTGGGGCAGTGTTTATCGGATTCAGGACGTGATTGGTAAGTGGCGTCAGTATGACTATGGCGCGGTGCTTATGGTTGAAGGCAGTTTGTATAACACAACCAAACTCAGTCACAATCTCCGAATGGTTCGTGTTTCTCTAATGGATGAGAACAATCAGGCTGTGGTTTCTGCTTCTGTGGTGCCGGGTCGGGTATTGGGGGAACAGGATCTGGAAAGCGGTGAAGAGGCGTTGAGAAAGATGATGCAACTCCAGGGTGATACCCGTAGACTGGATGTGGCAAAGGCGCGACCGCAAAAGGATGTACCGTTCCAGGTAGTGTTTATCAATCCACCGGAGAATGTGGTTCGTTACCAGGTTGATCTGGATAACATGGAGCAGGGTACGAAAAAAATCGGGACCGGAACACGCAACTTCATGGGCCGATTTTAACAGGTCACTGGTGGATACTGCGCTAACCATAAAGAACATTGCTGTCCAACGTGGCGGCAAGTCGATTCTAAACGATGTCAATCTGACCGTAACAGCGGGTAGCTGTTGCGGTCTTGTTGGTCTTAATGGTGCTGGGAAAAGCACATTGATTCATGCGGTTTTGGATCTTTTGCCCACTCGACAGGGTGCGGTCACACTCTTTGACATCCCCTGGACTGATCCTGCAAGTCGTGAACAATTGGCTTATCTGCCGGAGCGTTATCGGTTTTCCGATCGGTTTACCGGGGCAGATATGTTGCGGGGTCTTTTACGTTTTCATGGTGTTGTGTGGCAGTATGATGCAGTGGTGTCCATGCTGAATGATCTGGGGCTTTCGGAGGTATTGTTGAAAAAGCCGTTGGGTCAACTCTCCAAAGGGACCGTGCAGCGTTTGGGCTTGGCGAGCATTTTTCTTTCCCAAAGAAAACTTCTTATTCTTGATGAGCCTATGAGCGGCTTGGATCCGTTGGCGCGTTCCTGTTTCAGGGCAGCATTGAAAAACTATCAACAGGGTGGGGGTACGATTTTTTTTAATACCCATCTTCTGCATGATGTTAATGTACTGTGCGATCATATGGCCATTCTTCATGAAGGTACGATCGTGTTCGATGGTGCGCCGGATAGTTGTCAGGAGCAGTTTGGGGCAGACACCCTGGAATCAGCATTCCTAAAAATCATCAAGGTCCAATTGTCGTCAACCAGCTAAGATAGGGGCGTTTGGGTTCATCTATCTCCTCAATGGTTGATACGTTAATCTGAATGGTGCGAGGGTGCGGCTGATAGAGTTCGGTGGTGCCTTGGATTTTAACCCAACTGTTGGCGGAAAGGGTGTGCGGTGGGAGCGTATTCAATACTACGCCTACCGGACTGGCATCCGCTGCGCAACAGGCGATGGCAAAGCGATAGAGCAGTGTGGCAGGTGTGTCGGTCTCTTTATCAGGGAAATTTCGTTTTTGTTCCTGCTGTGTCAGAGGCAGCAGACGACCGATCACTTCTACGGCAATGGGTTCATCAAAGAGCGTTTGTTGATAAATATCTATAAGGTTAACGGGCCAATACTCACCGGGTTTTAGCTCGGGTTTTACCCACTCTTCTTCCCCATTTTGTGATGAAACACGCATGGTCACGCCGCGACTGACATCCACTTGGTCACTGGATAGGCTCAGCGAAGTGGTGCCCATGATCAAAAAGATAAACAGGGGTGCAAAGTGCCCTAAGCTGGCCAGAATACCTTGCCAGCTTGTCAGGGGTTGCCCGGAAGGGTGGCAGCCACATCCTGAGTTGGCAGGTCGAAACAGGCTTGTCAAAAAGACCAGACCAAGAATAAGTGAACCGATGATCAGAATGGTGATTTGAAGATCGGCCAGATAGGTCACGCTGTGTCCACCAAACAGTATGGTGGCAAAAAAGAGTAACCAGCCCACTAATTGCAATGTACGCCAATCAATCCACATGATTACAGTATCCAGTGAAGCGCGGTGATGTAGAGGCTGACACCTGTCAGAATTGTCAGGGAAAACAGCAGAATAAATCCGGGTTTGAACAGTGTGCGATACATGATCAATAATTTAATATCCAACATGGGGCCCAATACCAAAAAGGCCATGTGGGCGAATAGATCGAACTCCACAAAGCTGGCAGCGAGAAAGGCATCCGCTTCCGAGCAGAGCGACAGGACAAACGCAGCAAACATCATGGAAGCTGGTCCCGAAATCGATCCTTCACCTACCGAGAATAGGATATCCGCGCTAACCAAGGTTTTCATGGTACTGGCTAGGATAATGCCAAGCAGGAAGTAAAGTCCCATGTCGAGGAAATCTTCCCGGACATGGTTTAGAATATTGCTCAATCGCGTTACGTTACTGATAAAGGATTTTTTTGGCTGTGCATCATCATGATGATGATGATGGTGGTGATGGTGATTATCTTGATGTGATTCAATCAGAATACGGTGTGGTTTGATGCGATAAAATAGCAGGCCGATACCCACGGCCACCACAAAACCACCAATGCCACGTAACCACATATATTGGTAACTTTGAAAAAAAGCGACATACGTGCCAAACAGCACGATGGGATTGACGATTGGGGCCGCTAGAAGGTAAGCCAACACATGGGGTAGGGGCAGTCCTTTTTTCAATAGTCTTCGGGCAACAACGATGACACCGCACTCGCAAATGGGAAACAGCAGTGCAAGAATGGATACCGCAGGCACGCCAAGAATACCCAGTCGGCCAACAATACGCGGTAGGAGGCCTACGGGTAGAAACTCTTCAATCAAGGCGGCCAGAAAGGCACCCATGATCATGTAGGGAGTGGCTTCCAGGGTGATGGAGATAAAATAGGTAGCAAAATTCTCGCGCCACTGAAACGTATTGATTGATTGCGTGTTTGGACTGAGAATCCGCTCTGAGAGCGGTGGTAGAAATATATTGAGTATCGCCGGGAAATAGAGCACCATCATAACGCCCCCTAAAAAGAGACCGATAATCCATTGATCCCGATGGGTACTGTTTGTCTGATGAGGTATGCTCATGAGGTTGGGCCTTCGCTGAAAAATATGTCTGAACGTTCTGTGACTGGCAATCCTGAAAATTGCCTGATTGAGTTGTGAAAAAGCAATTGACAGCACATTTTAAACTGAGGTCGTTTAGAAAATGTACTGTGAGTAGTATAACGTTCTTAACACTAACGACAATGACGAAGATGGGATAATCGTGTGGCGCGTAAGAAACACATAGTTGTTCTTGATGATGATCCCTGGATTCGGGAGTTGCTGACCTCGGCACTGGAGGAGGGCGGCTTTCGTGTGACCACCTGTTCCACGGGCAGTCGTTTCTGGTCTGAGATGGAGAGTAACAAGGCGGATCTGGTCATTCTGGATCTCAATTTGCCAGATGATGATGGTTTGGTGATCTGCCGGACGCTGCGTTCTCGTTCCACGATGCCTATTTTGATTCTAACATCACGTTCTGATGAAGTGGAACGGGTGATTGGCCTGGAGATGGGTGCGGATGATTATCTGGTTAAACCGGTCTTTCCCAGAGAGTTGTTAGCGCGGGTTAAGGCGCTTTTGCGCCGGGTTGATAGTCAGGTTCAGAAAGAGACGGAAAACCCTGAGGAGATGTTCCAGTTCTCTGAATGGTCTCTCTACAGTGCGACACGGCGTTTGGTGTCACCCAACGGGCGGACCCTTGCCTTGACCACGGGTGAATATCGTTTGTTGCGCGTGTTGCTTCTGCATCCCAATCGGGTGTTGAATCGGGATGTGTTATTGGATCTGACCCAAGGGCGGGAAGCGGACTCTTTTGATCGCAGTATTGATAATATGATTGCCCGTTTGCGCCGTCGTTTGCGGGGTAAATCCGAGGGTAACACTCTGATTCAGACAGTCCGTGGTGCTGGCTATAAGCTGGTGGGTACTGTTGAGCGACTCAAAGAGGATAGTGAGGCAGAGAATCGGGCGGCTGATGGACTTGGTGGTTCTGCCTTTGCGTTGGGTTCTGATCTGTTGCTGATGGGATGGGAGCCGGTCTCACGGATGAGCCTGGCCGCCATGGTTCGTCAATCCGGCGCACGGGTGCGCGTTGTTGAAGATGGTACTGAAGCCTACTCCGCATGGCAGGAACGGGAGTGGGATTTAGTGATTGTGCAGTGGCGTAGTGATGAAACGTCCAAAAGCCTGTATCAGGCATTTCGACAGGTTGAAGAAGGGTCTGGACGCTATGCACCGCCGGTGATTTTGTTCGGTCCACCAACCGCGCCCGAGCAGTGGGGGCAGTATGGTGATGATTTTCTCAGTCTGCCCGCCACACAGGAAGGCACGCTTGGGGTGCTTTGGCGTTGGCTCTCTCCCGGACATTTGGAGTCCGGCGGAGATGCCATGAATAAAGTGCCTGTGGATCGTGCTTGGTTGCGGCGACTACGGGAACTGCTGGATAGTCGGTTGGATGAAATGATCAAAGCATTCATTGAAAGTGTGCCGGCGCATTTGGATGAACTGGATGGTCTGATGGGACAACCGGAAGAGGTGTTACAATCTGTTGTCAATGATATTCAGGCTGGAGCATTGACGCTGGGTGCGGCAGACCTGTCTGCCCGGTGTGATGCATTGAAAGCGATAGCACCGGACTCTGGTCAGGTGGCTGAGGCGGTGACTGCGCTGAAGCGGGAAGGAGAGAAAGTATGCGCTTTTTTGCAAGGAGAATTGGACTCGGAATGAGTGTATTCTCGTAAGCAATCCGGTCATTCCATTTCCATTCTGTTCACCATTTACGATGCACTCAAATGGTCGAATAAGGGCCATGGATCAATGGCCCTTAGTTGAAATCACTATGCTATAAATTACTGCCGTGGCGATTACCCAGGATTCTGTTCTTTTGTCTTGAGAAAACGAATATCCGGCCACTCTTCGATGGTGGTGTCCAAATGCCAGGCATTGCGAGACAGGAATACCGGTTGATCATCGTGATCTGCGGCAATACTGGCTTGGTTGGCATCATGAAATTTTTTCAAAACCCGATGGTCATCGGCTTCAATCCAGCGTGCGGTAAACAGCGTAGTAGATTCAAAGTGAACGGGAATATTGTATTCAGTACGGATACGGTCAGCCAGAACTTCAAACTGTAGGGCACCTAGAACACCGATCACCCAATCTCCGCCCATGAAGGTTTTAAATACCCGGGCCGCACCTTCTTCACCCAGCTGGCGCAATGTTTTTCCCAAATGTTTAGAGCGCATGGGATCATCCGGGCGCACCTTCTGCATCAACTCAGGCGCAAAGCTGGGAATACCGGTATAATGGAGTGTTTCGCCTTCGGTCAGGGTGTCACCGATGCGTAGATTGCCGTGGTTGGGAATGCCGAGGATATCACCAGGCCAGGCATCTTCAGCCAAAGCACGGCTTTGGGCTAGAAACAGCATGGGATTGTGGATATTGATGGTTTTATCGCTGCGGATATGACGCAGTTTTTGGCCGCGTTTGAAATGGCCGGAACAGAGGCGGAAGAAAGCCACGCGATCCCGATGTTTTGGGTCCATGTTGGCCTGAATTTTAAAGACAAAACCGCTGACTTTGGACTCTTCCGCCTTGACTTCCCGTTCCAGCGCCTTTTGAGGTCTTGGGGATGGCGCGTGATCGGCAATGCCCTGCAAGATCTCTTTGACACCGAAATTGTTGATGGCACTACCGAAAAAAACCGGTGTCATGTGGCCTTCCCGATAGGCGTTTTGATCGAACTCTGGAAACAGCCCTTGGGCCATTTCAAGCTGTCCTTTGAACTCCTCAAGCAGGTCTGGTTTAACCGCATTAATGATGCGTGGATCATCAAGTTCTTTACAGACTTCAGCTTCTTCTCCCGGGCCGCTGCCTTTTTTCATCAAGAGAATTTGATCATTAAACAGATCATAACAGCCGGCAAAATGTTGCCCCATACCGATAGGCCAACTGACGGGTACTACATCAAGGGCCAGAGTTTGTTCAATTTGGTCCAGAAGTTCAAATGGGTCCAAACTTTCCCGATCCATTTTATTGATAAACGTGATGATAGGAATATCACGCAGTCGGCATACTTCAAAAAGCTTCAGGGTTTGTGCTTCGATGCCTTTGGCGGCATCCAGAACCATGATGGCAGAGTCTACAGCGGTGAGTGTGCGGTAGGTGTCTTCACTGAAATCCTGATGGCCAGGGGTGTCCAAGAGATTAAACGCACAGCCATCGAATTCAAAGCGCATCACCGAGGCGGTCACCGAAATACCGCGTTCCTGTTCCACTTTCATCCAGTCGGATCGGGCACGACGGCGCGCACCACGGGCTTTCACCTCGCCAGCGAGCTGAATAGCACCGCCGAAAAGCAATAATTTTTCGGTCAATGTGGTTTTGCCCGCATCTGGATGAGAGATGATTGCAAAGGTACGACGACGGCGAACTTCGGTGTTCATCTTTGACATGTTTGGATTCCAATCAGGTGGATAGCGCGTGCTGAATTAAACATATTGACCCGCCAGTAGCAAGGAGAGGCAAAGAAAACTGGAATACAAGGGTTAACAGTTTCGAAGAAACTCGGTAGAATGCCCTTTTCTATTCTTCCCTGAAGGAGTTTTATTTCCATGGCTGTTGTTCCAGTAATTCTATCTGGTGGATCAGGCACTCGGCTTTGGCCTTTGTCGCGTAAAAGCTATCCTAAACAGTATCTGAAACTTGTGGATGGCAAGACACTGTTTGAAAATACTCTGGAACGGATAAAGACCCTGCCCAATGCAGTTGAGCCGATTCTGGTGTGTAACCAGGATCACCGTTTTCTCAGTGCGGAGCAGGTGCGTAATGCGGATATGACAGCCGCTGCAATCATTTTAGAACCTTTTGGACGCAATACCGCACCTGCGGTGGCTTGTGCGGCCCTTGAGGCTCTGAAACGCGATGAACAGGCGATATTGTTAGTGCTGCCTGCTGATCATTTGATTCAAGATGTTGATGCGTTCCATCAAGCGGTGGCACTTGGTGCCACGCAGGCTGTTGACGGCAAACTTGTTACATTTGGTATCGTGCCTACCAAGCCTGAAACCGGGTATGGCTATATCAAACGGGGCGATGCACTTGCCGATACTGACACGCCGGTTTTCAAAGTAGACCGTTTTGTGGAAAAACCACAGCGTGAAACCGCTGAAGCGTATTTAAACTCCGGTGACTATTATTGGAACAGCGGTATGTTTTTGTTCCGCGCTGATCGGTATTTGGAAATCCTGAATAAATTTACCCCGGAAATGGTGTCCGCCTGTCAAAAGGCGATGGATGATGCCCAGCAGGATTTGGATTTTCTCCGTCTGGATGAGCATGCGTTTGCCGCCTGTCCTTCGGACTCCATTGATTATGCGGTCATGGAGAAGACAGACAGTGGTGTTGTTGTGCCGCTCTCCGCAAACTGGAATGATATTGGTGCATGGTCGGCCCTTTGGGAAGTGGGAGACCAGGATGATGATGGCAATGTGACCAAAGGCGATGTGATCGCCAAGGATAGCCGTGGATGTTATATCCATGGGTCTGATCGATTGGTTGCTACGGTTGGTTTGCAAGATCACATTGTAGTTGATACTGCTGATGCCATTTTTATTGCACCGCGTGACCGTGCTCAAGATGTAAAAATGGTGGTCAAAGAGTTGGAGACTCTCCAACGCAGTGAGCCGTTGCATCATAGCCGTGTTTATCGTCCTTGGGGTTCCTATGAGACATTGGCTTTGGATGATCGTTTTCAGGTGAAGCGGATTGTGGTTAATCCAGGCGGTGTACTCTCATTGCAAAAACATCATCATCGGGCTGAACACTGGATTGTTGTTTCGGGAACAGCCATTGTAACGCGCGGTGAGGATGAGTTGATGCTGACGGAAGATCAATCCACCTATATTCCGCTGGGTACGGTTCACCGTCTCGAAAATCCGGGTAAAATTCCACTGACCTTGATTGAGGTGCAGACCGGTAGTTATCTCGGCGAAGATGATATCGTCCGATTGGATGATCAATATGGCCGTGCGCCAGCGGATAAGAAATAGAGTCTTTTACTCTTGGTCGGGTGTTATGTCCGGGAAGAAAAATAAGGGTGAGCCAAACTGTTTGAAGTGCCGGCACTACTTCATAACCTGGGATCCTGAGCGACCGCGAGGATGCCGTGCCATGCACTTCAAATGCCGTACTTTGCCATCACAGGAAGTGATGCGTATTGCCGGGCATGTCTGCTTGTCGTTTTCTGCCAAGAAGTCCAAAAAGAAGGTAGAAAGTGATCCAAATTCACGGTCATGGACGGCATAATCTTACGCGATTGGGATAATTTGTTTTTTCCGAGACCCTAAGCCGCTGATGGTCGAAAAGGGTATCAGCTGAATTACCACCACCAGAGTGGATAGCGGCGTTTGTCTGCAAGGTTGTTGACCAATAAGGCAACGATCAGCATGATGCATGCACCAGATAGTACCGGGACCAGGGCATAGAGATAGCCCAGATCATGAATACGCTGAGAACCAATAACCGCAATCAAAGCGGTGGCACCGCCGGGCGGATGGAGCGTACGGGTTGCCAGCATGGCGGCAATGGCCAGTGAGACCGCTAATGCGGCGGCCAACCAGGGCGTGGTGCCGACTGTCTGAAAGATGGCTACGCCGATCAGTGCGGAGATGAAGTGACCGCCTAGAAGATTACGCGGTTGCGCTAACGGGCTGGCAATGGCGCCATAAATCAACACCGCTGAAGCGCCGAATGAACCGATAAGCAAAGATAGATCCATGGCCGATAGCCAGTGCTCATGGAGAAAAGCCACCAGTCCAATACCTAAAAACGCACCAAGCCAAGACCAGAACACTTCAGAGAGTGTTGGGCCCGGTGGAGAAGTTTGCGAACCACGCATTTTGGCAAGGTAGTTTTTCATTACAGTGTCCTTGGACTGGAAACAAAAAGCAGCCCGTTAAAACGGGCTGCTTTTTGTTTCTATGAAGTCAATTTGCATTAGGCCCTGTTGATATTCACCATCTTTCGGCCCCTGGCGGCGTTAAATCCGCCTCAAAATGCTCACGTACTACAAGTACGCTCCGCTTTTTCGTTGGATTTGCCTTGCCAGGAACCGAAATCTGGCGAATGTCAACACGCCCTAGGCAAACGGATTTTCGAGAATCTCTGTTTGAACCCGATCTGGACCGGTTGAGATAATGGCTGCTTTTACGCCCACAAGCTCTTCCAAGCGGCGGATATAGTTCTGAGCCGCTTTAGGGAGTTGAGTGAAGTCCGTTGCACCGACAGTAGATTCCGTCCAGCCGGGCATCTCTTCATAGACCGGTACGCAGGATTCCAGGATAGCCGCATCAGCAGGCATGTTCTCAATCGTCTTACCGTTACGGGTGTAAGCGGTACAGATTTTCAATGTTTCCAAACCATCGAGCACATCCAGTTTGGTCAACGCCATGCCAGACACACCGTTGGTACGTACAGCGTGACGTACAACCACTGCATCAAACCAGCCACAACGGCGAGCGCGTCCAGTGGTCGCACCAAACTCATGGCCCTGTTTGGCCAGATGCTCGCCAACGCTGTCGCTCAATTCGGTGGGAAAAGGTCCGCTGCCAACGCGCGTTGTATAGGCTTTGACGATGCCGACAACGTAGTCGATGGTTGTGGGACCAACACCAGAGCCGATACAGGCGCTACCAGCAATGGTTGAGCTGGAAGTGACAAACGGGTAGGTGCCATGATCAACGTCCAACATGGTGCCTTGAGCACCTTCATACAGAACTGATTTGCCCGCCTTCATCGCTTCATCCAACAACAGGCTGACATCACCGATGTACGGTGCCAGTGCCTCGCCTAGCTTCAGGAAGTCATCCCGAACGCTTTCGAAGTTGAAGGTTGGAGCGCTGTAGTAGTTCTCCAACATAAAGTTATGGTAGGAGAGGTTGTCGCGCAGTTTATTTTCAAACAGTTCCCGGTTGAGCAGGTCTCCAACCCGAATACCACGTCGTGCAACGCGATCTTCATAGGCGGGACCGATACCACGACCGGTGGTGCCGATTTTAGCTTTACCCTTACGGGCCTCACGGGCATGATCCAGCGCCTTATGGTAAGGCATGATCATGTTGGTCAGCGAAGAGAGCCGTAGATTACTACCGCTGATCGGAAGACCAAGCTTTTTGGCGTATTCGATCTCTTCCATGAAGGATTGCGGATCAAGAACCACACCGTTGCCAATGGCGCATATCTTGTCTGGCCGGACAATGCCGGATGGAATCAGATGCAGAATGTAGGTCGTGCCATCCACCACCAGGGTGTGACCCGCATTGTTACCGCCCTGAAAACGGACAACAACATCCGCATATTCAGTTAGCAGATCAACGATTTTGCCCTTGCCCTCATCACCCCATTGGGTGCCGACAATAATTACGTTTGCCATGAGTCTCTACCAATTAAATAATCAGTTTGCCGAGTGCCAAGCATGCACCAGACACAAGAAAAGGCCGATGAAAACGACCCTCAACCATCATACATGCTTGTTATAAGACGCGCAAACCTCAAAGATTGGGAGTGACTCACGCCTGGGTCATGTCCGCTTCAACTGTGGCACGGTCAACCCACCAGCTATCGCCTACCAACTCTTCCAATACTTCCATGACAATAGGGATGAAATAGTCTGGTTGATCCAGCTGATTTTCAGTGACCCATTTTTGAAAGGATTCGGTTGTTGCTTCTCCATTCGGATCATCCAGGCAGTGTTGATACATCTGTTGGACATGAAATTCAGCCAAAGGCCGGTCAGGATCTTCATCCTTGCGATTATTGACCATGAAGTTGGCTAATGAGGCCATGGCTGGTGCAGCGGGATGTGTTGCGGTCAGTGTGATCATCAGTTTATAAAGAAACTGAGTCACTTGAGAGACTGGGACCGGTGTCTTGAGCGCTAACCATGCTGCTTGAGCACGGGCGGAGAACACCAGTGGGTTGTTGTCCTGGTTGGAAAGATAGACCAGGGCATCCAGTGCTTCATCCCACTTTTTTGCGCGGGTAAACTGGCGGACGGAGTTAACCATCAGATCCCAGTTTTCTTCAGGGGTCATATCGTCACCATCATCATCCTGAAGCTTGGCGCGAAATTCGTTTCCCTGAATGACGTTGATTGCAGAGAGTTGTTTGTTTAGTTCATCAAGACTCATGAGTTCTGTTCCAAAATTGGGGTGTATTTCGAACTTGTTTACAGGTTTTGGCCAGCGTTTGGAAATAAATCCCGGTTCCTGGCTGGAAGTTCCGCTTCATAACCGCTATGCTCAATGGATCAATTTTAACCTGCAATGGCAAGTGAATATGAAGGATATCCTACAGAAGATTC
Source organism: Magnetococcales bacterium (assembly GCA_015234045.1). Taxonomy (GTDB): domain Bacteria; phylum Pseudomonadota; class Magnetococcia; order Magnetococcales; family JADFWU01; genus JADFWU01. The sequence goes on from JADFWU010000048.1 coordinate 12,396, forward strand.
GTCGTGCACTGGAAAAGGATCAATTAAGTGATCCGCGCCAGATTCAATTCTCCGTAGTCAGTGTCATTCTAACCAAGCTGAATTGGAATCTCTGGTCGCCGGTTGAGGTGAATGTGGCATTCGATGCGCCAACTGTTACGCTGACGCTGCCAAATCAACCTGCACCGGTTATGCAGATTGAGATTCTTACGCCTGGTAGCATCAATAAAACCACCCGACCTCAGAATGCTCAAGTTACAACACCTTTCTATGCTTTGACAGATGGAAAGCTCTGGCGTTTCTTTTATTTTGAAAAAGGCAAAAATCAGCCTGATTTTTGTTATAAAACACTGGACATGCTGCGCAGTGCTCCAGACGATATGTCAATTTTCTTCAAACGCTACCTTGGCAAAGGGCCGCTGAACTCTGGTGAAACGCAGGCCCGGTTGGAAAAACAACTGGATCTGGCCAAACAAAAACGCTGGGAACCTCTCAAACGCGCCTTACCCAAAGCAAAACAGATCTCCTCCAAGCCGCCTAACCCGCCTATTGGTGATGTACTACGTGCCATCATGCGCCGGGCTGGTATCCAGATGGATGATGCTGATGTGAACAACTTTGTCGCACAAGTTGTTCAACCAGATGCGGAAAATAGTGCGGATGCTGGTGCGTCTGAAGCGACTATCAAGACCAAAGAGTGGATAGAGCCGGTCACAGGTATGATCTTTATCTGGGTGGAAGGCGGTAGCTTTATGATGGGCTCACCAGATGATGAACAAGGTCGTCAACGGGATGAAGGACCCGTGCATAATGTCACTGTGGATGGCTATTGGTTGGCTAAATATCCGGTTACCCAGGCTCAGTGGCGTAAAGTGATGGAAGAGTCCGAGAAAAAGCCCTGGCAACAAGCCAACGAAGGTGAGGACAACGAGCGGCGTAAACTGGTTCTGGAGAAGACCGCACGCTATCCAATGGAAAACGCGCTTTGGGATGATACGCAGGAATTTATCCGTAAGCTTGGTTTGTTGGGTGGCAAAGAGTCCACCATTCGTCTGCCTACAGAAGCGGAATGGGAATATGCCGCCCGGGCGGGCACTACAACGGCCTATCCTTTTGAAAAAAAATATATGAAGGATCATGTCTGGTTTAATTCAAATTCCGCTGGCGAGTTGCAGGAGGTGGGCACTAAGCAGGCCAATCCCTGGGGCTTTCATGACATGTTAGGCAATGTCTGGGAGTGGGTGCAGGACAGTTTTACACTCTACAGTGCTGGCGTACAAACCAACCCTCTGGGAACATCAGCGCGGGGGGAGTATATTCGGCGTGGTGGCAGTTGTCGCAGCAGTGCGCGTGTGTGTCGGTCAGCGCGTCGAAACAGCGTTAAAGTGGATGAGTTGGAAGCAAAAAATACCGGCGGATTGGGTGTGCGGTTTGCCCGGTCTGCGGATGGTTCTCCAGGGCCAACTGCATCCGATGAGTAAGTGCTGAATGTCTATTTCAGATGAAAAATCAAGGACGGAAGAAGAGTATGAATAGGGCGATTGCCCACTGTGGATAACTCTGTGAATAAGTAGGCGAGTGGCGGGGCTCAGGCTGTGGATAAAAGGGGGTCGTTTCCCTATATCTTGTTGACAATAGAGATGAAATTCACAGATAGTCCAATGTGGATAAACTGTGGGTAACCGTTTTCCAGCCTGTGTATGAGTTTTTTGTCTGCTGAAATTTTTCCCTTCAGTAATCGAGAAAACTGTCCGATACATAGGGCATGGATGATCAGCTGGCGTACCTTATTCGGGGGGTTGGCGGTTGGCTTATGGTGGTTGCGTTAATTGGACCTCTTTTAGCTGGCTTAACCCATGGCTCAAAACGAATGGCGCGTCGGGCTTCTCTGATCTATGTAGAGAGTCAGACCACCATTCGACAATGGCAGCAAGCACTCAGGAAACAGTCGCAGTTCAGATTCTAGAGAGTAGATCATTTACTTCTTTTCTGGCTTTAGGCGGCTAAAAAACCGGGCTTTGATTACTCATATGCCCGGTTTTTTTATGCCAAAGCGCACCATACTACTTAGCTACAGCGGTAGCGCCATTCTCTTTTGGTTGAGAGGCAATGAACTGTTGTAGTAGATGACCAAGTGCCATTTGTGCTGCGGGTCGGCTATCATCCGGGTGGCCATGCCACCATCTATTGATGGTATTCTCCGGAATCTGAAGACTCCGAGCCAACAATCGGACATATACCCAATCCTTTAGCCCTGGGCCGTAAATGATCTTACCAATGGAGCGAATGTCTTTCGACGTCATGGGAGCGCAATCATCCTCCTGTTAAAGTGTCAGGCTACCCGTGTCGCTTCTCTGATCTCACAATTTGTGCCAAAATCATTTTTTTGGTTTTGGCAGGGTTGATAAAATGTCCAACATGTTGAATAGATTGCCTCTTTATAGTTCTCTCAAAGGGTAGAGGCTGATCTGTTCTTGGGGGAAGCACGCGGCATTTTTTGCCGTGTCGTTGGTACTACCGGAAACATGCAACAGCTGCGCCACTTTTTCAGAATATTCTATATGTAGAAATATCAATCCCATGGCCATATTCTTGCCGAATAAGGAGTGCGGAAAAAATGGGATCGCTCTAAAATTGGAACTAGTTTTTGACAGCCTGACAAAGCAATTTGACACACTTGCAAATGGGGCATAGGACTCCTATCTAACTAGATGACTCATAACTCCCACACTGAAGATTGATATAAAATGTCATCACATCGAGAACATATAGACACACTGCGCCGTTGGACATCCGCTAAAATCGTAGGTCAGGAACGCTTGATTGATCGTTTATTGATCACCTTGCTGGCTGATGGGCATCTTCTGGTGGAAGGGGCACCGGGTCTGGCCAAGACACGTGCGGTCAAGGTGCTGGCGGAAGGGGTGGATGGAGATTTTCATCGCGTTCAGTTCACGCCGGATCTATTGCCAGCGGATCTCACCGGTACGGATATCTTCCGGCCTCAGGATGGTTCTTTCCATTTTCAGAAAGGGCCGTTGTTTCATAATATTTTGCTTGCCGATGAGGTGAACCGGGCACCGGCCAAGGTGCAGTCGGCACTGCTTGAGGCGATGGCTGAGAGACAGATAACGGTTGGTGCGCAAACCTATCAGTTGCCGGGTCTGTTTTTGGTGATGGCAACCCAAAATTCCATTGAGCAGGAGGGCACCTACCCACTGCCCGAAGCGCAATTGGATCGGTTCTTAATGCATGTTCATGTGGATTATCCCGATGCAGAAGGCGAACGTCAGATTTTGCGTTTAATTCGCAAAGAGACGTTGGATCAAGAAGGAGAGGCCGATAAACCAGCGGCAAAATTGACACAGGAAGCGCTGTTTGCCATGCGTCGTGAGGTGCTGCAACTGACCATGACCGAGCCGTTGGAGGATTACATCATTCACTTGGTAATGGCCACGCGTGATCCTGGTAAATATGATCCAGCGCTCCAAGGTGTCTTTCATTTTGGAGCCAGTCCGCGCGCCACATTGGCGTTGGACCGTTGTGCGCGGGCGCATGCATGGTTGGATGATCGGGATTATGTCACACCAGCGGATGTGCAGGCGGTTGCACCGGATGTGCTGCGTCATCGTGTGGCACTGAGTTTTGAGGCAGAGACTGAAGGATTGAATGTGGATCGGGTGATTGCTCAAATGTTGGCGGTTGTGCCAGCGCCATGACCGAGGGAAGTCACATAACACATACATTCAATCCGGTTCAGGCCGAAACGCGGGACTTGCTGAGTCTTCGGCCTGCGTCTGCCCGAATCAGTTTGAAACCGGGACGGATTTTATCCAGAGAGACCGGTTTGCACATGTCGCCGTTTCGTGGGCGTGGTTTGGAGTTTGATGAAGTGCGTCCGTATCAAGCGGGCGATGATATTCGCAATATTGATTGGCGTGTGACTGCCAGAACAGGGCGCACGCATACCAAATTGTTTTGTGAAGAGCGTGAACGCTCGGTGATGTTGTGGGTAGATTTACGTGCTCCGATGTTTTTCGCCACGCGCGGCTGTTTTAAATCGGTTTGGGCGGCACGGGCGGCTTCGTTGTTATCCTGGCGGGCTGTAGGGCAGGGTGATCGGCTGGGTGGGTTGATTTTCTCTGAGAATAGACACCAAGAGCTAAAGCCACGGCGTGGACGTGTGGCGGTGTTGCGGATGATTCATGGGCTTGTTGAGGGTACGGCAACACAAACTGCCGTACGCGGTGACAGTGCTGATAGAGTGGCACAGCAGGCACTGATTCGGCTGAAACAGGGCACGCATCCAGGCTCATTGATTGTGATGTGCAGTGATTTCCAGTATTTGGGCGAGAAATCACAGCAGATGATGGTGCAGCTGAGTCGGCATAATGATCTGTTATTGCTGTTTATCTATGATCCACTGGAAAAAAGGCTTCCCAAAAGTGGTACTTATCGAATCAGTGATGGTGTTCAGACGCGCGTGATTCAGGCGGGTTCCAAAAAGGTACGCCAACGCCACGAACAACGGTTTGCTGTGCGCTGGCAGGCGTTGCGTGATCTGAGCAGTAAGCCGGGTATTTCGGTTATTTCCTGTGCAACCAATGCGTCTGTTACCGATCATCTTAACCGTCATTTGGGCCAACGAGGGCGGTGAGTATGGATGCGGAACCACTGCCATTACAGCCGATACATCTTCCTGATCCGGTTTCCTGGTGGCCATTGGCACCGGGATGGTGGTTATTGTTGGGGTTGGTGTGTGTGAGTGGATTGGTTGCGGTTGGTTGGTTGATTTACCGTAAGCGGCGGCGGGTAAATCGTCTGCTGGAGTTGGAGTTGATGCGCGTTGAGGCGGCTTACGCCAAGAGTGGTAGTGATCACCAATTAGCGCGGGATGTATTGGTATTGATTCGTCGGGGCTGTCTTGCTTTGTTGCCTTCTCAGGATGTGGCGGGTTTGACAGATGCAGCGTTGTTGGATTTTTTAGATCAGACCATCAATGAAACTCGTTTTAATTCTCTCTTGGGTCGTCAACTTCTTCAGGCGGCTTATGATCCAAAAACCGTTATCAGTGGGCAGGATATTCTGGAGTTAATGCGCTTCTGGTGTCGCCGTATGCGTAAGCCAAAACCGGTAAAACAGGGGCAAGCCGATGGTTGAACTGATTTGGCCATGGATGCTTGTATTCATTGTTTTTCCTTGGGTATTGATTCGGTTTCTACCTGAGGGAAAACCGGTTCAGGAAGCGGCATTGCGGATGCCGGCATTAGAGCGCTTTTGTCCAGATGCGGTGACTGTGGAAGTGGTTGCTGCACCGGGAAAGCGGATTACGGCGCGGTTTATCATGGCCTGGTTGATTTGGTCTTTGGTGGTGGTAGCGGGTGCGCGTCCACAGTGGACCGGTAAGCCCATGGCGTTGCCGCTGGTGGGGCGTGATTTGATGATGGCGGTGGATCTGTCCGGCAGTATGAGTACACAGGATTTTCTGCTTGGGGATCAGATGGTGGATCGTCTCACGGCCACACAATATGTGGCCAGTGAGTTTATCGAACGCCGGGTTGGTGATCGGTTGGGGTTGATTCTATTTGGTCGTCAGGCTTATTTGCAGACACCGTTGACCTTTGACCGTCAGACGGTACGTACTTTTCTCGGTGAAGCGGTGGTGGGTCTGGCGGGTAAAGAGACCGCCATCGGTGATGCCATTGGATTGGCCGTTAAAAAAGTACGTGATGGTAGTGCGCCGAGTCGGGTATTGATTCTGTTGACAGATGGAGCCAACACAGCGGGCGAGTTGGAACCACTCAAGGCTGCGGAGTTGGCGGCAAATGAAGGGTTACGAATTCACACCATTGGTGTGGGTGCGGATGAGATGATTATTCGGAGTTTTTTTGGTAATCGCAAAGTCAATCCATCGTCAGATCTGGATGAAAAAGCACTGACAGGGATTGCGGAGAAAACCGGCGGACACTACTTCCGAGCGCGGGATGTGAAGGCGTTGGAAGGGGTGTATGAACAGTTGGATAAGTTAGAGCCCATTGCGCGGGAAGATCGGCATTATCGGCCAATTCGGACGCTGTTTCATTGGCCGTTGGGCGCAGCATTTGTTTTGGCGGTGTTGTTGGGATTAGTCGTGGGTATTGGCAACCATCGGAAAGGGCAGGCGTGATGATGGATCTTTCCACATTTCATTTTCTGCGTCCGGTCTGGTTTTTAGCTGTGCCGGTTGTTGCGGGTGCGTTGTGGCTTTGGTGGCGGATTCATTTTCAGGTGGGCGGATGGCAGAAGGTGTGTGATGCGGCGCTGTTGCCTCATGTATTGATGAATGATGGTGGACCGCAGAGCCGCACACCGTTGTGGCTGGCAGGAGTCACGGCACTGATTGCGATTAACGCATTGGCGGGTCCGGTTTGGCAACGTTTGCCACAGCCGGTGGTACAGCAGAGCAGTGCATTGATCATTGTGCTGGATATGTCTTATTCCATGACCGCAGCGGATTTGAAACCATCACGAGCCGCACGGGCAAAGCTGAAACTCCGAGAGATTCTTCAACGCCGTCAAGAAGGCCGTACCGGTTTGATTGCCTATACGGCGGAACCGTTCGTAGTGGCACCGCTTACCGAGGATGCGGCAACGGTCGAATCTTTGATCATGGGTTTGCCGCGTCCAGAGGAGATGCCAGCATTGGGCAGTCGGCCAGACTTGGCACTGTTGAAGGGCATTGAAATGTTGGATCAGGCGGGTGCTGTGGGCGGTCGTCTACTGTTGGTAACGGATGGTGTTGATGGGGATGACAGCCTGTCTGATGCGGCAGCGCGGACCTTGCAAGAGCAGGGCTATGGTCTATGGATTTTGGGAGCAGGCACAGAAGGCGGTGCGCCGATGCCTATGCCGGAGGGCGGGTTTGTCAAAGATGGACGCGGAGAGATCATTGTACCGCGCATGGACGCGCAACGTTTGGGCGCATTGGCGCTGATGGGTGGTGGTCTGTTTCATCCGTTAACAGCAGCGGATACGGATCTTGATCGTTTGTTGGGCAGTATGGATGGACGGGTGTTTGATACTGAACAGACGGAACAGACTGATGTACAGGCGGATATCTGGCAGGAAGAGGGATTTTGGTTGGTGCCGGTGATTTTGCTGTTGATGATACCTTGGTTTCGGCGGGGATTGTTGGTGCTATTGCCGGGATTGTTTCTCATTATGCCGCAATCTGGGCAGGCATTTGAATGGTCGAATCTTTGGCAGAGGCCGGATCAACAGGGTGCGGCGCTGATGGCGCAAGGCGCACTGGATCAGGCTGCACAGCGGTTTGATGATCCAGAGTGGCGGGCAGCGGCGTATCATAAAGCCGGTGAGTATCAGAAAGCGCTTGAATCGTTGGATGGTATTGATCATGCAGAAGCACACTATAACCGAGGCAATGCGCTGGCACGGCTTGGCAAATTGCCAGAGGCGTTAGCCTCTTATCAGGAGGCGTTGAAGCGTCAGCCGGACCATGCGGATGCACAGCATAATCTTGATCTGGTCAAAGCACAGCTGAAGCAACCGGAAGGTGGTGAAAACCAAGAAAATCAATCCGGTGACAAAGAGTCTGGCGAAGATCAACAGGGTGAGGGTCAACAGGGCGATAAGTCACAATCAGGTGATCAGAGTCAGGATCAGAAATCGTCTGAGAGTGGTGAATCCGGTGACTCTGAATCAGCGGAGAAATCGGATCAAAAAAGTGCGTCCAAACAGGCGGACTCGGCAAAGAGTGCCGAACAGGATGCCGAAGATGCCTCACTGGCAAATGCTGAGAAATCGCCTGAACAAAAGGCATCCGAAGAGGGTATGAAACGGCTTCAACACGCGCAGTCCGAAGCAGAACAGCAGGCGGATGACTCGGAAACCGTTCAGCAAATGGCCAAACCGGATGACAGCATGACGGCTCAGGAACAGGAGCAGGCACAAGCCACTGAGCAGTGGTTACGGCGGATTCCTGATGATCCAGGCGGGTTGTTACGGCGGAAGTTTCTTTATCAGTATCAAAATAGAAATCGGCAATCGGATAACCGAGGCAAACCATGGTAGTCATGCGACATATGATGGTGGTGGTGATAGCGCTATTGTGCTGGCTCGTCAGTATTGAGAGTGCGTTTAGTGCGGTTGATGTTACTGTAGACCGCAGTCCCATTCATCTCAATGAGTCCTTCAGTCTGACATTTCGTGCGGATCAGGATGTGGATGTTGATCCTGATTTCAGCGTGCTTAATGACTATTTTGAGATTATCAATCAGAGCCGTAGAAGTAATATTCAGATCACCAACGGCAGCATGAGCCGGGCGATTATCTGGACCATTTCTTTGATGCCGAAAAAGGCTGGATCATTCATGATTCCGCCGATTCTATTTGATACAGAGTATAGTTCTGCACTGCGTCTCGAGGTGTTGCCAGCCCAGAAGGCAAAGAGCGGCAAAGGTGGTGAAGAGATTTTTGTGACTGTTCAGGCCGATCCTGAAAAGCCCTATGTACAATCTCAAGTACTGTATACGGTACGGCTGTTTCGCCGGGTTGAGTTGGCAGAAGCTTCTTTGAATGAGCCAGAAATTGATGGCACTCAAGCGGTTGTGCAGAAGTTGGGCGATGATCACACCTTTAACACATCAATAGGCAATCGTAATTACCGGGTAACCGAGCGAAAATACGTCATATTCCCACAGAAGAGCGGAAAACTCAGTATCGCGCCGATGCAGTTCAAAGGCCGAGTCGTAACCAATCGGCGTGCCAGTATGTTTGATCCTTTTGGACGTTCGGGATCAATTCATCGGGTGATGTCTGATCCCATAGAATTGGATGTACAGCCGATTCCAATGGTGCTTCAAGGCCAACCCTGGCTTCCGGCAAATGTCCTGAAATTAACCGCTCATTGGCCCGGCGGAGCGGGTGCGAAACAACCGCGTTTCCAGGTTGGCGAACCGGTTACCAGAACCATCACCGTACAGGCGGAAGGTTTGACCGCTGCTCAATTGCCAGCCTTGATGCCGGATTTGCCGGATGGATTGAAAGGGTTTCCCGATCAACCGGTACTGGAGGATCGTCCCTCCGCATCGGGTATCACTGGCATTCGACAGGAAAAGATCGCCATCATACCGGCTCAAGCGGGATCAATCACACTGCCAGCCATGGCATTAAGTTGGTGGAATCTGCAAACAAATCAGTTGGAAACTACCGAGATTCCAGCCGAAGTGATCGAGGTGATACCAGCGGTCAATCAACCGCAAACCGCCATGGTCCAGCCGGTCCAGCCGCCACAACAGATTATTTTACCCAATCAGGATAAGCCCACCGAAACGCCAGAGGATCAGAAGGTGATAACCAAGGAGATCAACACGCCTGGTTATTGGCCTTATGTGGCGTTGATTTGTGCGTTGGGTTGGGTGTTGTCGCTCTATCTGCTTTGGCATCAGCGCCGCTATAAAACGGGGCCAGTTAAGCCCCGTGCAAAAGCCATCGGTACAATTGATAAAAAAGCCCTGATTCAGGCGGAAGCTCGGCTTAAAGAGGCGTGCCGAGGTCAGCAAGCGCGAGAGCTAAAAGAAGCGCTGTTGGTTTGGGGGCAGGCTTTTTGGCCGGAAGATCCACCGTTGAGCCTGGGTGCATTGTCCATGCGGACTGGTGAGCCGCTTACACAGGCGCTGCAAAGCTTGGGTGCTGCGCTTTATAGTGGTCAGGCAGGAGATAGTAATTGGCAAGGCGAAAAGGTTTGGGAAGCGATTTCCAGCATGAAGAAAAGCCGGTCAGAAAAGAGCGGAGGTAAGAAGGACGGGTTAGCGCCGCTTTATCCTGGTGAGTAGGTATTGTGGTTTCGTTTAAGAGTTGAATGTCCAGCCGTTCCGGTCCTGGTGATATTTTTGCTCTGATGATCTGCTTCGCATATCAAAAGCGGCGCAAAAATATCATCAGGATCTCCACTCTGTCAGTGTTCTACAAGCATCCTGTGAGGCCGACCGGATTAGAGGGTTGATGGAGGATGTTAAAGCAAAAGAGGCACTAATTCAGAAGATACTGTCTGAAGAGTGAAAAATAGAGACGTTTTGATGCCCAATGCAGTGCATACAGTGTATTGACGAGGGGCAGCGTGCGCCTTTATGGATTCTCATGTTCGTTGGAATGATGACTTCCTGTGGGGTTGGTCGATTTTATCGTCACATGTACGCTATTCAATTGAAAGCACTATATTTTCCTGCTCGGGATAATAAGATAATATACGAGAGTTACAGTATATTCTGCTCAAATTACGGTTTTATGCTAGAGATATAAACCATTGCACCGTGGTTACACCATGTTAGACCGGTTGTGAAAGGGGTGGAATAGGCTGTGTAGACGCACTAAATCGGTACAAGATTAATCACAGGCTTGGTTCCTGTCGCTTTTGCAAAACGGAAAAGTGTTTTCAAGCTGGGCATAGTTTTTCCACCTTCCATCCGTGCTACTACTGAC
>JADFWU010000049.1 GCA_015234045.1 Magnetococcales bacterium
AACGGGCGCTGGCTATTGCCCAGTCGGAGCCACAACCGGATTTAATCCTATTGGATATCATGATGCCGGGCATGGATGGTTATGAAGTGTGTCGTCGATTAAAGGCTGACAGCAAGACCCGCGATATTCCGGTAATTTTCGTCACTGCACGAACACAGGTTGAGGATGAGATCCAAGGTCTGGAAATGGGCGCGGTAGACTACATTCACAAGCCGTTCAGTCCACCAGTGGTGTTGGCGCGTGTACGGACCCATCTTGCTCTGCGTGATGCAAAAGCAGCGTTGCAGTTGTCCAATAATCTATTGAACGAAGAGCGCCATACCATTGAAACCATCATTCAGAAAATGCGTGATACTCAAGCGTTTGACGCTGTCCGTTTGCGTTATCTGATCGCTTCTTTGGAAAATACCAACGGTGATATTCTGCTCTCTAACCAGTGTCCCGATGGTCGTCAGCTTGTTTTGTTGGGGGACTTCACCGGCCACGGTCTGCCAGCTGCCATTGCGGGTCCATTGGTGGCACATATCTTTAACGAAGCCGCTGCACAGGATGAAGCGGTATTGACAACGTTGGATAAAATCAATCAAGTGCTGTGTCGCAATCTGCCGGTCAATATCTTTATGGCAACCGGTCTTCTTGAGCTTTCACCAGATAGAAAAACTGTGACAACGCTCAATGCCGGTCTGCCGGATGGTCAGATTATTCGACAGGGTCGATTGCAGGCATCCATAAGTTCTACGCTGCCGCCTTTGGGTATTTTGGATGTGCCGTTAACGTCAACGGATTTTATCAGCCGATCAGTTGAACCGGAGGATCGGATTTTTCTCTATTCCGATGGTTTGATTGAAGAGAAAAACCACGATGGAGAACTCTATGGGATGACACGATTGAGTGAAACCCTGGTTACACTCAATCATGAACCTTTAGAAACCTTGCTTGATCCCATCAAGGCTTTTACTGGTCAGGCAGAGTTTAGCGATGATATTACCCTGGTGGAATTGACGATTGAATCAGACGGGTAGCCTCACTATCCAAAACCATACCGATGGGGGGGGTGCTAAAGCGTTGGGCAATTTCAATCAGTGAGACCTTCTCAATGGGATGTATCAGCGTTGGAGCCAGTTCGGCCAGTGGAATAGCCAGAAAAGGTCGGGTAAGAATATCCGGGTCTGGGATGGTGGTTGTACGGTTATTGACTACCATATTGCCCAGTAAGGCAATGTCCAGATCCAGTGTGCGCGGTGCATTTGGGTCAGCTTGGCGGCGTCGATTTTGGCCGGCCTCAATATCACGTAATAGATCGCGGAGCTGCCCGGGGGGCAGACCTTTTCTGAGATGGACCGTACCATTCAGAAAATCCGGTTGGTCGAGATTGCCTACCGGTGTGGTGCGATACACTTTGGAAATCGCTTCAATACCCAGGTGCTGATGCAGTTTCTGCAAACCCTGTCTGATATGAACCAGCGGATCAATATTGGCACCAAAGGCGATCAATACTGGCTGAGTCATGGATCATTCAGCGCGTTTACGTTCAATAATGACACCCACCGAGTCGGCAAATCGCAGTGCGCCGGGTTTTTCAACCTGGACCTCTACCGCATGGATACGCTCATCTTCCAGTGCGATCTGAGCGATTTTTTCAGCCAATGCTTCCACAAGGAAAAAATGTGACGCTTCGGTCATGGAGATGATGCGTTTACACAGGGTTTTATAGTTGACGGTATCGTCAATGTCGTCACTCTGACCTGCTTTGGCCAGATCAACCGATAGGGTGAGATTGATCACCACATTCTGTAGGGTTTTTCGCTCCCATTCCCGAATGCCGATGATGCAGCGCAGTCGAAGATCCTTAATAAATATCCGGTCAATATCAGACATGATTAATCGTTTACCTTATTTAAAGAGGTTATATCATGTTTTCACCCTCTGACCTCAAAACGTACCATCGGTTTTCATGGTGTAGCAGGGTGAAGTTAAGGTCGGCAAATAAAACAACAGTACTGGCAAAAGATATTCTATCTATCACAGGGTGGGCCAAACTGAATGGACTAAGGATATTATAAATGCTCGCCGCCATCCACCCGCAAAATCTCACCGATTATATAGTCTTGTTTCAAAAGGAAAAGCAGTGCTTCTGTAATATCTATTGGTCCACCTGGCCGACCGGATGGCGTTGCACGGGCGATTTTTTCAAACGTTTCGGTATTGGCATCGGGTGCGGGCAGAATAGGGCCTGGCGCAATGCCATTGACATGAATGGCGGGCGCTAACTCTTTGGCGGCCATTTGTGTGACTGCCCAAAGCGCACTTTTTGCCGTGGTATAGGCCAGATGACCGGGTTGAGGTCGAGTGATGCGCTGATCAATGAAGTTGATTACCTTGCCTTGTACCTGAGGCGGTTCACCGTTGGGCAACCATGCTGACTGATTGGCAAAGGCTTGCAGCAGAAGAAAGGGCGCTGTGAGGTTGATATCCAGATGGCGTTGCCAATTCTCCAGGCTGGTCTGTTTGACGCTGCCGCGTTCGAAAATTGCCGCACAGTTGATCAAGATAGAGATCAAGCCCATCTTTTGGTTGGCCCGATCAACCAGTGTCTGGCAGGCCGAAGCATCAGAAAGATCGGCGCTGAATGGAAAGGCATTGACACCCAATCCACGTAAACGGTCACACTGTGTCTCAGCCGCCTCTGCACTGCGTCCATAGTGCAGGGCAATATCAACACCCTGTTTGGCCAAGGCAATGGCACAGGCGGCACCTATGCGCTTGGCACCGCCGGTTATCAGAGCTGTTTTACCTGAGAGTTCCATAATCAGTGATGGGCGAAGATATCTTCTTCACCCCATCCCGCTAGATCCAGTGAAACGCGACTGGATAGGAAGTTCATGCATTCTTGCGCAAGTTCCAACCGGTTTTCACGTTCCAGCATGCTGATAAGACGCTGACGGATTTCCACAAGATGGATAACATCAGAAGCGGCGTAGCCTATCTGGGCGGGAGAGAGCGTATCCGCTGCCCAATCGGAGGATTGTTGCATTTTATCCAGCTGAATGCCGAGAAATTCTTCCACCAGATATTTCAGGCTGTGACCACCGGTATAAGTCCGGGCCAGACGTGAAGCGATTTTGGTACAGAAAATCGGTTTAACATCGATATTCAGCCAGTGACGTAATGTGGCGATATCAAAGCGAGCGAAGTGAAAAATTTTCTCAACCGATTGCGCTTCGAGCACTTGTTTAAGATTCGGGGCGTTGTAATTCTTAATTTGTACCACGGCAATTTTGCCCGATTCATCACACATTTGCACAACGCATAGGCGGTCACGATGGACATTGAGTCCTAATGTTTCAGTATCTACAGCCAGGAATTGACTGGTTAAATAGTGATCGCGCAGGGCATCGGTGAGATCATCCGTGAGCACGGTGGGTTGAGGGACTGAGTCGCTCATGGTATTCGCCTTATTATCTGATGGGTCAACAATCTGAAAATGAACTGGAATAGGGTTTGTTTACCATCTTGTGGCCAAGTTTGGTAGCCCCTTTTTTTCCATACTGGTTTATAGAGGATATTTTGTGGCATACTTTAATTTTTGGGTAGGGTGGCTTGAACGCCATTCGTGCATATTAATTCAGATAATGGTTTCATCCTGGTGTCAACACACCAAATGAGGGGTAAGCAATGTCCTCCAACCGTGATAAATACTCTGCAAACGAGCTTGAAGAAATTCGTAAAATGCTTGGAGAAAACCTCGGTAACGACTCCAATCATGCAGAGAAAATTCTCTCCAGTCGATTTACTGCTGCTGAAGAGAAAGAAGATGAAGAACCTGAGATTATTGAGGATGAAGATAAATTCAATCAGGGGCGAAGTGGTCCCAAGGTGGATGTGGCTGCTGTAATCAAATCACGCGATCTGCCTACTATGATTGAGGCAATCCCTTCTGTTCGTGAAGATGAGACCCAAATACGGCAAATCATTGCTGCGATTCTCAAGCATCCGGATGTCAAATCTTTTCACCTGGTGGAAGCGTTGAGCAAGGTGAAAGATGATGTGCAACTGGTTAATGCGCTGGTGCATGGTATTATTTCCCGCAAGGGTGTTAACCCGCTTATTGAAGCACTGAAATATTCCACCTGCTCACCCCAGGCAATGAAGTCTTTGGCGCAGGCCGTGGCAGATCAGGGCACGGTGAACCATGTGTTGCGTGCTATCGCTTCATCGCCTCGGGATCAACCGGAAGCCGAAATGTCCTGGGCCATGGAAGTGATTGGCAAAGGTTCCATGGAGCAGATTCTTGAAGCTATGAATCTGATTGAGGATATGTCACCGGGCACAGTGATCCTGGCAACGGGTTTGGTCAATCGGAAAGAAGTGATTGTCGAGCCTTTGGTCCGCGCGATGGGCAACTGTCGTAAGAATGACAAGGCAATGGCTATTTTGATTGTTCGGTTGGTCAAGATGGTTGATACGCCGTCTCTGGTCTCGGTATTGGAAAAATATGTCAGTGACAGCACTGAGGCTGGAGAAATTGTCGCGGCCCAGTTGGTCTACAAGGTTGCACGTGAGCCCAGTCGGCGTAGTTTGCTGGCCAGTGCCTGTCGTCGTGTCAAAACCGACTCGATGACTGCTCAGTTGATTGCAGGTGGTATTATCAGGCACAGAGATGCCGAATTGTTGGAAAAATCCTATAGCCGCCTTGGTACATCCCCAACCGCACAGAAAATGGTTGCCCTGGAGATCGTCAATAAAAAAGGCAAGATCATGGCGTTGCGCTCTCTGGGTAAGAATGTTTGGGAGATGATCAAGAACCAGGGCGAGATCAAGACATCTATTAGAAAAACCGATGAGCGTTATCAATGGTTGCTTATCAATCGCCTGAAACTTGATCCGAAGTTTGGCTATCCCAAAAAAGAGTAGTTTGTACACTGTTTCAATTATAGGTGTTTCGTCTGAAATTTGAACAGTCAGCCGTTCCAGCCCTGGTGATGTTTTTGCTCTGAATGATCTGTTTCGCATATCACAAAGCGGCGCAAAAACATCACCAGGGCTTCCACTCAGGTTGTGGTTCATTGTCTGATTTCGGATCGAAATGACTGTAAATAATGAAATTGGCCCGCATATGAAGTCGGCCCTATGAGTCTCCAATTGTGTGGCTCTTCGAGCCACGGCGCTACGCATTTTCCGCGCTTTGCGCAAAAAAATGCTCCGTATGCTAACGCGCCATTTCGTTTAATGTGGGCGTTGCCCACACCCGGCAGAGGCGGCACAGCCTCCCTCTGCACTCCAACCAGTTTTAGAAACTACGTTTTTCTAAGTTGGTGCGGTTTAATTATATGAAATTCACGTGATCGGGTGGATTGGCCAAATCCCAAAGAAATTTATTGATATAGTCCTGTCGGCAACCGATGGCGCAATCCTTATGCACATCCACAGAGCGTGCAATGTCATCATGAACGGCCCAATATCGATCACCCATCACCATATCGTAGAATGACTCCTCATGAAGATCGCCGATAAGAAACCGATCCTTATTGTAAAATGGTCCGCAGGGATAGACTTTGCCATTGCCGGATATCTGCGATAAAAACGGCGTGCCGTAGCAGACATCATATTTTCGAACACCATGCCGATAGAGCGGGGTTTCGTCTGCCGCACTGATTTTGTTCCACTTGGCTTGAACCACATAGTTCGGAGTGGAGAGCGCCTCAGCGTGTTGTAGGATTTCAGTGACGTTGCGGTAATCCTCATAACAGACACCGAGTTCACGGTATTCTGAATCCGCACACTGTTTGATGACAAAATAGTCAACGCCAAGTTCAGCACCCAGTTCTGCTTCGGCAATTACCTCATCAAAGCATTCTGGAATCAGGACCATTTGCAGTCCAATAGTGCATTTGTAGCCCTTTTCCTGTCGAATACGGACCAAATGGCGGATATTCTCTACCAGTAGGTCAAAATTCTTTTCTGGCGATTGATGGACTTTTTGAAAGCCTTTTGGCGTGCCCGCGGAGAGGTTGATTCGGATGAAGGTCATGTTTTTGAGCAGATCTTCAGCACGATCCATATCCAACAGCAACCCATTGGTTGCCATGGCGGTGTCTACACCGCATTTATTGGCGCGTACAGTCGCATCATAGAGTGCGGGATTCAGGGTGGGCTCACCATCACCGATAAAACCGATGGATTTTACGCCAAGTTTGCCACAATCCTCAATATAGCGTAACAGAACATCCCGTTGAATCATCACACCACGGGTCATGTTCTGTACCACGGCATAGCAGTAGATACAGGCGGTGTTACAGAATTTGGTCAGGCCCATGTCAATATGAACCGGTGCAAACCGTTCGCCTTTCTGCCACGCCTGCACCCGATCAAGATGATGCAGCATTTTGTGACCATCGAAGCGGAATTTTTCTTTTTTATTTCTGAAGCTTGGGCCAGTGAATTGATTGGGTATTTCCGGTTCGGTTTCATCCACCATGCGAATGAAACCGGTTTGGTCCTCAAAGGTGACGGGTTGGAGGGTCTCTTTGGACTGATTGGAGAGGGCTTGGCGATCCACAATGGTATTTGATGTACGTAGCTTATGGCCGGGGCGATCGGCAAGCGGCGCATCATCGGGAATATCGGTTTGGATATGTTGACCGAATCGGTTTTTATCCCGCGTGGATCGGGTCATTGTATGCCTCTGAAAGGGGGTGACACTGGATGAATGGTTATTTAGGAGATTTACTGCAACAGTGCGGCGTATGGTTCAGGTTATCCAAGGCATTTTTTTCAGTAAACCGGGCCACAGCCAACCGGATTCGAGTCCACACACTGTTTGACGGTGGATACCCCAGTTGGTTTAATGTTTGTATTACTTTTACCAGCTGAATCTGTTTTAGATCATAACAGATTTTAACGCTGTTTCGAGTGATCGTAACAGTATCAACACCTGATAATTGTCTGAGAATATTTTCGGTTTTGCTATCACACCGGCAGTTGGCAGCACGGCTCAATGGAATATTTCTGGTGATTTTTTGTGGTTCTGGAGTCGTGGCCATTTTGTTGGTATTTCACTCAGTGCATCATATCTTGCTGCTCTGGAGACGGATTCCTTGGACAAGAGAGCGTGCCATCCTTGCCGCTCTGTACATCCAACCAGTACACGCCGCCACCTGAGGTTAAGTCATTCACACATGCCAATTGAACGGCCCGTTTGGCATCACAATTTTTAGCGGTCATGGACATCATGGCTTCCCAACTACCTGATCCCAGCGCGTAAGGGCGGTCAGGTTTCAAGCCGCGCCTAAAGATGCTTGCATCATCGCCTTTATTGGTGCGGCGTTTGTAGAAGCATACTTCGAGTGTTTCACGATGAACACCAATGATTGATGTGGCTGGATCAAGCGTTTCTCCCGCCAAAGCGTCAATAAAGGCGGCATCGGTCCAATCACCAACAGTTACTTGACTGAGAATATAGCGTACTCGATCAAATCCACCTGGACTATCACAAGAGACACCAAAAACCCAATCGCTTTCCTCTGACATAACCAGTTTGCCGCCGGAGGGCAATATGGCGCGCCGAACGCGCAGAGACGGTGGCATGACTGTGCGGATTTTGTCCGTCATGCCAGGGTCTTCGCTATTGTTGGTGACCACTACCAATGTGTCGGTAGCCAAAACACCATCTTTGTAGACAATCGTAGTCATGGTATTTGTCTTCACTGTTGAGAGGAAAGGGCCAAAAATAGTTCAGGACTTAACCGAGCGTCCAAGCCGTTTTTCCACGCTTTCAATTTTGCCGGTCAGACGGCCTTGTTTGTTCTTGCGTGAGTCTATTTTAACAGAGATGGTAATGCGGTCGCAGTCGGACTGCATTTTTTCATGGCATTGACGCACCACATCCATCACCTCGTGCCACTCGCCTTCCAGGCATGTGCCCATCGGACCAAGACGATAAGGTAGGCCGCTCTTGTCGATGATATCCAATGAGCGGGCAACATATTTAGAAACGCTTTCCCCTTTGTCCAAGGGGGTCATGGAAAATTCGAGCAGAACACTCATAAAACACCTCCTACTGCCACGCTCCGGCATGGCAATAGGAGGAGGCGTGGCAAGATTATTTAAATGTGGCTTCCAGCCCGAGGGTAACGAGGTTGATATCTTCGTCTTCCACTGAGAATCGTTCCCACTCTACACGCGTGCCATAACCAGCACCGAGATTATATTGTGCGCCAGCGCCGTAGACCAGGTCCACCCCATTTGAGTCACGGGTTGTGGTTCTGCCAGCATTATTGGAAATTTCAGTGGAGCCTGTCCAGGCGAAAGCACCCAGTTTTCCATAAAAAGAGAGGGCACGGAAAGGGGCTGTGACAACCCCTTCAGCGTAACCACCATGGGCGGTCAGCGGATGGAGTGACGCAGCGGTTTTTGTAAAGGTGGTGTTGTCCGGTGCCGTTGAGAAGGTGGATTCCCGTTCACCTAGATGGACATAGCCCACTTCGAATCCCAGGTTTTCGTTAAAGCGATAGCCACCAAATACTTTACCGCCCATACCGACATCATCGGTTTGAAATTTAACGCCTGAATAGCCCGCTTTGCTGACATCGCTGGTGATGTCATCCCCGTCACGACCCGGCAATGTCAGACCAAGACCAGCACCCATAAACCATTTGCCATTCGACTCGGTCGCCATACCATGATGACCATAACGGTAGGCGCTTTCCTGGTTCATGTTGGGCGCAGGGGCTTGTTGGGCCTGTGATGCCGCAGCCATATAGGCCGGTGCCTGATGGGTCGCTGATTGAGGTGTTGATCCTGCTTGAGAGCCGGTGACAACATAGCCATTGCCATATTGGGTTGGCGTTGATGGGCCGGCATAGACCGTTGCCTGTGGCGCTGGAGCCGGTGCTTGAGCGGGTACAGGCTGTTGTGAGCTTCGTTGTGTTGGCGGATCAGATCGGTCTTGCTGGCTCGGAGATGGTACGATGGAAAATACACGCCGTTCTTGATATGCCTTTTGAATGGAACTCACCGAACGTGGCCAAGGTTCATACCCTTTGGGCCAGTTTCCAGGATTGCTGTTGATCACCTGCTGGGCCTGATTACGGTCAGGATAGACACCCTGTACTACGGAGTACCACTGCTGACCATTACGCACATCAGCCACCACGGCCATATTATTCATCTGGCCGCTTTGATGGACATAGCGTGCAACATCCTGACGATTGGGCGATCCCATCATCTGCACGGTGTAGTATTGAGGGCTTTGATTCAGCATCCACTGAGTCCAGGAATCCGAAGAGTTCTGGGCAAGGGCAGCACTGCCGACGGCCAGCCCGCTACAGAGAGCTAGAGTAGCTACCGCCCGCTTCAAGGCGCGGATATCTCCAATGCGTTTAACCGTCACGGCCAACTCCTTACGTTTCAATCTTAATAAAGCCTCTTCAAGGCTGTTGAAGAGAGAGATTCAATAGTGGTTATGCAAATTCTTTGCCTGATTGTTTTTATTTTATAATGCATTGATTGTATGGTGAATAAATATGATGATGAGAAAGGGTGTAGAATGGCTGTTTGGCATTGTCAGGAAAGTGACAGCTAAGGAGATGACAGAAAAGACGTGATTTGGCCTTTTAGCGTGATAAAACATGCACAATCATAACCGACATGGTGGTATGATTATCAAAACCTGGGTCGGAAAACAGATTGGAAACAGAGAGTAATGGGCGAGAAAAAACGGATATTACTGCTGATACTGATCATGACCCTTGTGGCGGTGATCATCGGTGGTGTGTCCATAACCATCCTATATCGCACAGCTTTTCATCAGCAGCGCGTTCGCCTGATCGAAATGGCACAGACTCAATCAAGTTTGATTGAGTCCATGGCCCGCTCCAACATTGAACATGCCAAATTGATTCAATCCACTTCCTCTTCCAAAGCGAATAACGTGCATTGGGCCAGTGCTGCCACTTTGGCGCAGATTCGTGATTCCCATGAACACCATAATGAATTTGGTAAAACCGGCGCGTTCATGTTGGTGAGTCAGGTTGGTGATGAGATTGTTCTTCTGCTCAGTCATCGTAGTGGTGCGAGCATTCAAGAGAGAATCATTCTGCCGATTGATCTACCGATAATAGAGCCGGTACGGCGTGTATTGCTTGGTGAGTCGGGCACATTTGTTGGCACTGATCAGCGTGGCGTAACCGTATTGGCTGCGTTGGAGCCGGTGCCCATTCTAGGCGTGGGTATCATTACAGCTATTGATTTGACGGAGGTTCAGCAACCATTTGTTGAAGCTGTGTTAGCTGTCTCCGGTATCTCATTAATCGTTATTCTCGCCGGCACATTTCTATTTTATCAAATGAGTACGCCCATTATGCGGCGTATTGAAGCCAGTGAGGAGCGTTATGCGTTTGCCACCCAGGCCGGACAGGTCGGTGTCTGGGATTGGGATTTGACAACTGATTCGCTCTATCTTGATCCCATACTCAAGAACCTGCTTGGTTATGAGGTGCATGAAGTGGAAAATACACTTCAGGGTTGGATGGAGCATATCCACCCTGAAGATTTGCATGATGTGCGGCGTAAAGCACGGATGTTGCCGTTACGTGAGGATAACGATTTTCAAATCGTGCATCGTATGGTGCATAAAAATGGATCATTTCGGTGGTTTCTGGTACGCGGCAAAGTGATGCGCGATAGCACTGGTAATGCGGTTCGTGTCGTGGGCACCGACTTTGATATCACAAATAGAGTGCGTTCTGAAAAGGCGTTACAGGTTGCTCATCAGGAGATGGAAAGTCGGGTCGGTGAGCGTACTGCTGAATTGTGGGAGACCAATCAACGCCTGCTGCGAGAAATTGAAGAGCGTAAGAGTACTGAAAAAGCGCTGAAAAACAGTCAAAAGCATCTTGCACAATCTCAGACTATTGCCCATTTGGGCCATTGGTCCTGGAATTCCAAAAATGAGGTTCTATCCTGGTCGGATGAAGTGTTTCGTATCTTCGGGTACGAACCCCAATCCATGACACCGACATTGGCATTGTGGAAATCACATATCCATCCCAATGATATTGATGTCGGCCAGACATTGATTGATCATATTCTTTCCGCTGAATCTGATTCCGTGAATATGGAGTATCGCATCCACGATGTTGGTAGACAGGTTCATACACTGTTTGTGCAGTCAGAGCCTGTTGTCAGTGAAAAAGGCAAGTTGAAGCAGCAAATTGGTACTATCCAGGATATTACTGAACGTAAAAAGGTTGAGGAATCTTTGCGTAGAAGTGAGGAACGCTTGCGCTTGGTGGTCGAGAATATGCCGGTGATGATGATTGCGTTTGATGCGAATAACCGCATTATTCGTTGGAATCGCGCCAGTGAGAAAATTACCGGATTCACAGCTGGTGAGGTGTTGGGCAAGCCGGAAGTGATGGAATATCTCTGCCCGGATGAGAAACAACGGGATCAAGTGCTCAGTTCATGGCATGGTGATGCGCCGCCAGAGCAGCAGGAGTGGGCTCTGATCTGTAAAAAAGGTGAGGTAAGGAACATCATTTGGTTCAATATCGCCCACCGTTTTCCGATTCCCGGATGGACATATTGGGGTATCGGTATTGATATGACCGAACAGAAACAAGCGGTGCTGGCGCTTAAGTTGGCTAAGCATGAGGCCGAAGCGGCTAACCAGGCCAAGAGTGAGTTCCTGGCCAATATGAGCCACGAAATTCGCACACCACTCAATGCCGTCATTGGTATGACAGATCTGTTAGCTGAAATGGATCTGCCAAATCAAGAGGCCAGGCGCTATGTTCAAGTATGCAATGCGGCTGGCAATACCTTGTTGCAGTTGATCAGTGATGTGTTGGATCTGGCCAAAGTTGAATCAGGTCGTTTGGTGTTGGATAAGGCCGATTTCCAACTGCATGAAACCGTAGAAAATCTGTGTGATGTTTTGGCAGTCAGAGCGCGTGAAAAGCGTTTGGAATTTGTCTGTCATATTTGTCTACAGACACCGCGCTATCTTTATGGTGATTCGGTTCGATTGACCCAGATTTTATTCAATCTATTGGGCAATGCCATCAAGTTTACCGAAAAGGGTGATGTCTCTTTGATGATTAAGAGTTTACCTGCGTCCGAGCCTGGAACGTCACTGTTGGAATTTACCATGAAGGATACTGGCGTTGGTATTCCCGCGTCTAAATTACAGGCGATTTTTGATAAATTTACTCAGGCTGATTCCGCAACGACACGCCGTTTTGGCGGTACGGGGCTAGGACTGTCCATTTCACAACAGCTGAGCCAATTGATGGGCGGAACACTGTCTGTTGAGAGTGTGGAAGGTGAGGGTAGTACATTCCGTTGTGTGATCCCATTTGATTGTCGGGATGTTGAGGCGCATGAAACAGAGGTGATGCTGGAGGAGAAACCGGTATTGGTGGTGGAGCATCATCAGGGTAGTTTCAATGCATTGAGAGATATTTTAAATCAGATGGGTATCGATAGGGTCGTTCATGTAGATGGACCACATGCAGCTTTGGCATTATTAAAAGGCGATGATCCCCTTGACCCTGCGGTGATTCTGGCACGACGCGCTTATATTGACTCCTTGTTTGAGAGTAATGTCGCTCTCCCTGCTGTGATTGCGCTCTGTGCTGGACAGGATGGTGTTGATGCCCGTGTGAACAGGCAGCTGTATAAACCGATTAAGTATATGGCGTTGAGAGACGCGCTACAAAGTATCGTAAATTGCCAAACACAGCATGCTGAACCGGTTGTGCAAGAGCCTGTTGATGAAATTGTGGGCAAACGGATTCTTTTGGTTGATGATTCACCGGATAATCTGTTGTTGATTGAAAGCTTTATGAAAAAAACACCGCATCATGTTGATACGGCTGAAAACGGTGAACAGGCTTTCGAAGCATTTAAAAAAGGGGATTATGATCTGGTGTTGATGGATATGCAGATGCCGATTATGGATGGCTACGATGCCACACGCGCAATCAGAGCGTGGGAAACGCAACAGGGGCGGGCGCGTTGTTCTGTCTTGTCATTGACAGCACATGCACTGGCCGGAGATGAGAAAAAAAGCTTGGATGCAGGCTGTGATTTTCATTTGACTAAGCCAATCAAAAAAGCCGCATTAATGGCCGCTGTTGAGACATGGGGTAGCTGATGTAGGTATTGGATTCGCTCTCATTAAAACAGCTCGTTGCTTTTTCTAAAAGTCTTCAACAAACGTTTCCAAGCGTTGAAACGAATGGCTCATCATGGTCATTGTCTCTCGTACTTCATCCCAGTTGGAAACCGTTACAGCGCGTTCCATTTTCCGGCTCAGTTGAACCAGACGTGATGCGCCCATGTTCGAACAGGCACCTCTCAGTTCGCTGTTTACATCAATCATGCGTTTGACACCTTCTTGGCGGATGGCTTCTTGAAGATTTTCCAAGATTTCACGGGCAGAAGGTAGAAAGTGGAGTAGTAGTTCTCGGATCACATCATCATCCGCACCGAATAGCTGTCGGAGTTGAACCAACTCAATCGGTGGTGATGCGTCTGCACTTTGCGGTATCCAATAGGCCAGTTTTTTCTCCAACTCATCCGGTGTAACCGGTTTGCTCAGATAGTCGTCCATGCCCGCGTTAATGCAGCGTTCACGATCGCCTTTCATGGCGTTTGCGGTCATGGCAATAATTGGAATATGTCGAGTGGCCTCAACATCCAGCTTCCGAATGGTCTGAGTGGCTTCAAATCCGTCCATCACAGGCATCTGGCAATCCATCAGAACCATGTCATAGGGCATGCGCGAGACCGCACTGACAGCCTCTTTGCCATTGGGAGCGATGTGGACGGCATAGCCAAGTTTTTTAAGCTGCATGCTGGCAACTTTTTGGTTGACGATATTATCCTCTACCAAAAGAATCAAACGACCACTTTCCATGGCTTTGAGGGCATCTTCTACCGGCGTATCGCCAATGGAAAGCGTTTGTTTGGCCTGAGTTCCTTGACGGCTTACCGCCGGCACAATGAAAGAAGAGTTAGATTTTGAATCGCTTTTCTTTGTTGGTGGGTCTTCACCTGATAGCGTTGCCAATAATTCAGCCTGGCGAACCGGTTTGTAAAGAAAATAGGATACGCCATTTTCACGGAGTTTATCTTCGATATCGCGTTCAATTGGCAAGCCCAGTGTGACAACTGGGGTCTCCTTCTGAATCAGTTGATGACCCAGAATGCCGTTAATGACTTCAGCACTCTCCAATAAACTGCTATCCACCAACACAACAGCCAGTTTTTTTCGTAGTGGTTTTAGCTGGTCGTCAAGGTCAGGGCCACCATTGACGGCGATTAAATGACAAGTCGCGCCCCAGGCCGTGAGGTAGTTATAAATCACTTCCTGATCACTGCCGGATTTCAGTAGTGCAGCGACTTGAACCCCTTTTAATCGATTGATATTGGGTTGTTCGCC
Organism: Magnetococcales bacterium; assembly: GCA_015234045.1. GTDB lineage: Bacteria > Pseudomonadota > Magnetococcia > Magnetococcales > JADFWU01 > JADFWU01. Next base: position 14,450 of record JADFWU010000049.1, read on the forward strand.
CTGGTCCTGTGGACGGGAAATTGAAGAGCGTCGGAATGGGACTTTGAACCAGAAGGTCGAACCTGTACCAGGTCCATCGGAGTCTACACCGATTCGGCCACCCATCAACTCAGCCAAGCGTTTGGAAATCGCCAGGCCAAGCCCTGTTCCACCATATTGACGGCTGGTGTGGCCATTGGCTTGTGTGAACGGTTTGAATAATCGCTTAAATGTTTGTTTGTTTTTGTTTTTCTTTCGTTTGCCCTTCAAGCCGATACCGGTATCTGTGACCGAGAACTTCAAGGTGACATAGTTCTCATTGATAGCATGGGTTATGACCCGCAATACCACTTCACCCTCATTGGTGAACTTAACCGCATTGCTTAGTAAATTCAATAACATCTGACGTAAACGACCAGGGTCTCCGACCAATACCCGTGAAATGCTTGGTTCAATATAGGAGAGTAGGGAAAGCCCTTTTTCTGCCGCCTGCGTGGCCAGAATATCCACCGAACTTTCAACCACGGTGACCAATGTAAAGTCCACTCTGTCCAGATCAATTTTACCGGCTTCAATCTTGGAAAAGTCCAAAATATCATTGATCAAAGAGAGTAATGAGTTGGCGGACTCGCTCACAGTAAGGGCGAATTCATACTGCTCGGGTGACAGTTCGGTATCCAACAACAGATTATTCATGCCGATAATGGCATTCATGGGTGTGCGAATTTCATGGCTCATGTTGGCCAGGAATTCTGACTTCAGGCGCGATCCCTCAAGAGCGCTGTCTCGTTCACTTTGCAATGCTTCAATAATCTGTAGACGATCATGGATGTAACGAAAAGCCAATACGGTTCCCGATTGCCCATCATTATCAGTATCTTCATTCAGGTAGAGCGGTGTGGCCACATAAGCAACGGGTATCGTGGAGCCATCCTTACAGGTAAACGTGTCGTGATCATTGCGGAAACCACGTCTGAGCAGGCTCTGTTGTAACGGACTGTCAACCACGGATAGAAAATCACAATCCGCTTGATCTGGGTGAATGATTTCTTGCGCATAACGGCCCAGCAACTCTGATTCGGACCAACCCAACAGACGTTCGCCAGCTGGATTGAGCATGGTCAGATTGCCTTGCGTGTCCACCACCATGACACCATCACCCACCGTATCTATCACTTGGCGCAGAAAGGATTTTTCTTCTGAATAACGCTGCTTGGTCAGAACATGGTCAGTAATTTCCGTTGCCACGAGAATATACTGAAACGGGCGACCTGAAGGTGTGGAGACTGGTGTGATTGTCGCCTGACACCAAAAAGGGCGTCCTTCTTTGCGTTTTCCTTTCAGTTTGCCGCGCCAATTTTCACCATTTTTTAAGGTTTGCCATATTTCCTTAAAAAAAACATCGGAATGGAACGGGCGAAACAGTGTGTCTAACTTCTGACCTGAAAGTTCTTCACTGGAAAAACGACTTATCTGAACGAGTTGTTTGTTGGGGCAAGTGATGTCAGCGGAGGCATTGGCGACTGCCACGATAGCATGTTGATCCAGCGCATGTTTTTGATGGCCAAGCTCTGCAACCGTTGATTGCAGCTTGCGTGTGCGCTCGGCCAGAACGGTGTCCAGCTGTTCCCGTTCAGAAATATCGCGCAATATGCCTTCAATGCCCATTCGATGGCCATGTTGATCGCGCACCACATGGGCACTCAGAGTCGCCGGAATGCGGCGACCACTTTTGCATAGGGCTACGATGTCAAAATCACACACCATATCCGTGTGTTGTAAAATGTCCTGCAACTCCTGCCAATACTCTGTTGTGGCGCAGATATCGCCCATGGAAAACTTGACGATCTCTTCAGGGCGGTAAGCGAGCATATTGAAACAGGAGGGACTGACAAATTGAAACCGGCCATCATCATCAACACGGTAATAGACATCCTGAATAAACCGGCACAACGCTTCATACTGCTGAACACCATGGCGCAGCTTCTCAAAACGGTGTTGAACCGCTGTCACATCCCGCACCAATATCAAATCACCATGTTCGGGACTGACTGAAAGGGGGTGGGTATGTCCCAAAAAATCGACCAAAAAAAGTTGATCTTGATCTGTGCCGTTTAACGGTGCATTTTTTTTGGATTTTCGGCCTTTTTTGATCCAGTGACGACTGCGGGCTGGCAGGGTTACTTCAAACGTGCCAAGCAGTTGTCCCAAACCGCACTCAGGACAGAGCGTGGCCGCAGGGAGAGGAATTTGAGCGCGTACCAATGTCCACCACTCATCCGGCGTTCCCCAAGGAGAAGCCATCGCCGTTAAAGTGGTACTTACTTGATGCAGTGTGTCGTCGGCCTGTCTGAGGCCATAACCAACACTCTGGTCAGCGTGTACGGATCCGTCCGGTGTCATGGTGTAGACATCCTGTTTGAACTGAGTATACCAAGTCGATGATGTGGAATTTTTTCCGTGGCCCTAAGCTAAATCCCGTCCATCTAACACTGTAACCAACAGGCGTAACAGTTTCTACGGAGAAAGCGCATAAACGGGAAGGAAAACAGAATATAAAATTTCAGAGCATGCGCTATCCGTGAGCGCATGCTCTGATTTTGAGGGGGAAATAGAGACTGTTTAGGCGTTACGCCGTTGAATGACGCTACACGCTTTGATGCCTGTTCCAACCGGCAACTGCGTAACCCCTAACTGTTAACGAACTGGCTCAATCAGTGGCTTGGTAAATACCGGTTGGTACACAGTGCCCGATTGAGATAACTTGGATGAAAAAAGCGTGATCTTATCAATCAACCAAGGATGTTTGGGCAGGGGAAGGCGTTCCAGTTGATAACGGGATAGTTTTTTAGGTTGGCGCGAGCGCGCTACGGTAACATGAGCTTGAAACCGTTGTTCAATGGGATCTTCCCAACCAATAGATCGAATCTCTTTCACCAAGTCCGTTAATGCAGGAAGAGTCTCACCTCCAAGACCCAGCCATACAACGCGCGGATTGGCTGGGGCTGGAAACACGCCCCAGCGCGTCCAATCCAGAGTCATTGGTTGGGTACGGGCGGCCAGACGGGTTAATCCCTCTTCAAGAATGGTCTGCTGTTGTGTCGTAATCTCGCCAAGAAAGCGCAACGTGAGGTGATAGTTTGTTGCGTTAAGCCATCGAAGTCCGGTTAGAGAAGAGCGCGCCTGTTGGACCACTGAGACAAGTTCAGCACGCAAAGCATCAGAAGGAGAGCTGGCTATAAATAGCCGCTCCTGGTCTGCAAAATCCATATTTATGAGCCGTTATCGTTATTGTAGAAAATGCAGATCTACTCACTTAGAGCTACGGAAAAAAGAAACATCCCATTCACGGATTTTTTGGTTCGTCCGCTGCGCTTCAGAAAGGGAAACATGATAATAGGCATGCGCCCCCTTTTTTGTGCCTTTCGGACCAACCTATATTCTGCGTGATTGGGATGATTAATCTTCTCCGTGGCCCTTATTGAGCGTAGTTAAGAACGTGCTGTTTTTTGGCAAATAAGACCGAAAATAACATGCGGCACATTGTTGCATATCCGCAGATTTCGATTATCTGTTTCTGTGGCTATCAGCCATGCCGTAGCAAGTTTCCAAACACGCTCTCAGCAATAACTGCCTGAGTATCAATACATGTTCTTAGTTGTCAAGAAGTAACTGGACAACAGCTCATACGTAATACTTTGTTATTTATTTGAGAAAAGCTGTCTTGCTAAATAATAAATATTCTACTGAAAAATACAATGAACACAGTGCAGAATTATTTCGAAAATATCGAATATGTGGCAAAATCAAGCGATTGACGCGTGATTTTTTTCCTGTTTCCGTAGGGTTGATTCTGTTGCGTTCAACGTGCAAGCGTGGCAACAGCATCAATTTCGATAGAGACCCCTTTTGGAAGTGCAGAAACCTCAATGGTTGCACGGGCCGGGAATGGGGCCTCAAAATAACGGCTGTAGACCTGATTGACGTGCTCAAAAGTGCTGAGGTCAGTCAGATAGATCGTGGTCTTCAATACCGTGCCATAGTCGCCACCAGCCGCCTTGAGGATGGCTCCAAGGCTTTCCATGACCCGTTGGGTTTGAGCGGAGATATCTGCGCCGATACTTTGTCCGGTCGCGGGATCAAGTGGAATCTGACCGGAGATAAAAATCATACCATTGTGTACGACAGCTTGACTGTATGGCCCGATGGCTTCTGGTGCATCAGGCGTTTGAATCGATTGTTTCATGGGATCGGTCTTGTCATTGTAGAAAAATATAAAAAAGAGCCTGCTAATCAAAGGCAGGCTCTTTTATTCAGTGCTGATTTTCAGGCATTACTGACTACTTTTTTTTCTTCTTTTTTTTCTTCTTCTTGTTGGGAACCTCAGCGGATACAGCGTTTTTGGTCGTATTGGCTGAGATATTCTGTTTCGCCAGGGTTACCGCGTTATCCACGCTGAAACCATAGCGTTTCAGAATGTCACCACCGGGAGCAGAGCAACCAAATTGGTCAACTGTGAGCAGCGCACCATTGAGACCAACCCAGCGATGCCAACCCATACTGCTGCCTGCTTCCATGCCGAGGCGGGCGGAAACAGTCGGTGGGATCACGTGATCCTTATAGCTTTGTGACTGCTCTTCAAACAGCTCCCAACAGGGCATGGAAATGACCCGCGCTTGGATCTTCTCTTCCGCTAAAACAGCTTGTGTTTGGATGGCCAGGTGAACCTCACTACCGGTTGCTAATAGCAATATATCCGGTGTGCCACGGCAATCAGACAGGATATAGCCGCCTTTGGCGACTTCTTCATTGCAAGGCTTGAGTGTCGGCAGCTTCTGACGAGACAGGATCAATGAAGAGGGTTGCTTGCGGGAAAGTGCCACTTTCCAGGCCGCAGCCGTTTCGTAGCCATCGGCGGGTCGCAATACCAACATGTTGGGCATGGCACGCAGAGTGGCCACATGTTCCACGGGTTGGTGCGTTGGGCCGTCTTCACCCACGGCGATGCTGTCGTGGGTCAATACATAGACCACCTGCGAACCCATCAACGCGGACAGACGCATTGCGCCGCGCATATAGTCTGAAAAGACGAGAAATGTGCCGCAGTAGGGAATTAAACCACCATGCAGTGCCATACCATTACACATGGCCGACATGGCATGTTCCCGAATGCCGAAGTGGATGTTCCGATCTGCCAGATCATCGCCCTTCAAGGTGGTGTTGTTGGAGGGGCCAAGGTCGGCAGAACCGCCTACCAGTGCAGGAATGTCACCAGCAATGGCATTGAGCACCATGCCGGAGGCAGAGCGGGTGGCCGTTGGTGCATTGAATACTACCTCATTCAGTGACTTGATCCAATCTGTACCGGGATCGCCTGCATTTTGGCGGGTCAGTTGGGCGGCGGTTTCAGGGAACCGGGTTTTGAACGCTTCCAAATTAGCGGCCCACTCTTGAGCTTGTTTTTTGCCACGCTCAATTACAGTTGCAAAGGCATCACGCACGGCAGCGGAAACATGAAACCGCTCTTTGGGCATATTGAATGCGTCATGCGTTGCGTCCAGATCAGCATCATTGAGAGGAGAGCCGTGGATGCTGGAGGTGTCCGCTTTAGGCGATCCGTGGCCAATGATGGTGCGTACCATGATCAGTGTTGGACGATCTTCTTCCGCTTTGCCTTGAAGAATAGCGGCTTCAATGGCATCCAGATCCTCGCCATTTTCCACTTCCAATACTTGCCATTCATATGATTCAAAGCGACGACGTACCTGCTCACTGAAGGTCAGATCCGTGCGCCCTTCAATAGTGATGCGATTGTCATCATAGAGGTAGACCATTTTGCCAAGGCAGAGATGGCCAGCCAGAGACGCCGCCTCAGCAGCAACACCTTCCATCAGGTCACCATCAGAGACGATGGCATAGATGTTATGGTCTGACAGAGGCAGGAAGTCGCTGTGATTGAAGGTCTGAGCCATTCGGCGTTCGGCCAACGCCATACCCACACCCATGGCAAACCCCTGACCCAGAGGGCCGGTGGTGGTTTCCACGCCGGGTGTGTGTCCAAACTCCGGATGTCCGGGGGTTTTGCTGTCCATTTGGCGGAACTGTTTGAGATCCTCAAGAGAGAGGTCGTAACCACTCATATGAAGCAGTGCGTAGAGCAAGGCAGAGCCATGTCCCGCTGACAGAATAAACCGATCCCGATTATACCAGCTGGGATCGACCGGGTTGTGACGCATGATGCGTTTCCAAAGCACGGTCGCCATGGGTGCAGCACCCAAAGGCATGCCAGGATGACCTGAGTTTGCCTGGCTGACCATATCAGCAGCCAGAAGGCGAACGGTGTTAACGCACTGTTGTTCAATGGGGTCGGTGTTCATCATTGCGTTCCAGAAATGGAGTTCAAGCCCAATTGGGAACCACTTGTGTTGCCCAATAGACAGGCTGTTTGAAGACCGTTAAGACTCACAGAGTCCAGGTCTGAAGGGGGCACTTCAATTGAGCAAAGCATTCTATAAAAGTATGGTCCGATTATGTATCACAGTTAGCGCTGTTCGGAAATGGATGATCACTTTAAACAGATGTGGACTGGTTGATTTTTTTAAAAGTGTAACGCTCTCTTCTTGATGTCAGATCAGGAAAAGAGCGTTGTTCATATACGTGATTTAGTGTTGCAAGTAAAACGACTTGGTGCCGTGATCATCCATGGCTGTGCTGATGCGGGTCAACGCATGGATGTAGGCTGCGGTACGGGCAGAGACGTTTTTTTTCTGCATGATCGACCAAACCGCTTCCGATTCACGAACCATGCGTTCTTCAAGACGCTCATTTATCTCTTCAAGTTTCCAATAGTAACCGGAACGATTCTGAACCCATTCAAAGTACGAGACTGTGACACCGCCTGCGTTGACCAGGATATCAGGAAACACTGTGATACCGTTTTTGAGAAGAATCTCTTCTCCGTCAAAGGAGGTGGGGCCATTGGCAACCTCAAACACCAGTCGTGCTTTGACTTGGTCGGCGTTATCAGCAGTGATTTGATTTTCCAGGGCTGCGGGAATCAGTACATCCACATCCAGGGTCAATAGCTCTTCATTGGTGATGACCTGATGATCTTGAATGCTACACACTGAGCCTTCGCAGTAGACTGCTTTTAAAGCGCGTGTTTCTTCTTTAGATTTACGAACACTGGGAATATCCAATCCTTCAGAGCGATAAATGCCGCCCTTGGAGTCACTTACGGCAACCACTTTATAGCCGGCATCAAAAAGCAGTCCCGCCAGAATTGAGCCTGCATTGCCAAAGCCTTGAATGGCCACCGTGGTTGTTTCAGCCTGATAGTCCATTTTGGGAAGCAGTGTTTGCATGGTATGGAAAGCGCCCATGGCCGTTGCGGTCTCTCGTCCGAGGCTGCCACCCATGGAGATGGGTTTGCCGGTAATGACATCTGGGTTGTGAGAGCGTTTGATGATGTTGTACTGGTCCATCATCCAACCCATAATCATGGCATTGGTATAGACATCGGGTGCGGGCACATCAATATCCGGGCCGATAAAGTCAGCGATGGCATTGATGTAGCCCCGTGAAAGCCGTTCGAGTTCAAATCGGGAAAGGGCTTTTGGGTCAACAGTGATACCGCCTTTTCCGCCACCATAAGGCAGATCCATGACCGCACATTTGAAGGTCATCCAGAAGGCTAGGGATTGCACTTCGTCCAGATTGACATTGGGATGAAATCGGATGCCACCCTTGGCTGGTCCACGGGTATCGTCATAGCGCACCCGATATCCTTGAAATATTTTCAGATCACCACTGTCCATCCGAACCGGAATTCTGACGATCAGGCTGGCTTTAGGGGTTTTCAGTTTCTCAATTGCGTCATCGGACAGGGAGAGTTGATCCAGGGCTTTTTTTAAATGACGTTCCGCGTCTAACAGCAAAGTGCTCA